>CAYZGP010000014.1:0-12592 GCA_964478065.1 uncultured Pirellulaceae bacterium
TTTGGCTAGATCCTATCAATCCATTTTTCGAGTGAAACTGAAATCGAAAACATCGGGTACAATTTTCAACCCGTCGTTTAGACCGACCTCGTTAATAGACTCAATGACAAAGAGATAAAAATGCTGATCAGAAAACCTCTGTCGCTTGCCCCTGTCCTGGCGCTTTTCTGCTTATTCGCCACGCTCAACTCTGGAGCGTTTGCCCAAACAAAAACGGCTCAAGCAGAAAAAACAGCGGAAGAAAAAGCAGCCCTCAAAGCCGCTAAAAAGAAAAACAAACAAGACTCTGCCCATTTCATGCGCATCCGCAAAGACGCCAAAGGCCGCGCGGTTGCTCTGGAGACTTCGATCACTCGCTACGAAATGACCAACGACAAGGGCGTCCGAATTTCGGTTGATCTGATCGGTGCCGTTCACATCGGCGAAAAAGCCTACTTTGCGGATCTAAACGAACGATTCAAACAGTACGAGTCACTGCTTTTCGAACTCGTTGCCCCAGAAGGCACCGTCATCCCCAAAGGCGGCGGACGTTCAGAAGGCATTCCAACCAACCCGGTTGCTGCACTGCAGAAAGGGATGCAGTCGGTTCTAGGCCTGGAGTTTCAACTTGAGCATATCGACTACACCAAAAAGAATTTTGTGCACGCCGACATGACGCCAACCGAGTTTGCTCAAAGCATGAAACAGAACGACGAAAGCGTTTCAGGCTATGTAGTACGTGCGATTGGACAGGGCATGGCGATGCAGTCTGCTGGAAAAGGTGACAGTAGCATGGACATGGTCATTGCAATGTTCTCGAGCAACAAAGAACTGCGCATGCGTCGCGCCTTTGCTAAACAAATTCAGGAAATGGAAGCAGGCATGGTTGTCTTTAAAGGCCGAGACGGCTCAACCATCATCGACCATCGCAACGCAAAATGCATGAAAGTACTCGAACGGGAAATCGCTGACGGCAAACGAAATATCGCGATCTTTTACGGGGCAGGGCACTTGCCAGACATGCAGCGACGCTTGATCAATGACTTCGAAATGAAGCGTGGTGGCCAGATCTGGCTTGAAGCATGGTCGCTTACCAATCGCGGTAAAGACAAAAAGAAGAAGAAGAAGTAACGAAAGACGCCTCTCAGCGTCCTTAATCCTTAATAAAACCTTGACCCAAAAAAACCAAAGGCCACCCTGAAAATCAGAGTGGCCTTTTTTTTGTAAGTCAATCAAAGGGAACCCATTGGGCGCGGGCTAAAAGCCAGCTGTTATCGAGCCGATTTGATTTAGCTTTTAGCTTTTTCGCAAACTGTCGTTTTAGCCGGTTGTTTTAAAACTGATCTTTCATTTGATCCCAGATTTCCAATGCCCCTTCGGCAAACCCGAAAAAGAATGCGGGATGCTCGGGACGGCAATCAAGAATCGATCTCCATACCTCTCGTGGACCATACCACCCACCTGGGCCGTGCCCCCCAGGTCCTCTGCCGCCCCTTCGGCGTGAACGGTGTCGCCTCGGTCCGTCGTCTTCGGGTGTGGCGCCAAGATTTCGCCCGGCCCGTGGGTCGATTTGAATTGCTAATTCCTTTGCAGCCCCACGTGAACACATTGACTCTTCCCACTCATCGGCAGACATCGAACTTTTGAATGCTTCAATCCGCTTCAACTGCCCTGGCTGAGCAAAATTCATTGCCCAATGCTTTCCTGCTTCGGTGCCACTTTTGTCAGCCTCGGCAGCAGGACCGTTTTCGCCAATCGCCTTCATTCGCTTGATCGCTTCCTCGACGGACGTGATCTCTTCGACTGGACCAAGCTCTTCCAGCTTGTTTTCAAACGCTTCACATGCCACAGCCGACCAATTCACTTGGCCACGCACCTTTTTCATTCTCTTCTTTAATTCGAACGGGACCGTAATCGTCGTTCTTCCGTAATCTGGCTTCATCTTCGCAACTCCTGATCTATCAAAAACACGATGCATAACAATTACGCATCGCTTATTCATTCGTTATGCAAATATTATGCATCGGCTATATAAAAGACAAGGATTAAAATCACAGCGAACTTTGGATGCCACTTTGTCATTCGCGTTTACAAGACCCAATGTCAGCCGAGAACGGGTAGCCAGAGATAAAACTGGCAGAATAAACGAGTGAAACGCGGCCAGTCGCTAGGCCATTTTATTTCTGGCTCAATCAGAGCTTTGGCACACTGATTGCGTTAAGGCGGATATCTATCGGTGCGCCTGACAAATTGCGCAGGCTAAGTCCTATCGCTGGACCACTGAGTGACAAATCAATTGGAACGCTGCATTTGCAGTATCAAAAGTAAATAACGCGAATCGATTCGCAAAAAATTCACCACTATTAATAACTTGGAGGAATCCGGTGGCAAAACAAATGGTTTTTGACGACGCCGCCCGTAAGCCGCTTTTGGAAGGTGTTTCCAAATTGGCTCGCGCGGTTCGCAGCACACTCGGCCCACGTGGTCGCAACGCCATCTTGGATAAAGGCTGGGGCAGTCCCAAGATCACCAAAGACGGTGTTACCGTTGCTGAAGACATCGAATTGGACGACCCATTCGAGAACCTTGGCGTTCAACTGGTCAAAGAAGCAGCCAGCAAGACCAACGATGTTGCCGGAGACGGAACCACAACAGCAACCGTTTTGGCTGAAGGCATTTTCCGCGAAGGCCTCAAGATGATCGCTTCGGGTTACGATCCGATGGCATTGTCTCGCGGCATCGCCAAAGCAACCGAAGCGATTTGCAAAGAGATCAATAAACTGGCTCAGCCCATTGATCAGAAAAGCAAAAAAGAAATCAAACAGGTCGCGACCATCGCGGGCAACAACGATCCGACCATCGGTGACGTTCTTGCAGAAGCATTCATCAAAGTCGGCAAGGACGGCGTGATCACGGTTGAAGAAGGCCGTGGATCAGAGACTTACGTTGACGTCGTTGAAGGGATGCAGTTTGATCGTGGTTACCTTTCACCACACTTCGTCACCAACCAGGACGAAGTATCAGTCGAATTGGATAACCCATACGTTTTGATTTTCGAAGAGAAAATCTCTTCCAACAAAGCGTTGATTCCACTTTTGGAAGCAGTCAGCAAATCTAAAAAGCCTTTATTGATCATCGCAGAAGACGTTGAAGGCGAAGCCCTTGCGACGTTGGTTGTCAACAAAATGCGTGGCATCCTTCAGTGCTGTGCCGTCAAAGCTCCTGGTTATGGCGATCGTCGAAAAGCCATCATGGGCGACCTTGGTGTGCTGACGGGTGGTCAAGTGATCTTCAAAGATCTTGGCATCGACCTCGAAGGCATTCAGCTCAAAGATCTTGGCCGTGTCAAGAAAGTCAAAATCACTTCTGAAGAAACAATCTTCGTTGGATCGACTGGCAAAAAGGATGCAATCGAAGCTCGCGTGGCTCAGATTCGCCAGGAAATCGAAAACACGGACAGCGATTACGACAAGGAAAAGCTGCAAGAGCGACTTGCGAAACTGGCCGGCGGCGTTGCTCAAATCAACGTGGGTGCTGTTACTGAAACAGAAATGAAAGAGCGCAAGGATTTGCTTGAAGATGCAAAATCAGCGACTGCCGCTGCTCTTGCTGAAGGCATTGTCCCTGGTGGCGGAATCGCACTTTTGCGAGCCGAAAAAGCACTTAAGAAAATCAAGGATCTTGCTGGCGACGAATCCGCAGGCATTAAAATCATCCAACAGATTCTTGAGTACCCACTTCGCTGCATCGCCGAGAACGCAGGATTCGATGGCGGCGTCGTCGTCAATCGCGTTCGTGCAATGAAAGGAGCCACCGAAGGCTTCAACGCAGACAAAGGCGAATACTGCGACTTGGTTTCCGCTGGTGTTATCGACCCAGCCAAAGTTGTCACAACCGCTTTGAAAAACGCAGCCAGTGTTGCTTCACTTCTCCTAACTACCGAATCGCTAATCACTGAGATTCCTGTTGAGGAAGAAGAAGGCGGCGACCATCACCACGATCACGGCATGGGCGGTGACATGGGAATGGGTGGCATGGGAGGAATGGGCGGCGGCATGGGTGGAATGGGCGGCATGATGCCCGGAATGATGTAATCATTCAGCCGCTTTTGAAACTCAATAATTAACTCATAAACAACAAAAACAAACACATATTTAGACTCAGCTTTTTGATTACTTTCAAATCGCTGAACCAAATAAGGAACATATAAACATGGCTAAAATTTCTATTCGTCCGCTAGATGATCGTGTCGTTATCGAGCCTATGGCTGCTGAAGAAACCACTGCTGGTGGAATCGTGCTCCCGGATGCGGCTCAAGAAAAACCACAACGCGGAACCGTTATCGCAGTTGGCCCTGGCAAACTGCTCGATAGTGGCGAGCGTGGTGAGCTTTCAGTTACCGTTGGCGACGAAGTCATCTACGGCAAGTACGGCGGAACTGAAATCGAAGTCGAAGGCAACGACGTCAAGATTCTTCGTGAATCAGACATCCTCGCCAAAGTCGTCTAAGAGATTTGAGATTCGATCTCTGTCTTTCATCTCAAATCAATAACAAGGATTAATCAAAATGGCTAAACAATTGCTATTCGAAGATCACGCTCGAGCACGCATGCTTCGCGGGATCGATATTTTGGCGGACGCAGTTGCTGTCACAATGGGGCCAACCGGTCGTAACGTGATCATCAACAAATCTTTCGGCGGCCCAACGGTCACCAAAGACGGCGTTACCGTTGCTAAAGAAATTGACCTCGAAGATCGCTTCGAAAACATGGGCGCCAAATTGGTCGTCGAAGTTGCACAGAAAACTTCTGACCTTGCTGGCGATGGCACCACAACTGCCACCGTGTTAGCTCGTGCGATTTTCAAAGAAGGCCTTCGCAACATCGTTGCTGGCTCAAACCCGACTGCGGTTCGTCGTGGAATCGACGCCGCCGTTGCCGCTGCAGTTGAAAACCTTGTCGGCATGGCCAAGAAAGTTTCCAACAAGGCGGAAGTCGCCAACGTCGGTGCGATCAGTGCCAATAACGATATGGTCATCGGCGAACTTCTTGCCGAAGCACTTCATCGCGTTGGCCAAGACGGTGTGATCACCGTTGAAGAAGGCAAGACTGCTGACACGACGGTTGAATACGTTGACGGGATGCAGTTCGATAAAGGCTACATTTCACCGTACTTCATCACCAACCCAACGGATATGAACTGCGAATTCGAGAACGCCAAAATCTTGATTTTCGAAAAGAAGATCAGCAACATTCGCGATCTCGTTCCGATCCTTGAGAAGGCTGGCCAAACAGGCGCTCCTTTGATGATCATCGCCGAAGACGTTGACGCCGAAGCTTTGACTTTGCTTGTCGTCAACAAGCTTCGCGGAACACTTAACGTTTGTGCGGTGAAGGCTCCTGGTTTTGGCGATCGCCGCAAAGCAATGCTTGGTGACATCGCAACGCTAACCGGCGGAACGTTGATCAGCGAAGATCTGGGCATCCAGCTTGAGAACATTGAGATGAGCCACCTTGGTACTGCCAAGAAAATCACTGTCGACAAAGGCAGCACAACGATCGTCGAAGGCGCTGGTCGCAAAGACGTCGAGGCTCGGATCGAACAAATTCGCAAGCAGATCGAACAGTCCGACAGCGATTATGACAAAGAGAAACTGCAAGAGCGTTTGGCCAAATTGACCGGCGGTGTTGCCGTCGTCAGCGTGGGTGCCGAAACCGAAGCAGACATGAAGCAGAAAAAAGCTCGCGTTGAAGATGCACTTCATGCGACCCGTGCTGCCATCGAAGAAGGTATTCTGCCTGGTGGTGGTGTGGCTTTGCTTCGCTGCAAAGACGCCGTTGCTGCCGCTCGAAAAGGCGCCAAGGGCGACGAGAAAATCGGTATTGATATCGTCTTGGCTGCACTTGATGCTCCGATTCGTCAGATTGCAAACAACGGCGGAATCGATGGCTCAGTCGTCGCAGACATCGTTGCGGGCAAGCCAACCAACCAAGGCTTCAACGCTTTCACGGGCGAGTACACCGACATGCTTAAAGCAGGTGTCATTGATCCAGTCAAAGTTGTTCGCACTGCTTTGGCCAATGCTGCCAGCATCGCGGGATTGCTTTTGACAACCGACGCGATGGTTTCGACTTTCGATGACGACGACAAACACAAGCGTCGCGTTGAAGGTTCAATCGCCTAGGTTTAAAACTCCGGCTCGACACGAACGACGTCACGATGAGGTGATGTCGTTCTTGAAAAACAACGACGGGCCACTTTCGAGTGGCCCGTTTTTTTCCATAGACCATTGACCAAAGACCAACCACCTAAATCGGCGTAAGCCGATAGCGCCAACAGAACCAGAATTGACGTTCCCCAACTGGCGTCAACTGCTTAAAAAGCACACAAACAACCGATCATCACGACATGAAGTCGTGTTAGAAAAACGCGCAACTGCGCGGTGACGAATTGGAATCCCTCATGGCAAAACGCGATTATTACGAAGTGCTTGGTGTTGGACGTGACACCTCTGAACGCGATATCGCCAAGGCGTACCGTAAGCTCGCGGTCAAATTCCACCCCGACAGCAACCCCGGCGATGACGAAGCGAGCAGGAACTTCAAAGAAGCCGCCGAAGCCTACGAGGTACTCAGCGATTCTGACAAACGAGCACGATACGATCGCCATGGGCACGCAGGCGTCGACGGCTCAAGCCAATTCGGATCAGCCGAAGACATCTTTTCCGCGTTCAGTGAAATGTTCGGTGGTGGCGGTGGCGGAATGTTCGGCGACATTTTTGGCGGGCGTGGAGGTCGACGCAACCGCAGAGGCAGCGACGTTCGCGCCGACGTAACCCTGACGCTTGAAGAAGCCGCACGCGGCGTAAACAAAACACTCAAATTCGATCGCAACCATCCGTGCGAAACCTGCGAGGGAAGCGGCAGTCAACCTGGCAGCGAAGTCGCGGGCTGTCAACAATGTGGTGGCCGCGGCCAAGTCCTTCAGTCAGCAGGAATCCTACGGGTTCAAACGACTTGTCCTGTCTGCCGAGGTGCCGGAAAAATAATCGTCAATCCGTGCACCGACTGTCGTGGCCAAGGCCAAGTCAACCGACGGGTTGAACTTGAGGTTTCAATTCCAGCTGGTGTCGACGATGGAATGCGTGTTCGCTTGCAAGGCGAAGGCGAAGCCAGCCCCGATGGTGGCCCCACCGGCGACTGCTACGCATTCATCAATGTTAAACGTCACAAATTGTTCCACCGCGATGGCGGCAACTTGATTTTGCAAATGCCCATCTCTTATACCCAGGCCGCGTTGGGCGCAGAAATCGAAGTTCCAACACTTGACGGACCCGATAAATTGACCATCGCTCGCGGCACTCAATCGGGCGAAGTTTTCAAAATGGTTGGCCGAGGAATGCCCAGCCCCCAAGGCGCCAAAACCGGTGACTTGCTTGTGCAAACCTATATTGAAACGCCGAAGAAAATTTCAACTGAGCAAGAAGAACTGCTTCGAAAACTAGCCGAGCTGGAGCAAACCGATGTCTTGCCTGAACGCAAAAACTTTTTGAAACGCTTGACCGAGTATTTCGCAACAACCCAATAGCGAATCCAAAACCTTTTTCCCAATTAAATTTTGACACTGATTATTGCCAACTCAAACAGCCATGAACACGGAACCAGAAGAACAACAGATTGACGATCCACAGAACGCAAACGTAAACGAAGGCGAAAACGTCAACGTGGATTCAGAGCTGGAAAATGTGGACGTCACGTTTGAAGAAGTCGCAGCCGAAGACGCGAATGTTGACTTTGAAGCGGAGCGAGATCCAAACGCACCTCCGACCGTCGAAAGCCTTCAAGCCGATTTGGCCGAAGCGGAAAAACGTGTCCTGCTCGCCCAAGCTGACCTTGAGAACTTTCGCCGCCGCAATCTCCGCGACACGCAAGACAAACTAAAATACGCTTCAATCGGATTGATGAACGCGATCCTCGAATCAGTGGACAATCTTCACCGCGCGATCGACTCATTCAAAGCCGACCCCAACGGCGAAGGATTGGCTCAGGGCGTCGAGATGGTCGCCCAGCAGATTAGCGCGGCGCTCGAAAGTAAAGGTTGCACCAAAATCGAAGCGGTTGGCAAGCCATTCGATCCGCACTTTCACCAAGCATTGCAAATGCAGCCCAGCGATGAATTCGAAGCCAACATCGTTTCTACGGAGCTTCGAGCTGGCTTCAAATTGCATGACCGCGTCGTTCGTGCTTCACAAGTCTTCGTTTCAACCGGTCCAGCGACTGAATAAACAAGATACAAACGTTACCCTGACGTTTAGCAGGTGCATCGCAAGAAGAAATCGCTGCAACAATCATGTTAAGATCGTAACCTCAACCAAAGCCACTTAGTTCGACTTACAACCGACTGACACTCCCCAATCCTGAACATTCCGCCTGAATCGATCATATGCCAACTTACGATTACCAATGCGACGCATGCCAACACGAATGGGAACTGTTTCAACGAATTACTGAGGACCCCGTCAAAAAATGCCCTGAGTGCGGCAAGAAAAAAGCCGTCCGCCAATTCGGAACCGGCGCCGCCATCATGTTCAAAGGCAGCGGTTTCTACGAGACCGACTATCGCAGCGACTCATACAAAAAATCCGCTAAAGCCGATTCGAAAAAGCCTGATTCAACATCTGATTCCTCGAAAGACTCATCTTCCAAATCGGATTCACCCAAATCAGAATCCAAGTCTTCCGGCTCGCCCAAAAAATCGAGCAGCGACTCAAAAAAGAAAAAGGACTAAAACCGCAACTGCATTTCATGCGCTTGCCGGTTTCTAATGAAGGGATAACGCCTAAATACTTCCTGAACCACGCAGCATGAGCATGCTTACGTTCGCGTAAACATGGCAGCACGTCGATTCAGGTTTGACGCACCAACTGAACTATTTTGAAGCCTTACCCTTGGCCGGAACGTTCATGAACACTTGATTGCCAACACCAGAATTGGCCACCACGATATCCGGAAATTTGTCACCATTAAAATCCGCGACGTCGACTCCATAAGTCGCATGTGTTGGGACACCAAAACGGACTTCAGTCAGCGGCTTGCCTTTGCCTTCGTTAAAGTGAACCGCGTTTTGCTGGCCAGTATTTCCAACCACAATATCCAAATCGCCATCGTTATCCATGTCGGCAACGACTAGCGAATAAGTCCTGCCATTGGCTCGACCAAACTCACTAAATCGCTCGAATCCGGATTTTCCGTCACCCCAAAAAATGCCATTTGGCTGACCAATGTTTCCCGTGACCAAGTCCGGATTACCATCGCCATTCAAATCCGCAATCGCCAACGCGCGCGTTTGATCTTTTGCGTGATCAAAAGAAATCCTCTTTTCAAAATTCAATTTACCGTCGTTCAGCAAAATTTCGTTTTCTTGCCCATCGCGATTGGCAAGTACCAAATCAGGGTGCCCATCTGAATTTACATCGCCAACTGCAACGTCAATCGTTGAATCGGTTTTCCGGCCAAACGATTTGCCAGCCCCAAAATTCGCTTTGCCATCGTTGAGGTATATCTGGTTCGGTCGCCCACGGCAGGTGGAAAGGATGTCCGTGTCGCCATCGTTATCGATGTCCGCAAGCGTCAAACTGCGAACACTTGAAGGCGTGCCAAATTCCTTTCCAGCATCAAATCGCCCGTTGCCATCGTTGAGATGAATCAGGTTGGGAGCATTGTCATTGCCAACTGCGATATCCAAATCGCCATCCCCGTCCAAGTCAGCGATTTCAGTTGCGTAGCTGGTCATCAAGTCACGCCCAAGTGGACGCTGAACCAGAAATCTTGCCCGGCCAGAATTAAGGAATAGATAATTTTGCTGCGGCCAATGACGCCCGTTAGCGACAACTACATCGAGGTCCGTGTCGTTGTCCAGATCCGCAATCCGAACCGAGGCCGATAAATTCGCTTGAGTTCCAAGCGTAAGTCTGGCATTGGTGACAAATTCGCGTTGCACTTGCTTTTTCGGCTTATTGGGTTTGTTTTCCTGGGCGAACAAACCGCACGCCAACAGCAACAAACATATAAACGAAACCGCGGGCCGCAGAACAGACACTCTGAATAACTTTGACAACCTTTAACTCCTGAAAATATTGATCGGGCTTGGATTGGACTCTAAGCAACTTGATCAACTTAGATCAAAACCGTGGCTGGTCGCTACACTCAACCCGATCCCTTCAACAATATATTGATCTGAAAATTCTTCGACGCTCAATTTGAATTATCCAGTTGAGCAACTTGCTTACTGGCTGAACCGCCAACCAGAGAAACCGCTAAAGAGGAATCACTGCCCTTGCCAAGAAAACCCCTTTGTTTTTCAAGTGAAAACTGACTGGGAGGCGAAATAATGCACGATAAATACGCGTTGACCAAATAAGTCCTCTAGCTATAGTTCACGAACGAACTTTGCAAAGCGAAGCCCAATCGTCTTTTTAATTCGACTGACCGCTCCAAGGCTCGCCGTTTCTGGCGATCACGATTGACCAATCGTAGCGCGTTAAAACGCGTTTTGCCCAACTGATTTTCCTTTTTGGTTTTTCCGAATTCCATTGAGGACGTGAACTATTTTGGACCCCTACCTTTTATGCTGAATTTCTTTCGTCTCCAATCTGGCTCGCTCAAGAATGACCTTCTTTCTGGAGTGACCGTCGCATTGGCACTTGTTCCCGAAGCCATTGCATTCGCATTTGTGGCTGGCCTCTCACCGCTCATCGGCCTTTACTCTGCATTCTTTATCGGACTGATCGCTGCCATTCTGGGTGGCCGCCCGGGAATGATCTCTGGTGCAACCGGCGCGATGGCCGTCGTCGTTGTTGCGTTGGTCGCGATGCACGGCGTTGAGTACTTGTTCCCAACTGTAATCCTATGTGGCGTTTTGCAAATTGCGGTTGGACTTGCTCGTTTGGGAAAACTGATTCGCATGGTTCCGCACTCTGTGATGCTTGGTTTCGTAAACGGATTGGCGATTGTGATCGGTTTGGCTCAACTCGGGAGCTTTAAAACACTCTCAGCTGACGGCTCACTCGTCTTCCTCGCTGGTCCTCAACTGGCTTTGATGCTGAGCCTTGTCGCATTGACTATGGCGATCATTTGGCTGCTTCCGAAAATCACCACAGCCGTTCCTGCTTCGCTTGCCGCGATCGCAGCCGTTACCATCATCTCGCTATCAATCAACCTCTCAGCAAGCTCCAACTCTGGAGAAGGCCAGATCGTAAACAATCCTGTCGCTACCGTCGGGGACATGCTCAACACCAATTCTGTTGCAGCCAGCTCGCATTCGCATGCTCCTGATCACGACAACTCATTGCAGTCGACAGTAGGAAAATCGCTGCTACCTGGCCAAAGTGTCATCGTTGCGCGTTCAGCCGAAGAAGCCACCGCCAAATTCATCGAAGGCGAAAAAGCCTCTCATGATTCGACAACCGATCTGGCCAGTAAAACAACAGAACTGGCCGACTCAGAAACTGCATCCGGAATCAGCGGCGGGTTGCCACAACTTTTTTTCCTTCAATATGAAATGGTCCCGTTAACTTGGGACACACTAAAAATCATTTTTCCGTTCGCCATTGTTTTGTGTGGCGTCGGTCTAATCGAATCATTGATGACGCTGACTTTGATTGACGAGATCACCGAAACGCGTGGTCATGGCAATCGCGAATGCATCGGTCAAGGCGCTGCCAACCTCGTATGCGGGTTATTCGGAGGCATGGGCGGCTGCGCGATGATTGGGCAATCGTTGATCAATGTAAACTCGGGTGGTCGTGGTCGGCTTTCTGGAATCACAGCAGCCGTTTGCTTGTTGCTGTTTGTTTTGTTCCTGGGGCCCATCATCGAACAAATCCCAATGGCCGCATTGGTTGGCGTGATGTTCATGGTTGTGATCGGTACGTTTGAATGGGCTTCGCTTAAGATGTTTCAACGAATGCCCAAAAGCGATATGTTCGTGATGACGCTAGTTGCTGGCTATACCGTATTGATGCACGATCTTGCTTCAGCGGTGATTTTGGGTGTGATCGTTTCGGCACTTGTGTTTGCCTGGCAGCACGCCACACATATGGGAGCCGACATCAAGTACAACGAATTCGGAAGTAAGATTTATCAAGTCCACGGCCCTCTGTACTTCGCTTCTGTGTCGTCATTCAAAGAGATGTTTGACACCTCAGAAGATCCGAAAGACGTGGTCATCGATTTTTACTATTCTCGCGTTTACGATCAATCTGGATTAGAAGCAATCAACGCACTTGCCGAAAAATACGAAGCAGTTGGCAAGCGATTGCACCTCACGCATCTTAGCCCAGAATGCAAATCGCTATTGAACAAGGCCGGCGATCTTGTGGAAGTCAACGTTTCAGAAGACCCGCACTATCATGTCGCGACCGATCGTTTGTCGTGGCGTTCAAAACCGAGTAAAGATACTTCAGCGAATTCGACGAGACTCGGTGCCTAGGCAATTTTGACAATCAGATTCGGGCAGCAACTTGGATTTCGCTGCTGTTATTTGAAACCGATAACAATAATTGACATCTGCGTGCGAAAACCACTTATCGTCTTCATTCGTGTTGGAATTGCAT
>CAYZGP010000014.1:12692-18163 GCA_964478065.1 uncultured Pirellulaceae bacterium
ATAAACGCCTTATTCACTCCCGCATCAGCAAATCAAGATTAGCCGAGTCAATCAACGTGTGTTGCATTTGTTTTCCACCCACCAAAATCTTGATGCCGGTTAACTGTGGACTGCCGAAACGAACGGAATCCCCTTGGGCATCAATCCCACTGAGTTCGATTGAGGAACTGGAATAGAACAACAGATCAAACGCTTCGGCTTCTTCGAGGGCTGATTTTGCGTTTCTGATTTTCGTGAAAGCAGTTTGGAGTTTCTGCCTCTCGGATTGCCGCTGAAAATTCAATATGCCAATCACGATGAACATCAAAATCGAAACAGCGATCACAAATTTTAAGTGAGGCTTCATTGAATACCGTCTTGAGCCAGAAAAAAACAAACCTTATAGGGTCTTAAGTGTACTGGCTATCTCGAAGGGCACAAAAATCCAATCACCTCGACCGATGGGGAATCGTGAAACAACTTTCACAAAATACGTGTCTCGAAATCGCACAAATTTGCCCTACTGGCGTCTTAAACGGCTTGAAACAAGCTTTCTTTTCCAGATAAAGCTTGATTGGCATTCGAATTGCAAAAGCAGTTTTGGAAATAGAACACGACGTTCGGGCAAGGGCGTACGTCAAGATCAACGAGAACAATATGCAAACTCATTTTCTAGGCCAAACAACAACGCGGCTCTTGTTTCAAAATTCTCTTCGGCGAAGCACTTGTTTGGCCGCTTTCTGCTTGCTGGTCTTTTCAATGGCCAACGCCCAATCTGCAATGGCTCAACCAACTTCCCAATCCGACGTCGAAAAGCTCCAACAGCAATTGGCAGCTCTTCAATCACAAATCTCTTCAATGAAAACGGTCAAATCCAAAACCGAAAATTCCAATCCTTTTGATAACGACCGCGTAAAATCTGTTGGGACCAAACGCGTACCTCAACCGCGCAAAAGCCAATATGACGACACGCTGCACATTCGGCTTTACGATTTAAGTGATATCTTTGTCGTCTCGCCGCACTATCCAGCCGTTCAACCAGACGAAGTCGCAGCCACAGGAACGATTTTTCAGTCGGCTCAGAATGGTCAAACCTCAAGACGGGGCATGAGTGGTGGCGGAGGATTTGGAGGCGGCGGTCAAGGCGGTGTCTTCCGAGTTCCGCCTTCGCGTGCAATCGCAACAACTGCCGCACAAGAGGCCCAATCGCTGAACATGGAATCCGCACAAATTTCAATGCCGGAGCTTGTCAAAGCAATCAAAGCCACCGTGTCTCCCGACCAATGGGGCACCTCTGCCTACGAAGCGAAAATTCAATTTCTTGGCAACACGTTGTTGATCAGTGCCACCGACGACATGCACCAGCAGATCACCAATCTGCTAGATCTTTTTCGAGCACACTGGGGGAAACTTCGCACCATCTCAATCCAAGCCTACTGGATCCGCAGCGACGCCACCCAAGCCAAAGACTTGCTCGTTCAAAAAGAACAAGAAGAAATCGGAGCCGGCGTTGTTGATCCCGATCGCTGGGCAAAATTCCTGAAATCAGCCAAGACCGAAAAACGGTTGAGCTACACAATGACGCTCACCGGCCACAACAACCAAACACTTCACGCAATTTCTGGTCGACAGCGCCAACTGGTACTTGATGCCACGCCATTTGAATCATCCAAAGTCACCACAACCAAAGAAGGTAGTCAAGCAGAAGAAATTTCGATCGTCGGATTCAAACCAACTCGATTTCCTGTTCACGATGGAGCGGCCATTCAAGTCACACCGTTGGCGACGCGTGGCGGAAACTTTGTCGTCGTGGACTTACACGCCAAAGTCAACGAGTTCCTCGATGTCGAAGACGAAAAGAAGAGCTCCATTTTCTCACAAACAAGCAACGGCGAAAAAGTTGAAGTCAAACTCGACTCGGCCGATTACATTGCCCACCGAATGAGCACAACATTACGATGCCCCAAAGAGCAAATCGTTCTCGCCGGCGGCATGACGTATGACCAAGTCGACTCTGAGCAGCCGAATTTGTATCTCTTCGTAAAAGCGACCGTGCACACGATCAACGAAGACAAATCAGACTGGAATAAAGAAAAAGCGAACGCAAAAACAGAATAATCCTGCATTCCGCATCGCCCTACTCAATCAAGAACCAGCTCATGCCCTGAGGCTCAACCGACACCTCTACTTTAATGGTGTAATCACGGTTGAGCTTCATTGCACTTCCGGTTTCGCCCTGCGGTTTTACATTGGCAACTTCCGTCAAACCGGTGTAGTACAAATTAACTGAAATCGTCTTGACGATCGGTTTGTCTGTCGGATTGTAAACGAGCAACATGCCTTTCTGTTTAAGCGTTGGATTCACGTGCAACATCCAATCGAGGTCTCGTCCATCGGGTCGCCGCCCGTGAATAACGTCGCTTTCAAGAATGTCGCGATATTTTTTGAACCAATCGACTTTGCCTTTTAGCATGTTTCGCGTGCGGTCAGTATCAAACAATCTCGGGCCTCGATAACAAGCCTGAACACCTAATCCGAGATTGGATTCGATCATGCTTTGATAGTGATCAAGGTGCTCATCAAGCGGTTCAATCGTTGCCGCCGCGCCACCTCCGTGGTATTCCGACAACGGGACAAACATCCAGCCCATCGATGGCGTCTTGTACCACGTGCCGTCAAAAATATTTTGGCGAGTGTGGAGCAATTGCATTTCACGTGGCAGCGACCAGTTGACTTCGCGATAACCCATTCCACATTTGTTGGTTCCATTGAGAAAGTAGTAATCGGGCGCGTTGATATACACACCACGCTCGCGGCACCATTGATAAAATTTGTTCGCGATTTGCCCCTGAACCCAACGCGAATCCTGTTCGCCTTTTTGAAGCGGCGGACGCGCGGTCACGTCCACGTCGCCAGGGTAGGGCCCGTCATGTTCAAGCAACGTGAATCGGGTTGACTGGTAGAAATTCGTTAGCTTTTTGTAATAGGATTGCCCCCAGTCACTTGTCAGGGCAGGGCAATTTCCATGAGCCGGTTTCTGACCTTTAGGCGAAACAATGTCGTTTCCGTTTCCGATTTTTCGGCTGGAAAGCAATGAATATCCACCGATCTCAACATCATTTGACTTTGCATATTCGGCAATCTCGCGCCACGTTTCTATATACTTCGGCGAGTCGTTTTCGATATTGAACCCACTGCCAAAGCTCAAAATCACCATCTCAAAACCGACAGCCGCGGCGTCATCAATCGCTTTACGAACCAATTCTGGTTTGGCGACACGCATATGATGCATCAACGGATTTTCGGTCACCCACGGCGCAATCGTGCGATACATTTTTCGCAAAGACAAACTTCGTCGCTCTCGATTTGAACTGTCGTAAAGCAATTCAAAAGCTCGGCAACTGGTAAACGTTTTTCCCGGCTCGATTGTCTGGGCTGGTCCGTTGGTTGGCTGAACCACCATCAAACAAGGCGTTTGTTTTGCGTAATTGACTTGGGTGGTGTACTCCCGATCGGCCGTCCAATGCACAACATGCCGATTCGCATTCTCATGATTGAATCCGCCAAACGCAAAATCGGTTTCAACATGAATGGATTGAGGAATCGGCAACGCCACTCCCTTCCGCGTTTCAACTCGGCTGTCATGCTCGACGACGGCCAACATCTCCGATGCAAAACGATCAATCGTAATGGCTTTGGCGGACCTATTTTCTACGGTGATCCATTTGCAAAAAACTGGAATGCCATCGTAAAGTTCGTAGTGAACGAACACACGAAAATCGGGAGCCGGCTTATCTGATTTCGTTGGCACAAACTCAAGAGTTAACTTGATTCCTGGCGGCGGCCATTTCACGTCAGGCGCATGATGCCGCACACGTTTCCACTTGATCCGTTCATCAGGCACACTAGTTTTGTAGCCAACCAATTGCAACGCGTTCTTGGCAGGCTTCATTTCATTCAGCCACTTGTCGAGCAAATAAGCGTGATTCGGCTGCCCGCTCAGACCGCCAACAGAATACTGCCTTCCACCAATCGTCACCGTGGCTTCAGGTTTCACCGCTCGCAAAATTGATTGTTGGTTCGAGTCAACCGTCAGGCCAACACTCGCGCCAACTTTGTTATGCAACAGAAAGCGGCGAGTGACCAAACCGTTGGTAAGACGGAAAAACTTTTGCGACTGTGCATCTTGCGTGGGCGTTTCACTTTCAAACTTACTTTTAAAACTCGAATTTTCGATCAACCAATCCGTCTGAGCGAAACTGAACTGGGTAAATACCAGCCAAATCAATGCACTGAGAAACGGAAGCAGGCCAGGCGACTGAAAGTGAAACAAAGTTGCACGTTTTTCGTTCATCTCAAATTTCTTTTTTGAACACAAATCATAGATAGCTGTTTTCAACTGTTTTAGCAGGCGGACAGTTCAAAGGCTAACTGTGAACGAAGTTCCGTCCACCGTCGTCGGACTATTCTGACAGGCTCAGCAAATGTAAACTGGCGGGATGCAAAAACCAGACCTCAACGAGACCTGCGAAGAAGCTTGCTCATCGCACGACGTATCAACTAATTCTCCGGCTCATGACGCTTCACCAGAACGGCATTTGCCTCGCGAAAGAAGACGCATTCGCCCATGGGAAGAAGCGAAACTGGAGGACCGACTAGTTGCTGCTGAACTTAAGCCGAGTCCGACAACGAAAGTCGAACGAATTCCACGCCGCTGGGATCGACTGGTTCGTTTGGTCGGAGAAAACGGAATTTGCAAACTGATGACCGCCAGAGTAATGGTTGTTGGCCTTGGTGGGGTGGGAAGCTACGCAGTCGAAGCACTCGCTCGTTCGGCGGTTGGCAACCTAACGATCGTTGACTTTGACGACGTTTGCGTAACCAATGTCAATCGACAACTTCAAGCATTCCCCGGAACGGTCGGGCAATCCAAAGCGAACTTGCTCGCCGAGCGGATCAAAGCCATCAATCCCGATGCGAATGTGGACTCGGTCCAAGCGTTTTACGAACCAGCAAATTCGAAGGCACTTTTGTCTCCCCGTCCGAGTTATGTGATTGATGCGATCGACAATGTGACAGCGAAATTGCATTTGGTTGCGACTTGTTTGCGTGAAGAAATTCCAATCGTTAGTTGTACAGGTTCAGGTGCGAGACTCGATCCGACATTGGTTCGAGTGGACGACCTTAGTCGTACGCGGCTTGATCCATTGGCCCGTGTGATGCGCAAAGAGCTTTCGCGCCATGGCTTTGATCTGACAAAAGAAGTCGGACTGCCTGTCGTTTTTTCAGAAGAAGAAATTGCAGAACCGGAGCCGCCTTCGTGGGATAAAGACGGCTTCAAATGCATTTGTCCACACGCCGAAGATTCGCCGCATGCCTGTGAGAAGCGTCGAAAAATCTACGGAACCGCTTCGTTTGTAACGGCCTCATTCGGCATGGCCGCAGCTTCACAAGTAGTTCGCCATTTGACGAAGTAGATTCGCCCGATTCAA
>CAYZGP010000014.1:18263-38718 GCA_964478065.1 uncultured Pirellulaceae bacterium
CGCAGCTTCACAAGTAGTTCGCCATTTGACGAAGTAGATTCGCCCGATTCAAATCACCCGATTCAAATCACCTGATTCAAATCGCCAGTTTATTAAGCGCACATTGAAGTGGACAATCACCAGCCCGCACATCCACGCCGTCTCGGTAATTCTTCAACAGCTTTTTCGATTCGCCAGCCAGCATCCGGCGAACCTCACGACGCTTGCCTTTGACTCTCGGAATCTTCATGTGATCGTAAGCCGTTGTTTGATGGCGCATCCAGGCAATCACAGCTGACTCGGCTCGTTTCTCAATCGGAATTCGTTGTGTTCTGGCGACCGTTCCGCTTCCTACCGGCGTCGCGTGCTTGGTTACAGCGGTTGCAAGTTGATTCGCAATGCTGGAATAGCGATCAGCAAAATCGAGAAACAAAACGACGGCGGAGAGAAAGTCTTCAACGTACTCGGCTTGTTTTGTTTTTCGGCGGTTGGCAGCGTAGGCTTTTCGTTTTTTATAAGCATCAGTTGATCGTTCAGCCTCAAGCTCGGATCGAACGGCTTCAATTCGATCGGCCGGCGCCCAAACGCCAAGCGAAAACGTGCGGCGTCCTTTCTTTTCTTTCACCGTCCATGTCGGCCCGCGAGATTTAACTCGACGAGTCATTCCGGCGTCCCCTGGCGGTAGCAACTCCCAGCCCGTTGGAATTTTCAGTATCCCGTTCTCTGATTTGACCGTCTGATTGTCAGGACCTGGGGCAACGATCCGTGTTTCGGTGGGCATAGTGTTGTTAAAAGTTGGAATAGTTGGGAGTTAGAGCTACAAGTTTAAGATTGCGACGTTCGAAATAACTAAAGCAGGGAATTGGCAACCTAATTCATCGGCGTCGATTGAATTAAAGATTAGCGGTGCTTTTTCAAGCGTCCAATCCTCTGCCATCCACAAGGCATTGGCTAGACGTTACAAATTAAGCTCGCCTTTTGCAATATTGCGCCGCGATTCTGCGCGGACAATCCGATGCTGGCGATCCATTTTGGAAACACCATTAACTTTTGACCAACGCGATGACCGAAACTGAAAACGAGCCGAACTTCGGTGAAAAACATGTGACCGACCTAGTCGCTGCGTTCTATCGGCTTGTTCGCAATGACGATTTGATTGGCCCGATGTACCCGGATAACGACTGGGAAGGCGCCGAGCAACGGCTGCGAGATTTCTTGATCTATCGTTTTGGTGGATCCGATCGCTACATCCAACAACGCGGCCACCCACGATTGAGAATGCGTCATGCACCGTTCAAGATCGGAATCGCCGAAAGAGATCGTTGGCTGGAACTGATGGGGCAAGCCATGAAGGAAGCCGATACGCCAAAATCCGAATCATTGAACTTGAATGTTTTCTTCGAGCAAGTCGCAGAGTTTTTGCGCAATCAAGAATAGCAAAAAGGCCCAGACGAATGCCTGGGCCTTTCTTTTAATGTCATCAGAATGTGAAGCCTTCTCTAGCCGCAACTCTGCTTGGGCTTGTCCATCAACATTCCTATCCCAGTTCCACCAACCAACAATCCAGTCAATGAACCGAAACCAAGCGAGCGGTAGATGACTTGATCAGGAAACACATGAGCGTTGGGCGGCACCGTTACTCTGGCACCTTTCTCATGTTGGTCAACGATCGTCTCGCGCAGTTTGATCAGCTGATTCGAAACCGTTAACCGATCCGCATCTGCAGGGGTCGACTCAAGTTCGATCAAAGCGGCTTTCAAGTTCTCGTACCAAAAATCCAATTCGCATTCAGGCATTGAGTACATCACGCTGGTGTTTCCGCTGGACAAACCATTGGATTCGATATAGTCGACTGCAATCCGTAGCTCTTGTTCTGCAAGTTCAATCGTATTGGCGTCAGCAGCCCGTTTAAGATGCCCACTACATTCGCGTTTGAAGTGAATAGATTGCAGGCCTCCATAGGTCAGCAATCCGATCGCAACAATCAATGACAAAACGAAAATCGGTGGTCCAAGTCTTTTCAAAATGAAGCCCTCAGTTGGTAAGGTGACGTGCAGAAAGTTAATCCAAACTTCACCCTTCATTCGCTCAAACGTTTGATATCTTGGATTCCTCTGCAAACATCGGTTTTTCGGCATCGAAACGCCGCGACGCTAACCCATTTTTTTCGCAACCGCGAAATTCGATCGGTTGGCTCGATGCTATTTCGGATTGCAAATCAGGATTTCAATTCCGGTGTCTAACGCGACCCATTGATGATCGCGACCACAAGCGAACCGATCACGAGCGCCCAAAACACGGCGAATAATCCGCCACAGCCGATGCCAATACCAGCGTGAACGCTCCCCTTGATGACCGGGTTTCTTTTTCTGTCTCGCAAACCCATGATCCCCAAGATGAAGGCCGCGACACCGAGTGGGAATCCGATCAACGGTAATCCACTTGCGATTCCCAGGTAGTACGCAATCAACGCTTTTGGGTTCTTATAGGGAATGAGCCCGCCAGTTGCGTCGCCTTCACCATGAGCATTTTTTTGAGGCTCGAATCCGCCACCGTAAATTGGAGGTTTGTAGGGTGACTGACCTTGATTTATATCAACCGACGGCTTTTCAAATTGGCTTGGAGGAGGTTGTTGCTGAGTTTGCTGAAGAGGAGCGTTACAGTAAGGGCAGGCAGCCCAGTCTTGCTCAACAGGTTGTTTGCATTGGTGACAGTTCACAATCTGTACCGAATTCCTGTGTTTTGGAGATGAAGTATCAAAAAGATTAGTTATAGAAGAGCCTTATTCGAGACCAATCTAGCAATCAATTCGGCTCACGGCAAACATTTTCGCCAACCAAGCCGGTTTGGGAATAGTTTGGCATGGTGGAACGGATTGCCAACTCGGTATTATTAAAGGAAGTGACTAAGGGAATAGATTTGCCTGATGTCTGGCTTGTCACTTTTTTTGTCTTTTAAGTTATACCGCAACATTTTTCCGTTGGAACACGATGGGCTACGAGGACAGAGACTACTACCGAGACGAATCCACTGGTGGAATTCCCGGGTTCCAATTCGATAAGCGATCGATCGTGATGACTTTGATCATCGTCAACGTCGTGATCTTTTTCGTCGATACGTTCACCAATCCAATCAAAGGTGGCGATGGAAGTCATTGGCTTAGCGAATTCATGGGGATCAAAACGACTCACCTATGGTACGTCTGGACTTATTTGACATACGGATTCGCCCACGCCTCGTACGATACAGAGACCGGCGTTTTCCACCTGATCTTCAACATGATTACCCTGTTCTTTTTCGGCCCCCCGCTGGAGAGGAGAATTGGCAGGTCTGAGTTCTTAAGGTTCTACCTGATCTCAATCATCGTTTCGGGACTAGGCTGGGTTTTGTTGCGATTGTTTTTCGACACAAGCAACGCGTTTATTGTCGGAGCGTCGGGCGCGACGTCGGCTGTGCTTGTTGGGTTTATCTATTTGTACCCGCGCGAAGAGATTCGAATGTTTGGAATTTTCCCAATGCCAGCTTGGGTCTTGGGCGTCGTCATGCTGGTTATGAACTTGCAGTACGCCATCAGGCCGGGAAGCCATGTTGCCTGGGAAGCTCATGTGGCTGGCGCATTGTTTGGATATCTATATTTCAAATGGAAATGGAATTTTAGCCGATTGGATTTTAGCGGGCTTTCAATGTTCAGCTCAAAACCAAAGTTGAGAGTACACGACCCAGGTTCTTCGGCTCGTGACGAAAAGTTAAAAGCTCAAGCCGACAAGATCCTCGAAAAAATCAGCGAACAAGGCGAAGAAAGCCTCTCTTCGAGAGAACGCAAGATTCTCAACAAGTACAGCAAAAAGTTACGCAAGAATAAGTAGCTCCCATCATCACGATGCGCTCGTTTTCCCTGCCAACGAGATTCCCCAAGGGGTGTCGCACGCATTGGAAATCCTGAAATTGTATTCGCGTTTATTAGCGTGCATTCGCGGTTGAAAATTCAGCATCAAAAATTCTCACCTAGTCTGGTGATAAAAAATCGTGCCGTTCAGCGAAAAGTCTCTTCACTTCGAGGGGCAACTCGCAAATAACGTAAAGGATTTCAGCCATGCTTTACCCGATTGCTGCTTAAGCTGATTTTTACGCCCGTTCGCTTGCTGCCCATTCTCAATTTCGATTACGATGGAGAAACGAATTTACATCCGCTACGCCGGAGTTACTGCAGAAAATGCTTTTTACTTTCAATCATCGTATTGGCTTAAATAGCTCGCCCCGCCAAGCACACTCGCCCTTCGTTTTCATTTGCGCCATTTTTTGTCTATTCAATGGCTTCGCTTTAGCTGCGTTGCCTGCGGTCGCTCAGGACAAATCGGTTTCCAAAGAACAGATTGAGTTTTACAAAACCAAAGTCAAACCGATCCTCAAGGCTAACTGTTTCCAATGCCACGCCGATGACCCGGAAAATCTCCGCGGTTCGTTGGCACTGACTTCTCAAGCTTCCATTTTGCAAGGTGGTGATTCAGGCGCTGCCATCGATTCCAGCTCGCCTTCGGAAAGCCTGTTGCTCAAAGTCGTTAACTACGAAATCTATGAGATGCCTCCAAGCGGCAAACTACCCAAGAAAGAAATTGACATTCTCAAAAAGTGGGTCGAGATGGGAATCCCCTTTGACCCGGCTGATGAAAAGGACTTGGGCGATGAATCGCATTCGACTGTCCCCCAGGTGAATGCTGAATCCAAAAAATGGTGGTCGTTTCAACCGGTCGCTACCCGCACACCGCCCGCGGTTACCAATCAGAACTGGTCCGTTAATCCGATCGACAATTTTGTTTTAAGCAAACTTGAATCGGCAGGCCTGAGTCCAGCCAAACCAGCCAGCAAACGAAGCCTTATTCGGCGCGTCTACTACGACTTGACCGGGCTTCCGCCGACGCCCCAACAGGTCGAATCATTCGTGGCAGACGATGATCCTGAGGCTTACACCAAACTGATCGATCGCCTGCTCGCGTCTCCCCAGTACGGCGAAAAATGGGCCAGGCATTGGCTTGACCTCGTTCGCTATGCCGAATCAAACAGCTTTGAACGTGACGACACAAAACCTTTTGTCTGGCGATATCGCGACTATGTAATTCGCGCGTTCAACAAAGACGTGCCTTACGACCAGTTTCTGATCGAGCAATTGGCGGGTGACGAGATCGACGATCCAACTCATGATTCCATGATCGCGACGGGCTACTATCGATTGGGGCAATGGGATGATGAACCGGTCGACCATCTCAAGGCCAAATACGATGACATGGACGACATCATCGCCACCACAAGTCAGGCAATGCTGGGACTGACGGTAAACTGTGCCCGCTGTCATGACCATAAGATCGATCCCATTCCGCAAGCCGACTACTACCGAATGGCTTCGTTCTTTGAAAACATTCGCCGCTTCGGTGTGCGGAGTAATGAATCCGTCATCGCTGCCTCGGTAAAGATGCTCAAAGGCAAAACAACCGCCGAGCAGGACGAAAAATACAAGAAAAAGATCGAAGCCGTTGAAGCCGAAATCGAAAAGATCGTCGCACTTGCAAGGCCAGACTTTGAGCCTGTCGAAGTGGAAGACTTTCAGTATGACATGAACCAACGGCAAATCATGAAGAAACGCGTTGGCAAGCAAATCACGGAAAAGCAATTCAAAGCGTTTCGTGAGCTTCAAGATAAACGCAAAAGAATCATTGAGAATCCGCCTGGCGCGATAAAAATTCTGTGCGTCAAAGAAGCCGGCACTAAACCGATCGAAAGCTTCATCCGAATCCGTGGTAACCCGCACGTTAAAGGCGACAAAATCCAACCCGGTTTTATCTCGGTTCTGTCACCGCCTGAGCCAGAAATCACTAAACCAAAATCAGCCGAGTCACTTGGCCGTCGTCTGGCACTTGCCAAGTGGATTGTCGATCCAAAAAATCCGCTCACCGCTCGCGTGATGGCAAATCGAATCTGGCAATTTCATTTTGGACGCGGGATCGTTCGATCCTCAAATGATTTTGGATTTCAGGGAACCAAGCCAACGCATCCAGAACTACTCGACTGGCTGGCTACGGAATTTGTCAAACGAAAATGGAGCATTAAAGAGATGCATCGTTTGATCATGTCGTCCAACAGTTATCGAATGTCCAGCGAGTTCAATGCAGCAGGATACAGCAAGGACCCCACCAACAATCTGCTTTGGCGTTTTGACCTTCGTCGTCTGACCGCCGAAGAGATTCGCGATTCGATTCTGGCTGTTAATGGTCAACTTAATTCAAAGAAAATGTTTGGCCCAAGTATCTTTCCTGTCATGCCGAGGGAAGTGTTGGCTGGCCAATCGCGACCGGGAAAAGGATGGGGCAACTCAAGCCAGGAAGATCGCAATCGACGCAGCATTTACATCCACGTCAAACGTTCGTTGGGATTGCCGATTTTGCAAACCAACGATTCTGCCGACACCGACAACAGTTGTCCCGTTCGATTCATCACCACGCAGCCAACCCAGGCGTTGGGAATGATGAATAGTGAATTCACGAACCGGCAAGCGAAACATTTTGCTGATCAAGTCGTAAAAGAGTTTCCGGAAGACAAAGCAAAACAAATCTCATCAGTGATCGAAAGAGTTACCCAGCGACCGGCAACAAAGAAAGAGATTAAGCGTGGGCAGGATTTGATCGAGTCGTGGACTGAGGATGAAAAAACGAGCTACAAACAGGCACTGGAATATTTCTGCTTGATGGCGCTAAACCTGAATGAATTTGTCTACTTGGATTAGTGAAAGACGTTTCCAAAAATCGTCAACTGTATATCGCTAACGCAGGTCTGGCTTTAAACGCCAGAAACAAAAACGAGAAGAATAAAATGAATCAAAATTTTTGTCGCAGAACACGGCGTGAATTTCTTTGGCAAGCCGGTGGCGGTTTCACTGGACTTGCCTTGGCTGGTTTGCTTGATCGCAACTTCCTCGCCGCACAGGACAAACGCGCCGATGGCAAAAAGTGGGTGAACCCCTTGGCCGCGAAGGCTCCGCATTTTGCCCCCAAAGCGAAATCCGTGATCTTTTTGTTTATGTACGGCGGTCCCAGTCACATCGATACGTTTGACTACAAACCAAGCATGTATGGGATGGACGGGAAAACGATCGAGGTCAAAACGTTCGGTCGCGGCGGTCATAAAAACAAAGGCCGAATCGTCGAGCCGCGTTGGAAATTCAAACAGTACGGCGAGTGCGGCAAATGGGTTTCGGACCTTTTTCCTAATGTCGGACAATGCGTTGATGATATCGCGTTTGTGCACAGCATGACAGCGGATTCGCCCATTCATGGTTCGGCGATGTTGCAAATGAACTCAGGAAAAATCCAAAGCGGCAGCCCGTGCCTGGGTTCGTGGGTGAACTATGGTTTGGGAAGCGAAAACGAAAACCTGCCTGGCTTTGTGGTAATGCTTGACGACAAAGGCGGCCCGATCAGCGGTCCGAAAAACTGGACCAGCGGATATATGCCCGCGACTTATCAAGGCGTTGTCGTTCGCAGCCAGGGAACGCCGATTCTCGATCTTAAGCGTCCAGAATCAATGACCGATGCAAACCAGCGAAAGATGCTCGACGCACTTCGAAAGTACAACGAAGAACACGAGTCTGCCCATCAAGGCAACTCTGAACTGGCGGCGCGGATCGCCAGTTACGAGTTGGCTTATAAAATGCAAAGCACTGCACCCGAAGCCGTTGACCTGGGCAAAGAAACACAAGCCACGCTGGACGCGTATGGTGTTGGCAAAGAGCCCACCAACTACTTTGGACGCCAATGCGTGATGGCCCGGCGCCTGGTCGAACGCGGAGTGCGTTTTGTCCAAGTCTATTCTGGCGGCGCTCACAACGATGACAACTGGGACGCACACGGTGATCTCGAGAATAACCACAACCTTCACGCTGCCGAGACGGACCAACCAATCGCCGCGCTCATTAACGATCTCAAAGCGCGCGGGTTGCTAGATGAAACTTTGATCGTTTGGGGTGGCGAGTTTGGCCGACAGCCGACTGCAGAATACGCAAAAGGATCTGGTCGCGATCACAACGCGTATGGATTTACGATGTGGATGGCGGGTGGAGGCATCAAAGGCGGCGTGAGTCTTGGCAAAACGGATGAGCTTGGCGCGACGGCCGTCGAAGATCGGATGCATGTCAAACGCATTCACGCCACGATTTTGCAACAATTGGGCATGGACCCAAATGCACTTTCTTACTTCTATGGCGGACTGGAACAGCGATTGGTCGGAGTCGAAGGGGCAAAACCGATCGCCGAGTTGATTGCCTAAAAAGGGCGCGCAAACGAATTAGAACATCGATGGCAAAACCGCAATTTGAAATCAAAACACTGTTGGCGATCACCGCAATGGTCGCTTTCGCGCTAACATTCGCCACCCAGATCGGCGGCTGGGCATTCGCATTTCTGCTGACCGTTTTGTTAGGCACCGTCACCGGCGTCATTGTGGCATTGGTCTACTTTGTCTTCGTCCCGCTGTTCGGGAAAAACGTCGATTAAAAATTCTGCATTCCTCCAAATCAATTCTTGACAGGCGCTTTGGGAATTGGTTTTTCGATAATACCCTGCCCATACTCAGCGCGGATCTCCGGCGTTCGAAAACCACCATCAGTTGGAAACCCGAGAACTTTGGTGACAAACAATCCTGCGAAAATCCCAATTCCATTGATCAACACAACTGCGACAAGCGCTCCGATACCGGCGTAGGAATAAATCGCCGCGCAACATGCGGCAAGAAAAGTGATCACCAAAAGAGTTTTAATTCCGAATTTCATAAGCACCTTAAATTTAAGATTGTTACGTCCAAATCGGGTTTGAAGTGACTCTTACTTAAGCCGATTGTCTAGGCTGACTGCTTAACCGGTGGGGCAGGGCGATTGGTAAAATCTTGTCCGCTTGAGAACATTTGCTTTTTTGCTTTGTTGACAAAGTTCTTAAACTTGCGGCCCAAAAATTGTTTGCCGTATACCAACCGCTCGATATCCTCTACTGAATAGCCTTGGCTAAGCAGATCTTTCACCAAGTTATGATGCATGCGCAGCGCCGTCATGTTGTTCCAAGTACTACAGATCGTGACGACCGTGACTATCGACGTCACGAAGAATCCGATCGTCGCCAATATCATCACAGCGCCCAACATTTCTGGATTGATATCCCTCAAGATAGAAAAAATGGAACTGGATTGCTGAGCAAGCATGGAAACTCCTGATTTGTAAGTGGGAATGAAATGGTTTGCGACACCGCGATTACTGGCGAAAAAGAAGATTTCCTTTTTGCATAATTCGCAAGCAAATGCCCAATATTGGCCAATTTACCTTAAGAACTGAGCAATTCAAAATTTTCAAGCAAACTTACGGTTTCTGCCCTACGCATTCGGCTTGATGACTTCTTGCAAGCACTGTATTGAATGGGTTGCTGAACGTGTATTTGTACGGATTTCCCAAAGGCAATTCCATTTCGCCACGAAAAATTGATTAGATCACGCCGCAAAATTTGGCTGCTAATGCTTGTCTTGCTGTCGGGGTGCGCGCGTTGGAATACGCCCGATCCGAAACCCGTTGTGAGTTTTCCCAAAAGCAGAATGGCGGCCGATGCCGTGAGTTTGGAAATTGGAGTGGCTCAGCTCGAATCCGATCAAGCCGAAACGTTCGAAGAGTTTTGGGGCTTGCTTGACTCGCAAAAACTGCCGCTTGAACTCAGACAACTACTTGATCAAAACGGACTTCGCGCCGCGGTCATGGCGTCACATTCGCCTTCGTCGTTGCATCAATTGGTTGATCCACAGCCGGTTGATCCCGCGATCATGACCAAGCTTGAAAAACAGCTCGATGAAAAAGGGCTCTTACCAAAAAAACAACGCATGGTGATTCACGATCGGATTTCCAATCGTGAAGGCCAAGCCCACCCTGTCGCCACGTCCCCCGTTCATCCTTCGATCAGTTGGGTGATTCGCAACGGCGACCTTCAGACGGTCGGGTTGGGCGAATCAGTTCGCGGTGTCATAACGATCACGACGTTTCCCAACGGCGACGGTTCAGTTCGATTGATCATTCGACCACAAATTCATCATGGCCAGTCCCGCCAGCGAGTGGGTGTTGGGTCGGGAGCGTTTTTGATGCATGCGAGCCAAACGGTGAATTCACTGGATGAGTTAAAGTTCGAGGTAACGCTTAGATCGGGTGAGTCGCTTGTGGTTGCTCCCACGAAAGATATCGCCGATCTGGGACAATTATTCTTTGGCGTACCTGACCAGGGTGTTGTTGAAACGCCAGACAATGCCAAGTCTAAGCGTCCCGTGCCGACTCACCGACTCTTGCTTGCTCGTTTGGTTCAAACGCAAATGGATGATTTGTTTAGCGATTCAAATCTTGGTGAAAAACTGACGACTGCACCGAGGGAGTGAAGTAAGTTTCAGTTTTTTTAGCTTCGTCGCTTCTGTTGTGTATAGAGTGTTGCATTTAGAAAGCTCGGATTAAGAGCCACACCAGAACTCCGAAGATCGAGGCAAAAAGAAGCATCGCCACGATTAGGAAAAGCACGAAGAAGAATGAGCTTCCCGAGCCAGGGGGATCAAAATGGGTGTCCGCAAGACCTGACTGTTTTGCATCGCCAAAATTCTGTCCGCTTTGGTTTGCATTAACCTGGTCTGCCTGATTCGTAATCGCCCGATTCGTAATCGCCCGATTCGCAAATGGCTGGCTTGCATTCACTTGAGGTGCAGCAATTGGAGTGGACGGTTCCTGTCTCGGTTGAATCACTGGCGGAACAGAGCCGCTCGCTGAATCAGGCAGGTCCAATTGAGTTTTGCACATCGGACAAACCAACAGACGTTCGTTTTCCGAAACGCTGATTCGCTGTTTGCATCGCGGACACTTGATAGCTGATGTCATTAGTCGCAAATCTTTGTGGATTTTCAAACTTGTTTGAGGGCTATTATAACTGATTTTCAACTTGGCTCACCTTTGCCGTCAAACGCATTTGTTACTGCCAGTCAGTGAGGCTTTCTATTTTTCGATTGCCAATGGCTTCAAATCCAACCACGTACGACTCGTGCGACCACCAGCTTTACCCTAAATGACCTCGCTTAAGTGCTGTAAATCCTGGTGTATGCCATTGAGTTGAACACGGATGAGCCTGATAATGTTGGCCAAACGAAGTCGTTGTCAACTTTGCAAAACGAACCATCAAAAAAATAACTAGCGGAGAACTTCACCATGCCATTGGTACCACTAAGAGTCATTCTTGATCACGCAGCCGAGAACGACTACGGCGTTGCGGCATTCAACGTCAACAACATGGAGCAGATTCAAGCGATCATGGAAGCCGCAACGGAAACGGATTCGCCCGTCATCGTTCAAGCCTCCCGTGGTGCAAGAGCTTATTCGCAAGACAACTATCTTCGCCACCTGATGATTGCGGCTTCGGAACTTTATCCTCACATTCCGATCGTCATGCACCAAGACCACGGCAACAGCGTTGAGACTTGCATGAGTGCGATCGAAAACGGATTTACTTCGGTCATGATGGATGGAAGCCTAAAAGAAGACGGAAAAACTCCTGCCGATTACGACTACAACGTCAAAGTAACTGCGGAAGTTGTAAAGCAAGCCCACGCAAAAGGCGTTTCTGTCGAAGGCGAACTTGGCTGCCTTGGTTCACTTGAATCGGGCGAAGGCGAACAGGAAGATGGCCACGGTGCTGTTGGAACGCTTACCAAAGAGCAGTTGCTAACGGACCCGGAAGAAGCCGAACGCTTTGTCGCCGAAACAGGCTGCGATGCGTTGGCCGTCGCGATCGGGACCAGCCACGGTGCTTATAAATTCACACGCAAACCGGACGGTGAAGTGCTTGCCATGGATCGCATTGAAGAGATTCACAAGCGTCTGCCTAACTGCCACCTCGTTATGCACGGTAGCAGTAGCGTTCCTCAAGAGCTCCAGGACATCATTAACCAGTTCGGTGGAAAGATCCGTCAGACTTGGGGTGTTCCTGTCGAAGAGATCCAGCGCGGCATCAAAAGCGGCGTTCGCAAAATCAATGTGGACACCGATAACCGTTTGGCGATCACGGGTGCGATCCGTAAAGTTCTTATGGAGACACCAGAGAAGTTTGACCCTCGCGATTACTTGAAGCCAGCTCGCGCTGCGATGAAAGAAGTTTGCATCTCGCGTATGACTCAATTTGGCCAAGCTGGATTCGCGGCAAAACTACGTGAATCAGCCAAGGTCTAAGCTTGTTTTTTAGCGGGCATCTGTACAAACGGCGAGCCATTTCTTCGGGAATGGCTCGCTATTTTTACTGTGCATGACGGCTCCAAAGTAGGTCATGCTGTGCATGACAACCGCCAGATAAACAAACCATGCTGATCAACTCTTGATCTACGTACGATTTAACCGATAACGATTTAACATTCGAACAGATGGCTTCCATGGAAAAGACGATTGACACTTCGAAGGCACCGCTCACATGGGTCGATCAGCGCGAAGAAACTTTGTTGGCACCGTTTGCAATGCGAAGTGTTAACTCACGAGGCCGTGAACGAAACGAACCAGAGCATCCGTATCGCGGTCCGTTCCAACGCGATCGAGACCGGATTTTGCACAGTTCGGCTTATCGTCGGCTCAGCGGAAAAATGCAAGTCTTTACCGGAGAGATGGGCGACTACCATCGAACACGGCTAACGCACACCCATGAGGTAGCGACCATTGCTCGCACGATCGGCCGGGCACTAGGATTAAACGAAGACCTGATCGAAGCGCTGGCATTGATGCATGACATCGGCCATCCGCCATATGGACACGCGGGCGAAGACGCACTTCACGAGTGCATTGAGGACGAAGGCGGATTTTCACACAACCAGTTTGGGTTAACGATCGTGCGCGAAATCGAAATTCGGTTTCATGAATTCCCTGGCTTGAATTTGACTTACGAATCGTTGATGGGACAACTTTGTCGAGTGGATAAGGACTTAAAAGGACAAAAGCCGTTGCTGGAGGTTCAGTTGGTCGATGCGGCGGACAGTTCGACTTACGATGCACACGACACGGACGACGCGATTAAGCTTGGCCTGGTTTCGATCGATGAGATGCGGCATCTGAGTTTGGTGTCCGAAAGCCTTGACTACGTAAAGAAAAATTATGCTTCGCTCAATGAAGATCTCTTAAGAAAAGCGTTGGTCCATCGGTTAATTGAACGGCAAGTCACCAGTTTGCTTTCTCACTGTGCAAGTGAACTAAAGCGTTATGATTTTCAAAGTGCCGAAGAAGCGTTAGATAGCGATTTCGTAATCGGTCACCCCTCTGGCGTTGGGGAACAAAAAAAAGAACTGGAAAAATACCTTTATGAACGAGTGTATCGACACGACAGTTTGATCAAGATACGACGACAGGCACAAAGCCGCGTAAAGGAAATGTTTCTTGCTTATTGTGAGAATCCTGACCTGTTTCCGCAGAAGTACCGACCCCGAGCCGAGCGTGTTGGGGTTAAAAGAATGGCGGTCGAGTACATCGCTGGGATGACTGACCACTTTTTTGAGGAAACTTATCGAAAGACGTTTGCGTAGGAATAAGAGGCTACCTTTTCATTCTGATCCACTCTAAGATAGTTAGTGAGACGGCATACATTGGATTGCCATTAATTGCGGATCTATTTCCCTACCAATCTGGCGGGAAAAACGACTACATATAAGCGCCCCCCATTTATTGCTTCGTATGGATTTCGTTTTATCGATCGCGATTCCCAGCTTTTTATATTTCGTTGATGTTCGAATTTTATTATCGGCATCACTATTGAGAACCAAAATGAGAATTAACTATGGCATTGTGGATATTGCGGGCTTGTTTCCTGCTAATTGCGATTGGACTCGGGCTTTCATTGACCGCCAATATGGAACTGCTCACCCAGGACAACATTACTAGTGGTGGCAAAGCTGGATTCGCTCGATGGATGATTTTCGTTGTGTTCTTGCTGGGAGCCGTCGCGACCGTTTTGGCCGATGTGTTTATCCCGCGTAAGCGAATCGACATGATTTCCAGCGTCTATTTCGGCTTGGTGGTCGGTCTGTTTTTGACTTATGTGGTCAATCTGGCGCTGACGCCTCTGTTTGGACTGGGGATCGAAAGCAGTGGCATCGGGATCAGTTCGGTGACTTTGCAAGGTCTTGTGGTTTCGTTTGCCGGAATTTCTTTGTGTTATTCCTGCGTCAGCCTGCTGTGGCAAACCAAAGACGATTTTCGTTTTGTGATTCCCTACGTCGAGTTCAGCAAAGACGTAAAAGGCTCAAAGCCATACGTATTGGATACCAGCGTTGTGATCGACGGGAGAATTGCGGACATCATCGAAACGGGCATCATTGATAACCAGTTGATTATGCCGCGATTTGTGCTGTCCGAACTTCAGGGAATCGCCGATAGCAGTGACAAAATGCGTCGCGCCAGAGGCCGCCGCGGTTTGGACGTGCTTGACCGTTTGCGAAACAACGAAGGCATCGATTTTAAGATTTACGACCGTGAGCTACCTGAAATGCAAGGCCAGCCAGTCGACATGAAATTGCTTTTGCTGGCGCGGCATTTGGAAGGTAAAGTCGTCACAGGCGATTTTAACTTGAACAAAGTTGCCAAGCTGCAAAATGTACCAGTGATCAATCTTAACGAGATCGCAAATTCGCTTAAGCCAGTTTTCCTACCAGGCGAAGTCATCAAAATTCGCGTCGTCAAAGCGGGCGAAGGGCCAGGCCAAGGAGTCGGTTATCTGGACGATGGAACGATGATCGTGATCGAAGAAGGCCGCGACCATATCGGCAACGAGGTCAATATCACCGTGACGAGCATGCTTCAGACAAGTGCTGGTCGGATGGTGTTCGGCAAGTTCGAAGGCAACATTGAAACCAAGCGATAATCTGATGCTGCGGCTTAGTCTGATGTTGCGGGCATAGTCTGATGTTGCGGGCTTAGAATACCCAGACGCAGGTTACGACACCCAGAACGAATGATAGGAACATCAGCATGAATCGCTGAACGGCTGGTGAATTAATCTTTGCTGCAATGGTTTTCATCGTGATCCCAATACGGATGTCTTGTGCTTCTTCATTTACTGCAAGAAGAAGTAACAACTAACATGCCAAATCCCTAAATGCCTCAAGCCAAGTATTCTAGTTACAAACTGGGAAATGTAAGGGGACCGAATCGGTTTTTTCGGTTTTATTCCGTGTCCATTGCCAACAAAAATGTTGTCGATTTGAGTACGCGGCCAACCGAATTCACAAAGTGGTCAACTTAGGGACTCATTGCACCATTAGGCTCCGTTTAAGGCCAACAAACTCAGAGATCTCAATTCCACGATCCACGTGTTGTACCAGCCCTTACAACAAAGTGAGCGTACAAATTACCCAGCCGTTTTAACGGTTTCCCGAAGATCTGGCAAAGTCTACGGGATCAGTTTCACACGACCGTTTGAAAAAAAATTTCAGTCGAACTCGAATCAAAAAACAACTTTAAGCTCACGTCCAATCGTGCGAGTGATATGTTTGGTTGAAATCAATTCGATCTGAACAAAACCACACAACCAAGCCTCTAGCGGCGGCACTCTTTTTTGGCTCACGATCGAAAATAGTTTCCATTACAAGATGTTGGACAAAAGATGTTTTACTAAAAGATGATCTGATTTTTCAAACGGAGGACTGCCCAATGAAAGTATCGCCCTCTTTGACCATCTTAAAGCCGCAGAGTTTTTGGTAGTTGGATTATTCAATTCTGAAAACGTTGATAGAAAATAATTGTTCGTGATTCATTCTCTTTCAAACCGCGACAAAGTAATTTGTCGTTGGAAACACCCGCTCAGTTGCACCACTGACGGGTGTTTTTTGTGCGCGGAGTATCGTAGGCGTGGTATCGCGCGGATATGAATATCGCATTCAGCCAATGCTGATTCGTTGCTTACGTTTTCCTTGGGCGAAGCAGACCGAATGTTGGGGCGTCGGCTATCGCACGCGCTTGCCGCCATCGGCGATATGCGTTCGGGAAAGGACGATCGACTCACGGTTGGGCTTAATCATCAAAGCTACTTTTCTCTTTGTCCGCTTCTGCTTTGCCTGTTTCTTTACCCGATTTTTTCTTGTCCATCGGCTTCTCACTGGACTCGTTGGCTTGCTTCTCACGAAGGTCCAAGTGTACTCTTGCGACTTGCCCCATGAAATCCATTTTACCTAACGGATTGATCTCTTTCGCTTTCTTCAAAGACGCGATCGCCAATTCATTTTTGCCAAGCATTTCATGATAGAGCCCGATGTAGAGATGGGCATAATACTGCTGAAGTCGATGCCCCTCGCCGCCTTCTTGCACTCGAGCCGACGTTTCCAAACTCGCCTTTAAGACTTCGTCAGGTGCCATCCGACCGGCAAACATTTCATAAACCTGAGACATTGGAACTCGCGTGTCACCGGTGATCGGAATCAGCCTTTTTCGAGCCGCATCCACGTCCGAAACACGCGCCGCACAAAGCAAATGCCAAACCGCGTTTTCTACGTCTTGCGAGTTGACCGTTTGGTGTGTTTCAAATTGCTTGACCCCGTCCTCGAAACGATCCGCGTAGTAAAGTGCCAACCCTCGCTGCCAAAGACTTGGTTCAATGCTCGGGGCAATTCGAATCATGGCATCGTAAGCGGTGACACACGTCTCAAACTCGCCGCTGGCAAAACTGACTTCGCCAAGAAACGATTGGAGCCGAAAGTCATCTGGTGCCAGTTCGCAAATCTTCTTGGCGTTGGCAAACGCTTTTTCGTAGTCGCCACTTTCAAACGCTTTGGCTGCCGCTGGAAGTAGCACGTATATTTTATCTCGCTTTTTCTGTAGGGCTTCGGCCTGCTTTTTTGAATCGGTGAGCTTTTCGTCTTGAACCAACGCACCGTGGACTTGCGATGATCCAAGCAGTTGGGCAAGCAACATTACCGTCAAAGACCAAATGCAAAATAAAACTCGATTCATCATTTCAGCTCCGTTGGTCCCAATTGAATAGATCGCATTGTAATGCAAGTCAGACGTTGAATTTCAATCAGCCAATTCAATTCGTATCCAAAAATACAAACGAAATCATTTCAACCGAACACGCGCATGTTGCGAATCCAAAAAAGCTGTTAACCTAGGGTCCAATTAGCGTTAGAAGCCGCCGACATACGAATAACCGGATTTCGCCTACCATGAGCAAAGTTAAAATTGGCTTGATTCAGCAATCAGCCTCTCTCGACAAACAAGACAACATCCAGCGGGGCGTCGAAGCAGCCCGAAACGCTGCCGCCGACGGAGCTCAAATTGTTTGCTTTGCCGAGCTTGCGTTTGAGCGATTTTATCCACAAACACCGGCAGATGATAATCACGCCGAACTCGCCGAAACGATTCCCGGACCGATCACCAAGCAATTTTGTGAGCTCGCTGCAGAACTCGGGATTGTCATCGTGTTGAATCTTTACGAGCGAGATGGCGACAAAACGTACGACAGCTCGCCAGTGATCGATGCCGATGGATCGTTGCTTGGCGTCACTCGGATGATTCACATCACTGAGTACGAGTACTGTTACGAGCAAGGCTATTATGCGCCGGGTGACCGAGGCATTCCGGTCTTTGAAACCAAGTTTGGAAAAATAGGCGTCGCGATTTGTTACGACCGCCACTACCCCGAGTACATGCGAGCGTTGGCCGTTGCCGGTGCCGAGCTGGTTGTGATTCCGCAGGCTGGTTCAGTAGGAGAATGGCCAGAAGGGCTCTATGAAGCCGAACTGCAAGTAGCCGCATTTCAAAACGGTTACTTTACGGCGCTTTGCAATCGAGTCGGCAAAGAGGAGAATCTTGAATTCGCTGGCGAGTCATTTGTCTGCGACCCATCTGGGAGCGTGATTAGCAAAGCAGGGCAGGGCACCAACGAAACGCTACATTGCGAGATAGACCTGTCGCTAATCGAAACGTCACACGCAAAGAGATTGTTCTTGCGAGATCGGCGTCCCGAGTTGTATGGCGACTGGATCTAACATTTGCGACTGGAAATGAAAAGAACACAAGTTTCGAAGAGTTTTTCAAGGCTGGAAATTCAACCGTGGGTAAAGAGAACGGACGACTGGGGCGAAATTACGATCGTGCGGCTTGGTTCTACGAAAAAAGCGCAAAGATCTATTCGACAAACCAGATTCGTGCCTCAAAACGATACCAACTCAATCATATCGAACCTGGCGACAAGATTCTCTATCTCGGCGCTGGCGGCGGTGAAGACGTTCTCATGGCAGCTCGCCATGGCGCCCAAGTGACTTGCATTGATATCTCCCAAGGGATGCTTGATGGGATTCAAAAGAAGTTGGACTCCGCGAATCTCACCGCCGAAGTGATTTGCCAAAACGCGTTTGACCATGATCGGATCGGCTATTATGACGCAGTGTGTGCAAACTATTTCCTAAACGTTTTTCGTCGCGACGATATGGCGAAGATGATGGAGTACACGGCAAAGCTGGTAAAACCTGGCGGCAAATATATGATCGCCGATGTGGCTCGTTCTCAAGGTAACTTTTTAGCCCAAGCGTTTAATATTTTCTATCTGAAGTTAGGAATGATTTCGTTTTGGATGCTTGGGTTAGTCCCGCTGCATGAGAATTACGACTACAAAAAATTCTTTCCCGAACGCGGGCTGGAAGCGGAACATGTAGAGTTTTTCCGATTTGCAAAAAAAGGGCCAGTACTTTTCCAAACGATTATCGCACGGCGATTGTAGGCCAAACTGGATTAGCTTTTGGTTCATGTTTTTCGTACCCCGACCGTGGCTTGCCCAACCCAACGCGGGCTTAGCCGCCTTTTGCTTGGCCTCTATTTACCTAAGTGCAATTCGATTCGCAAAAGGCTATGCTTAAAGCAGTCTTTTCTTGTTACAAGGTAAATCGTTGCAATTCTTAAATAGGGAAACGAGGAATCTCATGGTACGCATGATAGTAGGTGGTTTGGCAATTGGACTATTAATTTGCTTGACGGAGAATCCATCGGTGGCGCAATCAAATTTCAATCTGATACCGCCGGCGATTGGAACAAGCCTTCGGTTCGCTTGCGCAGAATCGAACGACGGACTGGTCAGAATCATCCGCACTTCGACGAGCTATGAAGCCAGAAAAATCGGTTCGGCCAAAAATGAATCTGAAAACAGCGAACGATTGATCGAAATCGAACAAGAGGACCAGGAACTTGAGGTCAAGAAAGTTGGCGACACCAACATGGTGATGCACGAATACACTATTACGGTTCCGTACACGGTATCGGTTACCAAAGACGGAAAAACAGTTCAGGAATCAAGAACGCGAACTGAGACGCGAAGGCGTCAAATGATTGTTGAGGATGCCGAGAACAAAAAAATGGTTACCTACAAAACTCGGGCTCCGGTTACTCAAACAGTCGTTGAAGACGGAAAGACGTTGACATCTACCTTTCTCCGCAGTCAAACGCGAACACAAATAATCGATAAAGACAAAGAGCTATTTCAAGTCCTGTCACCTGTTACAACGGAATTTGAACCTGACAAGCTGTTGTTTTTCGATTTGAAGGGTAGGAAGATTAAACCAAAAACAGCTTTGGATAGACTGGGTGAGCGAACTCCTGTAGTCTTGCTTGACTCTGAAGAGCCAGTGGGCGAGTTCTTCTATTCGATCTTGAAGCCAAACACGATCTTGATTTTCGACCCAAGCAGTTCGGGTGAATAGTCGTTAATTGTCGAGGCGAATCAAGCATCCTCTTCGACCCGCTGGATGTACTGCCGCAGCCGCTCATTCTCGTCAGTGACGCCCTTTAGAAGCAGCATGTTTTCAACACGTTTGAGCAACGTAATTCGATTGACTGGCTTAGAAAGAAAGTCGTTCGTACCTGCGTCAACGGCTCGCTCGATGTCCCCCAGTTCATTCAATGCAGTCACCATCAAGATCATGATTCTCTTGAGCTTCGGGTCGGCTTTGATTTTTTCGCAAACTTCGAAACCACTGAGCTTGGGCATCATGACGTCCAAGAGAATCAAATCGGGCTCGAAAGAAGCCGCTTTTTCGACCGTCTGTTGACCGTCTTCTGCCGTTTCGGTGACGCAATCCAAGTCAGCCAAATAGGCTTCAAGGAGTTCACGATTGGCTTCGTTGTCATCGGCGATCAGAATGCGATGTTGTTTTTCAGTTGAGTCCATGGATTGCTTGAGATTAAAAGGTGCAAAAAAGTTAGAGCAAAGCTCGGAGCCCGATTATACGTTTTTGCGAGCTTCAGTTGGAGTGGAGAATCGCCACGAATCGGGTAATTGGTTTGGTTGTTTCGATACCACACCAATTATTCAATAGCAATTTGGGCGAAAGCCCGAGTGAGAATTAAGCCAGTTCGATTATGCCAGTTCGATTAAGCCCAGCTTGACAAATCCAGCTCGATTAAGCCGATTCGCTT
>CAYZGP010000014.1:38818-54830 GCA_964478065.1 uncultured Pirellulaceae bacterium
GCCAGTTCGATTAAGCCCAGCTTGACAAATCCAGCTCGATTAAGCCGATTCGCTTTCGTTGAAGCTATTTAGCAACTGTCGCCCACGCCAGATTGAATAAGCCATCTGCCAATCGATCGGCGCGGTTGCGTTGCCGTGCGAAAACCAATTGGTTTTTTCGCTTTCCACAATCACGGTTCCCGTTTGTCCATCTTTGGTCGCATCGGCTACCACGATAATTTCGCCAAAGAAACTCGCAGCGGTACGCGGTTGGGCGGCATCGAATTCTTCGGCGTGCAAGTTCGACATCAATCGCCGCCAATCGTTTGGGAAAGTTTTTTCGGCGCGTGAAAGCGAAATTTGGTAGATCTCGTTGTGCACCGTTTGCCAACCAGCGAACGCGGCATAAACATCGTCGTAGGTCAAATGTTGAATGTCTGCAGCAAACGCATGAGTCAGCGGGCCGCAGATTCCGATGTTTGTATGTGATTGGTCACCCGATCCGTAAGAATATTGAAACAGGTAACATTGAACCGGATGTTCGTAGCTTGGCCAATACATCTCGCGGCTTTCGAGAAACGTAATGTCGCTTGGTGCGAGCCCCATTTGCGCTGGCTCAGAAAGCCAAATTGCCAAATGACTTTCGGCCATCGCAATTTCGCCTTGTAGCTCCAAAGAAATCTCGTGCTTGAAACCCATCTCTTCGGCATACGCCAAAACTCGCAAACGCGACACGGGCTGCTGTGCCAATTCGATCAATGTCTCTCTTCCCGAATCATCCCCCAATCGCGCTAGTGCGGCGGCTGATTCGGTTTGCACTCGCCGATGTCGCAGACCAAGCGCTTGATGAAGTTTGCCGATGGCGGGTTCGTGCTCAAGCTGTGCAAACGTATCACAAAGCGCAACAATCAAAGCAACCGAATCGGAAACAAGCTGGTTAATCTGGCTGGCGGTAAAGTTATCCGGGAAATTTCCTTCTTCGATTTTCCCTAACTGGCCAACCAGCTGTCCTAACAAATCGGTGAGCGCATCAATTCGTTCTTCGCCAGGATGCGATTCAACTTTGTCGTTTCGGTAGTAGTAATTGAACAAGTCAAAAATCGCGGGAGCAATTTGCGAATACCCGGTCCCGTTGTTGACCAACTGAGAAAGCATCCACTCTGGTGGATCAAAACCAGGTTGCATCAGCGGAGCAAATGCCAACACGATTCCCAGCCGATGTTCTGGCGGATCGTCACAGATCAAATCAGTCCAAACTTTAAGATTTTCATCACTTCCCTCAACGGCAATCCACCTCAGCAAATGATTACGCAGATCACTTGTCGCAGGCGTGTAGCGGTAAAGCGATTGAAGATTACCCAGACGCTCAGACGACCAATGCCGACCAGCATCTTCTTCGGCGGCCAATTTGGATTCGCGCTGGACGAGCTGGTGCACGACTGGCTGAATCAATTGATCGATTTGAATTTTCTGTGCGTGCTCTTGTGGGCTTGATACTCGCAATTCGTCTTCAAAACCGAGTAGCCGGTCGACCAGTTGATCCACTTCTTCGTTAGAAAGTGCTGGGATGGATTGGGACAAAACGGCAACCCGCGACAACTGTGCAGGATCGTTTTGAGCCAACAAAATGGCTTCTGTTATTTCGTTTATCATCAAAAATGACTTTCGTCTGATTTATATATTGACGCTTCGTCGTAATTAAACAGCCAACTCAACAAGTTTGGGCGGTTAAAAGTGACTTTCAACCGAACTCACGTTGACCGTAATTGTCCGTCGAGATAGCTTAGGTGGTTAATAACTAACTAAATCGGGGCATATATGGTGCCTCGTTTACGGCTCATCAACTTACGGACGAATCGACTCATACTGTGGCTAAACAAGTCGTCAAACGCAAACAAATTTTGTCCTTCCAGCACATGGGACTGTCAAAAAAGATGCTGGAAACGCTGGAACGAATTGGTTACGAAAAACCTTCTCCGGTTCAAGCCGGCGTGATTCCCCTTGCAATGCAGGAATTCGACGTTATTGGCCAAGCTCGAACAGGTACGGGAAAAACTGCCGCCTTTGCGATTCCTGTTCTCGAACAGCTGGATTTGAGCGTCAAAAAAGCTAAACCACAAGCTCTGATTTTGACCCCAACCCGCGAGCTGGCTGTTCAGGTAGAAAATGAGTTTCGACGACTCGCTGACAAAGACAAAGTTAGTTGTGTCTGTCTATATGGTGGCCGTCCAATCAAAGGTCAAATCAATCAACTTCAGCGCGGTGCCCATGTTGTCGTCGGGACGCCTGGCCGCGTGATTGATCACTTGAATCGGGGGACTCTCAATATCGATCAGTTGTGGTTCGTCGTGTTGGACGAAGCCGATCGTATGCTCGACATTGGATTCCGGCCAGACATCGAACGCATTCTCAGACGTTGCCCAAAAGAACGACAGACATTGCTATTGAGTGCGACGCTTCCCGATCCGATTCGCCGATTAGCGAAACAGTATATGTATCGTCCAAAGGTAATTAACTTTTCCAAAGACAGTGTTGCCGCGACAACGATTGAGCAGTATTACCTGACCGTTCCCGGCCAAATGAAGTATGACGTTTTGGTCAAGCTTCTTGATCGCGAGAAACCCGAGCAAGCCATTATTTTCTGCCGAACCAAACTGGGAACTGAAAAACTTTATCGGAAACTTTTCAAATCGAAAAAATTCGACGCCGTTGGAACGCTGCACGGGGACATGACTCAGTCGGCTCGTGACCGGACGATGAAGAGCTTTCGAAGCACCGACGTTCGGTATTTGGTTGCGACGGATGTTGTTGGACGTGGCATCGATATTACCAATGTCTCACACATCATCAACTATGACATTCCGGAGCTGAGTGACGATTACGTCCATCGTGTTGGCCGAACTGGCCGCATGGGAAAACAAGGCGTCGCTTTTTCGATGGTGACGCCAGACCAGGGCGGAGAGCTGACTCGCATTGAGCAAAAGATCAACGTTCAGTTGAAACGCGATCCGCTTCAAGACGAGATAGATGAGTACCGCGAAAAAACGGAGCCGAAGCTTCCTCCGGCCAAGCCCAAAAAACGCTACCGACGCGCTTTGTAATTCCGTCTCTGTTAAACTTAGGTGATGGAAACGTCACCCGACAATACGTCGCCAGACCAGCTGCCGTCAGAAAAAGGGCAGCCCAAAAAGGTTCAGTTTTCGATGGAAACTCTTCTCATCGGAACAATCGTGGCGGCAATCGCATCTTGGATTGCGACCAGTCTGGGACCCTCGGGCCCTTTTCTTGCCTGGTTGATGCTCGTTTATTGCGCTGTTGTCGTTGCGCGGATTAACAACAGTTGGCGTCTGGGGTGTGTTTGTATCACGATCCTTTTTATTGGAGCTTTCGTTTTGAGTCAGATCCTATTCTTGCTTCAACTGTCAAATGATTAGTACACGAATCTCAATACTATGAAATTCGAAATTGACAAACTTCCAGATGATCAAGCGGCTGCAAGTTGGCTGAGAGGGTTAGGCGTTGTTGACTCCAAACGTGGATTGTCAAATTTACGATCAATTGCCCAGTCAAATTTCTCTAGTCTGGCCGGACTGTTGGAAAGGCTTGAGCGACAGCTGCCAAATCTTAGTGATCCCGATCGAGCGCTCAACAATCTTGAGCGACTGATAACACTTGCTCCCGATCACGCCCATACGATCTTGGGAGAATTTGAGAAGAGTCAACCAGACACGGACTCGTTCAGTTTCGCAGACCTGCTGTCCGTTTTTTCAGCCAGCCAATACCTCAGTGATTTATTGATTCGCAATGCCTCGCACTTTCAACAGATCTGGAAAACCAAAAAAGGCTTGCGCTCGCGCGAACAAATTACCGAGTCGTTGATCGTCGAAATTCAGGCAACGAGAAATCCAAACGAAGCCATGAAGGTTCTGCGGCAATTCAAACATCGAGAGACGTTGCGGATTGCGATCGCTGATTTGACTGGCAGGCAACGGCTTGAACCAACGACAAAGCAAATTTCATTTACCGCCATGGCCATCGTTGAAGCCGCCTATCAGTGGGCACGGCGTGAGCTTGCTCGTAAACATGGACAGCCTCTCAATTCGGCCGCATCGCCCAGCCGATTCGTTGTGCTCGCGATGGGTAAGCTAGGGGGAAGCGAGCTGAATTATTCCAGCGACATTGATCTGGTGCTACTTTACGACGAACCGGGCGCAACCGCTGGAGACGTCAACGGAACAGCAAGAATTTCCAATCAAGAATTCTACGATCGGCTTTGTCGACAGATGGTCAAACTCATTGGCGAATCGACGGAGCTTGGTGCGGCTTATCGTGTTGATTTGCGTTTAAGACCTAACGGGGCAAGCGGAAAAATCTGTTCCCCTTATCATTCGCTAATTCAATATTACGATCTACAAGGCCGAACATGGGAACGACAGGCGTTGATCAAAGCCGCTCCCATCGCGGGCGATATCGAGCTGGGATCGCGATTGTTAGATCAACTCGCCCCATGGATTTATCGCCGCAATTTGAGCCGCGCAGACATTTCTGGAATCAAAGCTCTCAAGCGAAAAATCGAACGTCGCGCCCTGGCGGCTGGTGAAGATCGCACGAATGTCAAAACGGGACACGGAGGAATTCGCGATGTCGAGTTCATCATTCAGTTTCTACAATTGCTTAACGGAGGCGAGTTGCCTGATGTTCGCACGACCAATACTCTCGATGCGATTCGTCGGTTGGAACGGGAGCAGTGTTTGTCGCCTGCCGAATCAACGGTGCTTTCGCAAAACTACAAGTGGCTGAGAAAGCTTGAGCATCGTTTGCAAATAATGTTTGACCTGCAAACCCACACGATTCCAGTTGAAGAGGCCGAGCTTCAAAAAATCGCACGGCGGATAGGATTTGCTGATACCGATCGCAAAACCGCACTGGACCAATTTCGGCAAACGTTGAGCGAGACAACGGAAAGCAATCGCAAGGTTCTCAATCATTTGCTGCACGGCGCATTCGGAATGGCATTTGGTTCGATGCGAAACACAGGCGGGGTGCCTCATCGTCTGGATGAGCAAAAAGTTCCCCTCGAAGTCGACTTGATCCTCGATGGCGATCCAGACGAAGCGATGATCGAAAGCGTGCTTGCTCCTTATGGCTTTCGAAACGTCAAAGCGGCTTTTACGAATCTGATGGACCTTGCGAACGAGCCGACTCAGTTTTTGTCCAGCCGCCGCTGTAAACACTTTTTGGCTTCCGTGGCTCCAGCGCTTTTGTCAGAGCTTTCGCAAACGCCCGATCCTGATCAATCGCTGGTGACGCTTGCTACGGTCAGTGATTGCCTGGGGGCGAAAGGGATTTTGTGGGAGTTGTTTAGCTTCAATCCGCCAACACTCAATTTGTACGTGCGTCTCTGTGCGTCCAGCGACTACCTCGTTGGTATTTTGAAAAGCAATCCGGGAATGATCGACGAGTTGGTGGATGCGCTTCAGCTGGATGGATTGCCATCTCGAAAATGGCTGGCTGCGAACATGCTGGAACTTTCCAAAGGCGCAAAAGACCTCGCGCTCATCATTCACAGTTTCAAAAACACGCAGCACATGCGAGTTGGCATTCGTGACATTCTTGGCCGCGACGAAGTCCGCCAAACACACCAAGCCCTTGCCGATGTTGCAGAGATTTGCCTGCAAACGGTCACCGGGCGGATGAACGAACAACTTTTATCCAAGCATTGGAAAGGCGCTATTCCTGACAAAACGGTTCTAATGGAACAGTGTCCTTTTGTGATTCTCGGATTGGGAAAACTGGGCGGGCGCGAACCGAATTACCACAGTGACCTGGATGTAATTTTTCTTTACGAGTCCGACGAAGAAAAAACGCGCGCGTTTCGCGAATGCCTCGATGCCGATATCAGCCTTCAATTTTTCTTCAGCGAACTGGCTGCAGAGGTCACGCGATTTGTGGGGCAAGGCCAAGGCGTTAGCCGGCTTTACGAAATGGATAGCCGTTTGCGCCCGACGGGTAAAAGCGGAGCCCTCGCCGTTTCGATGGATGAATTCAATCGTTACTTCGAGTCTGGGAAGGGGCATCTGTGGGAGCGCCAAGCGCTTTGCAAAGCCCGTCCTGTATTCGGCGCTGATTCGCACCGAACCCGCGCGATGGAGTTGGTCCGCGCTGCGATCAAACGCAGCCAATGGCGGCCGGAGATGGCCATCGAGATTCGCAAAATGCGTCAAGCAATGCAAAAAGACGCGAGCGAATGGAACTTAAAACGCGGTGAAGGCGGAACCGTTGATGTGGAATTCGCCATCCAGATGCTTCAGTTGAAATACGCCAATGATGACGACTCCGTGCTTGTACCAGGAACTCTGGACGCAATCGAACGATTGATGGCATGCGGTTACCTCGAATCCGAAACGGGGACTCGCTTACACGAATCCTATCAACTCCTGCGGAGCGTTGAATCCAGGTTACGTTTAATGAACACAACGGCGCGACATGACTTGCCCGAGCAAGAAAACCGATTGGCCAAACTCGCTTTCTTGCTCAACTACGCCGACGCCGAAGAGCTAACGAAAACGGTGGAGACGACGCGTCAGGGGATCCGTCAGATTTTCAAGCGGTTGTTAGAAACCGAAATTGGTTGAGCGGCAAAACAAAGCATGAGCACAAGGACGTTTTCCCACAATGCAAGATCCGCGATCCCAAGTTTTAAAAAACTGCGGTCATCCCTTTACTTTGCCGACAAGCTGACAATTGGGCAAGGTGATAAGTGAAATGCGTTGACAACAAATGCGACATAAAATCACGTTTGCTTGTGAGCGCTGGCTCCAAGAATTCGAACCCATGTTTCTCGTCAAGTAATTCTTTGGACGCGGATTTTGAAAGTTCCAACAGCCGCGTATAGCCTTGCTCGATATCCGCAAGGACGCTCGCGACCGTAAACGCAGGTGCGCTACTATCGCCGGGTTTACTTCCGGGCCCATACGCAGCGAACCAATCGTCACCACACCCCGGCTCAGCGCCTAACAACTTGCTACCAAACTCGGATGCAATGCGTAGATGTCCAAGTATCCACTGGGGTGACTTGCCGGTTGATTCAGACAGTGTCGTCAGATCACCATCTTCTAGATCAGCGGCAATTGTTTTCAGGTAGTTGATCGCAAAATTAACGAGCGTTGTTTCTGATTCGAAAATTTTAGGCTCCTTGTTTTATTTTTTCAGGCTCGCGATTATCGGACAGGAATGTCCAACTTACGTATTGGTCGGCCAAATTAGACCTCCCACCACGCGTAAGCAAGGAATTAGTTATTGGTTTGGTTGTTACTGCGTCGGGTTTTCAGGTGAGCTTTACTGGGCACCAGGGTAGAGCTTTGTTGAAAGATAACGTTCGCCAAGATCAGGAAGCATAACCACGATCATTTTGCCTTTGTTCTCAGGACGTTTGGCGACTTGGATCGCTGCGGTTGCGGCAGCTCCACAACTGATCCCGCAAAAGAGGCCTTCCATCGTGGCCATGTCGCGTGCCATTTGAACGGAGTCTTCATCGTTGACGGTAATGACTTCGTCGATAATGTCGCAGTTTAAAACGCCCGGGATAAAACCAGCGCCGATGCCTTGGATTCCATGCTTGCCAGGCTTGAGGTCCTCACCGGCTTTATGCTGAGTGATGACGGGGCTGGTGACGGGCTCAACGGCGATCGAAATCAGCTCAGGTTTTTTGGCTTTGAGGGCTTCGCTGCAACCAGTGATCGTTCCGCCCGTTCCTACGCCGGCGACCAAGATGTCGATTTGTCCATCGGTGTCGCGCCAGATTTCTTCGGCGGTAGTCTTGCGATGGATTTCAGGGTTGGCTGGGTTGTTGAATTGCTGAGGCATGAAATAGTTGCCGCCAGAATTTGCAATTTCAGTTGCCTTACGAATCGCACCCGGCATTCCTTCAGCGCCTGGTGTGAGAATGACTTCCGCGCCAAGGGCGGCGACCAAGCGTCGTCGTTCGGTAGACATTGAGTCCGGCATCGTGACTGCCATTTTATAACCACGCGATGCACATACGTATGCCAGCGCGATTCCAGTATTGCCGCTGGTTGGCTCGATGATCGTCGTTTCCGGATTGATCAAACCGTCACGTTCAGCCGCATCGATCATCGCGCGGCCAATTCGATCTTTGACACTCCAAAGTGGGTTCATGTTTTCGACCTTGGCGATCACGTCGGCGACACAGCCCTCCGTAACACGGCGCATCCGAACTAGCGGCGTGTTGCCAATGCAGTGAGTAATCTCTTCAAGAATTCCGGGTGAGGTCGAGGTAGACATTGCACTTCCTAATTGTCGTTATTTGTGAGTGTGAGATCCGCGTCGGAGTCAGACGTCAAATGATCGTTTGTAATTCAACTTCATTGTCGGTACTGGAAAGCCAATCCTAAACCGAAAACGGTTCAACGCTTAAACGAAAAAAGCAATTCGAGAACGCAAAAGGGGCTTTCCAACACCGAGAGTATAGCAAAGCTGAGAAAAATGGGTCAACTTCGAAATGGTAGCTGGGAATTATCAACCGCAGTTTCCACCGTAAAACGCATGGAAGTGATTTTGTTCACTGTTGTTGGCTGGATTGATATGGGCTGATGTCGCTTACTAACCGATAACGTTTTGTGGTTCACCATCTTAAAACATTTGAAGTAGCAGCTCATGGAAACGACGCTTCACCGCCAGTTGAAAGAAAAATTTCGCGAGCCTGATTCGCAAATCGAAGTCAAACTTGGTCGATATCGCATCGACGTCGTCAATGGTGATCGGCTGATGGAGATCCAGCGAAGTGGTCTCTCAGCAATCCGCGACAAAATCAACAACCTTCTCAAAGACGGCTACATCGTCGACGTCGTCAAACCGTTGATTGCGCGAAAGCGGTTGATCAAACTGAGCCGCAAGAACGGCAAAGAAATCGGTCGGCGCTGGAGTCCACGGCGCGGTTCAATTTTGGATCTATTTGACGAGCTGGTTTATTTCACACGAGTGTTCCCGCATCCGAATCTGACTTTGATTACTCCATTGATCCAAACCGAAGAGGTACGCTACCCAGGACACGGAAAACGACGACGAAAAAGAAACGGAGATTTCGTTGTGGCCGATCGTCTGATTTTGGATATGGACGATGCCTATTCTTTCAAGACCGTTCAGGACTTGCAGAGCCTACTGCCCAAAGAATTGCCCAAAACTTTTGACACAAAAGAACTGGCGGCGTGTATGGGAATCAAACGGCATGATGCCCAGCGAATTGCCTACGTTCTTCGCAAGACTGGAGCGGCGATCGAAACAGGGAAAAAGGGGAATGCGATTCTGTGTCGCTTGGCAACCAAAACGGAATCGAAAAAGGCACTGAAAGCGAAACGGCCAACACGAACACCCGCCGCTGCGAGGGCGTCGATCGCTAAAGCAGTCGGGCAGTTGAATGATGCGAAGATCGCGGCCAAAGAAAAAGCTGCCAAGAAAGTCATCGAGAAAGCAGTTCGAACCGTCAAAAAGAAAACCACAGCTGCTAAAATCGCTTCGACGCGGTTGAAGAAGTCTTCGACCAGTCGGACTCGAAAATCAAAGGCGGCTTAAACGATGAACCCAATGACTCGGCAATCAGCTCAACGAAGACAGTTTCTTTCAACGATAGTCGCCGGGGCAGGGGGACTGATTGTTTACAATTCGACTGGTTTGTCGGCCAGCGGCCATTTGGTCACGCCGAGTCATTCGTCTCAAGAGCCATTGCGGTCGACGAAACAAGGCCATGTTCGTTTGGCATTGGCAGCCTATTCGTTTCGCAAACAGTTTGCGTTTATGAAAGGCAATCCGCAAACGCCAGACGGCAAATCGATGAACATGTTCGAGTTCATTGATTACTGTGCCAATCTTCAGTGTGCGGCTGAGCTGACCAGCTATTTCTTTCCACCTGACGCGGACGACACATATTTCTTGAAACTGAAACGGCATGCGTACTTGCTGGGCGTGCCGATTGTTGGCACAGCGATTGGGAACAACTTCACCCGCCCCAAGGGAACGAAGCTTAATCAAGAAATCCAAGACGCGAAAAAGTGGATTGATCGTGCTGCGGTCATGGGCGCACCGCACATCCGATTTTTTGCCGGTACGCGAAAGCAATTGGAATCATCCCCCAAAATCAAGAAGAACGCGATTGAGTCCCTGCAGTCGTGCGTAGACTATGCAGCTGAAAAAGGCGTGTTTGTCGGCGTTGAAAATCACGGCGACCTAACGGCTGATCAAGTTCTGGAAATCGTTGAAGCGATCAAGAGTGATTGGTTTGGCGTAAACCTCGACACTGGAAACTTTTTCTCAGACGATCCGTATCGTGACATCGCCAAGTGTGCTCCGTTTGCGGTAAACATTCAATTCAAAGTCAAAATGAAGAATGAGAAGAGAGAAGTATCCGACGCAGACTTTGATCGAGTGGCGGAGATCATTTCCAGATCAAAATACCGCGGCTACGTGGTACTGGAATTCGAAGAAGAGAAACCATTCCAACACGTGCCTAAAGAGCTTGAAAAATTACGTGCAGCGTTTGGATAGTTGCTTTGAAGTAGCGATTGGGCTTTGGCGTTTAGCTCAGCTCCCATCGCAACGTGATTTACCAATCTAAAATTCTGGAACGACTATCGGTTTCGCGCTTCTCGTGAGGACTGTGGGAGGTCGATGGCCCTGACGGTAATTTCATCAAGCATCGCCACGCCGATTCCATTGAGTGAAAACTTGACGTTGAAAGTTCCGTCTGTATTGGAGCCTCGGTACAGCACGAATTCTTGCCATCCTTTGGTAACTGGAATACGCTCGGCCATATCAGGACCGCCTAGAGAATCCGTAATCGTCAGTCCATCGTGATTGCCTTGAATGACTTGAGGCACATTGACCCAACCATGAATACGAACAAGCTGACCGGCTTTAATGTTTAGATCGGGGCTCGTGATCCAAAGCGGCGGGGCTTCAACTAGTTTTGGTGATTGCGAACGCGGCATAACGGACAATCTCAATCCATATTCACCATCGACTTTGGCACTCTCGTCCAATTTGACTTCTGTGACCAATAGTTCGTCATCAAGACGTTGGTTTTGCCAGCCAGTCATTTGTCCCAAATTTTCGAAATCGCCACCAACTAAACCATTGGGCCGCCACTGAATGGCTGTCAGCCGATTGGCTAGTTCCCAGTGAAGCGGGATCAAGCTGCTGTGAACGACAAAAGGAGTTGAGGTTTTTGATTGGAACATCCCAAGCGGCCCGGTGATCATTTCGCGACGCATGAACGCAAGCCGTTCGTCAGTTCGATGGATGTAGTCGATAGCGGTTTGCGGGCTACTGCCACTGATCAATGGCTGTGCAGTTCGAAAGGCTGTCACGGCTTCGTTAAGGGCGCCACTCGCGGCGGCGGAGCTTTTCCCCATCCGTCCCATTTGGTTATCAATCAATTGCATGATAGCCAGCCACTGCTGCGTAAGCTCCGTATGCATTTGCATGATCGTCTGCTGACCAATCCGTTCATACGATTGGGAAAGGTTGCTGACGACTAACGGGTCTTGGGTCAGTACGACCGCGGTGGCGAATGGGCATTGGTCAATTTGGATTTGCGTTCCGGCTTGGCTGCGCGTGTTGGGAAGCGAAACCAACCCTGTGTCGCGAATCTCATATGCCAAATCAGATGACGAGGCGGCACTGTCTTTGAACGTAATGGTTTTCATCGGAACATCCCCAGCGAGATATTGCTCGTGATGGGTAGGACGTTGAACCAACAGCAGGCGAGAGCGGCTGGTTGCTAGCGCGGTGACTTCGAGTTGTGGGTTACCCGTTGGGACTTCACCCAGCAATGCACCGCCGACGGCCCACGGCTCGATTTGGGTAATTTCAGCGTTAACCCACTCCAACGTTTGGGCACGCAATCGGGTGACGGGATCGGTTCCATCAAGTCGGCTTTGTGATTTGAATCGAAGTCCACGCGAGCCACCTGCGATCGCTTCATAAACCAGGAATTTGATTTGTTGTGGTTCGATTGGAATTGGGGGAGACTTCTTGGCCAATGTTCCGATTTGTTTGACCAACGATTGCGAAAGTTCCGTTTGGATGTCTGACCAAATCGGTTTCGAATTTCCAATCGCGCTCGCTCTGGCCTTGATCCAGTCGCTGTACTGGCTGGCGAGAAAGCTGGTGCCAATCGGCTCGACGCCAACCGAAAGGATGTCTGTAATTTGTGCGAGCTGGGACCAATACGAAGCCGCGTTACCGATAACTGGGCGGCCTTTACGTTGGTCTGATTGTCTGATCTCGCGGATACGTTGCTGGACAACAGGCAGGTCTCGGCCGTTGATTTTGTCACCGACTGACCAAGCAAGAACACGGTCGAAATGAAACTCAATTGGGCTCAGACCGGCAGATGACGGGGCAGGGCAGATAAACCAAATATCCAACTCAAGGGCTTGGCGAAGTTGCTCATACGTCGCCGTCGATTTTAGTTCGACAGTGTTGAACCCCAATGCTTTGAGATAGTTAAGCGGTTCGCCGTTGTGTTGAACGATGCGAGGAAAGAACGGTTTATCCTTGACCAACAAAACAGTGCCATCGCGAACGACAAGCGATTTACGTTTGGCAATGTCTTGAGTCATGCCGGTTTTTTGAACTTCGGAATCAACCTTCACCGCGCCCATGGTCGCGACTTTATCGGAAATGCTGTCGGCCGAAACAATACCGTTGACTTTGAGATCATCGATTTGAACATTGGTTTTTCCAGGACCTGAGTAGAGATTGAGAACGACTTTGTCGATGTAAGCATCGCGTTGATCGACGCTGCCCCCGAATTTGCGGCGGAGCATCCACGTCTCTTCTTTTAATTGTGTTTTCAGGTTGGCTTTGTTGGCAACAAAGGAAAGGGTCTCCCATTTTCCGGTTTGCTGGTAGCTGGGGCCTGGTAATAACGTCGTCATTGGGCCATCGCCGGACGGAGAAGGCGTGTGCGGCAACACGACTCGCACATACAGCCTGATGCCGGGGCGAGAAGCCTTGATCCGAACCGAAGGCACCAGTTCGGAGATCACATAGGCTGGATCAACATCGTGAGAGACATAAATTTTTGAGCCGTTACCGCACTCGAAGTAGATTTTCTCAAACCGATTCCGGGTTTCAATTTCATTGGACCGTCGCTGGATCCACTTGCCATCTGCAATGATGCAATCCGTTTCCCGCTGCTCCCAGCTGGGGGCCGTCGACTCAAAGTCCTCGTTGAACTGCGCAGCGGCCGTAACAGGCTTCCCAAAAAGTGCCAATGCAATGCACGCCAGTAGATATACCAGAACACATCTCACGTTAGGCTTGGAAACCAACTGGGATATTGATTGGAATTTTGGCTGGAAAGGCGGAAAGCGATTTTTGAAATTCATTTTGACTGTCGCTTTTTTTCAACAACAACACGCAGTGTTTCATAAGATCCACATCTCGGGAAACGCTGTTGTGTTTTTACATCAGTAAACAGAAAGCGCAATCATTGCGCTTGCGGTTGGCTTTTATCAGGATTTTCGCACTATCGCCACGCCAAAGAGCGATGTGTTTTTTCAACATGGTGTTTTTCAGCGAATCAAAGCGAAAAAAACACAACCAGCCTGCTAGCTACGGTTTTTTGCGGGGATTTGTTGTGCATTGGCCCAATTTCTTTGCTCGCTTTTTCAGATTGGCATCGGCCGTGCTTTTACGAGAAGCAGATAACACAGCGGCTTACCCAAATTCTTGAGACCTAGAGGATCACCATGACAATCAAATCAAACGAAGATGAGCAACAACTACCATTGGATCTTAATGACTTGATCTCAACGGTTCAGTCCATGCCTGAACAGTACCGCAAGCAGCTTGAGCAGCCGCTTAACCGAGTCGTAGAATACACACGTCGCCGACGTCGAATTTTGAACCTGATTCAAGAAGCACTCAGCCAGTTGCGAATGGACATGAAGTACTTGATGTTCGACCTGGAAGCGACACGCCGCGAACGTGACACTTACAAAAATGCTCTTGAAGGCGAGATCTAATTACCAAGTGGGATTAAAACGATTGATCCTTTTCTTTCCCCGATTTCCCGGTTTTGACTGGGAATTTCGAGTCATATTGCATACGAAAAGTTGTCGAAAGCTTGTACGTGGAATATCATGAACGAAGGTAAAATTGGTTGGATTTATCCAATCCATTAACGGATGTCTTGACGATATCCGCTAACAACCACGCGAGCGGCTGAACCGTTGCAAAACTCGTCAAGAGTTTTGGGAAAAAAAACGTGTTTGGCACCTACTCATATTCCCTGCAAAATTGGCCACATCAGGTTCGATCAAAAAAATGAGCGATATTTCGGCCGATCAACTGGCTCAACGGATTTACGATTGCGGGTTAATGTCAACCAGAGATTTGGAGGTTTGCCTCTCCGAAGCAGGCGGCCGCGGCCGTGCGTCGTTGAATGATCTCATCATGGTCTTGCTCGAACGAGAGCACATGACCAACTGGCAAATTTCCCGCGTCGAAGCCGGGCAAAGACGTGGCTACTTCTATAACAACTGGAAGATTCTCTACTTGATTGGTGCCGGTACGTTTGCTCGTGTTTATCGTGCAGTTCACACCAAGACAAATGACGTCAAAGCGGTCAAAGTTCTCCGTCAGCGATACAGCAACGACACAGAAACTCGCGAACAGTTTATGCGCGAAGCAAAGATGGTAATGAAGTTGCGCCATCCCAATGTCGTTCCAATTCACGAAGTCGATGAAGACAAAGGCCGTATCTATATGGTGATGGACTTTGTCGAAGGCCAAAACCTCCGCGAGTACGTGAAAGCTCACGAGAAAATTCCAAATTTAACGGCCTTGAGAATCGTCCGCGATGTAGCCGCCGGGTTGGCTTACGCTGCGACTCATAATATTAGTCACCGCGATATGAAGTTATCAAACGTGTTGTTATCGTCCAAAGGCCAAGGCAAGCTCGTTGACTTTGGTTTGGCAACTGTGTCTGGTGATAAAGACACCGAAGGAAAAGGCGGTCCGCGATCGATTGACTATGCGGGTCTTGAGCGATTAACTGGCGTCCGTCGTGATGATAGTCGCAGCGATATCTATTTCGTTGGATGCATGCTGTATCAAATGGTAACGGGTCAACCACCATTGACCGAAACACGCGAGCGAATCAAACGACTTTCAGCAAACCGATACAAAGACGTCATTCCAATCACGATGCATGATCCCAACATGCCGCATCGAATTGTCATTCTGTGCAATCGTTTGATGGAATTGGATCCGAAAAAACGAGTTCAGACACCCGAATTAGTTGTCCAGGAAACCGAGTCAGTCATTCGTTCAATCGAATCCGGTGACAACAAACGATACGACCAAAACCTATCTGAAAAAGAAGCATTGGCATACGAAGCACAAGTTGCCAAGCAGGACGAAGGGATTGGGAAAACAGTTTTGCTGATCGAGTCCAATGTCAAAGTGCAGGACAGTCTTCGTGACCGCCTTAAAGGCATCGGATATCGTGTTTTGATCACAGGCGATCCGGAACGGGGACTCAGCCGGTTTGCAGATCTGGACCCAGCCGAAGACTCTCCAGCCGACTGTGTGATTTTCGGTTGTGGTGGATTGGGAAGAGATGCCATTCGAGCTTTTGAAAAATTCGCAGTAGGCGAGTTCACCAAAGAAATTCCTGCGATCTTGATCGTTACTGACAAAGTCGCTCAGTTTACTAAAGACGAAACGTTCAATGACAAACGGCTTAAGCTAATGATGCCGATCAAGTTCAAGCGAGTTAAACGCGGCTTGCGACAATTATTGAACATTGTTGTCGATGACAGCAAAGCTCCCGTTACCGCAGCAGCCAGTCAGTCGTCTGTAACAGATCGAAGTTCGATTGAAGATACAGATGTTGAGTTGGGTTAAAGCCGTTAGCGCTCCAAGGCTGAATCTCTTATAAACTCATCCTGTATTGCAGCATGAGTATCCAAACGTGGGACAGGCAGGAAAACGAAATCGTTACCCG
>CAYZGP010000014.1:54930-58192 GCA_964478065.1 uncultured Pirellulaceae bacterium
AGCATCAAAACGCCGGCTCCAGCCAATCCCATCAGCCCATAAGAAAATGTCTGAAGAATCTTGCCTTGGTTATCAGACTTGGTTTCTTCCAATTCTTGCCAGTCGCCTAGTCCTTTATCGACTTGCATGCGCTCGAATGTTGCAACGACTTCAAAAGTCGTCAGCTCGTCGGCCCAACGATCAAATTCAACGAGTCTGCTGTCGAGATCAAAATCCGAGCGCATACCTGAACCGTAGTTGTACACAAACGCTCCTGCGGCACCGGCCAAAATTGCCAGTGCCAGTCCTCCAACAAAAAGCCAATTTTTTGTGCGGCTGCCCGAAGCCCCCGATGACTTTGTTTGGCCGCCAACAAGTTCAAGGTTTCTCAGAATGCCTAGCTTCGGCGCTTCGATGGCCGAGTTGCATTGACTGCATGTGAGATCTTGTCCGGCTTGCTTGGTAACCAATTCAATTTGGTGTTCGCAGCTGGGGCAGGGGAATAGATATCGTGCCGACATTAATTGTCCAGTTTGTTGGGGTAGCGATGCAAGCATACTTTCATATGCGGCAGCAGTCATTTTCGTTCTTTGATCTTAATTTGGCAACTGAGTCTTTGTGGACTAATTGCACCACCATTTGCGGGAGAATTACTAGTGATTTTTACTTATTAAACGTTGTGGGAATCACGTTAGTGTTGATATTTTGAAATTGGCTGCAAAATCAGTAAGTGTCAACTGTGAATCGATTTGGACTGAAAAATACCGGGAAAATCCAAACCACGTATTGAAACTAACTTTCGCCCAATCAGATTCAGATGTGAGAAATCAAGCCCATCCATTGATTTTTTCGGCTAAGAAACTACCTCCCAACCATTGGCCCATAAAATGCAACGGTTAATCCGATCGTTTGCAGGCGGTTTCAAGAGCTGGCATTGAAACCGGGATAGGTTGCCAAAAAAGCTGTATTGCTCTGGGAAAAACGTATCGTAATTTGTTTTTTCGCTGGACGATTAGATCGCTCAAGTTACAATTGTCTCACTGTGATTCAAGGCTCTCGCTGTATCAACAGCCCACCCTGGGTTGTCTCGTTCCACTTCTGGTTCAGACCCCCTAAAAAAATTTGAGCGACACGAACACAACAAGGTTTTCGATTCATTTGAATCAGAAGACCACCACGCGGGAACGGTGAGAAAGATTCTGCAGGGACAGGGCTGTTAAGTATTTCAAAGTTGGTCGGTCATGCGCATCAACAATGATTGCGAAGTGAATTGAGGATGGAAGAGTTAATGTAAGTCTCGATCGGTTGATCAAGACTTGCTGTTATTCTCACTTACTCATTCAATCCAATCCGAAATCGGTTGCACTTGTTTGCTAACTGTAATCTTTTTCCAAATCATTCTTTGCGTAAAGTTTACGACGTTTAAGTGGTAGACTTACTAAGTTTCGGTGTGAATCGAGTTTAGAATGACCCATTTGGTTTTTCGCTCGTACCACAATGGAAAAAACAACACATACACCACCATATGCGCAGGAGTACTAAATTGTACGACGCACTGTTAGAAGATGACGATGCAACACGCACCCGCGTTGCGCCTAAACGATTTGAAGAAGTAGTTGAAGCGAGCCCCGTTGTTGCCAGTGAGCCAACTCCACGCCCAGCCAATAATAGTAATAATACCCAGGATGAAGAACTTCCCAGCGGTATCGATGAGTCTGAGTCATGGTCTGATGATCCTGTTCGAATGTATTTGACCCAAATGGGTGAAATTCCTTTGTTGACTCGAACAGAAGAAATCACACTGGCCAAACGCATCGAGGAAACACGGCGAGAGTTCCGAACCAAATTGCTTGAGTGTGACTACGTTATTCGTTCTGCTTACAAGATACTCGTTCGTGTTCATCGCGGTGAGTTACCTTTCGATCGTACCGTTCAAGTTTCGGTAACCGATCGTTTGGAGAAAGAACAAATTCTTGGCCGGATTCCGCACAACCTGGACACGATCGCTAAATTGCTGAGACGCAATCGACACGATTTCTTGACCTCGTTTTCAAAAACTCAAACCAAAACGCGCCGACGTTTGGCTTGGCAAAATCTTGGACGTCGCCGCCGTCGTGCCGTTCGATTGCTTGAAGAACTTGGCTTGCGAACACAACGCATTGAGTTGATGATCCGAACGATCGAAGACTTCAGCGCTCGTGTTGATGAGCTTTCAACAAAGATCAAGAAGCACAAGAAAACCAAAAAGCCTGCGAGCGAACGTGAACCTTGGATCAAGGAGATGCGAACCATCCTGCTTGCTTGCCAGGAATCACCGACAAGCCTCCGCAATCGCGTCAAATTCTTGCGTCAGATCTACACGAAGTATCAAAAAGCCAAACGAGAACTCTCCGAAGGTAACTTGCGTTTGGTCGTTTCGATCGCCAAGAAGTATCGCAACCGTGGTTTGAGCTTCCTTGATCTGATTCAAGAAGGCAACGCTGGCCTGATGCGTGCGGTCGATAAATTCGAATACCGACGTGGTTTCAAATTCTGTACTTATGCGACTTGGTGGATTCGCCAAGCCATCACACGTGCGGTTGCTGACCAAAGTCGTACCATCCGAATTCCGGTTCATATGGTCGAAACGATGTCGCGTGTTCGAACCGTTTCACGACAATTGCTTCAAGAGCTTGGCCGCGAGCCAACCCTCGAAGAAGTCGCCCGTCGCAGCGAAACAACGATCGACGAAGCCCGTCGTGTGTTGGCGATGAGTCGCTATCCAATCAGTTTGGATCGGCCAGTCGGCAACAGCGAAGACAGTCACTTTGGTGATTTGCTTCCCGATGGCGAAGCCGAGAGCCCATCCATTGGTGCGTCACAGGAAATGCTCCGTGGCCGTATCCAGGACGTGCTCAAAACGCTCAGCTATCGAGAGCGTGAGATCATCAAACTCCGTTACGGACTTGGTGATGGCTATAGCTATACACTTGAAGAAGTCGGTCACATTTTCAAAGTGACACGAGAACGTATCCGGCAGATCGAAGCCAAGGCCGTTCGAAAACTTCAGCAGCCAAGTCGTTCGCAAGAGTTGGTCGGCTTCCTCGATTGATCTCGAGATTGCGACCAAAAATGAATTCAAAAGGGCAGGGTAATTAATACCTGCCCTTTTTTTAATGCGCGGCAACTTCGAAGCCACCAAACGTGAACAAGCGCAAGCGCCATTGCCACGCAAAGGAGGCGGAGAGCCGAGATGCGAATAGTAAGATGGGTGCTATTCGGCCAGCTTTTTCGGTCGATTGCT
>CAYZGP010000014.1:58292-71310 GCA_964478065.1 uncultured Pirellulaceae bacterium
CTGGGGGCAGTAAATCCAAAATCGCTTTGGCCGAATTTGCGATCTTTTCTTTTTCTTTCTCGCTCAATCCCTCATCTGCCTGGCAACTTTTAAGCAGTCGATTGGCTTCAAACCTCACACCCTCACGAATATTTCTGTACTTCTTTCCCATCGGTGAAAATCCGATCAACTGCTCCAAAGCAGCACGGGCGAATTGAATCGATTCCAATGCGGCTTGGTACTCTTTTGCAGCGATCTGAATTTCAGCGGATTTCTTTCGTACCGAACCATGAAGAAAATGGTAATCAGGCACGTTGGGGTTCTGCTTGGTCAATTCAAAAGCGATTTCGACAGAGCGTTCAAGCAATTCGATTCGTTCCGTTTCCATTGCCGGAGTTGGCGAGTTAACCGCCCCACCCAGCCAACAGGCAAGTGCAAGCCGGTAACGATAGTCGGCCCGATCCGGTGCCTGCTCTGCAAGGATCTCAAATTCCTTGATGGCTGAATTTCGCAGCTCGTAAGAACGTTCCGGATCGATTCTCAAAAGCGAAGCCGAGAGACTTGAGTATGTTTTGGCTCGTTCGAATCGGTAGCTCAAATTCGAAGGCGACTTTTCAATCAAGTCATCAAGAATGTCAAGCGCCTTTCCAAGCTGCCGGTTCATCTCACGTCCCATTCGCCTCGCATGTTCTGCTCCGGCGCGGGGCCCCATTTCCTCGCGGCGTTCTCGTGGAGACCACCCATCGCCACCGCGACCACCTTCACCGCCCCTTCCGCCGTCACCGCCTCGCCCCCCTTCGCCAAATCGCATTCTACCGGGGCCGAAGGGCATCATGGGCATACCACCACCTCTGCCTCCGCGACCACCGCGAACTGCTGATCCATCTTCGCCGTCCTCGCCTCTCAATTGGTCAAACAAAAAACGGCCACGACCTGGGAACATGCGCGGTCGGGGATTAGCGTTTGCAGAGCTTAACATTGCCGTGAGCCAGGTCGAACTGGTGCCAAGCGCGCTATAGGTTTTCGCCATTTCCAATTTTAATTCATCGTCGAGTTGGTTCACAGGAAGTCTGCCCAGCAAGGCAAGTGCCTCGGCGTGTTCTTTTTTCGCCAGGCCTGGTGTCTGATCGCGCAGCAGCCCCTGAGCCAATTCGTTCTTGGCCTGAACCAGCGAGATGAGTGTGTCTTTTGACTGAGAATCGACGTAGCTTTTGTTGTAGAGTTTAACCGCATCGCGATACGCTTCATTTGATTTCTTAAACTCTCCAACACGTTGATAGATATTGGCAACGCGCCGAAACGCACGGGCGGATTCGATTTGAAGAGACTTGTTGTCTGAGTTTTGCTTGGCAAACTGATCATAAAACTCGACGAGCTTAATCAAAAAATCCGCGTCCTCTTTGGTCACTGAAGACTCCATGCCCATCAATTCCTCAAAACCATCGATGTTCAGGTTGGTTGATGAACTGGTCGCGGTGCCACGAGAGACGACTTGCTTAAACATTTCGTCAAACGCTTGAATCGAAATTTTGATATTAGCCTCGGCACGTTCATACTGCGCCTGCATTCTTTTTTCCGACCGCTTGAGCGTTGCAGTTTTCTCGGCTTCTTTTCTCAACGCATCGACCGTCCAGATGTATCCAACCGAAGCCGAAATCGCGACCAGCGCCAGCAACAAAGTAGACACCGCCGCCAGTGAGGCCGCCAAAGGATTTCGCTTTCCCCACTTTGTGATTTTCTCAAACGTGGAAGGCGGGCGTGCCGATATTGGCTGATCATTTACAAACGCAGTCAAATCATCGCGTAACGCTTTTGCCGTTTGGTATCGCGATCCAGGATCACGGGCAAGCGATTTTTCAATGATCGTGCTGAGGTCGATCGGAATCTTTGGATTGACTTTTCTGGGAGGTGTCGGCGTCATCGTCGCGATCGCGCGAATCACTTCCGCTGTCGTGCCACTTGGGTAAGCCTGCTTAAGCGTCGCCAGTTCGTACAACGTCAAACCAAGACAATAAACCTCGCTACGTTGATCGTACTTCCCCTCCAGCGACTCGGGAGCAAGATACTGCGGCGTTCCAATCACGTCCCCGGTTTGGGTCAGGTTAAGCTCTCTCGAACTGTCTTTAGCCAAACCAAAATCAGTGATCCAGATTCCGCCTTTGCGATCCAGAATGATATTTGCGGGCTTGATATCTCGATGCAAAATCTTTGACTCATGAGCATACGAGAGCGCATCGGCCAAATTTGAACCCAACCGAGCCACCCAGCGAAAGTGTTTTGGGTTGGTAATACCAATTGGAATTTTGTCGAGGCTGATGCTGGCCGAGGATTCGTTTGAATCCAAGTTCAGGGTTTCTCCTTCGGAAACCTGCTTATTGAGTTCAAGCCCGGAGATATCAGCTTGTGTCGTTCCAGGCGTGCCTTGAATGATCGTCGGAAAGTGTTTTCGATCAATTCGTTTTGTGGACTCATTGGATGGCGAGTTGGCCAACCCGAACACAACGTCACTGAGCGTCTGGCCATCGACCAAATCCATGACGTAGTAGTGATAGCCGTCGCCTTGGCCGACTCCAAATACGGCCACGATGTTGGTGTGATGGAGCTTCGCGGCGGCTTGTGATTCCTGCTTAAAACGCTCAACGTATTTCTCGCCGTTCATCAGTGGCGTCGGCATGACTTTGATTGCAACACGACGACCAAGCGACTCATGGACGGCTTCGAACACGACTCCCATTCCGCCGCGTCCAATTTCTCGCACAACGTCGTAATTCCCGATCTGGCGAAGCTTGGAAACTTTGTCCAGGGAAGGGCGGTTTGAAGGGACGGGTTGGGAAGGATTTGATTTGAGCTGTTCAATCATCGCAACCGAAGCAAGCAGGTCTTCGATTTCGTCTTTGAGATTCGGGTGTTGATTCTGGTATTCGGAAATCGCTGGATGTTCACCCGCGCGTATTCGTTTCGTAAACTCATCGACAATGCGCTCAAGAATCTCAGATTCCTGCTCGGCAGCAGCGTCCTTCGGAAGCCAGTCTCCCTGTTTGGATGGGTCTGGTGTCATAAAATCCCCTAGGAAATCCCTTTTGCCGATTCCATAATTCCTCGCAAACGTTTAAGTGCTCGCAAATATCGTTTGCTTGCCGCCGCCGGTTCAATCTCAAGAATCCTTGCCGTTTCGATGTTTGACAATTCTTCAAAGTGCCGAAGCGCAATCACTTCTCGATCCAGCTCATTCATTCCACCAAGCGTTTTTTCTAATACTGCAATCTGTTCCGCACGCTCCATCAAGCGACTGGGCGAAGTCAGCTGAGCAACAATGTGAGCCGCCAACGCCATCGAAGTCCTACCCGTATCGGCTTGGTGACGCAAGTTTAGCTCTTTGCGAATGTCACGCTTTTCGGCGCCAAAGTGATGCCGATGAATCTCATGAAGTTTCTGACTGACTTCCAAACGCAACCAGACGAAAAAAGGCATGTCGTCTTTGGCCAAAAAACTATCGATCCGCTGAGCCGCTCGCACATATGTTTCCTGAATCACATCGGATTCTGAAACTCGGCCACTGAGCCGATAGTCCAAACGAAAATTGACAATCCGCTTCAACCGATCCTGGACCGAGAAAAAATACTTCGCAAGTGCTTCTTCACGGTCTGCGGTCAAGGCGCTGACAATTTCGTCCCGCCCAGGTAAGGGTTGATCTGCAGTCATTCAAATTCCGATAGTAGGCCCAATAGTGAACACGAATTCTATTCTAATTCAGGACAGCGTTGTTTACGTTTGCTCTGGGTTCACACCCAAAAACAGTTAGAAATGCGGCAATCGTTACGCAATAGCTATGGAATGTTAAACCACTGACGATGCTGTTAGGGTCGATATTTAAGTCGTTATCGGCAGGTGCTGCCCTGCCGCTGTTTCAACATTTGCCCAAAGTCCGAATATCGGTTTGAGTTTTAAAACCAACACCGCCTCAAGTTAACGCATTTCACTCCCGCGATGACAAACCTATAATGCTTCGCTGGCTCTCTTGAGTTGAAAACACCAGCACTTACTGATGGTGTCGTCTGTCCTTTTATCGGAGTTGAGTTGTGGGCAAAAGAATTGCAATTGCAGGAGCAACCGGCGCGGTCGGTCGCTTGGTACGTCAGATGTTGGAAGATCGGGATTTCCCTTACGAGACGATTACGTTTTTGGCATCCAAACGTTCAGCTGGCAAAACGATTCAATTCAAAGGCGAAGAGCACACAATCAAATTGCTTGAACCTGAGGTCTTCAACGACATCGACATTGTGATCGGCAGCACCCCTGACGAAGTCGCTGCTGAGTTTGTGCCTTGGGCAATCGAGCGAGACACGATCGTCGTTGATGAAAGCGGCTACCATCGAATGATGGACCATGTTCCGCTGGTTGTTCCAGAGGTAAACCCAGAAGCCCTTGAGAATCATCAAGGGATCATCGCCAGCCCAAACTGCAGTACAACTCAGATGGTCGTCGCGATGAAGCCGCTTTACGAGGCCTCAAAAATCAAACGAGTCGTTGTATCGACTTACCAGTCAACCAGTGGCGCGGGCGTGGCAGGGCAGACTGATCTAGTCGAAGGCACCAAAAGTGCACTCCAAGACAAAGAGTGGGACTACCAGGCTTTCTCGCATCCGATCGCCTTCAATGTGATTCCCCAAATTGGTTCATCCAAGCACGAAGGATACACTTCGGAAGAAATGAAAATGGTTTGGGAGACACAAAAAATCTTTGGCGATGAATCGATTCAAGTCTGTCCAACCTGCGTTCGCGTTCCAGTGTCCAATTGCCACAGCGAATCAATTTTGGTCGAAACAGAACGCCCAATTTCTGTCGAAGAAGCCAGAAAACTATTTCAATCCGCTCCCGGCATCACGGTTGTCGATGACCTCGAAGCCGGCGTTTATCCGATGCCCAGCAATAGTGACAACAAAGACGATGTGTTCATTGGAAGAATCCGCAAGGATCTCAGCTGCGAAAACGGACTCGCGTTCTGGTGCGTAAGCGATAACCTTCGCAAAGGTGCTGCAACCAACGCCGTTCAAATTGCCGAATTACTTGTGTCGGGGCAATTCGCATCATGCGGTACCTCAAGCTAACCATCGCCTACGATGGCACAGACTATGTCGGTTGGCAAATTCAGCAAAACGGCATCTCCGTCCAGCAACGGCTGGAAGAGGCATGGACAAAAGTCACCAGCGAAACGATTCGCATCACTGCCAGTGGAAGAACTGACAGCGGTGTCCATGCGCGCGGCCAAGTCTGCAGCCTGTCCACCGAAAGCGAATTAAGTTGCAAAGGTATCCAACGGGCGCTCAACGCGGAAACGCCGTTTGATATTTCAGTCGTCAAAGTCGAAGAAGCTTACGAAGGTTTCCACGCAATTCGCGATGCGATTCAAAAGACATATCATTATCACATCCAATACGGTCGCGTTCTCGATCCACTGCGATTGCGTACCTGCTGGTTCGTGCCGGGCGAAATAGATGTTACCGAACTACGTCGGGCTGCGATTTACTTAACAGGCGAACATGATTTCGCAAGTTTCGAATCTGCCGGAGCCCAGCGCACAAGCACCGTTCGAAATGTTTTGAACCTGACGATCGATGAAGAATGCCATAACGGATTTCCCGGCTTGGTCATCAAGATTACCGCCAATGGTTTTCTCTACAACATGGTTCGGAGCATTGTCGGGACGCTGGTTCGTGTTGGAAAAAAAACAAATGAAGCCGATTGGGTCGCATGGGTTCGTGACCAAAAAGATCGACAGTGTGCTGGTCAAACCGCACCAGCACACGCCCTGATTCTCGACCACGTTGTTTATCCGACCCATCGTGAAAATCAAACCGAAAGTGAATCAACTGACGACCGCGAAGGCGAAAATTAAATTGCAGGCGAACCTGAGAACTTTCGCGATCACGCCAGCAATTCGGAAATTCACGCGGTATCGAGGCAGGCGAATCTCGGTAACAATGCGGGCTTTGAAATAACAACAATATCGATACTTGATCTAAAACGTTGCCAAGCAACGGCAGGCTGATTCGAAGAAACAGAACCGGCCGCTACGGCATAGCGAACGACACAATAATCACGACACTGATTGACCACAATTTTCATGCTTGAAACTGATGAATCAACTGAAACAGACGCTGCCGAGCTTTCGGTAGGCAATCACACTCTGATATCGAGTCTTGGGCTATTTCTGCTGACGCTTGTTTTGACCGTTGTCTTTCATTTTTGGCGCACCCATCAATCTGTCTGGTGGATTGAAGTCGGTTTTATTCTTTCCGCCGCCACATTTATCTCGATATTGATTTCAGAAGCCTGCGATCCGTTTGCAGACGCGGCGCAATGGGTGGGAATTCGTCTAAAGCTCCCTTCGTCTGTACGAGGAGCCACGCTGGATGCGATTGCCAGCAGCATGCCTGAGCTGTTCACGGGTTTGTTTTTTGTAACCGTTGCATTGTCTGGGTCCAAGGACTCAGCTCAACGCGTTCTTGAAAGTGCTGAAGGATACGGATCGACCGTCGCTACGTGCGCGGGCAGTTCGATCTACAACTTGATTTTGATCCCAGCCGTTTGTGCCATCGCCATGGCTTTTTCGCGACCGAAGCAACCTTATATCGAAGTCGAACGTGAAGTCGTGCATCGTGATGGGATGTGGGTGATTTTTACACAGCTTGGACTGTTGGTGTTTCTTTATCAGCCAAAACTCAGTTGGTGGATGGGCGTTGTTGCGTTGCTTGCCTACGCCGGTTACGTGCTCCATCTTTATATTGCGACCCTGCGATTCCGAACTAGATTAGCCAGCGGAGAAATCGAAAGAGATGAACCTAACCAAACCGCAACCGTGCTGTTTGGCTCAAAAGAAGTCCGCCTCAATGGATGGACTTCAGCGATGATTCTGATCATCTCGACTGGCGTCGCGGCGCTGGCTTGTTACTTGCTTGTTGATTTAACTAACCAGTCGGCGCATAAGCTCAAAGTTTCGCCTTTCTTTGTCGCGGTAATTTTAACCGCCGCAGTTTCGTCGATTCCGGATACGTTTATGTCACTTGGGTCGGCGCGGCGAGGTGACGATTCGGGCGCGATGTCGAATGTATTTGGCTCAAACATTTTTGACATCTGCATCGGGATGTCGATTCCATTACTGGTCAGTTGTTACTTGAACGATTGGCAACCCATCATCTGGATCGACTCGGCCAATCAGGAACTGAGCGGCGTGGTGGGACTTCGAGTGCTGCTGTTTGTATTTACGGCGGTAGCCATGGGAAGCATGTGGTATTTTCGACGAATCACGATGCGAACAGGAATTGTGTTTTGTGCTTTGTACGCTTTGTTTGTCGCATATGCTGTTTTGGGTGCGTTAGGCTGGATCAACGTTTAATATTTTTCCGAGATGGTGCGTTTGGCAACGTCGAAACACGTTTTTACCCAATTTTTTGTTGCGTCTTATCCTAATGATTGGCGATAAGGTGACTTTAGATTAAACAGTGAGTCGACTAAACTAAAAGCTTTAACTTCGGGAGGATTTCCCAAGTTTTCGTTTCGCATAATGGGAATTCCAAGTGTCAATTGGCAGAGACTTTATCGGGCCATTTCAACTTCTTAAGTTGATTCGTGCTGGAACCACCACTCAAGTGTGGGAAGCGTTGCGAACAGGTCAAAACGAGCGGATTGCCCTCAAAGTTTTGATGGCCGATTATCGCAAAGACAAAGAAGAGATTCACCAGCTAAAGCATGAGGCCAACGTTGGTGCTTCGCTGGATCACCCCAACGTGATTAAGATTTTTGATTATCACGATGACCAAGGATACCCACTGGTTTCGATGCAGTTATTTAACGAGCGAAACCTTAAGCTTCAGATGCGCGATAACCGTGAATACATGATGCCGAAAATTTCGCCCATCATACGCAAATGCGCACTCGGACTGCAGCACATGCACGAAAAAGGCTGGGTTCATTGCGATGTGAAACCAGATAATTTTCTCGCCGACGTTCAAGGCAACGTAAAATTGATTGACTTTTCAATTGGCGTAAAAGAAAAAAAGAAGGGTGGACTCGGCAGCTTGTTTGCTGGCCGTCCCAAAACCATTCGTGGCACACGCAGCTATATGGCTCCCGAGCAAATTCGTCGCAAGCATCCCGATCGTCGCGCTGACGTTTATGGATTTGGTTGTGTCGTGTTTGAGTTGCTGGCTGGTAAAACACCGTTTTCGGGAAATACACCTGACGAATTATTAAGCCGTCATTTGTCCGCTCCTATTCCCTCACTGGAAGCATATAGTGACGCAACCTCCAAATTCGCAGATCTAGTAAAGCGAATGTTGACGAAGAATCCTGACAAACGAATTCCTTCCATTGCCGACTTTCTTCATGAGTTTGAGAAAGTTCAAATGTTCCGGCCAGGTAAACGCCCACCCGGATTCGAAAAATAAAAGTCGTTAGTTAACGTATCGCGTATTCGCCATTGAGCCGCAGCCTTCTCGCGATCCTTCCCGTTTGAACTCTTACATACAATTTGACGAAACATGGATTATCTTGATTTTGAACAGCCGATCGCTGACATCGAAGAAGAGATCAAAAAATTCGAAGAAACAGCCGCCGAGACGGGCGAGTCCGCAGAACAATTGCGTGCGCTTAAGCTCAAATTGACGGAAACAACGCGAGAAATTTACGGCAACCTAACGCCTTGGCAAACTGTTCAAGTCGCCCGCCACAAAGAACGACCGCACACAACGGATTATCTTTCGCTTGTGTTTGACGAGTTCGTGGAATTGCACGGCGATAAACTTTTTGGCGATGACCGCGCCATCCGAGTCGGCTTTGCGACACTTGATCGTATGAAAGTCATGGTGCTCGGGCATCAAAAAGGACGTACGTTTCAGGATCGCACTGAGAACTTTTTTGGATGTGCTCACCCAGAAGGCTATCGAAAGGCGATGGCCAAAATGCGAATGGCTGAAAAATACAACTTACCGGTGGTTTGCTTAATCGATACTCCCGGTGCCTACCCGGGTATTGGCGCTGAGGAACGAGGCCAAGCCCAAGTCATCGCCGAAAACATGTACGAGATGTCTCGATTGAATACACCCATTATCTGTATCGTCATCGGCGAAGGTGGCAGCGGTGGAGCGCTTGGAATCGGTGTCGGTGATCGAGTTGCCGTCCTACAAAATGCATATTATTCCGTGATCAGCCCTGAAGGTTGCGCTGGAATTTTGTGGAAAGGCGCAGAGCACGCGGAAAAAGCTGCCACTGCACTTAAGTTTACATCTTCTAATTTGCTTGAGATGGGGATCGTCGATGATGTCATCGAAGAGCCATTGGGCGGTGCTCATCGTGACCATCACAGCATGGCGGCAAAGATGAAGTCGTATCTCAAAAAGAATCTCAAAGAGCTCAAGCAAAAATCGTCCGAGGATTTGCTCGATGAGCGCTACAGTCGATTCCGAAAGATCGGCGTATTCAACGAACAGGCCGTTAACCCGGAAACGGAATGACGTTTTTCGTAGCTCAAGCGATGCCTCCTGACAACGGAAAGAAAACGTTCGATAACATATGCCAATGAGAATGCAATCTTTGTCGTGCCCTCGGCCATAAGAGCCCAGGATCTTGATACCAAGAACTGATGAAGATTGATTCCTACTCATCCGCAAAGGAGGTTTTGCCTTTTGCGGATTTTTCTTTTTCAGGCCACTACAAAATCAGCGCCGAGAATTTTGTTTTCAACTTATGGCTTGTGACAAAAAAAACACGGCGGATGATCCGCCGTGTTGCGCATGTCGGTTCTTCGAAATGCTTTCGAAGCGTTCTTGGAATACCAGGATTAGTTTCTCAGGGCTTCGATATAGTTATTTACAGCAGGCACAGTCGTTTGGACTTGGATCCTTGGCTGCAACTGCATTTGGTTGATCTGAAGGATCATAGCATCGACTCCACTTCGAAGCGCCCAAGCTCGATCGGTATCATTGTGTGAATGGCTTGCATTGGTCATAGCATTACTGATGACGTTCATCGTACTCTGGCCAGCACCATCAATTCCCGTATCCATCAACTGCTTCATCGTCGCAGCGTAAATGTCTCCGCACTGGCGGTGATGTCCGGCATTGAAAACTGGAGCCCCACGATTAATCGCATCATTTAGTAGCGACATTGCTTCGGTTGGAGCCATTGAACTTCCTGGAAGCAAGACACTGTCAATCACGTGGATGACGCCGTTGGAAGCATTGAGGTTCTTGGCCACTACATTAGCGTCGTTGATCGAAACACCTTTGGCCGAAACACCAACTTTGACTGAACGCCCAAGTAACGTTTGAGCAGAGATCGCTTTGACCGCGTCGTTGTCGTAGACGCGGCCGGAAACAACGTGATACTTTAGGATATCGACAAGCTTCTGTTTGTTCTCTGGCAACAAGAGGCTTTCGACTGTTCCCGCGGGAAGTTTCTTGAACGCGTCATCGGTTGGAGCGAAAACAGTAAATGGTCCCGGACCGCTTAGCACACCACCTAGATCGGCGGCTCCAACGGCAGCCAATAGAGTGTTAAAGGTTCCGGCTTTGGTGGCAAGTGTTGAAATGTTGTCCAACGCAGGAATCATCACTTCGTCGATCACGTGAATCACACCGTTGGTGCAGTTGATGTCCGTTGCTGTAATCGTAGAGTCGTTGATCTTGAAAGGTCCCGATTGAAAATCAAGACTCAGTCGCTGCCCGTTTACTGAATTCGCCGAGCGAAGATCATAAGCTGCTTGAGCAGAAACACGCCCGGGTACAACGTGGTAGGTCAGAATCGCCGCAAGTTTGTCTTTGTTGGCCGGCTCTAACAATGAAGCAAGCAAGGCGGGGTCGAGTTTCGCGAATGCTTCATCTGTTGGAGCAAAAACCGTCAGCTCCGAATTGCTTAGTGTTTCCGCCAGACCGGCTGCTTTTGCGGCAGTGACTAACGTATTGAAACTTCCTGCTCCGACGGCTGTCTGGACAATGTTCTTTTGCTGAGCCTGGGCAGGAGCGATCAAAAACGCAACGACCAAGGCAACAACAGCAAGCTGATAAAGTGGGTGAATTACGATGCGCATAAGAGCGTCTCCTTGAAATGGGTGTATTTCTAATCCAACCGTAAGTCGTTCGATGTCACAACAAATTTTTTGAAAGTATCTCGCGTGATGGGACACTTGGAAGAATAGGTTCTTCAGGAACTTTGAATCGTCTTGTCTTTGGTTGCCAAGATAACGTGCCATAAACGTCAGCTGACAGAGCTGCGCGGAGTAGGGCAGGGGAGTCAGCCAAATTTGCTCTTCGTTCACTGGAAAATAAATTGAGATGAGCTGTTCCCGGTCTCGAAAATTTAGGCAAGTGCGTTGAAAGAAAAAAATCCTAAACAAGTTCCCTTACTTAGGCTTTATTGTTTTCGGTTATCGAATCGTTGATGCGAATCGAAGATCAAGCAAGTTCACCAAAAAGATCGGATCACTTTTCTCGGCTCAGGAACTTGTTCGAAATCGTCTTGAATGAAATTCGGCTTGGCCCCGAGCCATGCACCCAAACCAAACCTTCTCGTTCGGTTGCTTGGTTGAGTACACTTTTGCCTTCAGCCAAATCCAGAATTTCATCCATCGAATCTGGAACGGTTCGTTCTTCGATAAAGGGAACTTCGTTTAGGTCAAGCTCCTGACAAATGACACTTGCCTCAGTCTTGTCGACGTAAGCATATTGGTCCAAATCGAAAATGTTAAACACGTACAGTTCTTGCTGCTTGAGAGCGTATCGGTTGCCTTGGATCCCAGGCCCGATCAACTCGCCTTGAATCGCAATTCGACGACCGAGGCTTGCCATTTTTTCAGCCAAGCCATTTCGATTTGCCATTTGCCAGTAGCTGTTCTTTTTGTCTTCGGCGTACTGCCAGTTGCGACCACAAATCGCAAGTTCGCCATCAAAGATAGCCGTGAAAGAAGTGCCGTCGATTTTTTCCGTCACGTAAAACGGTTTACCTCGGTAGCTCTCATAGTCTCTGGCCAAGTTCTGAATTCGCTCTTCGTCTGTTTTCGAAACCGTTGCTGGAAATGGACCGACAACCGATCCCGTCAAACAAGCTGGGGTAGGGGGTTCGTATTTCTTGATTCCAATCGCTTCGGTAACATCTTCGCCAGTTTCAACTGGACGACCGACGACTGAAACGGGTAGCAAAAGTCCTTGTGAAATCTGGCCACGCAGTTTCACCGTTCGTAAACGAAAGCCCTCTTCGTCTCCCATTTTCTTGTAAGACGATTTCCGCAAGAATTCAAACTCTTCTTTGATCGGCAAAAAGGAATCGATCTCACAGTAAACGGCTTGATCGCCGGCCTGAAATTCTCCTTTTTTGATAACGCATTTCCAGCCATCGACGATGGCCAGTTCGATCATGTCCGCGCCGTCAATCGGCTCGATCGCAGTTACTTGGCGGACAGAAGCTAGTTTTCTCATTCCTGACATTCTCTCGCATTGATAATGTTTAATTGAAGTTCATTCCGTCCGCTACGACACGAGTTGGGCAAAGATGTTCGCCGGCTGGATGCGATCACCTCCGTGAACCGCATTGCATAACCAATTGCGGGTTATACGGTTTTTGATGAATCCACACCTTGGCCTTGCTCAGGCGAATTCGGCTCAATTGAATCAGAAACCAGACGAATGTGAGAATCTGATTTGCTCCAACTTCTGAGATTGATGGCTTCGATTTGACAATACGCCAGCCTGGTTTTTCAATTTCCAATCGCGCCGATTTTGCCTCCAAGAGTGCTTCAAATAGGCGGCAAGAATGAGCGAAGATTGGACTTCATTTTTGTCCAGCATCGAGACTGGATCTCAGCTCAAGTTGACTCCGAAATCGGAGAGTTGAAGAGACGTTTCGCCAGCCAAGAATTGCCCCACAACTGCCCGCCACAATTGATGCCTTGCAAAGCCGAATTCCCGATTGATCTACTGATGGATCCAGAAACACAGCAGGCGACCAAGCGTCCAAAACACGGTAAAAAACGCCTATACCCAACGTC
>CAYZGP010000015.1:0-2777 GCA_964478065.1 uncultured Pirellulaceae bacterium
GCAAACCGGTTGCGGTGTAAGTCAATGTGTCACCGTCCACGTCGCTAAACGCATTTGTTACATCAACCGTTGCAATCGTGTTTGCATCTTCGTTTGTTTGGTCAGCAATCGTTTGGTCGACAACCGGAGCATCATTGGTTCCGTTGATCGTGATCGTCAAAGTCGCCGAAGAGGTTCCACCTTCTCCATCAGAAATGACATAAGTAAATGATTCCGTTAGAGTCTCGCCTTCGTCCAGGGAGTCTACGGCAGCGTTGGTATTGTCGACCGTGTAAGCGTAAGAGCCATCGCTGCTAACGGTGATGGTTCCGTAAGATGTCGAAATTGCTGATCCAACATTGGCTGTACTTCCGTCGAACGAAGTCACAGTTAAGTCATCGCCGTCTGGATCGGAATCAATACCAACTCCATCGTCATCGGTAATCACGTTTCCATTGCTGGGCGCCGAGATGTTTTCCGAGACGCTGTTTGTATTGTCGAAAGCTGTTGGCCCAGGGTTGGTTACCGCCCATGAGAAAGTCGTTGAAACTGATGCACCGAGACTGTCCGTAGCAGTCACTTCTATCAGGTAAATTCCATCGTTGTTGGGGCCGCCTTGTGAGGCGCTGTTGTCGATGACTCCACTGATCGATCCGTTATTCAAATCAAGCGACAAACCAGTTGGCAGCCCAATCGCTGTATAAGTCAGCGTGTCGCCATCGGGATCGCTAAACACACTGGTGATATCCACGCTGGTGATGGTATCGAGATCCTGATTGGTTTGCGGAGGAAGATTGCCTCCAACGATTGGGTCGTCATTGGTACCTGTGATGGTGACCGTTACCGTAGCTTCGTCGGTCAACCCGGTCCCATCGCCAACTTGGTAGTTTACCGTTGTGGTGGTCGTTTGGCCCTCGGCTAGAAAATCAAAATCGCCATCGGGATCAAATTCGACTGTGCCATCAGAGTCGATCGTAAACTGACCGCCGTTTGTGCCAGTGACCGCTGATCCGACATTCGCTGTCAAACCATTTACATTCATCACCGTCAAGGCGTCACCATCGGGATCGCTGTCTGCGCCTGCTCCATTGTTGGCTGTGATCACATTTCCAACAATCGTGCTGTCCTGGTCGGTCGCGAAAAAATCGTCGGTGGCTGTAGGCTGCGTAAAGTTAACTGGGTTGTCAAAATCCCTAGTCGTCAGTCCATAGCCTGTGTTAACAGCGCGAGATTGAAAGATCAAAGTGTGGCTAGTGGTCTGATTGAATCTAATACCAACCCAGCGTTCTTGGTCGTTTGGTGAGCCATTACCGGTAAAGTTCGTAAACGTTGTCTCACCATTCTGTTCGCTGTCTTCGATTTCTGTATCAGCGGAAAGGGTGTAGCCCAGCACTTCGTCTGACAACGCAATAATCGCTTCGGCTCCGCTTCCAGTGTTTTGTGGCGGTTCGTAATCAATATCTTGAAACGTGAAATCGCCAACGATTGAAAGGGGGTTGCCAGTTGCTTGGTCGAAAAAATCAACCCGAATTTCGGCAGTATGCCCCTCGAAACCAGTCGCGCCTGCACCAACGAATCTTGAAAGCACAACGGGGCTTTGGTCCCAGTTTGAGAATGTAACCGGCAACTGATTGGCTTGGCCAGTCGTCAAATTTCCAAGCTCATCGAACGTATTGACCAAAGTCAAATGTACGTCGACATCAATTGCACCGTTATTTGCAGTTGCCGCGTTTGCATACACAAACGTTGATGTACCGGGTTGTCCTTCAGGAACAATCGCAGTCTCACCATCGACAAATATGGGCGAAGTACCGATGGTAAAACCATTGTCACTCACCAACAAGGTGCTCGAAAAAGAACTCGATGACAACGATAAAGCTTCAATGGACCCCGTCGATTTTTCAAGATCCCAGTCACCCCCTTCAAGGGCCGAACCAGTAAGGTCATCCGAAGCAGCAACATCTGCGTTGGTGATGCTGCTTAGTTCGCTGATGAATGCTTCGCCTTCGACCGTCGAAGCAAGGTCGCAACCGTAAATCAGAATATCCCCAAATTCTGTAAGTGATTGCCCAATGCGAACGAGTTCAGAAGTATGTTGGCCGGCCAAGTCTTCTTGAGTAACAACTGAATTCCCCAAATTCAATTGCGCATCGTTGCCGTGTGAAACGATGTGAATCGCTTCAATGCCACTACGCCCCTCAAGGTGGTTGGCGATTTGTTCGAAACCAGAGGACTGGTCGTTGATAAAAAATACATCTACGTCCCTGGTAGCTACAAAATCAGCAACGATTGATTCATATCCCTCGACGGATTTATCGACAAACAGGACTTCCCTTTTGGCTACCTGTTCTTGTTGATTGGCACCGGCTTCAGCATCAGCTGAAATCGCGTTGACCACTGTTTCAAGATACGCAGTGGCGTCGGCTTCAATTGCCTGAGCGTCAATTGGGGCGACGGGAACGGCATTGAATAGAGCCCGTTCTTCCAATTGTTCAATCAAGAGATTTTTCTTGTCTGGACCAGGTGCATTAGATGGGGTGTCTGGCATTACTATTCCATAATTGCGAAAAAAGATGGGGGATTTCAAACGCAGAAGGGCCAAATGTCAAAGTTTGACGGTCGCACAATCTACATTCATTACGGCGCAGCCGTAGCCAAGGAAAACTTACCTGGCACGGTAAACCGTATTGTCTTTTCTCGTCGCGAAGGATAGGCAGTTAAAAGGCGATTTGCCCGAATGCGCAAAAAAAAGCGACGATGCAAAACTGCACCATCGCGTTATAAGAATCGTATGCGTT
>CAYZGP010000015.1:2877-36906 GCA_964478065.1 uncultured Pirellulaceae bacterium
TTGTGAAACTCCGCCTGGTTGTGAAACCCCGCTTGTTTGCGCGACTCCGCTTGGTTGAGCGACGCTGCTAATCGGTGAAATAAAACCACGGAAAGACTTGTTCAACAGTGGCTGCGGATCTGCTTGTTGCGGATTTGCTTGCTGTGGAATAGGAGCTGCGTTTTCATAGCCAGCAATCATCTGCCCTTTGCTTAAAACATGGGTCGGTAAATCTGATTCGAGTGTGGATCCAATGTTGATTCCTTCAGTACGAAGCAACAAACCGGTGCTACGTTTTAAATTCATTTGAGCCAAGTTGTAGGTCAATTGAGATTGCAGGTACTCAGATTCGGCGTCTGCCAAACGCTCTTGAGCGACGAGTAGATTTTCCAACGCCAGGCTGGCAGAAAGGTCTTCGCCAGGAAGACGTTTCCAGCGTTTGGTCAAAGCATCGAGTTGGGCTGAACGGGCTTCCATCGCCTGCCGTTTGGCCTGCATTTCCTGACTGGATGTGTCAATCTCGCGAACGGCAATTTCGACTTCCAGTTTTACGGTTTGAAGGGTCGTTTTGTATTGAGATTGAAGCTGTCGGAGCTCAAGCCGGCGGCGAATATTTCGGGCATTAGCAGCGCGATTTGCGAGTGGAATTTCATAGTTTACGCCAATCGAGTATGACGGCCGGCCGGCGTTGAATTGCTCTGTAAACGCGTCGCCAAATTGCCCGTCGCCGTCCAATCCAGCAACGTACGATTGAGTGACCAAGTCCAACTGAGGCAGTAACTCATGAGTCGACATTCCCAAACGAATTTGACCCGCTTTGATCTGTCGCAAGGCTTGCAAAACTTCCGGACGATGCTGAATCGCAAACTCCATTGACTGCTGCACCTCTGCTGGAAATGGGGCCATGCTCGGAGCATCAAACGGAATGAGTTCGACTTCATCAAACTCACCCAGTGACGGATCGTTTACAAGTGAACGTAGTCTGGACTCGGCATTCTTGACAGCCATTCGAGCACGAATCAGCTCGGAATAGCGCGTTGTTGCAGATGCACGTGCACTGATGATTTGAGATTGCTGGGCATCCACCATACGTCGCTTTTCCAACATGTTGTGGATGACGAAAGCTCGTTGGTAGGAGTTCATTCTCTGAAATAACGTTCCTCGCTCAAGGTACAACGTCCAGTATGCGCGAGTGACTTCCAGTAGATGCGACTGCAGCTGGCGTCGAAATTCGTCATCCGCAATCGAAACGTCGATCTTTGCGAGAACGGTCAAACTTTCGTTGTAGATTCGGCCCCGTCCACGCAATAACGGTTGGGTATAGCCAAGAACCAAACGGGCAGTTCCTTGTGGGTTGGGAAGGAAGAAGTTTGAGTTCGTGGTTTGATGACCCAGGTTTTGTGTGATGTCGAACTGGCCACCTGTGCGGGTTCGCCGTCGAAAACCGCCATTAGCAGTCCATTGTTGATTGATGAAACGAGTTCCGTCACCGCCAACGGTCAGCGAACTTCCAACAGGATCGTTGAGGTCATCCCATCGCGTTTCTAAGAATTTTGACCAGTCGAATGCTGCATCCGCTTCGATGATCGCAGTTCGGCGAATCATCGGCAGGTCAGAAAATACTTTGATTTGATTGGAATACTGCAACGTCCTGACCAAAACCTCATCCAATGTTAAAACTTGTTGGGAGGCAGACTCACGCATCGGTTGCGAAACCATTGGTGCCCACCAGCCAAGTTGTTGATCTGAGCCAAGAATCTGCATTTGGGTCTGGGTGAATTGGTCTTGCTGCGTCTGTCCGGTGCTAATGTTGTCGGTCGGTTCGATAACTGAGTAGGACGGCGCATTTTGAATTTGCGAATTGGCATCACTACAAAAGAACGCAAATGCAGCGCTTAGTGCTATAAAAGTTTTCAATGAGACGGGAAAGCTCATTCGATTCACTCAAATATTGGAAAACGTAAGTCGTGCGCGGGATGCACAGCATTATCCTTATCGAGTGTTTGCAACGATTAGTCTTGTCGTATCTGTCGTAATGCTTGGAACGGTTACAATTTCTTTAGCAATCGTTCCGGTTACGTAAGATAGTGAAAACAGGATGCTTGCGGAAAGGAATAGGTTTCCCTTTTGACAATGCCCTTCATAAGGAATGCTGTCATTTGTTGCATGCAGGCAGCTCCCAAAGGCCAAGCTCAGTTGTCGCAACCCTACTTACTTTCGTTGAAAATTAAAAAAATCAAACGCCGGTTAGCGCCGGCGTTTTTTATTTGCGGGTCCGTTCTATTCACCCGTTTCGATGACCCGAATCGCACGGTCAAGAACAGGATCATCTTTACCAATGGAGAAACCTCTTCAGGGGTTACTGTTTGGCCATCATCACGGAGAAGGCGAATGCTCAGCCGAGTTTTCGAACTTTTTCAATTAGAGGTGGTTTGACTATTCCTGCTGGGCGCAACCGAACTTCTTGTGTAGTTGTAAAATGCGATTGCGAATCTCACGATTACAAATCGAAACGGTCTGCGTTCAATACCTTTGGCCAGGCGGACTCACTGTTGCGGTACGCATTCCGATTAGAGACTCATCGCTTTTGCTTGTTGGCGCATCTTTCTAAGCCAGATAGTCACTTTCTCTGAAAGCACTTCGCCGATTGAACCACGTTTGGTCCTAAAACTTACGATTGCCGGTTGCCCACTTCGAAAACGTTTGCTGTCGGAATCTGAAAGCTTGACTCGCGCCAGAAAATGAGGATCGACCAGTTCCAAGGGGCCCTGGTCATCGCTTTGTTGCGCGTCTGGAGCTCGGTACTTTACTGGCAGCGGTCCGCCCGCCGTCGCACTGAACGCGGGGTGTGGCAAATCAACTCGGCCACGTGGGTTGAGATGACTCATTCGAGCCGAAAAGTAACCAGTGCCCATTCCCCAAATATGCACATCAACGTCTTCATCAATTCGTTGCTGGAACGACTCGAAATCGTGTTGAGAAATCATCGCATGGACTTCTTTCTGCGAGTCCGTTTGAATCGTGCAAAGCATGTGGCCAGGTGCCAGATATTGTCCCAATAGGGCATCCAAGTCATCCGCGTCAACAATCCCTGATGACTTGGCACGCACCTCAAGGTTCTCTTGCTGCGTTTGACGTTCAGCTAATTGTTCCAATAACGCTTCTCGATTTTTCGATTGCACGTCGACGCCAGAAATGTTTTCGTCATTGCGAAGCCGTCGTGCACGAATATCGTTTGCTTGAAGTTCGATCAGCAATTTTTCCACATCCGCATCAACGCTGATGTTGTCCAGTCGAGCCAACAATTGACCTGCCTTTACGACATCGCCAGGCTGAACAAAAATCTCGCTCAAGAATCCGCCCACCGGCGTTCGGATTTCGAGGCTCTCCTGAAAATCTACGATCGCTGGAGCTTTGATGCGAGCGTACCAAGGCACGTAAGCAAACGTCGCCCACGCTGCCAGGGCCAATCCCGATGTCAATAAGCAAAACCGAAGTCGCCCTGGGCGTTGCTGGGTTTCTTCACCGATGAAGACCATTTTAAGTAGCTTCACGATCGGCCATGCGATCCAGAACACGAGCGCAATTGCCGCCAACACGACACCGGCTCCGAAAAATAATGACTCCGCCGCAAGCGCCAATCCAACCCAAATCAGGACTTTCCAAACGAGCGCCAAGACGGCATAGGTCGCAATCATCCAAGTTCGTTTCTCGGGCCAAGACGGTTGTTTTACGTCCATGCCGAGATAGTATTTTTTACCGACCCACGAAGTCCACTGCTGTCCGTGCGTACCGAGGTTGGGAAGTTCCAACCAATCGGAAAGCATGTAGTAGCCATCGAATTTCATCAACGGGTTGGCGTTAAAAAAGACAGTCGTCACACTACCGGCTAACATCACGTTAAACGCGTGCTGCTGAATGACGCCATCGGAATAGGCCCAAACGATCGTTGCGACCGCAGCCAGAAAAATCTCAACGTACATTCCAGCGGCGGCGACATAGATTCGTTGCCACTTGGACGTGAAACGCCATGAACTGGTGACGTCAACAAACGGAAGCGGGATCATGACGATCAAAACGAGGCCGCATTGATTGACGTCTCCTTCGAATCGTTTACAAGCAAGTCCGTGGGCGATTTCGTGAAGAACTTTGAGAATGACCCAGGTCAAACCCAGCCAGATCCAGTTGTCACTGGTGAATATCATCGATTGGCTGCTGGTGATTGCATCCCAGTTTGCTCCAACCATATAAAGTGCCGTTGCAACGATGCCGCACCAGATCAGGAACATTGGGAAACTAAAGACCCATCCAAACGCTGCGTTTAAATGCGTCAAAAATCGGTCGGGATTGAACAGCGAAAACTTGGGAGTCACCGGGTTCATCTTTGCGATTCTTTTTTTGCGATCTGATTCGTCAAACGATTCCATCAACCGACCAGCAGATCGGGAGGCTTCGGTCGTTGCCAGTCCGCTATCGATCAACCATTTGGCAATCGTAATGGCGTCTTGTTCGCTAAGAGCTTGGTCGCCCATCTGAGAAGCCGTTTGGGCGATGGCTTGCGCGATTTTTGTCGATCCATTCATCAATGAGATGAAGTGGTACTCCGCCATACCGACGCGAAAGAATCGCGAGTTGATTTCGTCTTCGATCAAATAACAGGCAGCGCCTTGATATTCTTGAAGATGAAACTCAAGGTCGGTGCGCAACTCAAGCTTACAGTTAGCCAGTTCAACGGTGCTATGGTGAGCGGTCGAGTTGTTAGGAGAGGTGTCCATTGTTTTTTAGTTGGCAGGTGATAGTTGGGAGTAGGAATATTCAAAAATCAGTAAGCGGCCATTTACTTGCGGTCTCAAATTAGAATCCCACAGCCGTCACGATTTTCTCCCATGGTCGATGAAAAATCGCCCAGCCGAGTGTGCGTTTTGTTCCGTAGACTTTTGCATGTCCGTCCATGCCGGGACGAACACGGCCGTCTTCGTTGTTGAGAATGGCTTCGGCGATAAACACGTTTTCATCGTCGCGAATGGTTGAGCTTGGTCGGATCTTTTCGACAACTGCTTCGATCGTCTCGGTGCCAAATCCATCAAAACGGAACTTCACCGTTTGTCCGGCTTCGATATGCATGACTTCATCTGCGGGAATTGCAAGCTCAACTCTCAGCGGCGTAATCGGCGCGATCTCGTAAAGCTTCTGGCCAATATCGACCGGATAGTTTTGGCGTTTGTCGATGCTGCCGGAAAGCACGACGCCTTCGATTTGTGATTTGATCTCAAGATTGTTCTGGTTGAATTCCAGCACGCTTAGTTCGGCTTCAAAGCCCTTCATTTCAAGGTCAGCCTGGAGAGACTTCGCAATTTCGCCCGCTGCCCGATAGGTGTCAAAATCCTTGGCGGCACGATTGCGATCGGCAATTGTCGAAGCCATTTGAAAGCCGATTTCTCGACCATCCATCTTGGCGAGTACTTGGCCTACAGCGACAACATCGCCAGGCTCCGCAAACGTGTTTTCCAACAGGCCTTTGTGTGGAGCCACGCTGAAACTTCTGGTTACCGGTTCGGCAGTGCATTTTGAATTGACCCGATAAGGCACCGGAATAAACATCGCAACCAATGAGGCGATTGCAAGTGAGCCAACAATCCATTTCTTGTTTGACTTATCCTTTGAGACGAGCATTCGCGATAGTTTTCGAAGCCAGCCACCTTCGGCACGGCGAACGACTTCGACGGTGCTGCCCACAGGATGTTCCAACGCGCGAATGAGGTTTCGCGAATAGTCCGTGCGATCAAGCGAACGTTTTCCAAGAAACGTGATCGCGCCAATGGTCTTATTGGCTTCGTTTCGCAGCGGAACCGAAATTGCGGCTTCGCAGCGCATGTGATTGGCCAATTTCTTGTGCGACAAAGCAATACTGCGCGGGCCAGCTGAATCCGCGGCCGGGCCTTCTGGGAAAACCGTGTATTGCCCACGCATGATTGATTCGTCGAAAGCACTTTTTAACAGCCGACAAGTGCGCGATTGGTTGTCGAATTCAGCCATCGAAGAAACCGCGACCAATTTTGATGAAGTCGCGCTGGTTCCGGTAGGGCCTTTCAATCCAATCGCTACGTATTCACAACGAAAGAGATTTTGAAGTTCATTTGCGATTTTGACACAAGCATCTTTTACCGATTCACTGCCTTCAGCTTTTCCAACCAGTTCCAAAACGGTTGCAGTACTGCGAACTTCCATCGCCATCGACGTCAGTTGTTCACGCGATCGCCATACGTCAAAGTGATTGGCAACGGACTGGCAGACCATCATCGCTTCGGCGCATCGGGATTTGTCGTCATGGAAAACGCCACACATCACTGCGGTCGTTTTGTCGTTTTTGTAAAACGATACGCAAGCGACCAGTGAACCCCGAATGTTGTCACACTTTAAAATTTGCGGGCCAGGATGAGCCGAGGCATAGATTGCGGCGGACAGCATCTGCTTGCGCATCGCCGAATTGTCCATCGCTGGGTTTTTAAAACGCGACTCGATGATCTCAGGTTTCTTCCCACCAGATAGCTCGATCCAACCACACGCGAACATGCGGGCACGCGTAGAAATCGCGTCCAGGAATTGCTCAATCAGCTTTTCGGGTTTTTCTGTCGTGGTTGTGATCGCACGAAGGTCTTCGGCCAGTTCGACCAAGTGAGCGGTATCACGACTTTTGGATACAGACTCCAACGTCAACGATTCGAACGGCGTTTTTTCTTGCATCGATTCTGCAATCGAGCCAACTACGAATTCGGCTGGTTGCGAGGTGATGTTGTTGTCAGTAGGCGGATTGGACATTGCTTTGTCGTGGTTGGTTGTGATTTGCCAGAGGATAGCGTTGTTGTTTGGCGGTCGTGAAATTCATAGCGAACTAACGGTTGTCGAGCATTTCTTGAAGCATCGATTGTTGGCTAAACGTTTCTTGCATGCGGCATCGCACACCGCTTCGGTACTTGCGACGTTCGTTTTCAATGACGACTTCGATGCGAACTCGGCCACTATCGGCATTGGTGACCGGCGCGACGTATTCAACAATCGCTTTGGCATGTTGGTCTTTTTCAGTCATCAACACATCGGCGGTGTCGCCAACTTTGATTTTGACTGCTCGTGCTGTCGGGAGATAGAAAACGACTCGCAGAGCATTCAGTTGTTCTACAGTGACGACGTGTGGATCGTTAACCGAAACGTATTCCCCGACCTTTTTGCGGACATCAATCACGACGCCGCTGATAGGGCTGCGAACGCGTTTTTGTTCCATCTGGCTTTCGATTCGTTTGGTCTCAAGTGTTGCCTGTTCGTTTTCTTCCAGTATCGCTTCGATGTTTTGGCGGGCGATTTCCATTTCGGTTTTCGCGCGTTCGACTTCTTCTGGGCTACCCGCGTTTTCGTTGAGAAGTTCGACTTTTTGTTTGTATCGTTTTGTGTTGGTTTCAAGTTGAACCTCCGCCGAACGAAGTTTTGCCTTCTGGTTGGCTTTGGCAAGTGAAAGCCGGCGGGAAGCCTTGAGCACGCTCATATCCAACTCGAACAGGAGATCGCCCTCTTTGACGATGTCGCCTCGTTTCACGTTGATTTCGTTTACGATCCCGTTTTCAGCGCAGGCGACCAACACTTTTTGGTACGACTCGGTGAACGCTTCGTCTGCAGCGGTGTGTGAGCGGAGTTTAATCGTGCGCTCGCGTCGATTTCGGCTGTTGTTCCCGTTGTCGTTGGCGCTAGTCCAAGCCGAACCGAGCGCGAAAAACACCGTTAACGCTGGCAATGTTGTAAACAAAGTAAATTTTGAAATGCTGGTATTCAATGTGAACTCCGTGTCCGGTGTTTAGCAGTGAGTTTCAATAGCTCCGACTGCCGTCTCTGAACGATATGTTTTGTAAATGATCAAGCAATTAAGTGATCGAGTTTTTCGTGATCATCACGCAGTTTTTGCTACGGATTCCTGAACTGATTCCATCCAGTTGTCGTGGACGACCATTTTCTTTCTGTTGTTAAAACCGATTGATTCGATCCGAGTCTGCAGCGCACGAATTTGGTTATCGAAATTCGAACGGCACTCGCCGGTGGTCTTGTCGGCTGATCGCTGTAGCGTTTTGGCGAATCCTGGTTCGTAACGCCTGATGATTTCGTCGTCTGCTGAAACGTAAAACTGGCATGAACCTGGGTCGGACTGTCGTGCGCTTCGCCCGATCAACTGTCGGTCAACGCGTGGCGAGTCATGATGCTCGGCAACTATAACGTGCAACCCGCCGGCGGCTCGCGCTTCGTCATCGAGTTTGATATCGGTGCCTCGCCCCGCCATGTTGGTTGCGATCGTGAGACATCCAGCTTGTCCAGCGGCGGAAATAATAGAAGCTTCGTCCTCGTCTTGCGTGCCGTTAAGAACAATGTGCGGATGGTTTTTTGATTTGAGAATTTCAGCGATTTCGCGACTCTGGATAATGGTTCGCGTACCCACAAGGACTGGCTGACCGGTGCCTGATTTTGCGATGGCTTCGTCCGCGATGGCTTTGTATTTTGATTTTTGGTCGCCAAAGTATCGCGCCTTAATCGTGGCCCGCTTCGAAGGCTTATTGCGTTCAATTTTCACTATCGGCAGGTCGTAGAACTCAAGCAACTCCGCTTCATTGCCCATCGCCGTTCCGGTCATCCCGCAGACTTTTTCGTAGAAAGCGAAATAGCGTTGGCGCGTGATACGGGCTTCGATTTCTCGCTCCTCGGTCATCGGAACGCCTTCTCGCATTTCGATCGCCTGATGCAAGCCGCTGCGCCACTTGCGTTCTTCGTGAAGTCGCCCGGTGTTGGCATCGACGATCACAATTTCGTCATTGGAAACAACATAGTCAGTGTCGCGTTTCAGCAGCAGCCTCGCGTGAAGTGCCTGCTCGACGTACTGTGACCATGGCCGTTGCAAAAGGAGTTGAACATCAGCCGGTAGTTGTTGGTGAATCAGCTTCCAACCTGAATTAGAAAGCTTGATTGAATTCTTGATCCAATCGATTTCGAAATCTGCGTCCTCATGCAATTGGTTGGCCACGTTGAGTGCCGTTTCGTAGACGTGCGGATCGGGAATGGTGACGCCACTGGTGCCAGATAGAATCAATGGCGTTGCGGCTTCGTCGATCAACACGCTGTCAGCTTCGTCGATGATGGCGAAAGATAGCGGGCGCTGCATCAACGTGACATCATGTTGGTCCATTCCACGTAAGCGACACAAAAATCGTGCGCCCAGTGGAAGGTCGGGTTGGTTTCGGATGGCCATCTGATCACGAAGAAAGTCGAAACCAAATTCGTAACCGGTGCCGTAAGTAATGTCGCACTCGTAGGCGGCACGTTTTTCGGTGGCTTCTTGTTCGCTTTGAATCAACGCCGAACTCAAACCAAGCGCCGACAACACTGGCACAAGCTCTTCATGATCACGTTCGGCGAGATAAGCATTCGTTGTCGCTACGTGAACGCCTTTTCCAGTCAGCCCATACAAAGACGACGCCAAACCGCATGTTACCGTTTTGCCTTCGCCTGTTTGCATCTCGGCGATCGCGCCCGTTGCCAAAACCAACCCACCCAACAGCTGACAATCGTAGTAGACCTTGCCAGTCGTCCTACGTAGGGCTTCGGTCGTCAATGAAAACGACTCGATCACGACGTTGCGAGAAAGGATCGGCATTCCATCAGTTCGAATCTTTGTTCGAAGGTCGTCTGCGAGCTCAAGCAATTTCGCGTCGCCGCAGCCCTCGATTTCTTTTGCCCGTTTACGAATGTCTTTGAGGAGTTCATGGTCTGACCGTCGAGCATGGTGCATGCGTGGCCACAATCGGTCAACGAGGGAGCGATATGGTTTGACAGCACTCATGGATTGCCAATTGAGAATGGAACTTTGAACTGATTGCAAACGGTCGGTAACCTGGATTGCTCCTTGACTTTACAACTGAAACGTAAGCCAAAGCGCAGGCGTAATTTCGCCTATCTATCGGTTCGGGCGACTTACAGTTGGCCCATGAGCACAATGAAACTCAGCTGTCCGACTTAGGGTTGGTGCCGCTAGAAAAGTCCGATAACCGTCAAGGTTTAACAAACAGCGTTAAGAACGTCGGTGTTGGCAGTGTTTGCTGGCAGAATAACAGTCCTTGTCGTTTGATTTAGCAACCCGAATCCGTCAAACTTGATACAAGCCGTGTAACCGTTCATCTAAAATTGGCGGTCGTTTCCGGTTGTGTTTATTATGAAATGGCGTCTACCAATACTAAGGCATCACGATGTTTGTTAGCAATTTGAAATCTCAAAATCTCCGCTCCGCCTATCGGGGGATGGTAATCGCGTTGGGTTGTTGTGTGTTGGGATGCGTGATGACTGTGAACTCCGCTAACGCACAGATTAACGGATACGAAACATATCAAACTTATAAACTCGTACCCGTGACCGTCTACGAGAAAAAGCCCGTCACCATGTCTCGTTGGATCAACGAAACGACCAAAGAGCGAAAGCAGGAAACGGCGTACAAGCAGATCACGCAAACCGAACAGCGTGAGCGCAAACATGTAACGTACAAACCGATTCGCACTACCAGTGAACGCGAAGAGCGTATGGTTGTCAAAAAGCCAATTACTGAAACGCTTTTCCGAGAGCGTAGGACCGAAGAGACGACTTTCGAAGAAGTCACTGACTATCGTGACGAAGAATACACCGTTCGCGAACCGGTTATTGAAACTGAAATGCGCGAAGAAAAATACACCGTTCGCAAACCAGTCACACAAAAGCTAATCGAAGTCAAATCAACCACGACTTATAAACCAAAATACAAAAACCAAACGAAACTGGTGCCAACCACTACCGTCGTACCTCAAATCGTTGCTACACCCGATCCGACTCAGCGACCACGCATGACGTGGCTTGGTACGGGCTACTATACGGATCCTGCTAGTGGGCAAACCGTTTACCGGCGTCGTGGACTTCATTGGGTTCAGCCTTCTGTATTGACACCTGCCGCTTCGACCGTGCCCACACTGGTACCTAGAGAAACGGGCAAATTCGAATTTGTTCCTGAAACGGTAGAAGAGCGAACGCCTATCGAAGTCACTCGAATGGTCGAGAGAGTCGAAACTCGCAAGGTCCCGGTGGAAGTAAAACGGATGGTCGAGCGAACCAAAACTCGCCGTGTGCCTTACGCTAGAAAAGTTCCAAAAACGGTTGTTACGACCGAAGAGATTCCTTATACGCGAACGACGTATCGTGAAGAAGTCGTTGTCAAAAAAGTTCCCTACGAAGAAGTGATTTATCAAAAGGTCGAAACGTTCGAGCCATACGAAGTTGAAACTTCAAGGTGGGTGCCTTACCAACGCGAAGTCGAAGTGCCTCGCACGGTGTCCAAACGAGTTGACTACGAAGTGATGCAAACGGTTCCGCGGACCATCATGATGAAAGTTCCCATCGACTGCTTTGGAAACGAAATTGGCGATCCTGTTTTGCTGGATCAAGCCCCCATTTTGGATGCCGTACCTAATCCTGCAGCGTCCAATATTTCTGAGGGATTCGGCACGACGCTCACTCGAAAGGTAACACCTTTGGTTGGCGAAAGCGAAATTAGTGATCCCGCAGATCGGCGAAGAAATTACAAAGGAACGTTGTCGATTGAAAAACCAACCAAAGCGATCGATGAAACTTCGAAATCAATCATGGTCAAAGATCGAGATCTCGGTGAAAACTTGGCTCCGATTGTGAGGCCATTTGGCGGTGGCAGCCCCAACGCTTTTGGTGGTGCCAACGATCAACCTCAGGCCGGGCGTAGGACTGTCGAAGTCGAGGATGTTCCAGAAGTTGGCGAAACAAAAACGCTTGTCGAAACGAGCCGCCAAGACAACGTTGATCCGTTCGCAACAGACGAGATACCAGAGAATGTGCCGACAAAGTCTGATCCCTTCGCAAAAGTCGAGATGCCAGAGAATGTGCCGACAGAATCCGGCAACGAAAACGCCGAGATGCGTTCGCAATTGAAAAATGATTCATCAGACGATTACGTTGACCCACCACGTGGTGAGGATGATGAATCGGAAGCCGATGACAATTCGCCTGGGCTTAATGGGCCATCGAAATAAGTTTGGTTCGAGCGTTTGTTTGGCGCTTGTGTTCCGACTCGTATTTACAGAGTGGATCACGGACCAGAAAAGTGCTACCAAAACGATCTTGTTAACGCTTCGGGGCGTTATCACGACTTCCTTAGTTCGTAGCCATTGTGCGCCTACCGACGCACTAATTTAATAGCTATTGCCAATTCCCCAGCCCAGTGGATTGTCGCAATTCTTATGGTGGCGTTTCAAGAGGTCCAGTGGAAGCAGCGCGCTGCTGGTCAAGAACTTCATTCCAGACACAACAGGTTGCAATCTTTCGTCCCGCAACAATCCAAAACGAGTCACGCCTGTGTTGATTCCATGTCGCTCGAGTAATGGGTCTTCGAAGAACAGGTTTTGGTAAACGTCATTAGGCGCGGTCCACTGAACGAGCTTTCTGGACTGGACTGCTTGGAATTGGTCTTGCTGGTTTGGGACGGGTTTCAAGTCCGGGGTTTTCAGTTTGGGAGCCAGCGTTAGATCGATGCTTCTCAAATCGTTGCGCGTGAATCCTGGCATAGCAGCAACAGTGTCGCTCTCAGTCTTTTCAACGTCAAACTGATTGGAGTCTGCGTCCTCAGTCTTTTCGAAATCTAACGGAGAAGCGTCAGTATCTTCAGCCTTTTCGAATTCAAACTGATTAGAGTCAGCGTTTTCAGTAATTGCAGGATACGGCTCAGTTGGTTGGATTTCGTTCTCTTGAGCTTGGGCTAAAGGGATCACCAAGAGGTTAAGGATGCCAATCACCGACACAGTTGAAAGCAAATGGCTATAACAATTAAGACCAATCAAATGACGTTTGGGAATCATGAAGATGCTCGGGTTTGAGGCTCTTTATGTAAGTAACTTCCGTCGTAGGCAACTCGTATTGTGTCACCACAAAGCGGCGACTCCGACTACGTAGTTAACTGTTCTTTCGGTCAAATCGGTAATGTCGAATTGACACGCCACGGCAACCATGGGTTGTAACGATAAAAAGGGTTGAGGTACGTCACTCAATAAATTAGGTAAGTTTTACGGGTCGTTCGTCATTGTCTGGTTATTCGTCATTGCGCGGTTCGAATTTTGTTGCCGAAAATTTGCGTCGATAGTATTGCAAGGAAATGTTCGATTACTCGGCGAGCGTTAAAAGAACGCATCCGTTGCTAGTCATCCATCACAAGTCATCATTTCGAACCAATAACCAGCCAATAGTTGCCTTGAAACTTTGTGCCACTAAATCCTGCTTTCGCCAATCCATTTGGAATGAAAGAAATTGGGCAATGAAACGAACGAACCTTCATTTTGCATTTTGGATTGCCTGCGCAACCCTGCCAGTGATGCTGTTGGGTTGTAAGTCAAATCAAAGAGTTCGTTTGCAAACACCCATTTCATATCCAGCCGACTATCAATCCGCTGGTTTGGTCGGGACAGCGATTGAACGCCCACGCGAAACACCGACGGTTAAGCGAATCTCGCATTCGCACGAATTTTCTAATCGTCCTCTCACTTCCGCCGATGACCTTCCACCTGCATTTGGGATTTCAATCGACAATGTCATTGAAACTGCATTGAGCAACACAAAAATCCTCCGATCGTTGGGGGCACAAGTTCTCGTAAATCCACAATCTGCAGCAGGCGTCTACGATCCAGCCATTCAAGCGACCGATCCGATTTTTGGTGTCGAAGCCGCGCTGGCTGAATTTGACGCGAATCTTTCAGCGTCGATTAACCACGCTAACAACGACGACGTATTTAACAATTCAATTCTTGGTGGCGGTGCAACCGAAGTCGTGCAGGATTTAACGACAGCCAATTTTGCGATCCAGAAAAATTCAGCTGCTGGAACGGCTTACACGCTTCGCAATAATATTGTCTACGATTCAAATAACAATCCGACCAGCACGTTTCCGTCTTCTTATACCGGATTTTGGGAAGCCGAAGCTCGCCACCCTTTGTTGCAGGGAAACGGTTTGGCGTTCAATCGGATTGCCGGGCCCAACGCACAGCCCGGGTTTCGAAATACCAATGGTGTGCTAATTAGCCGGATCAACAATGACATCTCGATCGGTCAGTTCGAACAAGGCGTCCGGCAGTTTGTGAATGAGACCGTTGACGCGTATTGGGATTTGTATTTTTCCTATCGCAATTTTGAGTCGGCGAAAATCGCACGCGATACGGCTTTGGAAACCTGGAATACGGTCAAAGCACGTTTTGACAATGATCTGCCTGGCGGTGAAGCCGACAAAGAATCACAAGCCCGAGAGCAATACTATTTGTTTCAACAACAAGTCGTCGCCGCACTCAATGGAGATGCTCCCGCGGGTGTGATCGGAATCCTGCAAGCAGAAGCCAATCTGCGGCGGTTGATTGGGCTCCCGCAAACGGATGGCCGATTGCTTCAACCCACCGATTCGCCAATGTCTGTCAAAACGGTTTACGATTGGGATGCACTGGTCAACGTCGCACTTGACCGTCGTGTTGAAATTCGTCAACAGCTCTGGCGAGTGAAACGTACAGAACTGCAGTTATTGGCTTCACGAAATTTCTTGCTGCCTCGTTTGGATGCAGTGGCAACGTATCGAAACAATGGTTTCGGAGACGATTTGATTGGTGGTGGCGGTCGATTTAGCAGTGTGCTTTCTGATCAGGCCAGCGGCGACCACAATGAGTGGGAGTTAGGTTTGCAGCTCAATGTGCCACTGGGGTACCGCCAAGCATCGGCTGGCGTACGAAGTTCCCAATTGCAGCTCCAACGTGAACGTGCCATTTTGGACGAGCAGGAAAAGCAGGTCATTCACGATCTTGGCACGGCGATTCGTCAAACCGAGCAATACCACTCGGCCGTTGAGAACGCTTACAACCGATTGCTGGCGGCTCAGGATACAGTCAAAGCCCGTCAAGCCGCGTTCGAAGCCGACGCAGTTTCGGTCGACTTACTCTTGGAGGCTCAACGTCGACTGGTCGAGTCACAAACGGCTTTCCATCGCGCCGAAGTGAGTTTGCAGCGGGCAAACGAAAGTGTGAATCGCGAATCGGGACAGTTGCTGGCAAGCCATTCAATTGGGCTCGACCAAATGCCTTCACTTAATAACGCGCAAGTCAGTGTGGCAAATCGTCAAGCGATTGTTAATGCAGAACGTCGGTTGGACTACCGCTATTAACGAAATCCGCCTTGAAGAATCAGCGTGACGTAACGTAGACGTTAGACCTTAGACGTCTTCTTTTTCCACACCACGGATTGCAGAAAGAAACTTTTTTGCGCTAGCCATTCGCTTGTTCGGATCGACAAGCAAACACTTGTGGATTGCTTTGGCGAGTTTTGGATTCAAGTTTGGCCGATGTTCAAGAATCTGAGTTACATCCGATGTGTCGTGTGCAAGGGCCGCTTTTCCAGTAAAGTCCGTTGAGCCCCATGGATGCTCGAAAGTCAGGAAACGATAGACGGTGACACCAAAGGCGAAAATGTCGAGCCGATTGTTAGTCGCACGGCGCCGCACGATCTCGGGACACATGTACTGCGGCGTTCCGGTTCGGTTACCCGGCAAGCGATACGGCGGTTCATCGGGAACCGTCAATCCAAAGTCAATCATCTTTAGCCATGTCATGTCTTTGTAGCAGATAAAGTTTCGTGGGCAGATGTCGCGATGGATAAATCCCATCTCATGTACTGCTTGAATCGCTTCCGCCATTTCGCGAATGAGTTTCAGTCGGTCAGGAAAGATCGAGGGATCCTTCTTTCGAATGGCCGCGTCGAGACCAGGGCCATTGATGTATTCCATCAAAATGTACTCTTGGCCAGTCGTCGTTTTTCCGTACTCGTACGTTTCAACGATCTTTGGATGCTTGATCGAAAGTGCGATCTCGCCTTCGTGCGGTTTATTCAAGCCTTTGAATCGGGCGTTGAAGTACGCGGTTTTCTCTTCGTCAAGAAACTTGATCCCGTACAGTTTCTTGGTTCCAATTTCCTGAGCTACGTGAAATTTGGACATCGTTCCAGTGAACGCATGACGGTCCAGGCGAAATCGAGCGGACACATCAAGTGCTTCTTGAGTGGCCGATTTTTTCTTGAATAGTTTGTCGAGAAGTCCCATATTGGGTGACCGTAGTTACGAATAAAGCTTGGGTTGATTGGCCTACCCGATTATACATCATGAGTTGCAATTTTTTCGCCAACTCGTTGAATCTTCACTTCCCACAATAGTCAATTGTGCGGGCAATTTCGGATTTGAGTTTTGAACGTGTAACAATTCGATCAATGAACCCGTGCTTCAACAAAAATTCGCTGGTTTGAAAGCCTTCCGGAAGTTCGATCCGAATCGTTGCTTTGATTGTTCGTGGGCCAGCGAATCCGATCAATGCCTTGGGTTCCGCAAAAACAACATCACCCAAGGAAGCGAAACTTGCCGCGACACCGCCCATTGTGGGATTGGTCAAAACGGAAATGAACAAGCCACCTTTTTGGTCATATCGGGCCAGCGCTGCGGACACTTTGGCCATTTGCATCAAAGACAAAATGCCTTCGTGCATGCGGGCACCTCCACCTGAGCCGCTGATGATGATCAATGGCAGGTCTTGCTCGGTTGCTTTTTCTACTAACCTAGTCAAACGTTCGCCGACGACGGATCCCATGCTTCCCATGATGAATTGGGAATCGGTCACGCCAATGGCGACTCGACGAGCGCGGATCATGCCGCAGCCAGTCAACGCAGCATCAGACAGGCCTGTTTTTTTGCGCTCCGAAACCAAGCGATCTGGGTAAGCGCGGCTGTCGGTAAATTCCAGCGGATCGCCCGCAAGAAGATTTCCGTCCCACTCGGTGAACGTGCCTTCGTCGAGAACTTGCTCGATTCGCTGTTTGGCCGAAACGTACATGTGATAATCACAAATCGGACAAACGCGGAGGCGCTTTTCTGCTTCTTTATTAAAGATTGGTGATTTGCAACCCTGACATTGAATCCATGTTCCTTCAGGGATATTTCTTTTTTCTCGTCCAGTCACAATTGTCCGCGCTTGAGACATCGGTAGTCCAACTTTGTTTCAACTCTGAGGGTATTTCAAAACCACTTAAGCCCTCTAGATCAAGCTTCTTATTGTCGCATAAAGAACCCTTTTCATTCAACAGGTTAACTGACAATGTGCCTGCTTTAAGGCGAAGAAACTACAAATTGAGGGCAATTCGGACAGTCACCGGTGATCGCCCGCATTTTCAAATGCAGAAGTCGATTTCAACATGGTAAAATCGAAGAAAAGAAGAACCTTCTAATTAGCGCTGATGGCCGCTATCCGGCAGACACAAAATTCGAGCGAATGAAACCGAATTTACATTCGTGTCCCAATTCGCCGTGGCTTGCTTAAACTCTGCTGGTTGGATTCAGTTAGAAGTGGCCGGCCGGCTTTTGTGCTCGACACGGTCTTTTTCCATTGTGATCCGACGAAGACTCGCGTCATGTTGTTTTTCTAAAGTGGCTTCGATTTTGTCGACACCTTCAGCGGTAATGGCTAACATTCCGTTTTCTTCACGGTCAATCAAGTTTTTTGATCGGAAGTACCAAAGGTAAAACTCAACGACGTCCATCGAAACGCCCATTAAGTCTTCCAGAGCCGCGGCTCCGATTCCAGGGCTCTTCATACTCTGCCGGCGTTTGGCATAAAAAAGCGAAAGCATTTTGTGGCGGTTTTCTGCATCCTCATCCAAACAATCTGTTTGAGAAATTAAGTCCTCCGTTTGCTCTTTCTGATTTTCGATCTCAATGTCGAATGCAGCGCGAAGCTCCGGATCTTTTAGTGTATCGTAGGCTTCGACGATCGCGGTAAATTTCTTCATGTCGGGCTCATCCGAATGATCGGGATGAGATTGCTTGGCCAGAAATCGAAAAACTCGTTCGATCGTATCAGCACTCGCTTTGGGGTTTACTTCCAAAACGTCATAGTAATTTACAAAGGGCTTTTTCATCATTTACCTTAGCGCGAAATCCGCATATAGATGCAAGAAAAAAGAATCACAAATCTGCCAACAGCTTTGGCATCGCTTTGATTAAAAAATGTAGGTCGTGGCAGGTTGGTTGACGATGGATTGCAACGAAGATCCGAAACGACACCCGTTTTCTTAGGTAGATCAATCAATTCTGCAAATTGCTCCGGTTGTATGATCAAACCGTTTGATTCCCCCACGCAGTGAGTATTAATAAAAGCACAATTTGTTTTAATTCACTGGCTAGTTACAATGTCTGGATGGAAATTCAGCCAAAACAACCTCTCGACAACGTCGTTCTTAAACTGCCCGAAGACCATCGTGCAAATCTCGCACTTTGGTTGGTTCGCAGTCTAGATCCGGCACCGGATCCATCTGCCGACGTTGCTTGGGCCGCTGAAATTGAAACACGCGTTCAATCGGCGGACAACTGTTCCGTTGAGCTTAAAGCTTGGAATGACGTGATCGAAAGAATGCGCAGACGTCACAACATCTAAACGGCAATTGAACCGTGGCTATCGCCGAAACGGCTTATGTTTTGGGCCATGCTCGAAAAACAAAAGTCTTCGACGATTTGAAGGCAGCTCCTCGGCGTTCAACCTGCTGATCAACAGGTGCTTCTGCTGCAACCTACCCGAGGTTGACGTACCGTCATTGAGTGGTGGTCGCTAGTTAAGCAGATCCTTGATCGGTTTCCCTTCGCTGACTTTCATGGGACGGCCGATCGGCGTGTCGAGTTCTTTTTCAAACTCAATCCCCATCGCTGAAAAAATCGTGGCGTGAATGTCTTCGATTGGATGAGGGTCCTTAAGGTTTTCACTGGGTGTTTTTGTTCCCTTTTTAGGAGTTGGCGAAGTCTCGCCGATGATCCGTCCGCCTTGAATTCCTCCACCCGCCATTGCGATTGTGAAACCGTGGGGCCAGTGGTCGCGGCCTGCCACCGGGTTAACCCAAGGCGTTCGTCCAAACTCGCCACCGCAAACCACTAAGGTTGAATCAAGCAGTTCACGTTTTTTTAATTCTCGAATTAGCGCCGCGTAAGCCGGATCGAGAATGTTGATGCGGCCCGCTTGAAGTTGATGGTTGTTGGCGTGTGTGTCCCAGCCAGTCAGCGTGATTTCAACACAGCGGACTCCGGTTTCGATCAAACGAATGGCTGCAAGGCAACCACGGCCAAACGGTGTATCTCCAAACTTGGCTCGTTCAGCTTTGGGGACTTGGCTTACATCAAACGCACTCAGTTGATCCGAAGACATCATTTTTAGTGCCGCATCCAGGTTCGTGTTTTTTAGCTTGTCACCTATCACACGATTGTTTTTTCTTCGTTTAAGAAATTGCTGGTCGGCAAACTCGAGTTTTTTAATTCGTTCCAACTGTCGATTTTGCTCAACGCGTGCCCGCACATCGGGAATCGGTTGTAGGGGATCGAAGACTTTGAATGCATCGTATTGATCGCCCAAGTAACCACCGCGACCAGGTTGGCTGGCAGGAAGGATCGAAATGTGTCTCGGTACGTCGACAATTTTGCCTTGCTCATCTGGAAGCTCGTGACAAATGACACTGCCAATCGCCGGATGGATCAACGTAGGATCAGGACGAAATCCAGTTTTAACATTGTAGATCGCGCGCTCGTGGTCGCCTTCTTTGCTGGTGACCGAACGAACAAGTGAAATGGAATCCATCAACTCGGCGGTTTGCTCCATCCCTTCACCCAGCAAAACCCCTTTCGCATTTGTTTTTCGCGCTTTGCTGCCAGCGGCAATTTCCGTGTCGGGATGCGGGTCGAACGTTTCTAATTGGCTTGGAGCCCCCTCAAGCCAAAGGACGATCAGTGATTTTGCTTTGCTGCGTGCGTTGTGCTCGTCGGCTCGAGCAAGACACGACGCCATGGGAGTCAGCCACGAAAGTCCGCTCAGCCCAGCCATCTTCAAAACAGTGCGGCGGTCAAAGTGCGATCGGCTTCCGCAGCTATAGTCTTCGTTGTATTCGCTCATGATTTTTGTTGTATCCAATTCACACTTTCAAAACGCTGACTGCGGAAGCCAGTCTGTTGCCTTAGTTGCGCTGCATTCAGTGCAACAACGCCAGCCACATTGGAAAAGTTCTGACACTCAATGATTCCAGCGAAACTCGGCTCCGTTGATCAACGCCCAGTAAATATCCAGGACTTCCCGCACTCGTCCATTTCCAGATTTCGTATCGATTGCTCCGACAAAATTCTCTTTTTCAGTAACCGTTGGTCGCCGCGTGAGTGTGGTCAAGTAAATCGTTTCCACGGCAGTTTCTGCGGTAGGAGCAAGGCCAGGAAGATGCGTGGGCGAGTTGATCGGGCTTTCTAAAAGCTCATCAATCATCTTTCCATTAAGCATCAGCAAGCGTTGGGTTACAGTTTCACCGCGGTCATTGAATTCGTCTTCGCCCGGGTCACCAAATCGTTCTACAAAATCCTGTTGTTGGCCATATTTCGTTAGCTGCGTAATGATATGTGCTGCCGAGTCGATTGTTGTAAGTTTCGAAGACTGAATGACGGCTCCGGCGACTTGATCAGGCCGAAGGCGAATCATTGGAAAGACAGCCCAATGTTTCTCGTGCTTCTTGGTGATTTCAAAATCAGCGGCACTGTCCAGATGCATGGCTTGAGAGGCCGCAATGATTCTAATGAGACGATGCAGATCAAAATTGCTGGCGACAAAATCTTCAACCAGAATTTCCATGGCTGCCGGGAACGGGCCCTCCAGTGGAATGTCATCCACTGGCTGAATCAATCCGCGGCCTGTCATGATGGCCCACACACGATTGACCGTTGCCCGTGCAAAAGGTTTGTTGTCGGGATGAGTTATCCAGTTGGCAAGTCGTTTTCTTAGGTTCTTTTCTTTTCCGTCCAGTGTTTCGTTGAAAGGAACCTTTGGAGGGATTATTGATTCTCTCTCTGCGTCAAGCAATTTGTATTCGTAGGGCCCTTTTGACGATGCATCGCGAATCCCCAATAGCGAATTTTCCATCTCAGCAAAAAACGCGGCTAGTGAATGAAAATCAGATTGCAGTCCGCCAGTTGGATTTTCGGCTGTGCCCAAGTTAATCGTGCCCAGGAAATCATCATGACACTGTAGGCAGTCAATTCGCATTCCTAAAAAAGCTCGTGTTGTTCTACCTGCCAAAAGAATCGGATCGGGTTTGCTGGAGTCGTCTTGATTAATCGTTCTTGTGAAAAAGTTGACTGACGGGGTATCGGTCCAAAGTCCTTCGTCAGTAAGAATGTTTTTAACAAGCGATCCGTATGGGCGGTTCGCATGGATTTCATCTGACAGCCAACTGGCGAAACGGCGGCGTCGAAATATCAAAAACGGGCCATCCTCTACACCGACTAAAGCGCGAGTGAAACGCTCGGCGAGATGGTTGCTGGTTCTTTCGTCTTCTAGCAGTCGCGAAACCCACCAGTGGATCTGAGAATCTGGAGGCTCCTGTTCGAATTCTCGAATCTCTTCAAGCGACGGAATCGTACCGGCAAGCCCCAGTGAAAGCCGGCGGGCGACTGCCAAGTTATCTGCGCGGCCCGCGTGCTCAAGTTCGTTTTCAGCCCAGGTTTTCTCAAGCGCCGAATCCAGTTTGGCAGCGACGGTACGAACGTCGATTTGCGATTTGCTTTTCGGGGCGTATGAAAGTGGTGGCTCAATTCGCTCGGTGGCCATCAAGTAAATTGTCAGCAGTAAAACGCCACCGCACACGAGCGATAGGAAAAGTACATTTTTTGCCCAAGTTGATTCTTGCATGAGCCACCGTTTGGGCCAATATTTTAAAAACAGATTTTCTTGTTCGCCAAGATTAACTCAATGTTGGCGAAATATTTGTATTGTCAGCTTAAAATGAAACATTAACAGGTTTTTGCTGGTTTGTTCTATTGGAAATACTCTCAAGTAAGTCGCTTGGTTTTAAATGGACGCGTTTTAATAAAGTCGATTTCAACTTTTTGTAATGTATGGCTCGGAATTCTAACAACCAGAACGAACCAATTTTATATCCTGAGATCGTCGATGCGTCGGTGGTTCCAGGCGTTCAAGACTTGGTCAATGCGGAAGTCGTGGATTCGGATCTGGTTGAAGCCGAGATCGTTGGGGGACCATCAATCGGTAGTAGGTTATTCGGGCAGAAGCCTGGGCACGACGCGCAAACATCCAATTCAAAAAACCAAGAAATCGAATCTGTCACCACTTCCAGTCAGCCCATCCAAACCCGAATTGCTGAACGCGCACAACAAAGCTGGGTCTTTCGATTTTTTGGATGGATCAGTTTGGCTTTGTCTCGGGTGTTTGGGGTTGGCAGCATCATTTTTCTGTTGGCTGTAGCGGCGAACATTCCAATCGTCCAATTTTTGAGTTTTGGGTACCTCCTTGAAGTCTCCGGGCGGCTTGCCCGCAAAAAGTCATTTCGCGATGCGATGATTGGATTAAAGAAAGCCTCCGTGCTTGGCGGAATCGTGCTTGGAACATGGCTGACTTTGATTCCGATTCGCTTCGCTTCGCAGTTTGCTCGAGAAGCTTACTTGATAGATCCGACCAGCGGCCAGACCAGAGGCATGCGATTCTTTTTGTTCGTGCTGATCGCCATGACGGTCATGCACATTGGAGCCGCTTGGATGTGCGGCGGAAAACTGCGTTACTTTTTCTGGCCAATCATCGCTCCATTTTCGTTGGCGGTTTGGCTGGCACGCCGCGCGGCAAGCTCGACTTTCGCACGAAAGATCATCGCTATTTCGACTGGCTGGATTTCCAAATCATTGGTGGATGACATTTGTAATGTAAAACCAATGAGCGATTGGTTTTTGCCAGCAATCTGTATTCAAAAGATCCGCTCAGGAAATGTTTACGTCAATTGTCGAGACGGCGTTTGGGATTTTGCGGCCAGCCTTAACCTGCTTTATTACTTCAACCTTGGCTGGAAAGGCTTTCTTGGGACGTTCGCATGGCTCTTTTTCCCAACGCTGTTGTTGGTGACTGCCAGTTTCAGTGAAGGCAGCGTCTCGGTACTCAGTGGGATATTTGGAGTTGTTTTTGCGATCCCGATTTTCATGATGCTACCATTCTTGCAGGCTCACTTTGCAACTGACGGCAAAGTTAAACGCTTTCTCGAAGTTCGTGCCGTTTTCAAAAACTATGGCCGAGCTCCGTTCGCACACTTGACCGCATTGTTGTTAACGCTTGTGTTGGCGTTGCCTTTGTTCTTTCTAAAGATCGAAGAAATTCCTGGCGAGCTGTTGTGGACGTTGAGTGTTGTGTTTGTTTTATTCTCTTGGCCTGCTCGCTTGATCGTTGGTTGGGCGTATCGACGTGGGGTGTCGAAAGACAAGTCCAGCCGATGGTGGGTTCGCTATCCATTTTTGACACTGGCAATTCCAGTCGCATTGGCGTTTGCCCTGATCCTAACGCTGACTCGTTACATTAGTTGGAACGGCGCACTGAGCCTTTATGAGAATCACGTTTTCCTCTTGCCTGCACCGTTTTGGATGTAGTTCAGGTCTGTTTGTAACTGGCAAGTTTTCTCCTGCATTTGGATGTTGTTAATAGTAACGTTGGGCCAACCGCTGTAGCTTGGCATCGCCATGGGAAATCTATAGCAACAGACTCGCAATTGGCCGAAGGCCAAATTCAAGCTGCCCATTGGCCAAATGGTTTGTTGTGTTCCATACCAAGGACCAGGGCAAACGTTCAACTTCCGGGGCCTCTGCCGCTGCTATTCCGCTGTCAACTGATGACTGTTTGCAGGCAACATCAACTCTTCTTGGTTAACTTTTTGGGTTGTAGCAGTTTTGCTGAAGATTCCAATCGTAGCGGGCCGACCACAGAGTAAAGAATCCAATTCTGGATCGAGATTTACGCTAGCAGCGATTGGTAACGGAGTAGATATGATAGCAATAACTTATTTTGCCTTGGCTTTCGCTGGGATGCTGATTGGATACTTTATTTGGTACCGTGATCGGAGCGAAGATGAGGTTGTTTTTCGCAAACTCACTCGCGAAAACGAAGACTTGAGAACATCACTCAAGTTGGCTCACAATTCATATACTCAACTTGACGGGCGATTCACTCGGCAAAAAGGCCAACTGAATGTCCTCCAGCAGTTGTGTGACGATTGGTCGACCAGCCGCGAGAACGCTGAACGAGATCGTGCGATTCTCGAATCGGAAGTCTCGGACAAGACCCGTCGTTACGAAGAAGCAATTTCGGAGCTTCAGGACGAAAAAGCAAAACGAATCGCGCTCGAAGACGAAACGCATTTGTTAAGCCAACAGCAAATCGAAAAACTCAGCCTGATGGAAGAAGATTGGCGCGGGCGTCATTCAGCCATCGAGTCATCACTTATCCACCATCAAGCCGACCTCAAAAGTACGACTGGCGAGAAGGAGCGTTTGACGGAACAGCTTCACGCGGCCGAGTCCCGGGTTGCTGAACTTCAATCCGATCTTGCCACGCAAAAATCACTTTTGGATACCGCAACAAAGAACGCGAGCGGTTTGGAGCAAGAGTATGTTTCCGCTGAATCCTCGTTGAAGGAAAGTAGCGAACTGCTTAAGCAAGCCCGGTCAGAATGTGCTGCGGCTCAGTCGGCTCAAAAAGTCGCCGAAGACACCATCGCCGATCTGCAAGCAGAACAATCCAAGACGAAGCTGGCGATGGAAGAGCTACGATCAAGCGTTGCCAATATGGAATCGCTTGAGTCGCAAGTTGTTTCGCTTCAGAAATCGCTTGCCAACAGCACAGAACAGCTTGAGAAAGTCTCGTCGCAGCGTGATGAAGCGATTGCAGCCGAGAAGTCTTCACTGGAAGTCGTTGCCGGTTTGCAAAAACGGATCGACAACCAGGAAAATACCATTCATGCCTTGCGAGCCAAGCACGAAGATGGCATGAACAACCTCAAGTTGGAGCTTAAGCGTCGAAGTGAAATTGAAACGGACTTTGAAGCTAAATCAACAGAACTAGAGGCTCTGCTCGCCCAGCAAACTCAAGAAATGGAGCAGAAAACTGGTGCACTCTCGACCAGTTTTGAGCGAGAGCGAACCGAGTTGCAAAACAAGATCGAAGCCCAAACCAAAGCGATCGAGCAGTTGGCTCAATTCGAGGCAAAATCGGTTGAGCTGGAAGACTTGCTTGCCCTGCAAGTGCAGGAGATGGAGCAGAAAACGGATTCGCTTTCGACCACTTTTGAGCAAGAGCGAACCGAGTTGAAGAACTTGGTTAAAGCCAAATCAAACACGATCAATCAACTGACTCAATTGCGAGACGAGTTGAACAACGAGTTGGCTGATACGCAGGGACGGCTAAAACGATTGGCCGCCGAGCATAGTGAACTGGAAACGTCACTTGCTTCACGCTCTCATTCAATCACTGAATTGACAAACCTTCATGATACAACTCGTGTTGAGCTAGTTGATGCGAACACTCGATTGGCCAAACTGGCGGGTGAGCGAGAGGTCTTTCAGTCAACGACCGCTAAGCATGCTCAAACGATCGCTGAGCTAACGGTTGAGCGAGATGGAATTCGCGCGGAACTTTCCGCTGCCAAGGAGCGACTGGAAATGCTCAATGCGGAGCTGGATGTATCAAACGCAAGAGCTTCCGAGCTTACCGATAAAGTCGAAGAGCTGAAGATGACATGTCAACGGATTTCAGAATTGGAATCTCTGGTTAAGGATCGTGATCAAGAAGACCAGCAAGTCGTCAATGAACTTCGAACGGTTCGCGAGCAATATGCGGAAGCGTACCAAAAACAGTTGGAGCTTCAGGATGAACTTGCTCGTGTAACCAGCGAACACGCTCGAATGAGTGTGGAGACAAATCGAAACGATAATCAACTTCAAATGCTGACGATGAAATTGAAGGCCAGTGAAGAGACGATTCGAAAGTTGCGTCGTGAACGAGCTGCCGTGCTTGCCCGTTTGGCAAACTACCGCACGATCGCCGAGCCGGATGCGACCGTCATTTCTTTCACCGAAGCAATGGCTCAACGTCAGCAGTCGGAAGTCAATTTTGATCGTGAGTATGGCGGAACCACCAGCCAGCATGCGGTTCGCGGACTGGTTTATACCGAGGCACCAAAAAAGCGTGATGACTTGAAATTGATATCGGGCATTGCACAGGTTCTTGAGGCCCGGTTGAACGACTATGGCATTTACACATTCAAGCAGATCATGGAATGGACGCCAGAAGCAGTTGAAGAGTTTTCGCGATTGCTAACTTTCAAAGACCGTATTGAGCGTGACGACTGGATCAGTCAAGCCAGACAGTTTTATGAGCAAAAATATCGGTCAGTTGCTGCATAAGGAGCAACGTTGAGATCAGAACGAGGCCGTAGCCGGTTGGTACATTGGACCAGCCGGCTACACTTGTTTTTAGGCTCGTTTTTATTCAAATGCATTTGTTGAACCGTTCGTTACTTCGTTAGTAATCCCTTTTGGTTGCGTTATATGGGCACCGATTGGTCTGAACCATTGCCAATTCTGTTTGTCTATGAATCAGTATGGCTACCAAACATTCAAAAGCCGAGATTATCCGATTAGTTGAATCTGCAATCGACGATGTCGGGGGCACACCAAAACTTAATATCATGGTGCGAGACGTTTTGGTCAGTGGCTCGCCGCCAGAGCGAATCACCGCGTTTGTTATCGTGCGTTTCCTTGAATCGGCAGGGCCATTTTGCTGCGGCGAACCTGGCTGCTATTCAAAAGCATTCACTGACTCTGGCGAGATTGAGATGGTCGAATTTTTGCAGCGGAAAATGAATCTTCGCCATGACATTTCGCTTACGCTGAAGACAAAAGTGGACTACGCCCCCGGCGTCAAATTCACCCAGCATGGAAACGGCGGGTCTTGAGGCGGGGCTGACTGGGATGCCTATTCAATTAGCAGACGTGGCTTTCACAGGCGTTGTTTCCATTAGCCATTCAGAAAGCTGTTTGGCCATCTCGTGCGTTCGCTCAAATTTCTTGACCGCCAGATTTTCGCGCTCGCCGATATCGTCTTTCAAGTTGTAAAGTTCGTATCGATCTTTGTTTGCGGTTTTGTCATCGGTAAGTTGGATCAGTTTCCAATCGCCAACTCGGATTGCGTTGGATGGCGAATGCCCCGAACCATGATTGTGTGGATAAGTCCAGGCAAGAAAACGATTTTCCAATTCTGCGTCGGGTGAACCGTTAATCGCCGAGACCAACGAATGACCATCAAGGTGTTGTTTGGGCCGCAGCGGCAATCCTGTTAGTTCAAGCAGCGTTGGATAAAAGTCCATTGTGATTCCCGGCGTCGAAGAAACGGCAGGTTTGATTTTTTCAGGCCAAGAAATCATGGTCGGAATTCGAATGCCGCCCTCGTAGGTCCAGCCTTTTCCAGCACGTAGCGGCAGACACGCCGTGGGCCCAATTTGACGAACCGTCGAAAGCCCGCCATTGTCCGATGTAAAAACGATGATCGTGTTCTTGGTGAGTTTTAGCGATTCCAAATGGTCAAGAACTCGTCCAACATTGGAATCGAGGTTGCTCATCATCGCAGCGTAAGTCGGATTGTCCTGTCGCCGACGCGTCTTTGCACCATTGCGTTCTTCAATGGATTTGGAGTCGAGTTTATCCAGCTTTTCAGCTTTCAATTTGTATTTGTCGACAAGATCCTGGGGGGCTTGGATCGGCGTGTGAACTGCGTAATGGGCAAAACACAAAAAGAATGGGCGGGCTTTGTTTTCGGTGATGAATGAAATCGCGTGATCGGTAAGTCCGTCGGTAAGGTAGTCGCCTTCTTTTCCGTCTTCCAAATCCGGGACATCCCAAAACGCGATCGCCTGCTTTTTCTTTTTTCCTTTATAAGGGAAAAAGTAGCTGCCGGGTGCGCCCGCTTTGTTGACGCCTCTCATCCAAGTGAAACCTTGCTCGCGAGGTTGTTGATTGTCTTTGTCCCCAAGATGCCATTTGCCAATGTAACCCGTTTTGTAACCAGCGGACGATAGCGCTTCGCCGATCGTGACTTCGTCCAAAGGCAAATGGAGATCGTTGGGCTGGTTAAGCCATTGGGTGATGCCCAGCCGATGGGGAGCTTTGCCCGACATCATCGCGACGCGGGTTGGCGAGCAAACGGGATTGGCAGAGTAGAAATCAGTAAACCGAACGCTTCGTTTGGCAAGTGTATCGATGTTGGGTGTGTCATAAAATTCTGAGCCATAACAGCCAAGGTCCTTATAACCAAGGTCGTCGATAAAGAACATCACGATGTTTGGCTTGGTTTCGTCAGACCCGGTAACGGTTTCGTTCGCAAGTGCGTGACTCACACCGGTGAGTGGGCATAAAGCCGCAAACGCGAGAAGGAAAGAGGTGAGGGCAATCAATTTTTTCATGGGAAGCCGATCCGAAACGGAATGATTTTCATGTCGATCAAATTGGCATTGTATCATCTATTGAGTTGATACAAGATCTTGAAGTTATCCGTATCACGTAACGTTTGAACTGAATGTCAGAATTAAGTCCGAAATCAAATCTTAACGAAGCCCAAAATCTAGTGGTGGTGATTCATGGCTGGAGTGGGCATCGGTTGTTTATGCTTCCGATTTGTTGGATACTCAAGCGGGCAGGATTTCGAGTCAAGCAATTTGGATACCGAAGTTTGCTATGGTCCATCGAAGCACATGCCAAGCGTTTCGAGCAGTTCTTGAGAAAAGTCGATGACGATCCGGCGAACGAGAGTTTTCATATCGTCGCTCATAGCATGGGCGGGATTGTTACGCGGACCGCGCTTTTGGATCTTAAGTCATCGAATCAGGAACTGAAAAAGCTTAAACGGATTGTGATGTTAGCCGTACCCAATCTCGGGTCGCCAGTCGCAAAGGTGCTCGGGTCGGTTTTTCCGTTTTGCAAAACGCTTCGGCAGCTTTCGGATCACCAGGATGGCTTCATTCAAAAACTTGAGCCGCCAGATAAAGATCTAAGCATCGGTGTGATTGCTGCGAGTTACGATATTGTCGTGCCGAAACACAGCAGCTATTTGGAAAACCAAACCGATCATATTACGTTGTTTAGCGGTCACAATGGTGTGCTTGTTCGACCAGCGGTCGGGAGGCGCATCGTTGAGTTCTTAAAACAAGGCCAATTCCAAAGAGAAGCGGTCAAATAGCTATTGTGAATTTTGGTTTGGGCAATAGGAAGATTTACACGACGGTTAAAAGTAAGAAGGTTCGTTTCCTGGCTTCCACTTGACATTGCATCCCAGCGACGGAAGCTGTTTGCTGTCTGGATCTTCGCCAGCTAACACCGCATCGATTGCGGCTCGAAGCTCTTTTCCATTCGCCTCATTGCCCGTTGAATCATAAACGCCAGACGAAATTCGCGTTGGCCGAGTTTCATCCAATCGCCCGCGGTATTTCAGTTCGTGCGCGGCGTCGAACAAGAAGAAGTCCGGAGTGCAGGCTGCCGTGTACGCCAATGCGACTTGCTGTGTTGCATCGTAGAGATAGGGAAACGGATAGCCATGCGTTTCTGATTCGACTTTCATCAACTCGGGCGAGTCGTCGGGATACGCCTCTACGTCGTTGCTTTGGATACCAACAAGACCAATCCCTTCAGCACGGTAGTCGTTGCCAATCCGTGCCAGTTCGGTTGCGATGTGTTTTACGTAAGGGCAGTGGTTGCAGATGAACATCACCAACATCGGTTTGCCAGCGAAATCTTGTTTTGAAACTGTTGTGCCATCGATGTTGGGCAATGAAAAATCGGGAGCAGGAGTTCCGAGTTTCATCATCGTGGATTCGGTTAAAGCCATTTTGAAGTTTGTTTTTCTGTTCGATCTGGGATTGAAAAAGGCGTGTTTATCGATGGACAAATTCTATCGAAGTTTGCCCCAAATTTTCTGCTGCAAGTCAAACATTTTCGGATCGTGTTTCTTCAACTCAGCCCTGACGAAAGGATAGAAGTCGTTGACGCCCAGGTATGCTTCTGTTGACTCAGCAAAATATTCTTTGTGATTAGAAAGTGCGTAGTGCTCAACGGTTTGGTGGTTGTGCGCTAACACTTTGTCGTAAATACCTGCCTTTTTCGCTTGTTTAAACGCGGCTTTGATTTCTTCGTCGTCCCAACCCAAAACCTGATCGTGGTACGCATGAGCCAACTCGTGCATGATCGCGTACGGATGTTTCGACCACTGGTTTATGTCAAGCAAATGTTCAGGACGCGGGACATGAACGTGGCCAGCCATTTCAGGGTCCATGCCATTTTCTTCCAGCCATCGGGCACTAGGGTGATAAACCAATCCCCTGCCCTGCCCGTTTTGCTCCATCCAAATCGGAAGCTTTCGCAACTCGTCGACTTTGGCTTCAGGGAGAATAAAGACGACTCGTTGAAGGTGATTGGCGAGAGCTTTGACTACTAGTTCACCGGTTTCTTTGTTGGCTTCTGTAAATAAGTTTGGGTCAAGCTTTACAGTCCAGCCCTCGACTTGTCGCGTGACCGGCTTATAAAACGATTCGGTTTTTTTGGCGGCGGAATCGTCTTGGGCGTTTGCGGTTGAGATGAAAGTCAGTACGACGACGATGATTGGAAAAACTAGTTTGGACATTGCTAATTTTGTCTTTTGGAATTTAGGTCGGATCAGAAATAATTCTAACTGAAACGCCAATGGCTTGCAGCGTGCCGGTAAATTCAAAACACAAGACAACTCTACAGGCAGATGCCGGTAGTTTGGTTCGTCTAAATCCAGTAAGTGTGGTACCGTTTGCTAAAAAGCGATTCCAGATCGGACCATCAATGTGTCTTGAAGCTCAAGAGAATTGAGCGCATTGGAGCGGTACACAATCTCGCGTTCGAACGCATAACCGAACTCAAAAAAGCCAGTCACACGGCGCGGCCCAATCCATTCAAGGCCGACGAATGCACGGACGTCATTGATGTCGACTTGATCGCGAGCGCCGTCGCGTCGTTCGATCGCCCAGCTGCCGCCACCGTACTCTGCACCGAGATACGCCCAAGCTTCAAAGTCAGCAAAGTTGGGAATTCGATGAGACAATTTTGTTCGCGGGAAAAACAAATCCAACTTTAAGTCAGGGTTGGGCGTCATATAAAGTCCAACGGCCGGTAGTAGTTTGACATTTACGCGATCAAAATATTCGACGCCCAGCTTTCCCACCGTGTATTCGTTCAATCGATACCAGCCTAGAAACCGCCCCGTGACTCGAACTGCGTCTGACGATGTATTGTCAAAATCGCTGTAATAGCCAACCGTCAAATTATTTTCCAATCCGCTGATCCGTGACGGATCGGTGACGTGATCGAACGACAGATAGGCACTGTAGGCGCGGGCGGGCAAATCGAAATCCGGGAAGACGTTGGAGTCCGGACCGTCCCACCAATGAAAGATAAATCCTGGACTAATTCGCAGCGGCTGTGTGCCTTGGAGAAAGTTTGGAAGCGTTGCCGTGGTGGCAATCTCAATATCGTTGATGTTTAGTTCGTTACCATTGTTGCCTTGAAGATAAGTTTGCCTAATGCGAGGCCGCTCAAGCACTCGCGGAAGAAACTGCGTTCGGAACGTTCGCCAAGCCTGTTGTGGCCAAGACCAATCAATTGAAGGAAGCCAATTGGTGCCCGTGCCAGCGTACGGCCAACGGTTGGGCCCGAATCCGCCTTGGACTTGACCGAATCCAGGACCATAACCGGGCCCGAATCCGCCGTTAAAGTTTGGTTGCTGGAATTGAGGTTGTTGAAACTGAGGTTGCTGGAATTGCGGCTGAACGGCGGGTGGCTGGAAAATTTGGCCCTGCGGGTTGGTTTGCGGAAACGGCGCTTGAAAAATCGACGGTTGGTTTTGTTGCACGCGAGGAAAAATCGGGAACGTTTGGTTGGGTGCGCGGGATGGATCAAACGATGGCGCAGTGACACTTGGCAATCCACCGCCAAAATTTGGAACGCCTTGGATGATCGCTCCGGGAGGCGGCTGCAACACCGTTCCGGGGATGCCTTGGCCAATACCACCTGGCCCAAAATTGGGCAACTGAAGGTTTGCCGCTGGGGGAGTCGTAATGATTGAGCCAGAGCCTGGCAAAACATTTCCCGGAATTGTAAGGTTTCCCGGAATACCAAGATTTCCGGGAACGCCAACTCCACCTTGAAGCCCAGGTATACCGGGCAAATTGGCAGGAGGAACTGGCGTTGAACCTTGAAAACCAAAAGGGTCGGAGAAACGAGCACGTTGGGCTTCAGCTGAATCAGGACTCAAGATTGCGCAAGCCAAAACGGTGCAGGCAAATACTGCTTGCACAAAAATTTTCGAATTGTTTTGAAGTTCGCTAAACAAAGCCGCACGTTTCCGTCGATAACCGGATTTTCAATTAGGTGAACGTAAGTATCAGCGCGGCAAATCCCGGTCAATACTGACTCTGGCAGATTTGAAAGCGTAATCGACTTTGTGCAATTGGTTTTGAAGCAAATTTTGGAATGTTGATGGTCCAAAAGAGATCGACGCTGGCAATGATCGCTCGAAACGACTTGCAATGTCGTTTCGTTGTCTCAGGCTGCTTGATTCTTTTCGTGTGCACGAACGTTTTTCAACAAGTCTTTGATTGCGGACCAGATCGAGGGGTAAGTCGCTTCGTGGTAGACAGAGTCGTCCGCCAGCTGGCCAACCAACCGTCGATGGGCAATCCCAAGATTGTGATACGGAATTCTCGGGAACAAGTGATGCAGCGCATGGTAGCGCAAACCAAGAGGACACAATAGCTCCGTCAGCCAGTTGCCAGCTACATTGGTTGAATCGAGAAATTGATCCAAGTGAGAAATTGTCTTTCCATTACTGGTGTAACGGTGCGCCGAAAGTGTGCGAATGTGATTCAACGTCAACGCAAACATGGCCAGCATGAGAATTTTTGGCAAACGAACACCAGGCATAATTCCGCTCAGCACTAACGCGAGCATCACCCAAGTTCGAAAGCACGTGAACAATTCCCAAAACGTATCCGATGGAGACTGCCCGTTCGATTTAAGCTCTTTCTGATATTGAAAATTGATCACCAGTGAACTTGCATGAGTAAGCGTCCACTTTCGCAAAGCGGGATGCAAGAATGAAATCGGAGTCCCAATCGCGTATCGCAAGAACACAAGGATTGGTTGCGAAAAAATCTGTGTCAAAAAGATCAAGATGCCTTTGAGTGTGCCCGTTGCCAATGGCAGGTACTCGCCGTCATGCTCGGTTCCGTAATGCCGACTGCTGTGATGGTGTAGGTGACTGGCATAGGAAAACGAAGGGATCATCATGGGAACCCCAGCAAAGAAGTTCCATGTGCGTCGAAACCACTTCATCTGTTTGGCCGGAAGATGGACCAGCTCGTGAATAAACATGGACGCCCGATATAACAATGTTGATCCGGCAATGAATGCCAGCCAAGCCACTGGGGATGTTATCGGTAGAGCCAGCCAGATACTGGCAAACACGTAGGCGCTGGTTGTCGAAACGACGAAGTCTATCCAGAAACGCCATGGTTGAGGTTGAAACAAATCAGACACGATTTCACGAGCATGAATATAAAACTCGCGCTGGTGATCCAGGTCAGCCTGTGTTGATGCCGAACATTGCGAAAGTTGATTCATCTGTTTCTCTCATTAATTGTTCCACACCAATCAACGTGGCAGTAGAACGATTTGCTTGGGCTTTCTTGGATTAAAAGATGGACGTTGGGTGATTATCAAGCGAGTTGCTCGACGGAGTCAGCCCGGTCAGAACACATGTTCCTTTTTATATTGTTATCAACACAATTCGATGTGCAATTTTTTTTTGGATATTTCAAAAACGTTTCACCGTAAAAGCATTGGGTATTGCGGACTACACAAACTCGCGGCCCCAAAACACTGGATTATTCGGTTGATGAGCTCATACACAGTAGTGGTTCGGCTCTGGATCTTTACCGCCGTCTAGCCGGCATCGCGTTCGGGAAAGCTTAATTTTGGGGGCATGTTAACCTTTG
>CAYZGP010000015.1:37006-70761 GCA_964478065.1 uncultured Pirellulaceae bacterium
GTCTAGCCGGCATCGCGTTCGGGAAAGCTTAATTTTGGGGGCATGTTAACCTTTGCTCTGTTGCGGTTTTTCCAGCGACCTTTTTGAATCATAATTTTAATCGAATCCGATTCGTAAAACTTCACAGACAGAAGTCACAGGTTTGAATAAAGAAAATAAGAAAGCAAAGTGGATCAAGCGGTTGGGCTACATGTTTCTGTTCGCCACATTCGCGTTTCTGGTTCTATGTTGGATTGTTGGTGGCAGACTTGTCGCGCCAGCTAATCAGCACGTCGGGCAACCTCCTGAAGAATTGAACTTCGTTTCCACCACCGTCAAATCTGAATCGGGTTCTGCGTTGGCAACATGGTATGCAGATGCGGCTAATGCGAAAGCAACCGTTGTTTTGCTTCACCCGTTGCACGCTGATCGCCGCGCAATGCTGGATCGGGCTCGGATGTTTTTGAAGCACGATTTTTCGGTCGTCTTAATGGACTTTCAAGCCCACGGTGAAAGTGACGGCGACAATCTAACCATTGGCCATCTTGAAAAATTTGACGTCCAAGCGATCGCCAAATTTGCTGGCGGTAGAAATCCAGAACAGAGTTTGATGATCGACGGCTGGTCGCTTGGTGGAGCCGCAGCTGTCCTCGCGGGCCCGATCGAAGGCGTGGATGCAATCGTTTTGGAATCGGTTTACCCGACGATCGAAGAAGCAATCGACGATCGAGTCGCCATGAGACTGGGGCCGTTAAGCAAAATCGTCTCGCCGCTTTTGACCGTCCAACTCCCAATTCGGCTTGGTATTTCACCAACAGAGCTTCGCCCGATTGAAGCCATCAAGAACGTCGATTGCCCGATTTTGATGCTTGTGGGCGACCAGGATCAACACACGCCGCTCGACGAATCTCAACGGCTGTTTGAAAGCGCCAACTCACCGAAAAAGCTTGTCGTCTTCAAGGGAGCCGAGCACACTGATCTTTTTGCATTCGATCCCAAGCTGTTTGAATCCAGCGTGTTGACGTTCTTCGACGAACACCTGAGGAAATAGGTTTGCACGAGAGATCAGAGTTTGACATATGACTTCATGAGACTTCGTGAGACACTGCATGGTCGGAGGGTTGAAGAGAGGTTAAAATTAAATCTCCACCCACATTCCACGAGCCGAACATGAATACCTTTTTGATCGCGATCGCTTCCTTTGTTGGTTTTATTGTCGCTTACAATACTTATGGTCGCTGGATTGCAAAGAAAATTTTTGCGCTCGATGACGATGCAAATGTTCCCAGTAAAGAGTTGGAAGACGGCGTTGATTTTGTGCCCTCGCGTTGTTCAATCGTGTTCGGGCATCACTTCACTAGCATCGCGGGAACGGGACCGATTGTCGGACCAGCGATCGCCGTTTTCTGGGGCTGGCTCCCAGCGCTGTTGTGGGTGGTTTTTGGAAGCATCTTTATCGGAGCCGTTCATGATTTCGGCGCACTGGTTGTCAGTATGCGTAACCGCGGCCAAACGGTTGGCGAAGTCGCCGGGCGGTTAATTTCGTCACGAACAAAGATCTTATTCCTGGTCGCGTTGTTTTTTGCCTTAACGGTCGTTCTGGCGATTTTCGGATTGGTAATCTCGACGATCTTTATCTTGTACCCGCAATCAGTTTTAGCCGTTTGGGTTACGTTGCCCGTTGCGATCGTGTTTGGAATCATGATGAAGCGTGGTTCCAGTCAATTGCTGCCGATGTCAATCATCTCGCTGATCTTGATTTACCTGGCCGTTTACGTTGGTGCCTACCATTTACCTATCAAGCTCTCCGCGTGGTCGTTCGCAGGATATACGTTCACTCCGATTGTGACATGGACGGTCATTTTGCTTGCCTATTGTGCGCTGGCTTCGGTGTTACCGGTTTGGCTGTTACTCCAACCTCGCGACTACGTAAACAGTCATCAACTATTTGTTGCACTCTCGTTGCTGGTGATTGGATTGCTGGTTGCATGTGCGACAGGCAAAGCCGATCTGATGGCGTCCACCGAAGCCGTCACTCAATCGCTTCCTGAAGACACTCCACCGATCTGGCCGTTTTTGTTTATCACAATTGCCTGCGGTGCAATTAGCGGTTTTCATTGTCTCGTCAGTTCTGGAACCAGCAGCAAACAACTTTCGAGTGAGACTGATGCGCAAGCGATTGGTTACGGTTCGATGCTTCTCGAAGGCGCACTGGCCGTCGTTGTGATTTTGGCTTGTTGTGCCGGCGTCGGGATGGGCAAGTTTGAAAAGACCGCGGTCGCGCAAGCCAATGGGACTTCGCGGATCGAATATCAACCGGTCATCGATACCGAAACGCAACAGCCCTTAACGGGCGCGGCGGCGTGGCGAAGCACTTATGAGCTTGGTGAAGGCAAGTCGTGGAATGACTTTAAGCTCGGCAGCACGGTCGGTGCATTTGTCAACGGAGGAGCGAACTTCTTGTCTGCCATCGGAATCCCATTGCAACTTGGAATCGCCTTGATCGCGGTCTTGGTCGCAAGTTTCGCCGCCACGACATTGGATTCCGCAACTCGTTTACAAAGGTATGTGATTCAAGAGCTTGGCGGAAACCTGAAAATTGCGCCGCTTAAAAACATGTACGTCGCCACAATTTTTGCGGTCGTATTAGGCGGGGCTATCGCGATGCTGCCGGAAAAACCCTTCGCTGAAGGGGGAGCAAGCGGCAAAGGCGGTTTGTTGCTCTGGCCGTTATTCGGAGCGACCAACCAATTGTTGGCCGGACTCGCGTTGATGGTCACCACATTTTATCTATGGCGACGCAATAAACCCGTGTGGTTCGTTGCCATTCCGATGGTCATCATGATCGTGATGCCAGGCTGGGCGCTCGTCTGGCAGTTGTTCAACGAAAGCACTGGCTGGTGCCGAACTGGCGACAAACCCATGTTGGCTATTATCGGCTTGGTCACGTTTGGCCTTCAGATTTGGATGGTGATCGAAGCGATTATCGTTTGGCCTCGAGCCCGCGGAATTCTCGAAGAGGCGCTGCCAGCGATAAAGCCATCCACTAAACTGAATCAATCGGGCGGAAGGTCATGTTGAAAAATAATGTTTACCACGTAAGCCAATCCAATTAATTCGCCCGGATAATTCGCCGGACACCAATTGAAAAGGGAAAGAGTTGAAACCCAGCGTGCACAAATCGTTGTTCCGGATCGCTGTGATGCTGTCGAGCGTACTCGTTGCCGGCTGTTATCCCGACTGGCCAGAGCATGCGGGGAAAGCAGAAGTTCACGGGCAAGTCACACTGGACGGTGCTCCCGTCGGAGGCGCGAAAGTTGTTTTCATGCCGATTCGGTATTTCAGCAGTTCCGGAAACGTCTTGCCGTTAGCGTTTGGTTTGACAAACGCGGAAGGCAAATTTGAACTTCAGTACGCCGACGAAACGAAGGAGCTGACCGCCGGCAAGTACAACGTGATCATATCGAAAACCAAAAAGCCCGATGGAGATAGTGTTCCGGTTGACTTTTCTGGTCTGGCTTCAGAGTTAGTCCCGCCCGCGTTTTTGAATTCGCCTTTATGCGGAGACACAGAATTAATCCCAGCGATTTACAATCGTGAGTCGACGTTGATTTACACAATCGAAGCTTCGCCCAAAGTCGTGCAAGCGCAGTTCGAATTGAGTTCGGTGGACCCGTTGATTAAGTTGGCGAAGTAGCAGTTAATCGCGATATCGTTACAGTTTATTGCGGTACTGCGGTACTGCGGTCGAAAACGAAACTGCGACGTTTCTATTGGGTGATCGGGTGTCGCTCTGAACCCGTTTTGCAAATCGCGACTTCGGATTTTTTGCCCACAGTAATCTGAATGTAATTTAACTGATCTTCGTTGAGCTCAAAGAACGCTCGATTTTCGACCGTCCATTTGGTTTCACTGGCGTGGGATTGCTTCTTGGCTTCAGTTGTGTTGCCGGCTTCTGTTTCGACGTTGCCTTTGGTTTTGATGTTGGCTTTGACGGGTTTAAAGGCTGAGGCAGTTTTGTCTGTTTCACTAACCGCTTCCGCTTTCACGTCTGTTTTATCAACGACGACTTCGAAATAAAGCCAAGCCTGTTTCATGTCTTTTTCATGACCAACCCAACGGACGGTTGGTGTTATCGTTTCATCAGCTGAATCAGCTTTTGAATCTGCCGATTTAACTATGCCGCGGATAAAGAACTTTTTCTCGATGTAAGCCTTCAGCATCTCGTCAAGGTTTTCGACTTTATCCAAGTCGATCGATTTCCCTTGGTCGCGCGAAAGAGCTTTTTCCAGATCGGCCGGCCACAAGCATAAAGCGACTTCAAAGTTACCCGTTTTCGGGTTCCAGTTAAGCTCGGTTCGGCTGACATGATACGGGTGGGCGAAAATATTAGAAGAAGTCAAAATCATGCCAGCCAAGCATACGGCCAGCAAGATGAAATTGAACTTCGATTTCACATTAGTTCTAAACATGTCGGTTGCTTTCAAAACAAATCAATGGGGCGAGTGAAAGGCTTAAATCGGCTAAGAAAAATTACTAGTCCAAATCGAAATCATCATCGTCCTTTTTCTTCTTTTTATTCCGACGAGCTTTTTTCTTTCTCTCTGCCCGTTTGCGTTCCTTCATTTCCTCGCTTGTTTCCGCCTTTGCTTTTTTTGCTTTTTCTTGAGCTTCTTTTTTAGCCTTGGCCGCAGCTTCTCTTTTTGCTTTGGCAGCAGCGCGTCGCTCTTCCATTTTGGCTTTTTGCATTTTGGCTCTTTCAGCCGCGGCTAAAGCCCGAGCGTTGGCGTCAGCGATTTGCTTTTCTGCTTCATTTTGACGTGTGGTTTTCTTGTCGTCTGCAGATTTATCCTGGTTTGGTCTATTTGATCTTCTGCCACCACGCCTCCTGTCCTCTTTCGCACGCTTGGCTTCCTGCATTGGATTGGATCCACCACCACGACGACGAGTGCTTTTGAACAACTCAAAACGTGATTTTTGAATTTGGGGTGGGTAGAAGTTATTATCCAAATCAACATCGGCGGTTTCCAGGCGTGGATCAAGCGTAACCGATTTGACTGCTTTCTCAGTCATGATGAGCTTGGTCACTTTTTCGTTATCCTGCTTCCAGATTTCAGCAGGCAAACGAATCTGTTCTTTGGTTCCGTCTTCGAATTCGCAATCAAAAATAACTGGCATCACCAATCCGCCAATATTCTCAAACGATATTAAGTAGAAATTTCGCTTGTCGGCGATCATCTTTTTCTCTTCTTCATTCAAAGAGTCAAAAAATCGCTTGTACATTTCACGATCCCGATCAGTCACGTCCAACTCATCAAAGTCGTTATAGAAATCCTTCAAGTCGGGATATTTGTTGGCACGTTTTGGCAAATCGGCATTTCGTTCTTTCGAAGTCGATGTCGGCATCGAATCACGAGCCTCACGGCGAATCGCTTTTTCGATTTCCGGGTCTGCCGTGTTGATCGTCAAATGGCGAACATTGGTGATCGCCAAATCAACATGGTCGCTTGAATAAAACCAGCCACGCCAAAACCAATCGAGATCGACGCCAGATGCGTCTTCCATCGTGCGGAAGAAATCAGCAGGCATCGGTCGTTTGAATTTCCAACGCATCGCGTATTCTTTGAACGCATAGTCAAACAGCTCACGACCAAGAATTGTCTCACGCAAGATATTAAGTGCAGTTGCCGGTTTCGAATAACCGTTTGGACCAAACTGCAGAATCGATTCAGAGTTGGTCATGATCGGAACCTGATAAGGGCTTCGCATGTAACCAACAATGTCACGCGGTTCGCCTCGGGATGACGGATAGTTGTCTTCCCATTCTTGTTCCGCGAGATACTGCAAGAATGTATTGAGCCCTTCATCCATCCAAGTCCATTGTCGTTCGTCCGTGTTGACGATCATTGGAAAATAGTTGTGGCCAACTTCGTGAATGATCACAGAGATCAATCCGTATTTTGTTCGAGCCGAGTAAGTTCCGTCGGCTTGGGGACGTGGTCCGTTGAAACAAATCATCGGATACTCCATTCCACCAATCGGTCCATTGACCGAAATCGCGACTGGATATGGATAGTCAAATGTGAATTTTGAATAGACTTCCAAAGTATGAATAATCGCGTGAGTTGAGTACTTGCTCCACAGCGGTTCTGCTTCTTTCGGATAATACGACATCGCCATCACAGGAAAGTCGCCCATGTTGTGCTGCATCGCGTCCCAGATAAACTTCCGCGAAGACGCAAACGCAAAATCGCGAACACGGTCGGCTTTGAAAATCCAGGTCTTGTTTCCTTTTGGCTCGCTGGATTCGTTTTCCTCAGCTTCTTCTGGCGTGACGATGAAGACCGGATTTTCTGCCGTTGCCGCTTCTTCCAAACGCTTCTTTTGAGTTTCCGTTAGGACTTGATCGGAGTTCAGTAGTACGCCAGTTGAACCAACGATATGGTCGTTTGGTGCGGTGATCCGGACGACGTAGTCACCCATCTCCAATGTGAATTCGCCGCGACCGAGAAATTGCTTGTGTTGCCAACCTGTGTTGTCGGTGTAAGCACAGAGTCGAGGGAACCATTGGGCGACTTCGTAAATGTAGTTTCCATCTTTTTCGAAAAACTCACAGCCACTTCGGCCGCTGATGATTCGAGCGTTGTTGATCTCGTAATCCCAGTCAATGCGGAACTTGAACGTTTGCCCTGGCTCAAGTTTCGTTGGCAGGTCGACTCGCATCATCGTTTTCACGATCGTGTGCTTAAGTTCTTTTTTCGTGCTCGCGTCTTCACAGCGAGTGATGTTGAATCCACCATCAAAGACTTCTTTGGCAAGCATCGTTTTCATTTGACGAAAGCCAAGCCGAGTGAGATCGCTTGTTGTGCGAGTTAAATTCGCGTCCGAATCAGCCCGGTGAATGTTCGCATCAAGTTGAAGCCACAAATACGAAAGCTTGTCCTTGCTGTTGTTCTTGTACGTAATCGTTTCCGAACCAAACAGCTCTTGTGTTTCGTCGTCCAATCGTACGTCGATGTCGTAATCGACTTTTTGTTGCCAGTAGCCACTGCCCGGAGCACCCGAACCAGCGCGGGCTTCGTTAGGTGTGGGTAAGATTTCTTCCAGCTGGCGGAACTTGTCTTCCTGGTCAAATTTTTCAACTGGACCGGCTGCGGTCACTCGCGGACCGGGGCGCTGAGCGTTCGCTGAATCGACAACCGTAGTCATCGTGAAAATCAATGCGAACAAGAAAAACAAAATCGGCAATTGGCGTCTTTGGTTCATGGAGTTAGTCCAGCTGGAATGGTCAGTTGTGGGGCGTAAGGCAACAATAGGTTTTCGCCACTATCTCTAGTTTAAGATGGCCATGCTATTTACGCTCGAACCGTTTTGCAAGTTGCCTGAATTCGATTGGGATTTGAATTGATCGAACGACCGATTCTGACGACTAATCGGTCAAAAAGGCTGCAATGCGTTGCCAGAAGCCGAGGGTTAGGCGTTTCACCTTCGCTTGAAGATGCGTTTGACGGTCCACTATAATTTCGATTTGCCCCGGTCGTCTAAGAGATAAGACACGATCACCAAAATCGAGATAGGAGTGCAAATCTCCTCTGGGGCTCTATTTTGACGCTGATTTACTGTTGTGCGAGATCATAAAACCAAATGGGCGAGCAATTAGTCAACGAGATCATTGCCAACCCAACTGATATTTCTGCACGTCTGGTATATGCAGATTGGCTTGAAGAGCGAGGCAACGATCTAGGCGAGTTCATTCGTGTGCAATGCCAGATCGAGGAAACTGACGAACGAGATCCAGGTTATACCGATCTGCTATCTCGTGAGATGCAGCTCAAGCGGCAACACAACAAAGAGTGGGCTGCGGCAGTGCGGCCATTTGTGCGCAATTGGTCGTTTCGTAATGGCATGGTCGACCACGTTTGCATGACGGCGCTTGATTTTCTCAATCACGGCGCAGAAATTTTTAAGCTAGCGCCGATTCAGCATCTTGAACTTCGCGATGCTTATAAATATCTTTCCGACCTATCCGAATCCCGATTGCTTAAGAATTTACGCAGGTTCAGTTTGGCTCACTGTAGCATTGGTCGTGGTGGAAATCCGGGATACGGAGAAATGCGTTGGGAGCGAGATGCGAGAGAGCAAGTTCGAATAGCTTGTGCCTTAGAGCTAGAAAAGTTTTTGCGATCTCCGAACTTGAAGCAAATTGAGAACTTGGACCTTTGCGGTAATTCAATTGGAAACTCAGGCGGGCAAGCGATTGTGAACGCTGAGTTGGAAAACTTAAAATCGCTTGATATTCGCCTTGGCCATGTCGGTGCCGAAGCCGTCGAGTCGTTCACCAAGCTCCGCAAATTGGAAGACTTGAAGATCGGTTCTTCGCGAAACATGAGTTTGAACTATTCTGAAGATTGGATTGGTCCATTGCCGCTTGAACTGGCAAAACTAATCGGCCAACTGAAATCGCTCGATGCTGGTTCGTGCGGCATTACGCCAAATGGACTAAACGCAATTAATCAAACGAAGGCTTCGAAGTTGGAGAGCCTTTCGTTGAATCGGTCTCCATTTTATAAATCGGGATACCTTGAAGCCGATGTTGGAGTTGACGTGTTGTCGGATGCACAGATGCTTGCGAAACTTAAGCACTTGGATGTTTCGAATTGCGGTCTCGATCAAGATGCATTTGAGATTTTGGCAAACAGGTCGTTTGAACTTCCTCTCAAATCCTTGATCGTGGATTACAATCAATTCAAACCTGAGGTGTCCAAGACATTTGCCAATGGGAGAGCGACTCAAGCCCTAACCAGTCTATCGTTGGCAGGCGCGCGACGATATCAATATGAACCGACCGAACCAGAGCATGGCACTAAGTGGTTTGTTGAATTGGTTGATGGTCTGGAGCAACTCGCTGAGCTGAAACTTAATCGGCAAGGGATCACAGACAAGATTCTTGATGGAAAAAGCACTGGCGAGAAGCTCAAGCGATTCTATCACTTGGATTTGCAGAACAATGAGATTGGTGACACGGGTGCAAAGAAGTTTATAAAGTTTGGCCCATGGCCGCGTTTGGCGATCTTGAATCTCAAAGACAACCAACTTTCGAAGCCCGTTAAAGAAGAGTTAAGAAAGACTTTCCGCTGGCGGGTCCTGTTCTAGTGTCTCGGCGTCCGGCTTTCGTTTGGGCCTCAAAAAGAATCCAATGATGCCCACCAGCAAACTCAATCCTGCGAAAATCATCGGCACGATATCGCCTATTTCGCGATAGAGACTCGCGCGGACAACGGGCTTGATCTCGGCTCGCATGATTCTTGATGCGCGGCGTGGACCGGTTTGGAGAAGCCTTCCACAAGTATCAAGCTCAGCGGAGAAACCGGTGTTTGCACAAACCAAATGTGGCTTCCGCATTTCCACCGCGCGAAACACGTTGCATGCAAGATGAGCGTCCAGGCAACTGGTCCCAAAGAACCAGCCGTCGTTGGTTAAATTCACCATCACATCTGGCTCTTTGCCCTCAGTCCGTAGCGAGTTGAGTTGGCGGCGAATGAAATGTGGAACCGTCGTTTCAAAACAGATGTTGGGCGCGATTTTGACTTTGTCGATTTCCATTATCTCGAACTTGGTACCGGACGTTAGACTCCTGATCGGAGAAATCGAATTGATGAATGGGACTTGGCTGGCCAGCGGAATGTACTCGCCAAACATGACCAAGTGGTTCTTAAAGTAACGCTGCTGAACTTTCCCGTTGGTTGAAATCAACAACCCAGCGTTGAAACTTTCATTTTTGGCAGGGTCGTCCGTTCCACCGCCCGTTAGCAACGGCAATGGTGTATTGAAGACGTTAGGATAGCCGATTCCATCTGCCCAAAATTGAGTGATTTGATCGTCGAATAATGATTTGGACCGCTCTTGGTCGAGGTCGGATAAAAAGTCGCTGGCAGGATTAAGGCCCGACTCGGGCCAGACAATCAAGTCGAGGTCATCCCACTTTTTGCGAGCTTCCCAAGTCAGTCTGAATTTGTTTTCGATTTGAGTTTGTGTTTGCAGGTCCGTCGGCGCACCAAAGATGACATCTTCCGACGTTTGAATGATGCCAAAAGTCAGGCTTGCGTCGTTAAGCAATTCAATTTTTTCATCCAATCGAAATTGCCCGTACAAAAACACGGCGGTAAATGCGGCGCCCGAAACGGCGGTAGAAGCCAAAACAAATGGCCAGTTGTTTGATTTGGTTTCAATTTTTGGCATGAAGAATTTCAATGTCAGCATCGCCAAGCCAGTCGCGGATAAAACCATCGCGAATGTAAGCGTGTAAGCTCCGCACAAATCGGCGACTTGGATGAGAATCGGATGTTCGAATTGCGTATGTGATAAACAGAACATCCCCATGCCTGTCAGGAAATTGCATCGAATCCATTCGATGCCTGTCCATGTCAACGGGATGGCAACGATTTCAGGGATGCCAAATCGATGAACCATCGTTCGCGAGATTCCGACGAACATCGGTGTGTAGATCGCCATATAAACCGAAACTGCAATCCAGCCAGCCCACAGTGCCGGGTGTGGAATCGGGATAAAGTAAAACGTTCCCAGCCAATACAGCAGGCCCGCATAAAACAACTGCCAATAGGGCCGTTTGGCAGCGAGACGTGGAGTAAGCACAAGCCAGATCAAAGGCACCGGCGCGATCCAACCCAACCAAAATATTCCAACCGGCGCAAACGAAAGCCACATCAGCACGAGCGAGAGGAACGCTACGAACAAGACGAGGAAACCTGGCGTTGGCGGTTTGGGTTCCGTTGAAGATGTTGATTGGGCTGACATGAAATTGGTCGGTTTGCTGTTTTAGTTGCCGTTGGGCAGTTGTTCGGCGAGCTGCCCTTTTATCTGATACAAATCGTAACGGGTGGCCGAGCTTGAACCTATAGAAGTCCTTGAAGTGGGCGAAACCGAGAACTTGGCTTATTCTTGGTTCTTAAAACGGAAAGAACCGCACTGACTCCCCAGCAGGATGCTGTTGCGAGTTGGCTGGGAAAAAGATCAGGCCTTCCGCTTCTCCAAGTGCAAAAAGGTCGGATGATCCGCGCCAGAGAAGCGGTTTGAACTTTCGAATCGGCGAGTCGTCTACGATCTGTTTCGCTGGCCAATAAGTCGGGCGGTTGCCTCGTGTTTCATGCGGATCGCTCAATTCGCCCATCATCGAATCGGTTGATTCAGAGGTCTGGCCCGTTAACTTTCGAATCGCGCGGCGTACAAACAATTGGAATCCAACCAAGCTGCTGACCGGATTGCCTGGCAAACCGAACACATACGTTCGTTTGTTCGTTCCAGCGTCGTCGCGATCTAATACGCCAAACCAGATTGGCTTTCCGGGCTTTACGCAGACTTTGTGAAACACTTGTTTGACGCCAAGCGATTGAAGAATGCCTGGCACTAAATCTTTCGTTCCCGCGGAAACACCGCCAGACAAAATTAAGATGTCGGATCTCAACCCACTCTCGATTCGTGTCTGCAAGTCATCTTGGTTGTCGCGCCCAATTCCTTTGTCAGTCACGTTCAATCCCAACGCTCGAACCATCGCGATCAGCATCGGCCCATTACTGTTTCGAATTTGTCCGCGACCGGGAACTTGTGAACAATCGACCAGTTCATCGCCCGTCGGCAAAACGGAAACAGTTGGGACTCCACCCACCGAAACGATCGACGCTCCGACCTCGGCCAGTAGTCCAATGTCCGTTGGGCGAACGACATGGCCTTTTGCAAAAACCGTTTGGCCTTTTGAAAAATTGACCCCGGTTCTGAGGACGTGTTTTTCTGGCGTGATTAAATCAGCCGCTTCGTTGACGAGTGTAACGAACTCATGTTTGCCCTCAGATTCTATTTTGGTTAACTCGACCATGATGACGGCGTCGGCTCCGTTGGGAATCGGTGCGCCCGTCATGATGCGTGTCGCTTGACCGGACTTTAGCTCAAGCTCTGGCCATCCACCCGCGATCACGGTTTCGATGATTTCAAGTCGCAATTTTCCGCTGGCAATATCGGCACTGCGAATCGCGAATCCATCCATGACAGATTTATCGTGGGGAGGCGAATTCACATCGGCAATGACGTTTTGCGAAAGCACTCGGCCAACCGATTCGCCGATCGGCACTGAATCATCGGGCAGGGTTGCAATTGTGTCTTCGAGAAACGCAAACGCTTCGGTAATCGAAATCATTGTCCAGTTATCTCAACAAAGTTTCGTAGCAATTCGATTCCGCACTCGGTGAGAAAGCTTTCCGGGTGAAACTGAACGCCGAACGTTGGAAAGGATTTGTGTTCAACTGCCATGATCTCACGCGAGCCATCGGGCGCTTCGGCCCAAGCGGAGACAGCGAACTCGTCGGAAAGCGTATCCGGCTTGATCACCAAACTATGATAACGCGTGGCGATCATTGGGTTGGGCAGCCCCGCAAAAATTGCTTTTGAGTTGTGGTTGATTTTGTCGGTCTTGCCATGCATCAGTTGCTCGGCTCGAACAATCGTACCGCCTGTGGCTTGACCAATTGACTGGTGCCCAAGGCAAACGCCAAGCAACGGAAGCTTTCCATGGAAACGCGTGACGCAGTCAACCGAGATGCCGGCTTCATTGGGTGTGCACGGCCCAGGCGAAATGATTATGTGAGACGGAGCCAGTTTTTCGATCTCGTCCACAGTGATTTTGTCGTTGCGATGAACCTGGATATCCAAAGACGAATCAAGCTCACCCAGTCGTTGGACAAGGTTGTAGGTGAACGAATCGTAGTTGTCGACGATCAAAATCATGTGAGGTTTCTAAATGGGAATTCGATGTGGTGCGGAGGTCGGTGAAAGCACAGGTACTACTTCCGGCTCGCTATTTAAAAATGCGAAACCGTTCAATGGAGAGCTTATGCGTAGCTGGATTGGCCACAATTCAGTTGTCTCTATTGTTGCGCTTGTTTGTTCGGCTTACCCTGAACTCTGGCGAGTCGAGGTACATTTTGCGGTTAGTGGACGTTAGTGCTACTTAGTTACGCTAGCATTGTCGCAAACATTTGTTTGAAGTTAAAGGCGAGTTCTATTGACCGGTCTCGTTAAGCCTTCTATTTTCGGATTACGCGCATGGATTGCGTACCAAAATAAACCATCTTAAAGCCCAAGGAAGGGTCACCGATGCCCGAGAACTCCACCACTACTTCCGCGCCATTGCTTGACGTTGGAAGAGGCAACCAGCCACTTAAATCCGAAATCATGAACACCATTTCCGATATTATTGATTCGGGATGGTTTATTGGCGGCCCGCACGTCAAAGCTCTTGAAGAATCTGTCGCTAAAATCTCTCAAACCAAACACGCCATCGGTTGTGCCTCAGGAAGCGATGCCTTGCTTTTGGCCTTGATGGCAGTTGATATCCAGCCGGGCGACGAAGTCATTTGTCCGAGCTTTACTTTTTTCGCTACCGCCAGCGCTATCACACGACTGGGCGGGGTTCCCGTTTTCGTTGACATCGAGCCAACGACTTTTAACCTCGACGTTGATCACCTTGAGTTGTTGATCACGGATAAAACGCGAGCGATTATCCCTGTGCACTTGTTTGGTCAGTGTTGCGATATGGATCCGATTATGGAAATCGCCAACCGACACGGAATTAGTGTCATTGAGGATTGTGCTCAATCCATCGGTGCGACCGAGTCTGATCGGCCCGCTGGAAGCATGGGGGCAGTCGGCTGTTTCAGTTTTTATCCAACAAAAAATCTTGGCGGATTTGGTGACGGTGGAATGCTAACCACCAACGATGACGAAGTCGCCGATCGTTTGCGTTTGTTGGCTAACCATGGCATGCGCCCTCGTTACCACCACGAAGTCGTAGGGATCAACAGCCGTTTGGATGCCATTCAAGCCGCTGTGCTCAACACAAAAATGCCTTACGTGGCAGAGTACTCTGAAAAACGAAAACGAAATGCGATTCGATATCGAAAGTTCGTTTTGGAATCTGGATTAGGCTCACAGGTAGGGCTTCCTTCGTCACTGCCACGCAACAAACACGTTTGGAATCAGTTTACGATTCGAATTTCTGGCGGACGTCGTGATGAAGTCCGCCAAAAACTGGCTGATCGCCGAGTCGGAACCGAGGTGTACTATCCAATTCCACTTCACCAGCAAAAGTGTTTTTCATACCTAGATGTTCCAGAGGGCTCGCTTCCGGAGACAGATCGCGCTGCTCGCGAAGTGTTGGCGCTGCCGATCTTTCCTGAGCTAACGGAAGCGGAGCAACGTTACGCGATTGATTGCTTGGTCGAAGTACTGGAAAACGTACAGCCAACGCAACTTCGGTTGGTGGGATAGTCGACGAGTATCAGCGATTTTCGAGTTGGACCATTGGGGCATGCCTTGTTGGCTTGGTGAGAAGCGGTGTCGTAAGAACCTTCCGTTGTGCGACATAGTCACTAGGAGATTCAACCCGTGATTTCAGGCTACCAGGGCTGCAATGCCAAGGCTCAACTGCTTGGATGGTGGATTCCTTCGCCTCGAAGTCACCGGTGAATCCGGTGTCCACCTAAACATGCCGACTTTTGAACACCGAATCCCACTGCATCTGCGCGGGATCGGTTCTCGTTTTCTGCAGCGTTGAATTGCACGTATTGTAGAACATGTCCATTAGCATCGTTTTTTTTGGCGATCTAGCCCGATGAGAATGACACGGTCGACGAATACCGAGATGCCATGGCACGGCGGATTCCTTCGAGGTGATCCGCGAGCCATAGCTTTCTTTCCTCCACTTTACGCCGCACAATCGTGTGAGTTGCGGACTTACTTTACTTTCCGCCAGGTTCCAGATTGTTGAGAAAGTAGTTGGTCATCAAGTTATAAAGGTGTATCGTTGTGCCTTTTCCTTCATTGATGGAATGGGAGCGGTTCGGATAAGCCATCATTGAAAACTGCTTTCCTTGTGCAACCAATTCGTTGATCAATAGCTCGACCGTTTGGTAGTGACAGTTGTCATCACCCGTGCCGTGAATAATCAGCAAGTTACCTTTCAAATTCTTTGCATAGTTGATTGGAGAAGCGTTTTTGTAGCCTTCAGGGTTCTTCTGAGGTGTACTCATGTAACGCTCTTGGTAGATCGAATCGTAGTAGTGGATGTCTGGCACGGACGCCACGGCGATTCCTGTTGCATAGACATCGGGGTATCGGAAGATCGCGTTAAGCGTCATTGAACCGCCGCCACTCCAACCCCAACTGCCAACGCGAGACGCATCAAGCCATGGATAGTGTTTGGTTAGTGCTTTAATTGCCGCTGCCTGGTCCGCTGCTGCGATCACACCCATCTGTTTGTAAATCGACTTGCGGAATTTCGCGCCACGCGGAACTTTGGTGCCCCGATTGTCGATACTGCAGACGGCGTATCCTTTTTCGCACAACATTCGATGCCACAAATATCGTGAACCGCCCCATGAGTTGTTGACGGTGGTGCCCCATGGCTCTCCGTAAACGTGAGCGATGAGCGGATACCTTTTTGATGGATCGAAATTGGCTGGCTTCATCACGTAGGCATCAAGAAAAACGTCATTGCCGACTCCGACGCGAACAAACTCGGTATTCACTGGAGCCAACGCGGCCAGTGCGTTCTTCATTTCGTCGTTCCGTAGTACCAATCGCAATGTCTTGTGCGCAGGAAGCGAAACTAATTCGGTTTCTTCTGGTACGCCAAATTGCGAAAAAGTCCGAAACGCAAGTGAACCGTCTGGGGTGATTTGGTAGCTATTTGTACCTTTGAATCCACCCGGCGTGACCCGTCTAGCAGTGCCCCCTGAAATTGGAACCGAATAAAGGTAGCGCTCGGTTGGTTTTTCAGGGGAAGCAATAAAGTAAATCGTGTCTTTGGTTACTCGCGAAATCGAAATCACATCGTAATCGCCCGGCGTCAGCAACCTCATCGCGCCTGATTTTGTATTGAGGGCATAAACATGTTGCCAGCCATCTCGTTCGCTGACCCACAGATATTCCTGGTCATTGAGTTTTTGAAGATCGTCGCAAGTCTCAAGCCAAGCCGAATCGGTGTCTTGAAAAAGTGTCTTGGTTTCGCCAGTCGTTGCATCAGCGATCAAAACCGAGTTCGTATTCTGGTCGCGATTCAAATGTTGGAGCATCAACGTGTTGTCGCTTGTCCAGCGTGCACGAGCAATATAGTTCTCGCGCGGATCGCCTTGGACGTTAAGCCATTTAGTCGATCCGTCGCCCAGATCCACGACGCCCATGCGAACGGCTGAGTTTTTCTGGCCTGGTTTGGTGTGTTTGAATCGTTGAAGTTCCGGATAAAGCCCTTTGGTATTGTCGATCAGGATAAACTCAGACACTTCGGATGTATCGAATTCCCAGAAAGCGATCTTTTTACTATCAGGACTCCAGCGGAAGCAATCTTTCAGGTCGAATTCTTCTTCGTAAACCCAATCCGAAGTTCCGTTGATGATCTCGGGTGAGCTTTTCTCAGTGATCTTTTTCGTTGTTCTGGTTGCGATGTCTTCCACGTAAACGTCGCCTTGAGAAACGTAAGCAACGCTTTTTGCGTCAGGAGAAAGCTTGGCAAACATCAAAGACGTAGCCGGACGTTCGGCTCCGATTTGTCGAAGCTCTTTGGTTTGGCGGTTAAGCAACCAATAGTCGCCACGCGAATTGTGACGCCAGACTTTGCGAGTGTTGGTGAATATCAAAACCAGATTTCGGTCCTTTGACCACTGCGTGTCGGCCCGTCCAAGTGGTTTGTCTTTGCCCGGCGGGATCAGCTCTTCGGCCTTGAGCAAAATTGTCTCTGCTCCGGTTTGCGGCTCAATCGCGACCAAGTCTTTGCCACCGCGGACGGTTCTTGATGGTTTTGAGCGAAGAAATTTCGAGCCTTCTTCCTGCCATGTTGCTGCGAAAAAGCCAGTTCTCAACGCCGTGCGTCCGTAAATTGATTCAACGGATAGTTTGTTGTTAGGAAACGTTCGTGGCTGTCTTTGCCTTTGCGCTTGTTGGGCAGCGCATTCAAACTGGATAACGAACAGCAAAACGCAAACGCCGAGTCGGGCAACAATTTTCATGAAATTCTTTTCGCTGAGATAATCGCATTCAAAGATGCGCGGGAATGGGCAGTTAAAGAAACCGACATTCTAATTTCAGCAGGAATTAATTTCTATGAGGGAGTGAACCAAATTCAAAGAACCGATTCGGGAACGCAAGCCAAGGAGAACCAAATCCAGAATAAAGAACCCAATTCAATTTTAGTAACCGTTACTCTACGCGACCGGGCTCACGGTTTCCGGAGCCTTTTGTTTTGGTCAATTTGTCACCCAGGTCTTCGCGAACCTCTTCTGCGTACTTCATTAATCGAGCAACGACTTCAGGATGTTGTTCTGCGACGTTTTTTGATTCACCAACGTCGGCTTTCAAATCGTAAAGTGCAAACGTGGCTTTGTTTTGGTTGTAATTAACTGGTTTGCCGTCAGTGCCTCCCTTGCGGCCGTTCAAGCTTCGGTATTGGTGTGGGAAAACGATTTTGTACTGTGAATCGCGAATCGCCTGAAGCTGTCCGCCTTTGTAGTAACACGGAAAATGGGTGTGAGGAGACTTGGCATCGGATTCACCAAAAATTAGCGGACTGATGTCTTTGCCGTCAATTTTATGATCGGGCAATTTCGCATCGATCCACTTTGCTACTGTCGGCAAAATGTCGATCGTGGAAGCAAGCTCATCACAGGTTGACTCGGCGGGAATTTTGCCTGGCCACTGCATCACAGTCGGGACACGATATCCGCCTTCGAACATGGTTCCTTTGCCTTCGCGAAGCGGCGCGGCGGATCCAGCGTGGTCGCCATAATTCAGCCAAGGGCCGTTGTCGGATGTGAACACAACGAGCGTGTTCGTTTCCAAGTCATGTTTCTTCAGCGTTTTCAAAATTTCACCGACCGACCAGTCGACTTCCATCATCACGTCGCCAAATAATCCAGCACCACTTTTGTCTTTGAATTTGTCGGAAACATAAAGCGGAACGTGAACCATTGAATGAGGCACGTAAAGAAAGAATGGTCTGTCCGCGTTGTCTTCAATGAATTTGACGGCTTTTTCAGTGTACTGGGTGGTGAGTTTTTCCTGGTCTTCACCTGTGACGTTGTCGTCAACAATCTCGTTGCCTTCGATCAAAGGAAGCGGAGGATAGTTGCGTTTACGTTTGGGGTCGTCTGCAGGCAAGTCAACAAAAGCCGGATGGTACGGCCACATGTCGTTTGAGTATGGCAGCCCGAAGTAATGGTCGAATCCATGTTGTAAGGGCAGGAATTGCTTTTGCACTCCCAAGTGCCACTTTCCAAAACACGCGGTTGCATATTCTTTTTGCTTACAAATTTCGGCGATTGTCGTTTCCGAAGGATTGATACCCATTTTCGAACTCGGACCGATCGCGCCCGCGAATCCAACTCGGCGATGGTTGCAGCCTGTCAATAATGCGGCTCGGGAAGCGGAACAAACGGCGCTGGAAACCACAAAGTCAGTAAACTTGCGACCGTCTTTGGCCATCTGATCCAGGTTCGGTGTCGCGTACCTTTTGGCACCAAAGGGCCCGATATCTGCGTAGCCCAAATCGTCAATGAATATCACAACAACGTTTGGCAGTCGTTCAGCTCGCAGCCGTTCAGTTCGCTTTGTTGTTGTTTCGACATTGTTGGTATTGATTTCGCTTGTTTCGCTGGTCTGGCAAGCGATGCCGATTCCAGTATCTACAAACCCGATCGTTAGCAGCAATACTGAAACTAAGACAAAAGCGTTAAGTCGCTGGGCAGTGCCCACAATATTTAACAGCATGTGAATTTTTCCAGGTTAGGTCGAGCGCAGTAAGTGCACTCATGATAACGCGAAAAAACCTGAACGCCAGCAAGTCAACTGGCTCGTTCGCTGTTTGCCGAGGGGATTGATAGAGCCCCGCTCAGATGCGCATGCGGGCATTTCTATGGATCACCGCTGAGAGAAAAACCAATTAGGCGGCAGACTGAGAATCCCATTTCGATTTGTTAGAAAGCGATGCAATCATTTGGTCGCATGCCGAGAACACGTCGCTTGCCAGGATGTCTTTCATTGCATCGTTGGCGGCGTTTCGTCGTTTCCTGCAGCTTCCCGATTGATACCATTTTTGAACGGCAATATGGTGTGGACCGAAAGCACCAGATTCTTCGGGACGAGTCGTTCCGTAGAGTCCGACACAGGGAGTTCCCATGGCTGATGCGATGTGCATCGGCCCCGTGTCCCCGCCAATAAAAAACGAAGCGCGGCTGGTGAGAGAAGCGAGTTCTCGCAAGTTCGTTCGCGGGGCAATGATCGATGCGTTGGTGTCGAACGAGTTTATTTTCTTGGCCATTTCAAATTCATCAACGCCCGCCCAAACGATAACACTGGTGAGGTGGTGATGAATCTTGAGGTAGCTGGCGACAGCGCCATAGCGATCCATTTCCCAGCGTTTGGAGGCCCAACTTCCGCCGGGGTTGATGAGGACGAACTTCTCTGCGTTTTGCTGCTTCCAAACGTTTTGAGAAAGCCAGGATTCAATGGAGGTATGACTGGTCGGGCAAACCGGCAATCCAAAATTGATGTTGGCTGGATGATTGTGGTTGGCGTTGTTTGCGTTGTTTGCGTTCGCGTTGTCTGTGTTTGGTTCGCCCTTTTTTTTCTGGTCTGTTTTGTGTTGGTTTGTTTTGCTTTGATTTGTTGTGAACGAAATTTTTGAAAGCAACTCAAGCGAACGTTCGACGATGTGTTCTGAAGTCGTTTGTACGAGGCTGTTGTTTAGATAAGGCGAGAGCTCGCGGCCCCACCGGCCTTTGATGCCAATTCTTTTCTTTGCGCCACTGATCCATCCAAGAGCGGCGCTTTTTGTGATCCCTTGCGGATCGATGGCGATGTCGAAGTTGAGACGTTTGAATTTGCGGCGGAGATTCAGATAGTGTTTTGGTTTTCGTAACCAGCCTTTGGGGATCTGGATGATTTCATCAAGATCGGGATGTAGTTCGAGAAGTTGTTGAGTAGGTGATTCGACGGCCCATGCGATGAAGGCGTCGGGGTGCTCGCGCCGGATCGCCGACAACAGCGGCAATGTGAGCACGCAATCGCCAATGTGGCTGAGACGCGTGATTAGGATTCGCGGTACAGGTTGGGAGTTGGTTTTTGGATCCACGTTTTAACTTCCTTGTTAAAGTCATCGCTGGGTGGAGACTCAATAAGTGATACTAACCCACCGGAATTAACGAACCAATAGCGATGTTTGGCAGTCGGTGTGGGTTTGGTTAAATCAGGGGTTATGATCGCAAATTGAATGGTGGCGGTGCGCAGCTCAAGCGATGCATCGTGTTTTTTAACACTTTGCCATCTCGTCGGTTTTCTGTGTCTTTTCTATGAGCGCAAAAAAAAGGCCGACCAAAAAATATGGTCGGCCGATATTTTTAAACTAATCGCTGATGATCAAAATACGCCGCCGCCACCGCCACCAGCGCCACCGCCGCCGCCACCGAATCCACCAGCACCGGCACCGCCGCCGCCAACACCACCACCGCCGCCTTGAGCGGCACCCTGAGCTGTGGCTGCGTCTCCAAGAATGTTGAACGTGGTTACTTCGGTGATCGTAGTGAAGTTAGGAGTAGCACTAACCAGCACAAACAGTCGATCGGCTGTAGTAGCGTGGTTAACAATGAAGTTAGTTCCTTCAAAGAACGACTGAATCTGAGGCTGATAACCAACGACTCCTTGTCCAGCCAATGCTGAATTCAGCAAACGACTATCTAAACCTGAGCCACCAAGTATTCCACCATTGAATTCGCTGGAAGAACCTGCTGAACGGTTGTCAGCAAGCTGTTGAGCGAGAATGGAACGGTTGATTTCTTGACGTTTGATTACAGTTTGAATTTCGTGATCATTAAGTGGTTCAGTTCGTCGGCCCTGATTCAGAGCAAACAATACAACCGCGCCTTTATCGTCAATTTTGACTTGCTTTGTCAGGCTGGCTTCACGGTCCGAACGGTAGTGATTATGAATAGACACGGTCACTTTGCCCGATGTCACATTGCCCCACATCCGTTTGATAACCAAACGGTAGTCACCCGAGAAACCTTTTGGCAAAACGTACATCTCAGATACTTCACCTGATAGCCCAGACTTTCGAGAGAATTTGTCTCCCATTGAAACGCCACCAGAAGTAGTTCGTTTGACCAAACGTGAACAAACAGTTCCGCCTGGCTCAACGACTTCGAGGTCAATATCCGCGTCACCATTCCAGGAAACTCGAATCATACAATCGCGTTCTTCAGCCTCTTGCAATTTGGTTTCGAAAGCGGCGAGTGCTTCTGTATTGCCAGCTTTTTTCAAACTGTTCTTAACTGCAGTCGCTGCATACTGAGCTTCTTTGACGATTCCAGGATGCTCGGGCCATTCTTGAGAAACGATTCCGACTGTGGCCCATTGGATCCCTTCGAGATCATTGATTCGCTGTGCCGCACGGAGACCAACTACGAACGGTTCGTTGCGAGTTGGGTTGGAACGAGCGAAGCTTTTCAAAAGGCTGATCGCTCGTTTTTCCATGCCGTTTTCAGCCATATAGTTAGCTGCGTAAAGCGTATCGTTTTCGTCAGAAGAAAGGTCAACTGTTGAAAGCAAAGCCCGTTCGATTTCAGATTGCGGTCGATCAGCAATTTGCATTGCCAAAACCAATCCTTCGAACATCCAAGGTTGAACTTGCTGGTTGCGAATCGCACCATAAATCATGGCTACGACTTGATCAGGTTGATTCTTTCGCATCATCTTCCGAGCTGTGCGTCGCACGTCAGCAGGATCAGCGAAGTTTTTGTCAAAGTAATCTGCCCAAGCGATTTCAGGTGAAATTGAAGGATCAACTTCGATAACAACTGGCTTTCGCGATTCAGTAGTAGATTTGGTGTCAGTCGACAGATTTAAGTTGACTTGGCTTTCTTGGACGCAGAAGAGACCCGCACCACCACCGCCGCCACCTTGCCGACCGCCGCCTTGCTGGCCACCGCCACCAAATCCGCCACCGCCACCGCCAAATCCGCCACCGCCACCGCCACCAAATCCGCCACCACCAGCTCCAGGAGGTGCCGAACGCGGAGCGACCAAGTCACCCACGTTGTAAACATTAGTTACAAACCATTGGATGTCTTCGGCTTCTTCAAGCGAAATGATGTTGAGTACTTCGTCTTTAACAACAAAGGTAGCGTTTTTGGACTTAAGTAGAATTCGCAAAGCGTTTTTCAAACGGATACCAGTCAATTTCATGGTGACTGGTTCATCTTCTGGCAAAGAATCGTCGATCGCCGATTCGTCCAGTACGATGTTGATGCCGTACTGCTTTTCGATTTCTTCTTCGATATCTGACCAAGGAACTTCGTCGTAGTCAAAGAATGCCTCTGACTCGAGAGCTAGAAGGATTTCTTCGTCTTTCTTGCTTCCAGTCAATCGAATTTGATCGAATTTTTTGCGACGTAAACGCTTGGCTTTCCATTCGTCCGCATCTGGAAAGACCAGTGGGTTGACGCCTGGAAATGGAATCGAGACTTTCTCGATTTCGTACATCGTATCTACAAACCCTTCTTCCTTTAATCGGCGAAGCTCAATTGTTTTGTAGTAGTTACGTGCAACGCGTGCTGATTCTGATGCGACAACAACATCTGGGTTGTTCTCTGCAAGATCGAATGCTTCACGAGTTACGCTGAGAGCACCGTCGTAATTCTTCTCAGTAACAAGCCCGTTGAACTTGTTAACGAGAATCGAAATTTCTTCTTCGTTACGTGCACGACGAGTCGCTGTTTCCAAAAGCGCGTCAGCGTTAGCTTCGGCGAGTTGCTGTAGTTCGCGACGGTCATCGAATTCAAGCTTTCGTCCACGGAATGAAAGCAAACTTGATTCGATTGTGTGCCGCAACTCTGCACGAGTTGATGGGTAAAGTTCAGGTGTTTGAGCAACGATGTCCATAACGTTTTTAACTCGGTCAATCGCGATGTCGGGATTTTGCCTCAACTCTGCGCGACCTTGAGTCAATTCGTATTGGACTTGCTGGCGAACCTTTTCGTTGATGATTTTGATTCGCTCGTCTTCGGTATAAAGGATGTCTCTTGACCGCTCACGTGCAACGCCTTCGAGTAGTCGAGTGACTTCGTCGCGACTGTCTGGCTCGCCGATCAAAGTGATTCCGCCATCTGCAGCTTCCATTGGCAACGTTATTTCGCCACCGAATTGCTCTTGGCCTGGGACGACAGGAAGCGAACCAATGTCAGAGGATGGTTTTTGCATGCCATCGTCTTGCATCATCGGCTTTTCTTCCATCATCGGTTTCTCTTCCATCATCGGCTTTTCTTCCATTGGCTTATCCATCATTGGATTTTCGCCAAATACGTCTTCGCTTGGAGTTTGAGCAGCCGGAGCTTGATTAGCTGGAGCTCCAAAAGGATCGTCACCAGCTGCACCAGCTGCAGGATCCTGCGCTGCGGGTGCATCAGAGCCAAATGGATTGGTGCCAAATGGATCGTCGTCTTGGACTTTGTAAGTCGAAGCCATTGAAAGAATGTCAGCCGTTGTGTTTGAAGGGTCTGCACTCAAAGCAGCAACCGCAAGCTTCTTGGCTGCGGCTTTGTTGCCCATAGCGAGTGCTTGTCCACCTAGCTCAGTCAAACGTGCTGCATCAACAGTACGTGCTCGAACGAACTCAGTGAGTCCAACTGAACCAAGCGTAGGCAGCGAAAGTCCGCCGTCTTTTTGTGCATCGCGGATCATGCCAGGCAAGAATCCGAAATCAACGTTTGAATCTTCTGGAAGAATGTTCCAGCTCATGTCAAGCTTTTGGCCATCCATGATCCCAGTCATCTTCAACTCAACCATGTCGCGATCTGTAAGCGTACCTAAAACGATCGTATCCCGATCAGTTCGCAATGGTGGAAAGCGGTTTGGATAAACGTCAACGATTGACTCATCAAGCATTCCATCAGTTTGCCAGAAAACCGATCCATGAACGGTTTTAGCCAACGCAATGGATGATTGTCGAATGGAATCTTCGACATCTGTATCAACGTAAAGGTTTCCGCCAGTGTTGTTGGCAAGAGCCGCCATCAATTCAATGTTACGCTCAGGACCAATCGCAAAACTGGAAACCGAAATGTGATTGTCGGCCAGATCTTTAACAAGCTTTCCAAAAAGGTCAGAATGCAGAATGCTACCGCGGCTAATGCCGTCGCCAATGTAAATCACATTTTTGTTTCGTGTGTCGCCATCAGCAAATGACTTGGTAGCGTTGTTAAGCATCGCTTCCATGTCGGTGGTGCCAAGCGAAACGCGTGAATTCAAATTTTGAATCGCGACGGTGACTTCGTTACCTGTTGGGCTTACAAAGCCTTTTGTCAACGGGATCGGGTCCAAGTCAATGGCAACGATCTGAATGCGATCGTCGGCATTAAGATTCTTGAGCAACTCCTTGAGAGCGACAATTGAGTCTCGCTTAAAGACTCCGCCCTGACTGGCTGATGTATCAACGTAAACGATCACGTCGCTGGCCAATTGAGTGGTGGATTTTGTTTGAGGCATAATGCTCAAAGCGAAATGAGTTTCGCCTGCATTCTCAAACGTTGCCATTCTCGGCTCGTCAACAGTTCCGGAAGTGAATCCTGATCCGTTGGTTGCAGCACTTGCGATTGTCGTTTGCATGCCAATCGCAAACAACGTGATAAAAATTCCTCGAAGCGCGACTTTGGTCGTGCATTTGGACATAACGAACTCCAACACCGAAATGATCTCGAAGGGATGTGTGTTCCGGATTCGCACAACCCTGCCTTGCCCAGAAATGGTTACTTTGGTCACTGAAGACCTCCACTTGTATTCTATTTTGACGCATCTTGATACGCCACCAAATTTCGCCGATTTTGCCTTGATTGCTTGGTCGGCACGGTCCTAATAATCGTTACCCAGCTATTCAGTAGAGCATTTACGTTTCAAAACAACGCACTTTGAACGGATGAATTGGTGAATTCCGTATCGAAATGAACCAAGTCTTCAAATTGCCCAGCTTACCTTCATAAGCAAAAATAATGGTCTCAATAAACAAAGTACTTACTTTGCTCTTATTTTTGCCGAAAAAACACGCGGTAACAGCATGTTTTCATACTACTTTCAGCAAGTATCGGACCACTCGACTAGCCAAGCAAGGAATTCTGCTGGCATATTCAAGCTTTCAACTATCTGCCGTTGAGTACATTAGTCACCCGAATCGTACCATCTGGCGAATATTTTCGACTCGTTCCGAAGATTTTCTCAAGAAGTTGCCCATGTTCCGCAGCCAGAGCGAGCCGATGATCCGTTGATTTCGTTGGTGGCGGAAAAGCGAACCCAGTCAGTCCTACGTCAATTCTTACTTCTGGCGAAGCTTGACGTGGCGGCGATCAGAATTGCGACTGGAGTAGAAATGTTCTTAATCTAAAGCTCGGCAAAGAAAGTGCCCAAGTTCCCGAGGATTTGAAATCTCTACTAATTCACTCAATTTTTCACTCAACGGGTGACTTTGAATTTCGATTCGAGCGTCTTGTAGGTTTCTTCTTTCACATGACTGTCTCGAAAAATCAGCTTGGCAGATTTTGGTAGCTTAATTAAACGTGCTGCAAAGTCGTCTGTACACTTGGACAGATAGAGTTTCCTTAGATCACTGACGTTTGAAGCGTATTTTAGAAACTGTTGGTTGACTTTTGGATCGTCATCCTGATCAAAGAATACATCGCATCCGGGGAGCCGATAATACGGCAGCACGGCTTTTCCTGCTTTGTTTCTTTTGAATGACACCCCAAAGTCCGGTTGGACACGACATCCAATTAGCTGAAGTTGCTGTAACGCTTCAACGTATTTGGGTTCGTGGGCCGCCGTAATCCAGCCCTTGACTTTCAAACCGGGAATCGCCTCCTCGATGATCTCCACACCTTTAGGTGACACAAATGTTGCGTCCAATTTGAGTGCCTCGAGTGTTGTAATCTTTGCGATATGTTTGCAGGATTCATCCGTGATAAAAGTGTTCGTGATCTCGAGTTTCTTTAAGTGCTTGTGTCTGGCAAGAAACGGTGCATGTTCATCTGTCATGTAACAATAGTCGATTTCAAGTGCTTCAATCCCAGGGATGTTGGCAACTTGTTCAATCAACTTTCCATTGGAATATCTTGGTACCTCAACGTGTCTCACACTTTTAAAACGATCCAGGTTACCAAATTTCTCGCTTGGCATTTTAAAAGCTGCCAAATTCAAAAATTCCAATTCCGAACAAGCGGCCAGGTAATCGAGAACTTTCGGATCGTCGATATCACTACGGTTGAAGAAGATTTGATTAAGCGATCGAAAAGATGCCAAATGACGAAGCGAATCATTCAACGGTTGCTTGGGGTCAAACGAAAGCAATTTGAGAGTTGGGATTCTGGAAAGTGACTTCAGCGTATTTTCATCTTCGATGCTTTCTTCAAGATACAGTTGGACAAGTGATTTTGATTTGCCCAGCATCGCGACTTGAGCTTCAGTCATTTTTGGACAAAACAAGCACTCCAATCCTGGGCTCGCAGCAAGATTTCGAACAACAAAATCATCAATCTCAGCGGAGTCTTCGCAAGAAATATGAACTGGCGTTGAAATGTAGCGCAGCGGCCAAAGGCTCATTTCATTGGCACGACTATATTGGTGACGGAGTCGGAGAGAATAGTAACCATGCTTATTAATAAACAGGACGCGGGTCATCTTTTTTAAGGCGGCCAAAGCTTCTTCCTCCGTGCAATCGTACGCCTCGTTCAAAAGCTTGCGCACGTTCTCAACAGCGCTCTTGTTCAGATCACTTTCACTATCGGCATGATTCAAGAGTTCCAAAAAATGATCATGGACTTCAAGGCCAAACTCGTTTTCCCATTCACCAATCAATTTGAGGCATCGCGCCGAGGAATCGAGGCCAGAATCACTATCAACAGCGTGACGAAACACCAGCTCAAGCGATTGATTTCGCGATTTTCGCAAATTTTCGTAAGCCTTTTCGCGAATTTGATAAACCGGTGATTCGAGTTCCTTGAGCCAACGTAAGACGTCTTTTTCTTTGACGCTGGACCGTTGCTTGTCGATGGACATAGATTGTGCTGCAAAGGCGTCTGAGAAAGAGACCAACAAGAAAAGGCAAGCCAAAATCAATCGCATTAGTCTTTATCCGCTTGATCAGTTTCTAAATTTTTAAGCCGCATTGTTCAATCAATGGTTAACCAAATACCAGCGTTAGTTCGTCTCAATCTTCTGTAGTCATCCGACCAATTTAATTCGCGCATTTAAAGCGTGATAGTGACCGGGAAAATACCAAATGACGAAAAGGCGATTCCCATTGTTGGCACTATTACTAAAAAATATTTAGAATGCTACCACCAACTCCTTTATTACCACCCAGAAAAAACTAAGAAAAAGTAGTAGACACTGGAAATGTCAAGTAACTTCAAATCCGATTTTTTTGCCGTCGCGGATTCAAACGATGAATTTGATATCGTTTTGAATCCGCCGGCTTCTGATGAATCGATTCAAGAACTTAGTAACGCGTTGGGTTTCAGTCTGCCTCCAACACTGATTGAACTATTACGGTTGGCGGACGGTGAAGCTGACGGGTCTGGTGGTATGTTTTGTGGGGAGAGTTTATTGTCCTGTGAGGGAATTCCGCTCGCACATCACTAACATGAAGCTGAGCTAGATGGGATGGCTGATGATGAGGGACATTTCGTTGAATGTCCGTTTGTCAAACAAGGGCTTGTTTGGCGTCCAACATGGATTCCAATAGTATTTGGTCATAACCAAACATCACTTTTCATCGATTCGGATCCAAGTGAGATCGGTGTAGTTGGGCAGGTAGTTCTTTCTGCTCAGATTGACGGAACCTCCGGCTTAGTCGCCTCAAGCATTCCAGATCTATTTCACATTGCTCGAACTATTTCAAAGTCTGAGTTGCTCTTGGGCTATCCTTTAAAGAAGGCCACCTGAAACACTTCGGGACGAATGTGGATAGTCGTAATAGTTTTTACGTGCTCTCAAAAGTGGAGCCAGGAATCAGAAGAAAACCGAATATTTGAATAGTCACTTACTTCGTTACCGTGGTTTTGCCACGATTGGCAATTGCTCCGCGAGAGTCAACGGCGCGAATCGAATCGGCAAGCCAATTCAATGCACTTGAAATCGAATCAACTTGATCAGCCATCGAGTTGCGAAAGCTATCGTTGAACTTTTCTTCCTTCGATTTCACTTCGTTGTTCGTTTTGTTTGAGGCTGGTGAAAGCTGATTGTAGATCTGCTGGCCTAACCGAAACGCTTCACTTGAATCCCAAGTTGCAATCCACTTTGATGCAGGAATAAAACCATACTTGACCATCTTGGCAGGATGCAGCGGCTGAATCATCATCGATTCAAAGTCAATGTCGCGAGACTCAACAAGAAAAAACTCGACAGTCTTCAAGCTGTCTTCCAGCGATTCGGTTGCCAGTCGAATAAGACGAGGTGTGGTGTAGGCGAAAACCAAAACGTTTTGCGAGCTTAACAAGCCCGTCACGCTAAAGCTCCTTGCTTCAAATTTTTCGTCCGCTTTTGCGTTGTCGATAAACAGATCCGCTTTCTTTGCAGCGACAATGTCTTTGGCGAAAATTGAATCAACTGAAGATTCGATCCAGCTGGCTACATCTTGCTGTTCAATATCTTTGGTGCAGGAAACTTGTAACGCTTCGTTTGGGTTTGTCAAATTCGCGTCTCGAAGAAGAAGCGAAAATTCCACGCCCCAGCGATCACAGTCTTCGTAGTACTGCCAATACGGATCCTGTCGCTCATGTTTGATTTCGATCGGCATCCCGTCAAAGCCTTCTACATTTTCAGGCTCAACGTCGCCCGGCTCAACAATGACACCCTCAACCGCTGCTGATTCAGTCGAGTTGTCTTTGGGTGGTTCTACGATTTCCACTGGAGGTTTGACGAGCTTCCGGTGCGAAACATTAATCGTAGGTATGTTTTTTGAACCAACTGCTTTTGTGTCACCGCCATCCAGAACAGATTGTGAGAAAATGCTGTTGTTGTTCAAATCAGAAATTGTTTGAGTGGCCAGCAAGTCCACTTTCGAAAGCTGGCTCTTGATTGCGTTGAGTGATCGCTCAGACGCGGTGGTCACAACTTTATTCGAAATTTCAGTTGCCAAATCTGTGTAGTGATAAATAAAATCGGTTTGCCATTGAATCGCCGAAGTAGTGTTTGTCCACAGTACGTTAGCAAGTTTTGACTCGCTCACTTGGGTTTCGATGTTTTCTGCGGCTTCATTGTTTTCTTGGCTTGCTATGTTTTGCTCGGCGGGGCAAGTCATATCGCTCTTGATGGCGTTGGCCTTGTTCGCAGCGAACGCTTTGGCGATTTGCGGCTTCGAAATAGCAGCTGGTTTTTCGTTCGTTAAGTTCTCTTTTTCCAATTTCGCGAGCTTTTCACTGGCGGATCTGGAGAGCGTCAATTCGATGCGATCAAACAAATAACATCGAGTTGAAAACATTGATTCAAAACGACTTCCCTCGAAGTCCCCTGGGTTCACTGCGAGCGGGGCGGCAGAAAGCCAGCCTGCTTGAAAGAGAGTCAGGATTAAGAAAATGCAAATCTTGGCGTTCATTCGTGCCATTTCGCGTTGCCTCCGGGCAATATTTTTATGCGAATCAAAACCAGCTTGGTTCAAATTCGAAAGGAAGTTTAGCCGTATTAAGAAAGCCTCTTGCGTCACTATCGGGCGGCAGAATTTGTTCCTTTTAACGAAAGTTTACAACTGAGAGAAACCTTTAGTTTTGGATGTGACTATTACGCTTTGACACGGTCGCACCGGAACTTACATGTCTAAGTCATGAGCGGGTTTTCCACGTCAACGAAAATATTCCTTCATTTCGCTGGAACTGAATCAAAATGCAGTGAAAAAAGTGAGAGGAAATCGAGTTGAACAATACCACGAGTCAACATGCCCGCTAGATGCTCCCGAAGTCTGGCGACATCGGCTACGTTGAATATTCAATCCTTGCCTTTTTCGATTGGATCGTTTTGTTTTGAGTCGCCACGCTGCATACTCAAGCGTTTTCGAAAGACCAATTTTTCTCTCAACGGGTAGCGGACGTCGCAGTGACTTCCGCTACAATTCTTTTACAGTTGTACAAGCCAAAACGATCACCAATACGATTTCGTAAACCGCGAGGAAGCACATGCCAAAATATTCAGTCATCCTCGCAGCAGCCGGTCGAAGTTCACGTTTTAATGATCCCAATCAAAAAAAGCCGTTTGTCATGCTGAATCGTAAAGCGGTTTGGTTGCACTCGGCCGATTTGTTTTTGAAGCGCACCGACGTCAAGCAAATCATTATTGTGATCGCGCCAGAAGACAAAGAGGAATTCCTGGCAAACTTTGGTCCCAACATTGCAGTCTTGGGCGTCGAAGTCGTACTCGGTGGCGCAGAGCGAGCCGACTCAGTTCAAAACGCACTAAACAAAGTCGACCCGGATTGTGACTACGTTGCGATCCATGATGCAGCACGGCCGTGCATCAACTGGGACTTGGTCGAGTCCTTGTTTCAAGCAAGTCAGGAAAACAAAGTCGTCATCCCGGCAATTCCTGTCAGCAGTACGTTAAAGCGTTCGGCCAGTGGAACATTGGTCGACGAAACGGTTGATCGGTCCAATTTGTATATGGCACAGACGCCACAGGTTTTCGAGCGTGAAACCCTCATGACACTTTATGAAAATCGTGGTGATGCGCAGCCGACTGACGAAGCCCAATTGGCAGAACTTCAAAACATTCCAGTCACATTGGTTCCCGGTTCTGCATTAAATATCAAGATCACGACTCGAGAAGATCTTCGTTTTGCCAAAGCATGCCTGGCCGCGATGCCAACACCAAAATTCGATGCACCCATTCATCCGTTCGCGGACAACAACCTGTTCTAAAACTCTCGCTGTCACTGCTGTTTAGTGCGTTGATTGTTGGGACTCATCACCATAGATATCAAGTTGCTTCTGAGGGCGTTGTCTTTGAAGCTGGTTGTTCGTGTCAGTTCCAACGATCGAAAATTTCAAAACAAAAAAGACGCTTGGATTTGTTTCCCAAGCGTCTTTTCATTTAGCAGTTATCTTTCTTTCCAGGAGGATCAATCAATCCCACCACCAGTTGGCGATCGTTGCATCTGGTTTTGAGTCGGCAGCCTGCTTGGCAAGTTTCCCATCGTCTTTGGAAAACTCCGTGTCAACAATGTCATGCATGTCGCAAGAGATTCCGCCACTCACGCCGAGCAAAGTGTGTTTCACAGTCGAAGACGCCTTTTTGAAGCGTAGGACTTTCTTGTTCACAACCGAATCAACCTGTGTGGCGGCTTTTCCTTTGGAAACCTGATACGTCAAACCGCCATTGGATCGGGGTGAGCTGAAAAACGTACGATGCCACTGCGTTTTGCGGTTCAACTGCTGCTGCCGGATCAAACTGGCAACCAAGGCCATATCGCATACGTTCTTGAGTTGTCGATAGACCGGATACTTCTCTGAAAGTTCATCAAAGTGTTTGGTGAAATCGCGTGCGAACCCGGCTGTTGGGTCGTTGGACTCGCCCGTGTGAATCCGCTCGCCATTATCGGCGATGAATTCATTTTCACTGAGAACCTTTACACCCGTTCCGTTGAACGTAAATGTTGTTCGGTCTTCGTCGGAAACGATGTCTTCGTAATTCAAAGTGAACCACCAGCGGACGACATCCATCGGCGGAACTTTACCGTCTTTGGTCAACCGGATTCGATCAAGATAACTCGGAACTTCCGGAATGGATTCTTCCAGGCCCATTCCCACGAGCTTCATGCGATAGTCGGCTTCGACCAACACACGAGCTGCGTGCGTTTGGGCGTCGATTCCGAATACTTTAATGTCTTGCTTACCAAGTGCTTCAAGAATCCCTTCGGACCAACGTTTGCCTTTTAGCTTGCTAGTTGCCAGGAATTTTTTGGTTTCCGCTAAATTCTCTTTTCGTGGCGTGATCGAACAACCAAACTTTCCATTGTTCTCCCAAGCGTTTCTTAAACAGACAACGAGATCGTCCAACTGCAAAACAGGTTTGCCGTTTTCAACATTGACTGGACGACGTTCCTGGTCAAGCTTCCACGGGCCAGCCGGGCCAGCGATAACGATATCGCCTGTCTCGGGATAAACCATCAGATATTTGACTTGGTAGATTCCCGCCAGGTTAAGCATCGTGTCGGGAATTGGTTTGCCTTGTGCGGCCAGCAGTTGAGCTGCTTTTTCTAACCGAGTAAGTGAGATCATTCGCAGGTCGGTTTTCCAAACGGCCGAACGATTTCCAGAATCACGTCGGGCGCGATCGCGGATCAAAGTCGCTTTGTTGGACTTAGCGATTTTGATCTTTTTCAATGTGCCGGTTGCATCGACGAAAACGCCAGCTGGATAAGCTTGGATTGTGCCAAGCCCTTGGCCAGTGTCTTGCCATGAATCGGGCTTGATTGTGTTTTGAATCAGATCGATCAAAGAATCAAAATCGGCTTGGGTGATCCCGCCAGCCTGACCGTTAGGTTGCTCGCCTGTTGGAACAAGATACCCAGTTCGCTGCTGAGCCAACTCTGCCAAAACGTTTGCTCGCTCGGAATCGTAGCTAACCATTCCAGCTGTTTCAAAAGCCCCATTGGCTGCGCCAGAATTCATTTGAGTTTTTGAAATGCGAGCCAGTTCCCGATTGCGTTGGTCGCGGTCAAGCGTATTGGCCAATGCGATCGCGGTTGGGAATTCGCCAGCCTCAAGATGGGCTGTGATTTTCGCATCTTGTGCAAACATCGAAGCTGAAAAACAGCTGATAGAAATGGTAATGAGAGAGAGGTGGAATCGCGCAACGCGAAACCAGTTTTGATTTGGTTGCTTCAGCATTTTGATTTTCCTTTTGCGCCCCGTTACTTAATCATCGCAGTAATTGGTGCTTGATTCAAGGTAAAAATTTGAAATGGCCAGATATGCACGGTCGTTTTCGTCGCTATTTCGTTCTTTGCGGACTTGTCAGTGAGATGCTTTTCATGAGCGATCGATAGGGCAGACGCGAAAAAGTTTGACGGCAATGCCGTTTAGAGTTGAGTTTAACGACTCTCTAGCGGTAAAGGCTAGTGGATGTCAGACTGCTCATGCCGACGTAGCCCGCGCGAGCATCGTCGGGATTGGCTTCGGAAAAAATGCCGAGTATTGGACCGTGTTCGTCAGATTTCGCGGCTGCGTCAAAGATCGCGCCTGACAGCAGAATCAGGTCGCAATTCGGGCATCTGTCTGCAAGCTGATTCCCCATTACGCTCGTTCGTACAACGGAAGGTTTTTACGACACCGCCCCAAACGAAGCGAACGATGCTTGAACTACGAGGAATTGTACCAAGGCCAGCCCGCGTGGCCAAGCAAGGAAGGTGTGCCGAAGGCCCTTGCGTAAAAACCATGTTGTCCGCCGATGCGTTAGAGTTCGGTTTGCCCCGGTTTATGAGAGCGTTTCCGTCGCCAAGAGTATTTGCGAGTGGGATCAGGAAACCAGTGATAGACAATTAAAGCGATGATTCCGCCAAAGAAGAGTATTGCAGCGATGACGTCAATTACCACGACACCTGCATCCAACGAACCTCCCTGTCGCCGGGATTCGACAAATCCACGGCCATCAGGCGGCGATCTTCCAGGGGTTCAAAATTGAGATGAGCC
>CAYZGP010000016.1:0-25358 GCA_964478065.1 uncultured Pirellulaceae bacterium
GGTCTGCACACGGGATTCATTCGTTGCAATAAATGGATTGTATTGGTCCAGCCGTGGCAAACGGCTGATATCGATCATGACGACCGAAGTAGTTCCAATCAGCGTCGGACGAAAATCAACTTCGTCTTCGACAATAATTCCTGAATCGGCCACCTCTTCTTCTTCACTTTCATCACCCCCGCCAGTCAACTGGCTAGTCTGCTCAGCAATTCTGGCTTCCAAACCAGAATAATCAGTGGCTTTGTATTGGATGCCTGCACGCAAATCGTTTCTGATCATCGCCATCACGCTTCGCGCGATCTGCTTTCGCTCGATCATCGCTTGCTGTTTGGTCAAAGAAATCAGGTAAGTCTGAATGGCCATTCCGATCGCCACCACAACGGCCACAGAAAGCCCAAGTGCCAACAGCAGTTCGAGCAACGTGTAACCTGAACGGTCCGCGGCACTTGTTCGATTTCGTTTTGTTCTAAAAACCATCATTCTTCGTCCTCTTCCGGTTCGTAGTCTGGATCGGGTATGAATCGTACAACAGAAATACCGTTGGTAAGAATATTTGATTCCTGTTCTCGTCGTACAAACACTGTTACAAGAAATAAGCCAGGCTGATTCGAATTTTCAACTGTGACCGAGTAGGTCCATCCGGGCGAACTATCAATTGGACTATCGCCCGCCGACTCAAGCTCCAACACGCCTGAGGCTATTTCCGCCATTTTGGAGTCCGCCAAAATATTGGCTTCATTCCGCACACGAACGTGATTAGCACTTCGATATCCCAGATTATAGAGCTTGCCGATGACGACCATCGCCCCACCCAGAATTGCGATCGACAAAATCACCTCTAAAAGTGAAAGTCCACGACGAGCACGCGCCCGACGGAACTTTTTAACCAATCCTGATTTACGTTCACTATTCATCTGACTGAAGGCGTTCCTTCCAAACGAACCGTGCGAGCAATTCCGGTCAGCCCACGAAGTTGAATTTCACAGAAGTTGCCTTTTTCATTCCGCAACAACACTCGCGCGTCTTGCGAAGTGCCATCGGGATAAAACAAGATCGATTGTGTTCCGCCTTCCGCGGAGGCACCATTTTCACTGATCGTTTCCAATGAACGGGAATCGCTTGAAACAGCGCCGCTGGCAAATCGGATACCTCTTGGCAACAAGTCATCTTCAAAATCCGACTGCAGCCTTTGATCGGCCAAATTCTCACGCCTCTGAGCCTTCGCCGCTTGCTCTCTGAACTGAGAAAACGGCCCGACGTCGAACCAAGACCCATCAGGGTTAAAGAACACGGCGTACTCTTCGCCATTTCTGATCGCTCGAACACGTGCCTGCCCCATCGCGACACGAACTCGGTCGGCACCTTTTTGAAGTGCTTGAACCGAAAACGTTCGTTGGATCGCTGGAACCATGATTGCCGTCACCACAACCAAGATCGCCATCACGAGCAGGATTTCGATCAAAGTTAAACCAGAGCGTTTAAATCGCGCCGGCTTGCGGGCGCTGTTTACGCCAACCTGATTGGCACAAGCACTGAAATTCTTATTTGGGGCAAGGCGTACGGGTAGGCAGTTAAGCATTCTTTCGATTACCAACCTACCAACCATGCTCACCCCTAATATCAATCGCCAACTGCAACGACGCAGCTGACTTTTTACCAATAAGAAAAAGCCTCCACGCACGCGTTGTACAGAGGAGGCTGATTCTGACGCAAAAACTTAACGCTGCTGTTGCGCGGCCGGATCAGGAACATCGTCTTCAGTTCCTGCTCGCCCATCAGGTCCAGAAGACGTAATCATCACTCGCTCGTTTGCGTCGTCAGGAGTATACTTGTAGGGACGCTGCCAAGGATCAGCGCTGACAGGCTCATCAACATATGGGCCACCCCACTGAATCCTGCTCAAGCCGCTTGGATTTGCATAAAGATCATCCAACTTGGCTGGAAACGAACCAACATTGAGCTTGTACATTTTGCAAGCCTTGCTCAACGTCTGGATCTCCAAGAACGCCACTCTCTGAAGCGACGTACTCTTAATACTCAAGATCGCAAAGGTTGAAAGCGACGCCAGGACGACGAGAATCGCCATCACGAGCAATAGTTCAAGCAACGTAAAACCTGAGTTTCTCTGCCTGCGCGGACTGTTTGAATAACGCATTGTAATTCTCCTGCAACAAATATTTTTTGTTTAACTTAAATTTTAAAAAGTAGTTTAAAAAGGTGACCTAGTTCATCACGTTGCCCATTTTCATGATTGGCAACAACAGCGCGACCACCACGACCATGATGATCGCCGCCATCACCAACAACATTAACGGCTCGATTAATTTCACCATCAAATCCAATCGTCGAACCGTTTGCTTTTCCAAGCCATCAGAAATATTGATAAGCACTTCATCGAGCGTATTAGACTCTTCGGCAACGCTAATCATTTCGGTAACGTTGCGTGGAAAGTGACCTGATTTTGCCAACGGCGAGGACAAAGTATCACCGGATGTAATATTCTCTGAGGCGGTCGCAATGGCTTCGGACAACACCTTGTTACCCGATGCATCACGGCTGATATCAAGCGCCTTTAAAATTGGAACACCGTTTTTCAACAGCGTTCCTAACACTCGACAAAAACGCCCGACTGCAAGATTGAGAAAGATCGGCCCCAACAATGGAGTCTTGATCTTTGCCACATCAGCAAAACGTTTTCCTTTCTCAGTTGATAATTGAACCTTCGCGACTGCGTAAAGTATCGCTAATCCCGCCAAAATAAAGATTCCGTAGCTACGCAAAAACCCGCTGAACCAAAGCAACCAGTCGGTAATCGCCGGCAATTCGCCCACATCTCTCAGCTGATCAAAAAGCTCGCCAAATTTCGGCACGAAAAAGACCAGCAAGATCGTAACGACCAAGGTTCCAATCGTCGCCAACACACCGGGATAGATCAACGCACCAACTGTTTTGGATTTTAGCTCGGCTTGTTGTTCAGTAAACTTCGCCACGCGTTTGAGCGCGTCCTCGAGGAAGCCACCTTCGGATCCCGCGCGTGACATGTTGACTGCCATATCGCTGAAGATTTTTGGATGACGGGCAAAACTATCGGAAAGTGTTTCACCATCTTCGACTCGGCTGATCACATCGGTTAACGCATCTTGAAAAACCGGAATGCGAGCTTGTTCTTTAAGAATGTTCAGCGAACGAATCATTGGCACGCCGTTGGTGATCAACGAAGCAAGCTGTTCGTAGAACACCGCAATCTTCTGATCGCTGATGCGTCCCCCAAAAGTGATCCCTTTCTTTTCGCCTTCCGTTTCTACAGCCACCGGGAAAAGCTGTTGCCCCGAAAGCATATTGACAACGTCACGCTCCGTATTGGCGGACATTGATCCCGAGATAATCTCACCGGCAAGGTTTCGTGCTTTATAGGTAAAGTCTGGCATGGTTTTCTTTGGCTGTTATCAATATGATTTGATCATCATCGAACTATCGCCGGTCTCCTTTGGTGATTCGCAAAATCTCTTCCACCGAAGTCGCTCCCGACATCACTTTCAACCAACCGTCATCGCGAAGCGTTTTCATTCCGCCCGCAATCGCGGCTTTCTTGATCTCCCAAGTACTCTTACGATCGTGTGCCATCTGCCGCAGATCATCGGTCGTCACAAGCAATTCATAAATACCAAGTCGCCCTCGGTAACCAACATCGCGACACTCTCTACAACCAACCGGCTCGTAAATTGGACCGTTTAATTTTTCAAAAGGGAAGTCGCTGGGGAGATCTACATTTTTTGCATCGATTTCACGCTTGCAACTGCAAAGCCGCCGAACAAGTCGCTGAGCCATAATCGCTTCGACCGTACTGGCAACCAGGAATGGCTCTACGCCCATATCGCCCATACGAGTAAATGCACCCGCGGCGTCGTTGGTGTGAAGCGTACTGAACACAAGGTGACCAGTCAGAGACGCTTGAATCGCATTCTCTGCAGTCTCAAGGTCACGAATTTCACCGACCAATACCACATCCGGGTCATGTCGCAAAATACTTCGAAGCGAATGAGCAAACGTCAATCCAATTTTTGGATGGACCTGAATCTGGTTGATGCCAGCCAACTGATATTCCACCGGATCTTCTGTGGTAATAATCTTTGTTGTTGGATCGTTGATTTCAATCAGCGAGCTATAAAGCGTCGTTGTTTTACCAGAACCCGTTGGACCTGTCACAAGAATGATACCGTGAGGAATCTGGATCAGCTCACTAAACAAGTCATAGGTATCATCCGACATCCCCAAGCTTTTCAATTCAAAGACCATCGCGCCTTTGTCGAGAATACGCATGACCAGGCTTTCGCCGTGAATCATTGGGATCACCGAAACACGAACATCGACCTCTCGGCCTTTGACTCGAATCTTGATTCGACCGTCTTGAGGAAGTCGTTTTTCGGCAATGTTCAACTTTGCCATGATCTTCAAACGACTGACGATCGCGGCGCGAAAGTGGTTGATCTCGGGCGGAACAGGCTGCGTGTGAAGGATGCCATCGATTCGATTTCGAATCTTGATTCCGTCTTGTTGTGATTCAATGTGAACGTCACTAGTTCTTGATTCGACCGCTTCAAGCAAAATCTCATTCACAAGCCGAACGACGCTGGCCTCTTGAGCCATTTCCGACAGTTCACTGCCATCGGTTTCGAGTTCATCAAGTAACTCAACACCTTCTTCGGTTCGCTGCTCGATCAAGCCTTCGATCGTTTCGCCACCAACACCGAGGTGCGTTTTAATGAGCTTGGCGATTTCGCTTTTCTCAGCCAACACTGGCTCGACAGCCAACCCCGTTGCAGCGCTAATTTCATCCAGCGGATAAAAATTCAAAGGGTCCGCAGTGGCAACAACCAACGTTCCGTTATTGCGGCTGACTGGAAACAGGATCTGGCGATAGATAATTTTTTGTGGGAACGTCTCAAGCAATGAGAGATCGACCGAGACTTTGCGCAAATCGAGAAAATCGACGCCAACTTCTTCTGCCATCGCATTCAATGCGGCTTCGTGGGAAACAGCTCCCGACGTTACAAGATGAGCGAGAATGTCACCGCCTTTGTTTTCGGCACTGGACATCTGCTGTTCAGTAACCAACCCGCGGCGGACTAATGTATCGACTAATTCCATATCAACTTACTACCAAATTCCGAGCAAAATAATGTTGGAAATTGGAGGCCTTAGGAATCCAAAAGCAAACTGCTTTTTCCTCTCGCGACCGCGTGCCCAACACACCTATCCATTTTATTGAGAAGCACCAAAAGTGGGAATCTCGTTCTCACAAATAGTGTCTCACAGAACCACAATAGCATGCGCGATTCTGGTTATAGGGATAAGCCGGAAGAAACGCACCGCAGTGTTGGGGTGAGGGAAGCGCACAGGGCGCCGCGATGCGTTTCTTCTGACCTACTCCTAGTCGGAATTACCCGACAATAACCTTCCTAAAAAGATCCCCTCACCAACAAGAACTTAAACCCTGCCAAGCCCAATAGGTTTCGCAATTATTGCCTTTTGCCTGAATTTACAAGCAAAAACGGTCATCTGAGAGCAATTCGAATCGCAACACACCCATATGGCTTGACACGCCAGAACTCCATATGCACGACCCTAATTCAGGATCTTTCCATCCAAAAAGGTCGATTGCGAAACCCGTTTCCAACCACCATCTAGCGCATTAAAAAAGGAGGCTTGATCGCTCAAGCCACCTTTCAATTTTATTTCAACCAGTCAGGCATCAAACGCCTGCAACAACAACGCCTTAACCTCGATCACGACCACGACGCTCACGTCCGCCTCGCTCGCGATCGCTACGATCACGTCCGCCACGGTCACCTCGATCGCTTCGATCACGATCGCCACGGTCACCTCGATCACGTCTTCGCTGATCTTCACGTTCAAAGTCAGGGCCCATCAACTCATTAAGCACTTTTTGCGCTTCGGCTGGGAAGAGTTTAATAACTTGTGCCTCAGTCTGATTGTCAATATTCTTCTTTTTCTCATTTCCCTTTTTGATGATCGCAGCAGCTTTTTCCTTGATCTCTTCCAAGTCCTCCTCAGTCATATTTAACTTCTCAAGAACCTCCGCGGACAATCCACGCCCGCGACTTCCTAACGCAGCAAATATTCCACCACCAGTTTGCAATCGGAAAGTAGCTTGTTTCACGAGCGCCAACTGATCGTCCAACAAAATTTCGCCGACTCGCTCGTCATATTTCTTATTCAAATCCGTCATCATTTTGCGAAACTTATCCATCATCCCCTGTTGATCGCCGTTTCGCCAATCTCGGTTGGCCATAAAAATCTCACGCATCTCTGAACGTTTTTCGTCAGACACTTCCTCAAGCTCAGCGACCTGATCTTCCAAAATACCGGCGTGTTTTTGAACGTCAGTCCGACTTGCCGAAGTAAGAAGATCATTTCCAAATCCGAACCCGCCTCGCTGCGCCATCGCATCCGCAGAAGTCAAAATTCCAACTACGACAATCAAACAAGCTAACTGAATGCCTCGAAAAACCATTTGTTATCTCTCCCGGACTTGGTAGGTGGAGCTTTTTATTTAAAAATGAAGACTGAAATGAAGACGTTTCATCATCCAGTATCCAAGTTTTAACCGCTAATCCCAAATTTTGTTTTGCCCTAAACGAATTTATAGGGAAAAATTCTGGGATTTTCGGCTCTTGCAACGACACGGTTCTCGTTCTCCACATCGTAGAAAAACGAATGATTCCCAAGCAAAAACTGGCTTTTCCCAGTTGCATTTGATTTCCAGAAAAGGCAACTCGGGCAAACTTTGAGGCCAGCAAGCCATTTTTCGGTAGGAAATTTGGGTTTTCTTGAAACCTTGGCGGCAAGCGAGCAGCCACAAAACTCTGCACCAGAACAAGGTCAAGAGTTTGAGTAGCTAAGCTTGGCGACTTTTTCAAGAAACGGAATTTTTGATGATTCCACTACGAAGCAAAGAACAAAATCTAATGAGTCATCACATAAGTAATGATGTTGATTCCAAGCGGATAAGAAACACGCTCTGAATACTCCTCAAAGTACTCTTTGTTTTCCCCTTCGCGCTCCCAGCCATCTCCTATGTCATTGTTGTGACACATCAAAGCCATCAACCGATCGTTGTCGTCAAAATAACCCCAAAAGTGCGGCCCCTCGTCGCCCTCTGGATCACCATGCCAATACTCGAACTTGTAACCCTGCTGCCAAGCAAAAATACTTGGCACTTGAGGCACGCCTTTTAAGTCATAGACCAAGTTGAAAATCTCATGGTCTCTCGGCAACTCTTTGGGTTCTCGATCAGGAAAGACGCGCTTCATTTGCTTTCGAACGTGTCGCCAACCTTGCGGTGCCCAGAAATCGTCTGCCATCACAAACCCGCCTCGCAGACAGTACTTTCGCATCGCCTCGACCTCGGCTTCGTCCAAGTTCATACGATTCACATTGGACATAAACACCCACGGATATTCAAACAATTCCGGGTCGGTCAAACGAATGACTTTGCCATTGGGATCGACTTTGAGTGAAGTCAACTCATGCAAGCGAACAGAAAAATTCCAATCGCAATCCGGGTAATCATTGGCCCAACCGCCACCTCTTGCACGGCCACCGGAGTCGAACTGAATTCGCACAAATGTAAACACGTCATCGGAGAACTCTTTTTCGATTTCCCACATCGTGTATTCGCTGCGGTCTGGAGCCGATCGCCCACCTCGACTTCTGCGACGAATAGATGACTGTCCACTCCTGCGACTATCTTGGTAATTCGCAAACGCTTTCAAATCATCACCAGCGACGCCCCCCACATCCTCCGCCTCGACTACCTCACTATTTCGAGCGCTCTCGCCATACATCAATCCATTGGACGGCATTAAAAAGCACGCCCAACCTGCCATCAAAAGAAACAATGAGACTAGCAAAGCAAGGGAAACGTTTCGCCAAACCGTTTTCGTTTTAGAAGTTAATTGGTCCTGAAAATCCAACTCGTCCACCAGTTCGATCGCTTAAGTAAAAACAGACGGCCGCTTTGCCGCCCCGTAGTCTACAACCCTGCCGTGCACAAAAACGCCCCAGCCTTAACATCAATTCACAGCTCAACCAACCGTATGCCTGAACAAGACCTTGACGCACAGTTTACACGACAAAGTTCCCTTGCGGAGACATAGCACTTAAAAAGAACGCACTCTACGAGCGGTTTAACACCTGCATTGCGCATAGCGCGGATTGCTTAAGGATACCGCAAATTTGTGGACTAATTACACTTCAAAGCGTAAATCCTAGCGTTTCGAAGTCCGCATTCGAGCCATATTCAACTGCCGCGTTCTCGCTTGCTCAGATTGCATGTTGTTGAGGTAATTCAGCAATTCAGGCGTTGGATCATTGACCGTGATCGCTTCGGTGCGAGCAGGGTTGTCCTTTGAACGAACGATGATAATCACTTCTTTGTCCGAATCACCAGCAGTTTGGCCCAGTCGGCTGGAACGATCATCCCACCGAACCGGAGTTCGATTTTGGCCAGCGGCAAAATTGGAAGAAGGGATTGCGGCCAATCGCGTCGAATCGGAACCTCGCTGCCGACTGCTCCCGAATGGCCGTGGGGTATCAATGTTGCGGGGAACACTTCGGCCAAAACTCTTCCTGAAATCGCCAGCGTTACTGGAGGCAACTTGAGTGCTGGCCAATCTCGCTGGAACAGAATTGGAACGACTGGATCCGTTTTCGAAAAGGTGATCAAGATTCACTTCGGCGATTTGCCAATACACCGTCTCAAGTGCCGTGTAAATTCCTTCGTCAACTTCAACCGCTGCCGCATTGCACACGCCGATCAATTCGCCATCAGCAGTAAACAACCCGCCTCCGCTTCGCCCATCGACCGGCCGACCGAAAATGTCATACTTCACCGCGCCATCATAAGCCGCTTTGTTCTTAATGCGTGAACGACGTATCGTTGGCGAATCACCATGGTCGCAGCCGATGCTGAAAATGTCCTGGCCCCGTGCGATCGCTGCTCGTCGATCTGCAATTGGCACGGGAACGATATTCGAATTAGTCTTTATCGAAACCAACCCAATATCGCGTGCATTGGCGTCATAGTAAATTAACTCGCCAGGCGCCGTTTTCGGATTGCCTGTCTCAAATCCGTACTCAGCCGTAATCACGCCTTTTCCTTGTGCGTCACGAAACACGTGCCCACAAGTCATTACCAAACACTCGCCTTCGTGATTATGAATGACTGTTCCGGTTGCGTATGAAATGCCTTCCGGATCTTCCACTCGCAGCCGAACCGTAGCTTGCATCGCACGTTGCTCATTCGCGTTGGCAGGCCGAGTCGTCCCCTTGATCATTGTCGGCGATGAGTAGTTGTCTGAAACTGTGCCGCTTTTTGCGAATGAACTTAGCGAAGACCAATCCGGTTCAGAACTGCTGTTCTGGCCAGATAAAACGACTTTTGTTCCGCCGGCCGATTTGCCATTCCCGGCATTCGCAAATGCGGCACCAGACGGAACACCTACAAGCTCAAACCACTTTTTCAAAGTCACGGCGTCGATGTCGATGCCTTTATGGCGGCCTTGTAGTTTGCCGCCCGAGATCAAGACGACCGTCGGCGTGTGCGTCACGCCGTATTCATTTAAATATTTTTGTGCGGCCCCAGGATCATTGCCAAGGTAAACCGTCTCAACAGGATAGCCTTCACCTTTTAACGCTTCGATCGATGGCTCAACTTGCTTACAAGGTGCACAGCCATGGTTGGTGAAAAAGAAAAGCCTTGTGCGCTGATCTGAAACATCTCGACGCGTTGGAGCTTGAGCTTGCCGATAAGTTTGGTGCGTTCGCGCTGGCTGCGTTCGCCCTTGCTGATACCGATTTTGCCGAAACCGATTTTGCTGAGCCTGATTTTGGGGCCCCTTGATCTCGGTCCAACGATTTGTTGAAACTTGCTTTGCCGCTCTTACGCGCGGCTGACCAAATGCACTTGAGCCCTTTGCGACAGCCCCATACGCCTGGCGCCCCTGGTTGGACGATTGTGCTAATGCAGCCTGCGGACTGAACGCTAAAGCAAAGACTACAAACGTCATCGCAACGACGATCACGAATAACAGAGCCAACTGTTGTTTTGAATAGCGAGGTTTTAAGTGAACAGTTTGGCAGCGTTTTGAGCGAAATCGTTCGTTGCCAATGTTTCGACGAACACTATCTGAAAATACATTATGCGATTGCATCCCCGATCCCTCCTTGGATTGGATGAAGCTGATTCAAATAAAGATTTGAGCTGGCTTGATTGTTGGAGTGAATTTTCAATCGTGGTCAGAATTGAAAAAATCACTTGTAATAATTACACGAACGTGACTTCATTCCTTGAAATCACACGGCAAAAAACCATGTGCAAATAATTCACGGTTGGTTTTTTAAATCCAAAGCAATTTATTTGCACCTTTTGTGCCAAATCGTTAAAGGATTAGAATGAATATGCCGACATCCTCAAACCTCGATATTCAACCTAACGAATCGCGGATTCCATGAAGCTAGCAACTCACCAAAACATTGGACGATCCGGTTCCACCAGTCAGAGGCTTTGGATTGCATTGTGCACCGCAATTTGGCTGCTGAACCGCCGAAGCCAGACATTGGCGTGGTTGGTCGGTATCGCAATCGCTGCTGCCAGTTTCAATTCTTTGCCAGCTCAAGAAAAAGACGCAGAAGCCCTCGCTGAAGTCGCCGCCCGACGTGCCGAGCTTGAAAAAGCGACGGTGCCAGACTTGACCCGGCCGCGCCCAAAGACTTTTAAAAGGCCAGCTTTGATTAAATTCAGCGGCGAGATCGACGAGAAGCTAACTGCGTACTTTAAGAACAGATTTGCCGCGGCAAAGAAGGCAGGCGTAGATTTACTCATCATTGAAATCGACAGCCCAGGAGGATTGAGAACGCAAAGCCTCGAAATGGCAACGGCACTTCGGGATTGCAAATGGGCTTACACCGTCGCCACAATTTCCAGAGAAGCCATTTCGGGCGGCGCACTCGTTTCCATCGGCTGTGATGAAATCCATATCGCACCCATCGCGATGTTTGGCGACGTTGGCGAGATCGGTTTCGATCCCGAACTCTGGGCGTGGCGATTAATCGAAGCCAAAATGGAATCGTTTCTCGACCTTCAGGCCAGAGCAATCGCCGAATCAAAAGGCCGTCCGCGAGACCTCGCCGTCGCCATGGTGGACAAAGACCATGTCGTCTACGTTCGCCCCAATCCAGACAATCCAAACGGCAAACAACTATTCAAAGCCGTCAGGGCAGGTGACTTGGACAAACCCGCCGCGCCATGGGTGTTGGTAGACGAAACACGAGAAGACCGATTCCTTGCCGTCACCGGACAGCGAGCCGTTGAATTGGAAATCGCCCAAGGCAACTTTAGCGCTCGCGCCGATCTGGCCAAGGAGTTCAATTTTGAACTACAGCACCTACAAGTCTATCAACCGACCATGACAGACACGGTGATTTACTATTTGAACAAGCCATTGATTAGTGGATTGTTGATTTTGATCGGAATGATTGCGCTTTACTTTGAACTAAGCGCACCTGGGATCGGCGTCGGCGGATTGATCGCCGGATTGTGTGCCGTCCTATTTTTCTGGAGTCATTTTCTCGGTGGCACGGCGGGAATGCTGGAAGTCATTTTGTTCCTGGGTGGCATCACATTTATATGCATGGAATTGTTTGTCATCCCCGGCTTTGGGGTCGCCGGTTTAGGCGGTTTGGCGTTGTTATTTTCCAGCGTTGTACTCGCCAGCCAAGACTTCGTGATGCCCCAAACGGCCGCACAATGGAACCAATCGCTTACGACAATGTTGATATTGCTGGGCACCGGATGCAGCTTCCTCGCCGCCGCCGCTTTCATTTCCAAACGCGTGGGATCGATTCCTATCTTCAACCGAATGATCCTCGCTCCACCACCGGTCGAAGCCGACGAAGAAAAACCGAGCCTCTCGCCCGAAGGCAAACCGCTCCCGCAAGCCCACCCGCAAATCTCGGTCGGCGATTGGGGCCGAGCGGACTCGCTACTCAGACCAGCCGGCCGCGCCCGGTTCGGCGGTCACTCGTTCGACGTGATCAGCGACGGGGCTTATGTTGACTCTGGAACTCAAGTCCGTGTGGTCAAAATCAATGGAAACATTATCACCGTTTCTCCCATCGACGAAGACGAGGGCGATGACTTGGAGAGGACGCAATACAACAAGAGCGACTAACGCAGCGGCGTTTTTTTAAATCGTTTTGTTACTGTTCGAAAAAAGATTACGCGTATCTCGTTCCCTAAACTGCCTTTTCAACCGGCGATTTGCCTCATTGGGTGAAATATTACGCCCAATGGCATAAATCATTCAACAATTTATCAATAACCGGATTGCTTGAGAGATCAAGTTCGATAAGATAATAGTGTTGATGCGCCGCGAGGTTATGTTGATTTTTGGGTGGCATCACAAGATTAGATTTTTAAGGTTTTGAGTAATGGCTGAAGGTACAATCAAACGATTGACAGACAAGGGTTTTGGATTCATTGACACTGGAACAAACCAAGACATGTTTTTCCACTCGTCAAACGTAGAAGGTGTCGCCTACGACGATCTTCACGAAGGACAAAAAGTTACCTACGTTGAAGGACACGGCCCAAAGGGTCCTCGCGCAGAGCAAGTAACACCTGCTTAACTTTATGTTAGCAGTGAAAGCCGACGATCACTCGTCGGCTTTTTTTATGCGCTCCTTTAGCGCTTTTACGTTGGCACCTTTGAAATCGGGTACAATCATCAAGTGTCGACAGTCGGGCAATAATAAAGGCAGAATGCCCCTAAGCATGCCCCAATAATCGGGTTGTTGCCGATCTTTTTAAACGAGGTCAATGATGAAACGTAGCCATCACTTCTACACAATTCTCGTACTGTTGGTCAGTTTGTTTCCATGTGCTGATTCCTTTGGTCAAACCAACGAAAAAGACACAGACAAAGATGGCCTCTCTGACTTTCACGAAATCAACAAATACCTGACCAACCCCGCTGTCGCCGACTCAGATGGTGATGGCATTCCCGACGGCGATTGGAAAGAGCGAAGAGAGTATCAGTACACAATTCGCTCGGTAGTTCAGGTAATGAAACCCGTCACTCCGGAGTTTCTCAATGACGACTATCAAGATGTCCGCGTGCTCGATGAAACTGAAACTTATTTTGAGCTCGAAGTCTTTCACTACCCATTTAACAAAGTCGCTTCGACGATCAAAGCCGATGAAAATTGGCGGCAAACGGTTGGTGGCAATGTTGAATTGCAAAAATGGCTGCAGGCGGGCCCCACGTCGAATTGGACTCCTAAGCTGCAAAAACAGATCCTTACTGAAATGAAGAAGGACGGCATCGATGTGGAGGCGATGAACGACATGACAACCGTTCAAACCGCATCCAAGTGGCTTTTAAAAAGAGCGAAATACCAGGACGGATTTTCCACGTTCATTACCGCCTTTGACAAAGATGGAAAGCCCTATATTCCAGAAGAACTTAGCAATGCAGCGGATCGGAAAAGCCAATGGACAGTTGAAGAACAATGGGAACGCGAGATTTTGGCTGACGGGATGTTCAAGCACAAACTGCGCGGGGCATGCTCATCGTCTTCAATCTATTTGAGCGGTTGCCTTCGAGCGCTCGACATACCAACGCGAACCGTGCTTTGCATTCCTTTAATCGATGCCAACGATGATTCGGAATTGAAAATGTTAAACCGAATTCAAGAACCGGGCGTTCGATATCGGCTTTCCTCTTCATTGAAAAAGCTGAAAGGAAGCTGGGCTTCGCATTCCTTTAACGAAGTCTATGTGGGAGAGCGATGGCGAAGGCTGAACTATGACAACCTCGGCCAAGGCATTTATGACAGAAACTTGTTTGGACTGATTACTCACGTTGCTACGTTTCATGATTGGGCGAATGCAAAAATGCCAGAGACAATTGGGAAGCGTCAAAAATCAGAACGCTCAGATGACGTTTTTGGCGGCCCCAACCCATACTCAACCATTTCACTTCGAGATGAAAAAGGGGTTCATTGTCAGGTTAAGCTTCCCGAATTCGAAACCCAGAAATTGATTGTCAAAAGTATTCAGTGGACCGATGCGAAAGAGCTTCCCGAAGACATACGCAACAACTGTAAGGCTAAGGGCAGATTCGGATTGATCGCTGAAGTTGTTGGATTCAAAGACAGAAACGATGTGCCAGAATTTCTTGAGGTCGCAGACTTGCGAGTTCACATGAAACCCAAGTTCGAAGACGACGATCCCCAGCGAATCAGAAGCACTTTTGATCGCGGATGCTATTGGCTTTACGAAGACAATTTAAAAATCTATATTCCGTTCGGCCCTTCGGACAAAGTTCATTTTAAGAATAATAAGCCCTACGAGTTCGTTGTGGAGAACAGTGTGAAGGGCTTACAATGGAAAACGGATGGGCTGACGATTGTTCGCAAGGGCGTAGAAGAATAGGCTTGCGTCTAATTGAAACTTTAAAATCAAGCTGTTTGTAGCTGGGCTCGCCAGAGTTCAGGCCGTTTCCAATGCGGCGCCGATTGGCCAGTTCCCGAGTCTGGCGACGCCATTGTTCTTTATTTTTCGACCCAGCCGCGCGCGACATTTCCTTCTATTTGCCGCGTTCGCTTTCTCCCATAACCTCGACAAAATACGCGACGTACTTTTTGACTTCCTCAAAACAAACTGGCAAAACAAAAAAACACATTTGTTGAAAAAGGAGAGACACGTGTTGACCATACAAACCACGTACTGCCGTTCTTTTTTTCTCTTCGGCCTCGTTTCCATTTTTGCATTTGCCACTCCCGCTCCTGCAACGGCTTCACCACAAGTAGACGCGCCGCTTCTGAAAAACAGCTCATTTGAAGACTGGGAAGATAAAGCCCCAGTTGGCTGGACCGTCGAACCAGGCATCTTTAACGGCGGCAATACACCGCTTTCGAAAATTCGAAAATCCAGTGAAGGCGGAATCGAAATATTTGGCAACAAGAATACGCTTGCGTGGAACCTCGTCGGCCAACCTGTAGATCTTAAAAAAGACAAAGTCTACTTACTCACTTTTGAAGCCAAAACAAAAAAACTAAAACGCGAAGTCAATCAACACGACAATTGCCATATCGGTTTTTGGTTCCAAAATTCGAGCGATAAAACAGTTGGAAACAATATCGAATTCATCGACAGCGATAAATATGCTGAATTCAAAATCTATGCCAAATTGCCTGACGGAGCCGACAAAGCGCAAATTTACCTGACGCTTTCCAAAACCGGTAGTTTGTTTGTCAAGAATATGCGACTCAAGGAACTTACTGGAGCAGAAAGTTTTGACGTCCTTATTGACTCAATGAAAGCGAAATACAGCTATAAAGAACACAAGAAAATTGACTTTGAAAAACTTGCAACCAAATATCGCAAGAAAGCCAACGCCGTAGATGACAACGACGAATTCACCGAAGTAATCGCTGACATGTTGGCCGAACTTAAAGACGGTCACACTTGGATAATGCGAAAGGGGAATCGGTACAGCAAGAACGCCCGTCCACCTCATAAGAGGAATTTCAATTTCGAATTCGTCAACAAAGAGCTCAAGGAATCCACTTCAGTCGGCAACTTTGCAAGGATTGGAAAAACAAAAGACGGGTTTGGCTACATTCGAATTAATTCGCTTTACCAAATTGAAAAAGATGATGCGAAAAAACTTCTAACCGAGATTCTTGGATTGTTTGATTGCCCTGGCATGATTGTCGACCTTCGAAGCAACGGAGGGGGAGCTGAGCCGCTGGCAAAAGCTATCACACAGATGTTCGCCGACAAAGAATACGTCTATGCCAAACATAAGTTTCGTTCGGGCGACGGGTTTGGCGAAATCAGCTCAAGAAAAATTGGACCTAAAGGAGGCAAGACCTTTACGAAACCAATGGTTTGCTTGATTGGCCCCGGAGCAGTCAGCAGCGGAGAAGGATTCGCATTGATGATGAAGGCCTTGGACCATTGCCAAACAATCGGACAGCCCACGAGAGGTTCAAGTGGTAATCCCGCTCCCGTCACTTTGCCTAACGGAGTCGAAGTCTGGTTTTCACGCTGGGTCGCAATGGAAGCCGATGGAACGCCAATCGAAGACCGTGGAGTGATGCCCGATATGAAAGTCGAACACGATCCCGATGCAAACGATGACCCTACTTTTAACAAAGCGATCGAGATTCTTAAATCGAATTCGTAGAGCGCATGTGCATCGAGGCGGCAGTTTAATAGCTAGGCAGTTAGAAAGTCAGAACAGACCAGGATTGTTTTCTTATCTTGCCGAGCCGATTTTCCCAGGGCAGCACAACAAAAAAAGCGGTAACCCACCAGGAATATTTTTCCTGACAGGCTCCGCTTGGTTATCTCTTTATCTTTCAGCTGACTTAGTCAATTAAGGCTAAGTACTGACGGACAAAAATGCGAAATATGCGCGTGTAATGCGCCTGCAACAACCAAGACAATTTCAACAATTGTGTCAAAAAGCGTCAGTTTTCAGTTTAATGTGGCTTCGAATTCTTCCAGTTCGTTGGAAGCAACTTCTGTCTTTGAGTCATCACCTGCATCTTTGAAAGTCGCGATCGCCAGATTGAATAGGCGACGCGGTTTGCAATGTCTTTGGTTTGCAATTCCAAATAAGTTTCGACATCGCCAACTCCCAGACAAAGGCTCCGAATCATTTTTCCTGCGTTCAGAAAAGCATCACCTGCTTTGGAGGCTTGATCCATTTCTTGATAACGCTTGGCTGCCAATTCAAGTACGAAAGCCTTGCTGTCTGTTATTTCATCCGGCGTACTTCGTCCCACCAGAAGTGGTCGCGGCTTCGTCTTCCATTCGCAGAGCGGACGCAGCATCGATCCAGTGTCCCTCCCAACCCGTATCTCGCAGTTTCCGATAGACTGACTTCGTATAGTCCCCGCCCTGGCAAGTGATAACGCGTCCATTAGGGACAAGGCGTCAATGTCGCTGGCGTCCTGCAGCACAGGCGTCTGCTTGCCGACATCAGGTGCTTCGCCCCCGCATTAGAGGTGCTGAAGAACACGGGATCGATCGTTGAAAAATCTTGCTCGTCCCGCATGCGCTTCATGAGCACCGAACCGACCATGCCGCGCCAACCAACCAAACCAACTTTCATCGAATTCTCTTCCTTCGCTCATGAATTATTTGCCTCACATTGGGGCAATAGTTGGCTTAGCCGTGCCGTTTAGGCGCCCGGCGACCTGGTGCGTCGACCGGCGCAATTCAAGTTCCGGATAGCCGTGGCGAGCGAAAATATCACCGCTTTGCCGAGGAAGATGTTGCAATCGAGAAAAAAACGGTATGCCGGCTCAGCTATCGACCCGTTCCAGCCAGACTTCACGCCAGAAATGCAGCATGGCGCGTGAGCAGAACCGCCGGTGAAACCCAGAGCATTGTGTCTCGTTGAGCACCACCGAAGGCACTTTCATCTCCAGCAGCTCACCGGTGCCCTCGTTCATGATCCGATTGATGCGGCGAGTCACAGTAAGCGTTCGACCGCAAAAAGGTTGCATCTCGGCAGGATCAAACCAAAGCCCGCGGTTACAGCCGTTGGCGTCCAGCGTTTCCAAGATCTCTTCTATTGGCTTTACCTTGACTCGTTCGTCTATTTGAAGGTTCAGCGTGTCAATTGGAGTTGTTTTGCACGGGCCAGCAACACTGTCGCTTTGGCGGAGCACCTTCTTGACCAACAGCCGCGCGATGAACCTAAAAATGGAACCCCAAGGCGTTCGGTTAGTTTTTCGCTCGACGAAATACTGGCGGAAATGCAATGGGGAAGACTGACGGCTGGCCGCACCAAGTTCGGTTGCTTGACAGCGATAAAAACGACCGCTGGACTTTGCTTCCTCTGGGGTGCCTGTCCCTGCTGTCAGTTGCACCAGTTGTTGGCCTAGCTGAGAAGATTCGGGTGATAGGTCTGATTCAACAAAATCGTGTTCGGTGTCTGGCAACAACTCTAGCCAGTCAAGTTTCCAAAGTAGCTCGCAAGCCATTTGACAGCCGCCATGAAAGCAACCGTCGCAACGATTCACTTTAAGCACGACAACATCTTCAAGTGAGCGAATTTCAACATCACCAACGTTGGCGCAGACTTTATTCGCAAAGTGGGATATTTGGAAACGCTGCCCGCAGTGCTTCAGCATCTCAGGCATAAAGGGAAGACCGTCAGTAGCCCCGTCGGCGTCAAGTATCTTCTTGATCGCGGTCGCCGTTTTCACTTGCAGCCAATCTCCCAGACGAAGTTGTTTGGCGCTTAAGGGGGCGGCTAGGCTCGCGCGAGGCTCGTTCGACCGATAGGCAGGCGTTGGCACAGATGAACATCGGTTTTCGGTTTCGGAGGCGACGGCATCTGACATGGAAGCGGAATTTTTCAAATGGTTGGGCGACATTGGAATCAGACAAAGGTCTCAGGTCGAGGAATCCTCTTAAAACGCTTCGGCAAATCGTAGTCAACCGATGGCTAAGGTTTGTTAGCCACTATAGCTACGATGCGAAGAAAGACAATTTTGATACACTATGCGGCAGTAACTTAACCCTTTTGAACCTTTGGTAGAGCCGATTTTTACGATCCATATCCCTGTAATGATGAATGAGGTGCTTGAGGGATTGAAGATTCAGCTTCAGCTGTGATTGTGGACGGGACGCTTGGGGGGCCGGACATGCGGCTGCGATATTCCAGCGGCTGGGAACAGACGGACGATTAATTGGTTTTGATCGTGATCCTGCAGCGGTGAGGAAGCCCAAGAGCTGATCGACGAGGCTCGGGCCTTTTAAGAATGTAAAACAGATTCAAAAGTTTGAAGAGTCAATAACGAATTGCTCGTCTAGACAGTCTGAAAACTTCCTATCTTCTGAAAATGATCTCTGACACATCTCTGACACTTTTTCTTTGTCCAATGCACAACAAAAAGCGGTAACCCACCAGGAACATTTTTCCTGACGGGCTCCACTTGGTTATCTCTTTATCTTTCAGCTGACTTAGTCAATTAAGGCTAAGTACTGACGGACAAAAATGAATGTCCATCGTATGCTGCCTCGCTAACGCTTTCGGTTACCAGTTTTGGCTAACAAGCAAGCTTGTTGAAACCGAAAGATGCGTTAGCAACAGCTAGGGCAAATGTTACACAGCCGGAATCTCGATGATCCGAATGGTTGCGAACGATTCACCAGCACCCAGTGTCGTATCGTTGATAGTCAAACCGCTAGGAGTATCGACGCCTTGGAATTCAGACAAATCTGTTGCAAGTGAAACGACGCCATTTTCGGTGGCACCACCATTCCCGTCAGCACCAGCAATGAAGGCTGCTCCACCATTGACTGAACTGTCGTTGATTTCAGTACCGGCATCGTAGATGCTGGAAACCTGAATCTCAAAGACACCGTTGTTTCCAAGGAAGTTTCCGTTGTCATCAAAGATTTGATATTCCATTGCGTTGTCATTTCCAATGAACGCGTCGTTGGATGGAATCACCATGGAAGCAAAGCTAAAGTACTGGTAGTTGGCTGGATTGATTGGCGTAAAAGATCCCATTCCAGTTTCGCCAGGAGCAATCGAACCTGAAGCACCATTTACCACTCCATTGATGTCACCAGGAGTTCCCGGTGCCGCTTCGAATTCAGCGGTCAGTGTGTTTACATCACCCAGTTCTGCAAGTGCTTCCAAAGTACTGCTTGCAGCGCTTCCACCGTCAAACAGGTCGAAGCTTCCATCGTGAAATCCAAACCAAACCGGTGTGGCGAAGAATTCAGTGTTGGTGCCATTGATGACTTCTACAACGTATGTAGGCTGAGCTACCGGAGCTACTGGAGCAACTGGTACTTCAGGAGCTGGAGCTTCAGGAGCTTCCACGACGGTTGCGAATTCGGTCAGTTCAGCTGCTGTGAATGTCACGTCGTCGAAAAGGAACTGAAACTGCTCAACGTTGGTAACGGTCGCACTACTATCGGCTCCCGAGATCAAAAACCCACCGTCAGCCAGAACGGTCACGTCAAAGTCGGTAGAGGCTCCGTCGATTTGAAGAGTATCGTTACCCGTTCCGCCGTCGATGATGTCATTACCAGATCCGCCAACAAGTGCATCTGCTTCAAGTAACTCGTCGCCGCCGCCACCATTAAGGAAGTCGTCACCGGCTCCACCTTCAAGAATGTCATCGCCTGACCCGCCAAGAACTTCGTCATTTCCGGCTCCACCCAAAACGGTGTCGTTTCCAGAGTTTCCTTCAACTACGTCGTTTCCATTGCCACCGTCGACGATGTCATTGCCGCCCTGTCCATGGAGATGGTCTCTCCCGTCCAGACCTTCAACACGTTCGTCGGCCGCTGTTCCGTCGATATCATCGTCCCCAGCGGTGCCTTGGATTAGCTGTTCATCAACCGGATCCGCTGGAGGTTCTACAACCGGATCCACTGGGACTACAGGTTCGGCAACTGGCTCCACTGGATCAGCGACAGGCTCTACTGGATCAACAACAGGGTCCACTGGCTCAGCAATAGGTTGTACTGGATCAGCGACAGGTTCTACTGGAACCTCAGCAACAGGATCCATTGGAGCATCGGCCATCGGAGCCACGCCATTGGCAATGTCGGCCAGTTCGTCAGCTCTGAGGTTTACTTCGTCCCACAAAAACGCAATTTCCTCGATGTTAGTCACTTCAGTAACGCTGCCGTCAATACCGGTAATTTTAAACCCTTGGTCGGTAGCTTCTACGTTGAAGTCAGAGGAGTTTCCATCAACATGAACAGTGTCATAGCCTTTGCCACCGTCAATGAAGTCGTGCCCTGATCCACCCATAAGCATGTTGGCGTCATACAATTCATCGCCACCGCCGCCATTGAGGATGTCATTACCGCGTCCGCCAAAGAGACGGTCATTGCCCGAGCCGCCGTATAATGCATCGTTTCCACTGCCGCCCCTGACTATGTCATTGCCGGCGTTACCCTCGACAACGTCACTTCCTTTTCCACCGCGAACAATATCATCGCCGCCTTGCCCATGAAGATGATCGTTACCTTTTAGCCCCCTGATGGTTTCGTCGGCTTCTGTTCCGTCGATGTCATCATTGCCAAATGTGCCCCTGATTACATCGTTAACTACATTGTCAACTGGAGCTTGATCGTCACTCATTAAATCGTTGACTTGGTTGACGATCTCATGATCGTGACTGTGTTCAGATGAATCAGCGAAAAGCTCGTTAAGGTCATTGTGGCAACCAAGGTGTTCCATCTGCTCATAGTCGAAGCTGCCATCGATAATAGCTCCTGCCTGAGTGGCCGAGTACATGATGCGTTGCTCCAGCAATTCGATGCTTTGTAGTTGTTGCTTGGTTGTCTTTGCATCACGCTTTAGAGCGTCTAGTTTGAAGATGAAATTAGTTAGACGTTGCAAGTTTTCTCTAAGGCTCATTTTAATTTTCCTGGTCGGATGGATCTGAAACTGTTTTGAGGTTTGGTGACAAGAAGTTTTGGCATGGAAAGTAAATCCACGCTGTTTGTAGATACCGACCTGAAAAGCAAATGAAGTTCCAAACATGTACAAAAGGTTCCGATCAATCAAAACTGCTTAAAAACGCCGGTTTTTGGCGAACCCATCAAGCTTTTCCTCTTCTCAGGTGTTGCTTTTTTGAATCAACGTGGCAACTTGACGTTTCTTTTTCGCCACATCGAGCAGACTAGAAGCCCCGGTCTGAACAGTCACTTGTTGACGGGCGAGTAGATATTTCGGCGTGAGTCTTAGCGATGTTCGGTTGGAAGATTTTGAAACGCGGAGAAACAGAGAGCGCAGAGGAGTGCAGGCAGGACTCTGAGTTCTCAGCGCATCTGCGTTTCTACTTCTCTGAAAAATCCAACACTTTCATTTCGCCACCGATGGCAAAATCCAACTTTTGCGCACGAACTCGCGGTTGCGTATCAGGAAAATAAGCCGCTTGTCTCTCAATCTGCCTTTTTGCTGGGGAGCTAGACCAATGTAAATACACCCACAAACTGCGGTGGGGTTACATTTCCAGCGGCATCGGACAATTCATCTCCAACCAGACGAACTTCGTATTCTCCAAGAACGAGGTCATCAAACGCCCCAAACTCTTCATTGATTCGATAGACAAGTTCGGTTGAGGTGACATCGAAACCAAATCCACCGCCACCGGCCAGCACTGGAGTAAAAACCCTGCCTGTGGGGTCAGTCAGTTCTAACGTCGGGCTGGGTAACGAATCATCAGGTCCGAAGATTGGGAACTCGTCATTGATTTCAACCGTAAAGAACGCATCACCTCTGCCCAGGAACTCGGTTTCCACTTGGCTGACAAGCGTGATCGTCGGTGGCGTAACATCCACAGAAGTATCAATCTCCTCGACTCTTAGATCAGTCAAGCGGAGTGGGATATTGGTTTGCGCGGGAAACCCGTCAATCCAAACCCACAGATACGCCGTTGTCGCAGGCTCGGGAATTTGAAAGTCCAATTCCTGAATCCGATCTGAAGGATCATTGGCATTCTCGTTCAGCTGAAACGAAAACTGCTGGACAAAGTTGCCCGCAGCATCAAACAGATCGATTCCAGCACCGGCTGCGGCTCCTTGGAACGAACCAGCGATCTGATCTCGCCACGCATCAACCGTCAGTCTTGAAAATGATCCAGGAACGATATCCACTTGGCGGGCAATAGATATCTCCCGATCGATTCCGCTTATAACAAGCTCGTTGTGGACAGGGTCAATCGAAATCTGCTCTTGAGAAAACCCACGGCTCACATTCCATTGATTGCCATTGAATTGAATCGTAGTCGAAGTTGGTGGTGGGTCGAACTGAAAAAATCCGTTGGCATGCAACGTGTTACCTCGACCAAAACCAGGCTGAACAAAGTCAGCGGGCGTCCAAGTCCCTGTCGAAAAAACCTGTGTGCTGGAAAAATCAACCTCTTGACCGTCAATCGACAACCGATCGATAGTGAGATTGCGATCCAAGTTCGATTGGAATAGATCGTTAGTAAATTGAATTCGCAAATCGGAGACCGAATCGTCGCCCTCCAGATTCACAACGAAATTCTCACCTTGGCTGGAAACAACTTCATTGATGATTTCTTGACCGCCAATCGTGACGACCAGATTCTCCTGCCCGGTTTGCCCCGTCGCGGTGAAAGCGACTGTTGAGAGCATTTGGCGGGTTTCCAACGTTTCGAGGATCAATCGTTGCTGCTCTTTCATGATACAACCTTGGTCAAAAGAGATTCCTAGTCGAAGCCAGCAAGAAGAGCTTGTGGCGAGTCAGCGCATTATCGCTAACGACCACACCCCTTGTCAAAACAAGTTCCCAATTTACGCACGCCATCTCTAAGCACCATGACTTATTACTGTGGCTTAGCTTACTTTGGCGATTGAGACTGCTTTTTCGCGACACAAAAAAAGCCATCAGCTTTTCAACTGATGGCTTGATCGTCATATGGCGTCACAGATCAAAAACGATCATGCAACTGAATCGAGCTACGATACTACTCACTGAAACAGTATAGATTCTTGTGTGACCGCAAGAATAGCTGGCCATTGTCGGCTGCTGGTGAACTTTGAAATCCACTTGTGTCAAAAGACAAATCATTCTTGGCGATAAGCTCAAATTCGGGCTTGGCTGCCAATACATAAACGGTTCCTGAACTGGAGGTGAAATAGATTTTGCCACCGGCGATAATAGGTGAAGCATATTCTTGACCACCTCGACCACGTCGCCGCCCACCACCACCACCTTGCCCGCCCGAAGAGCTGGCTGCCGGAAGTCGACTTGCAAAAACCTTCTTGCCGTCTTTGGCGCTATAGCACGTAATGATTCCGTTAGAGATTCCATAAACGTGATCTTTATAAACAACAGGCGAAGCGAAACGCCCGGAAGCTTTATTTTCCCAAATTGGGTCAGAGATCTCGCCTTTGCCACCCAGCTTGATTGCAATTCCGCTGGAGCCACCACGCCCACCACCAACTGAATAGACGACTTCATCGGCAACGACAACACTGTGCGATGCACCTTGATTGCCTGGAGCGTACCAGCTGATCTTGCCAGTCTTAGCGTTGATTCCCCAAACTTCACCCGGCACGGCCAACACAACGTCGGTGCCATCTTTGCCGGGAGCAAGTGCAGGTGTGCCCCAAGTACTGGCGTAACCGCTGGCTTCAGATTTCCATTTTTGCTCGCCCGTTGCTTTATCAAAAGCGACAAGTGATTCCGACTCATCCGAAGCATTCACGATCACAAGATCTTCGTGCACGATTGGGCTGGCCGCAGACCCCCAGCGCATTCGCCCAGATTCTGTACCTACACTCTTCTGCCACAACTCTTTACCATCAAGATCGTAAGCCACGACTCCGGACTTGCCATAAAAAACAAAAACGCGTTCGCCATCACTAACAGGCGTGTGGCTTGCGTAGCCATGTGCAGGAACACCGGCCCCTGAGTAGGGATCCTCTTTGACTTTAGATTCAACCGATTTGTTCCATAAGATTTTGCCTGAATTTCGATCAACGCAAATTAGGTGTCGTTTGAGATCGTCGATCGTACCTTCACCACGCTCAACTCCGTAACCTGAATAAGCAGTCACGAAAACTTTGTCACCAACGACAATAGGACTGGAGACACCTTTGCCAGGCAACTCCAACTTCCACTTCATGTTTTTCTTTTCACCGAATTCGGTTGGAACTTCCGATTCACTAACCGCCGTACCATTGGGTCCACGAAAACGTGGCCAATCAGCTGACGAGTAATTGGAAAGTCCAATTAACGAAACAATAGTAAAGCAAATAACTAAACAACGATCCATATTGACGCACCTTCAAGAAAGATATGATCTGCACTGCCACCGAAAAATTCGGGCAAAACCAGCTTAAATATTAGTAACCCAAATGGCGAGTACAGGTATCGCCAGAATTTGGATTATTCCTGGAACGAGCTCATTCTCCCCAAAAAGTAAAACAAAGTAAAACAGATTTCTGGTTCATTCTTACTAGATTCGCGTCACTCGCATCCAAACGGCAAGGGCTCATCGCCAAAATCAAATCTAAAAGCCTCCTGCTCCCTCGACACAGCGTCAATCTGGCCTTGTTCGGCCGGCCATCGGAGGGCACTCACTGGGCGCATAAAAGAGTCTGTGGGGGAGAGAGCTTCGCACAAGAGTACCCCGCTTAGGGCTGCTCCGGTTAAGGCCTGCCCCGCTTCACGGCTCCTCCTCGCGGAGCTCTCCAACAGACAGGAGCACTAATTCCAACCGCTGCGTTTAGTCAAACTTAAATT
>CAYZGP010000016.1:25458-49107 GCA_964478065.1 uncultured Pirellulaceae bacterium
TGCTCGAGGGCCGGACTCAGTGTGGTACCAGCAGAAGGAATGATGAAACGCGATTGAAGAATTGATTGACCGTCACGGACGAGAAGCCCGCAAGACTGACGGTCTGGTCTTCTGATAGTCAGCCTTCCTAATTGAGCATGCATTTAATTTTTCGAGCTGGCTCTGAGCTCAGTTTTCAAAGTCGACTTACACTTGGAATCCGCGAATCAAAACGCAAAACAATTCACGTTCATCAGCGTTCATTCGCGGTTCCAATTTTCCGCACAGAAATCCGACTTCGACATTTGAAAGTAGCGTCCACCAAGACATAGACGCTGCTTTTGTGGATTCAACTTTTAAAAACCAAAGCGAACTCCAAACAGAACGTTGTGACCTGAGTAGTTTCCTATTGCAGTCACGTTACCGCCTGAGACCAAATCCACGTCCTGCAGCGAAAAGAATCGGTACTCGGTGTACAACGCTTTGACTTCGCTGAATTTATAGGCCAAACCAGCCATTCCCTGATAAGCGAACGCGGTCTCGCCTTCGATGAAAGCCGGCATCGAATTAAATGTGCCGACCGAATCGGCGTAACCAACGCCGACACCAAAGCCAACATAAGGCTGAATGCCACTTGGACGAGTCGGGAAATCGAGATGGAAGTTTTTCATCAAAGAGTAGATTTCCAAATCGCCACCCACGTCAGCCGCAGTCGCATTGGAAATATCGCCATTCCGATATGTGAAATCAATCGAAGAGCGAAGGTAGTCGGAGTGCCGACGACCAATGTCGATTCCGAACACACCTGAATCGATATCGGCAGTGCCTTCGAAAACATCGCTTCCACTGCTTCGGTTGCCTTCCCAACCGCCGTAAAGCATGATCATCCGCGTCCAGTTCTTGTCAAAGATCGCCGTTGGAATTTTCCTTCCGCCACCAATTACATTAAACACGTCGTCAGTGTCAGCAAACGATGGCACAAAAGCACCTGTTGATGCCATGGCTTCGCTCCACAAACTTTGGCCGTGCGAAACCGAACACGGAATAACCGATATAACGAACAAGCAAGACCAAACGATCCAAGTAGGTGACTTCATCTGGGTCCTCGGATAAAGAAAAAAGTAAGGGATGGCATGATTGGAGAGGTAACAAGTTTGTAGGCTGGCGTAACTGAGTACCAATTCCTTTTTGTTGACACGCTCGTCACGAAAGGAATCCCCGTATACATCTGAATACGTGTTGTTATCGACATTGCTTTGCGCTTCGTGCAAAACCGCAGCAACCGCATTGCCGACACGGACCACCGACACAATTGATTCAATCAGGGAATATTAACACGCGAACAAAAGCCTCGAAAATTTGCGGGTCGAAATGGCTATTGATCGTTTCAAGATCGTTTCAAAATTGAAAAAATGAAAGCATGCTGTCGAATGCCCGATCGGTTTCACGTTAACCATTCAAAGAACCGCAACGGACCGAAACACCACAATGGGAATGTCTTTGCAAGCGCAAATTTTGCAAAGCCAGACAAGCAGGTTGCGGAAGTGTTTAATATACAAAATGCTCGGAGCAACGTTCAATGCGACTCATCGATGCACTTTTTGCACTCCTTTTCCTTGCGATATTTTTGGCGATCTTTCTCCCGATTCAGCGCGGAGTCCGAGAGCCCAATCGCCGTGCAACTTGCATGAACAATATTCGCCAAGTCATACTTGCGTGCCACATTTACGAATCTGGAAACCAGCGATTCCCAAGCTGCTCCACAGCGCCCACCGATGGATTGGGGGAAAGTTTCTTAGTTCAAATCCTGCCCTTTATCGATCAAAACAACCTCTACGATGACTTTCGAAAATCAACGGGCAATATCGAATCGTCGCTGGTATCTCTGTCGCAAAAACGAGTCCCACTTTTTCTTTGCATATCTGCAGAATTGAACGCGGAGAAGTCCAATCAATCGCCCGACGGCCATCAATTCACCTCGCACTATGTCGCATCGCTTGGCCCAAATCGCGATCCCGATTCGATCGGATATCAATTCACTTATTCCGATTCTTCAGTCGCAAATAATCCAGCCATTGGACTTCAAGGGATGTTTTCACCTGGTTCTGCCGATTCACTGAATCCCAACGTTCGAGGAGTTTTTGGGCGAACCCATGGGAAACGATTTGGCGATGCTCGAGATGGAAGTTCAAACACGATCGCGTTATTCGAATCGTCGGCAAGCGACAGCGAAAAATCACCACGCTATCTAAGGCACAGCTGGGCGTTTGGACACGCTGAATCGACCGACAAATCCAACCTAAAATTCGTATTTGCGGGATCGTCAATCGACCAGATGATCAACCAACGTCCCGCTCAAGACAACGCCAATCGCTGGAACAGTCGAACGCTAAACAGCAACCACCCCGCCGGTGCGATGGTCGCCATGGTTGATGGTTCATCCCAATTTGTCTCCGACGACATCTCAATCGAAGTCCTCCGTGCGATGAGTGGGATCGCCGATGGCCAAGCAGCGTCCCTCGAATAAATCTGCAGACGACTTATCCCTGGCAGCACTAAACCATTACTCGTGCTCGGTTGCCTTTTTCGGAACCGGGCTCTTTCGGTTGGATAGAAATTCAACCAGATCGCGAATTTCCTTCTTTGACAATTGCTTGATCAAGTCATCGGGCATCGAGGACTTTCCCATCTTTTGATCGTCGATGTCATCTTTTGAAATCACAATCTCATTGGCATCGGAATCCAACAGGACAAGCAAGTCCTCCGTTTCCTTCTTCACAATTCCAACATGCATCAAACCCTCAACGGTAAATACTTTTACCTGCGAAAACCCCTCGGCAATCACTTTGTTAGGATGCACAATCGACTCAAGCAAATACTTCCGGTCACGTAGAAGCCCAATACTCGAAAGCTCCGGTCCAACCGCTCCGCCCGTCCCGTCAATTTTGTGGCAACGGACACATGAGACTTCGGTTTTCTCGTAAAAGATTTTCGAGCCCACATCGTTCTTGCCACCGACCAAAGCATCCATATAAGACGAAACGGGATCGTCGGCTTTTGTCATTCCATCTTCGTAAGCCTTTAACATCTTCTTGATCGAATCCTCACTTCGGTTGGCCGCCGCTGTCGCAACATCCAATCGCAAGTCCTTGGCAAAATCGTCGGCACTCATCCGCTTCAAGAACGAAGTCAACATCCCCGCTGACTGCTCCCCCTTTAATTTGCCTAACGTTTCAATGGCAGATTGTTTCGTATCAAGCTTCCCTTTGTACATCGCCTTCTCAATCAAACCCATTCCGCGGGCTTCATCTTTATCAGCAACCATCGCGATTACCTGGCTGGCAAGATTCGCAGGAAGTGAATCAAAACCCGATTCCATTTTCTCCAAGACACCGGCCAAGCCTTCAAATTTCAATTTCCCAAGACTCGACAAAGCCGCAACACGTGTCTCTTCTTCGGACGTATCCATCAAGGCAACTTTCTCGAGCTCGGCAGTGATCGTGGTCAGATTCAAATCGCCTGCCGCGGTGATCGCGGCACTTGTGATCGCATCGGACCCGACGATCAAACCACTGAACGCACCGGCAACTGCATTCCTTGCGTCGATCACATTTCGTTTTGACGGATCAAGCGGTCGCCAAGCATGCAGCAACATGTCGCGTGCCGGCGGAGCAGCCCAATCGCCGAGCGCTTTGATTGCTTCGACTCGACGGTCTTCATTGTTTTTTGGATCGGCTGCAAACTTCGCAACCGCTTCGGCAGACGCTTGCGAACCTACTCGAACATTGGCACTGACAATTCGTCGCACCAAAGCGTCGCTGGCTCCGTCCATTTCAATTTCGCCGATCAAGCCCGCCAAAGCTTCCATTTCCGATTCAACGAAAAGGTCGTGGATGATTCGTGCAGACTCCAGCACGATTTGTGCGTCTTCGTCTTTAAGCAAACTCGACACAGCCTTGTTGGCCAGTTTTCGATGCTTGTAAATATTGCCAGCCTTGGAAGCCAGAATTTTTCGCATTGCAATACAAAATGCGATACGGACGCTTCTTGATTCGTGCGCTCCCAGCTTTGTAACCGAACTGAGATCTGGACTTGAGTTGCGAACCATGATTCCGTTGAGCGCCATTATTCCGCCGTGACGCAGCATTGGATCTTTGTCGGCATTTTCGATCAGCATCGCAACAACGGCCGGCACTTCGGCGTCGGTGCCAACCGAATGCAACGCCATCGCGGCGCGGAAACGAGTGCGAAGATCGTCGTGCTTAAGCAACGCAGCAAGATTCGCTGCGTCTTTGTAACCAACATCGACAGAAACCTTGGCGGCCTGCCCAGCCACGCGCGGATCGGAATCGGCTAGCAACGGAGTAAGGATTCCAGCATCAAACGGCGATTTCTCGGCGAGTGCTTTGCGGCCCAATTGACCTAATGCCCAGATCGCGTGCAGCCGTGCCATTTGCGGTTGGTCGCCATCGTTGGCAACGCCTTTCAAAGTGAACAAATCCGCACGGTCAACCAATTCAAATTGTGCTTCCTGTCGAACGCGTTGATCGGGATGACCAAGTAGCGTTACCAAGGCGTCTGTCTTTTGCTTTTTCAGACCTTCACGCAAAAGCAACTCAACTTGCTTTACAAGATCCGAATCACCGTGTTCTTTGTCAGAGAAAGCGTAGATCCGCCCTTTGGCTTCACCTTCCCACCCGAACACCCAGTCGGCGGCGTACAGCCGGCCGTCAGAGCCAAAGTCGATATCGGTGACCAGCATATTCCAGAGCGGTTTGTCATCGTCAACCAATTTCCAATATGCTCCGTCAGATTGATTGCGAAACGAACGCACACCGCTAGTTGTCGCCACGCCGCGAAAATCACACAAGAAGAAACGGCCTTTGAATTTGTCGCCGAATCCCGTTCCAGGATAATATTCCAATCCCGAAGGACCATCCGCAAAGTTTTTGATCGGGGGAACGATATAGGCTGGTGTGTCTTCGTTGTAAGGATGCCAGATCTTCTCGCGATTGAACGGCCCACGATCGCCTTGGTATTGATAGTACATTCGCCAACCAGCGTCCAAGCCGTTTACGACTTCAACCCAGCGAGCCATGTCGCCACTGTCTGAATTGTTGTCGCCAGTGAATAGGTTTCCGTAATCATCAAAAGCCAGTTCCTGGGGGTTTCGCAAACCGGTTGCAACGACTTCCAGATTACTCCCATCGAGATCGCAACGAAAAACTGCCCCCGACGCCGGGTCATGCATGGTTGGCGAAATATTATATCCCCGATCGCCAATGCTGTAATAAAGCCGCCCATCGGGTCCAACGATCAAACCATGCATGTCATGGCCACGGAAAGCAAAACGAACACCGTAGCCGGTATGAAGCGACTTTCGTTTTTCCGCCACGCCATCGTTATTGGCGTCTTCGAGCTCAAACAAATCGGGAATGCACGTGTAGTAGACTTTGCCACGATAAGACAGAACGCCGGCACCGGTTCCCATTTCCATTTTGTTGTACTTGTCTGAAAAAATGGTAATCGAATCTGGCTTTCCATTTCGATCGGAATCTTTCAACAGCCGAATCCGATCGTCGTGCGCGGTGTAAGCTTTATCAGCATCGGGAATGTATTTTCGAATGTAGTCGATCCGGTCTTGAACCGTTTGCGCAGCCAGTTCCTCGTCCATCCAGTTTCCGTGCTTGCGATTGTCTTCGACGCCTTTGCCCTGACGGAAAGTTTCGCAGACGAACATGCCGCCTTGATAGTCACGGTGGATCGCCACGATGTTGGCAACATCCGGCTCGGCGGCATACAACTCGCACTTCACACCGTCCGGGTATTTGAATTGTGCGATCGCCTTTTCGCCTTCGTCGCTTGCAGCTTCGATTACTGGCAACTGTGGATCGGGTGTTTGGTCGTCTTTTTCTTGGGCCGAAAGTTCGACCGTTGAAAACAGCGCGAGACACAGAAAGGAAACATTGGCTAACAGATGCCCGGCTAGTTTCAAAGTCACAGAAAAATCCTTGTGAGTTTTTTGGTTGGTTGTGGTTGTCAATAGAAAGCCACCAAGACTCGTGTTGGCGTTTGGCCCAACTTTGGCCCAACTATTCCACGAAAGCTGCTAACGGAATACAAAATTTAGCCCACATCGTGATCTCTTAATTCTAGTCGGATAAAGAAGTCTTGGAAATTCGATCTGGCCAAAGCAAACAATGATTGGGCATGTTGGACGAATTACTTGAGATTCTAAACTCAAAGAAACGCTCACAAAATGATCTCTCCCCGTGTTGCATCATCGCTTAAGCAATTCTTCTCCCCTCAACTCCCCGCCTATGAAACAACCAGCCCCACTGGACGTTTCGCAGTACTTTCCAACCAACGCACAGACGCCTCAAAATCGACTGGACAATCAGCCGTTTGGAGGGCAGATCCAATCGTTAACTACTTCGCTTTATCATTCGTATTAACTTCGGTTATAAGAGTTGGCGATAACTCTGAAGCCATCAACGGCTTTTCACGCCAATTCCTTGTGCAAAAAGGAAAAAGTGGCCTTTTCGATCAGTCGAGATCAACTAAGATTACGAACTTGCAGTTATAGTCGGGCCACGTGATATTTTTGCAAATTTAAGCGAATCCTGTGATTGCAGGGTCCACAAAACGCTTATTGTAGTGTTGCAAAGAAGTATCGTTGCCCAACCAACCGACATTTTTCGGGGTCATCTCTCCCGAACCTCTGCACGGAATTGCTCGACCATTCACACTAATTTTTTACCTGTGTCAACGTCTACACTTTTAGAAATAACCTAGACACGAACCACAGGATTTATGTATAGCTGATCTCTAATGGGACCTTTCCATAGAGCGCGAGGCGTGTAGCCTCACCCCAGCGCGGGCTTTCGCCCACTTATTATTTACTCTTTTGAACAATCGAATTTGTTGACGGTGCATTGATGAACCTCAAAAACTATCGGAACATCGGAATTTCAGCTCACATTGACTCGGGCAAAACAACGCTCAGTGAGCGAATCCTTTATTACTGCGGCCGCATTCACAAAATCGAAGACGTTCGCGGTGGCGGTGACGGTGCAACGATGGACCACATGGAGCTCGAAAAAGAGCGTGGTATCACCATCACAAGTGCTGCCACCCAAGTCTCATGGAACAACCACACGATTAACTTGATCGATACGCCTGGTCACGTTGACTTCACTGTTGAGGTTGAGCGATCACTTCGCGTACTCGACGGAGCCGTTTTGGTCCTCTGTGCCGTTGGTGGTGTTCAAGCCCAGTCACTTACTGTTGACCGCCAGATGAAACGCTACGGCATTCCGCGTTTGGCTTTCGTCAACAAAATGGATCGCACCGGAGCCGACCCGTTCAAAGTCGCCGACCAGATGCGTGAGAAGCTCGGCGTCGAAGTCATCTTGTTCCAAATTCCAATCGGAATGGGTGAAGATTTTGATGGCGTTGTCGACTTGATCGAAATGAAAGCCTACCGCAACGACGGCGACAAAGGCCAAACAGTCCTCACCGAAGAAATTCCTGCAGACATGATGGACGATGCGAAAAAGTATCGTCAAGAGTTGCTTGAAGGTCTTTCAATGTACAGCGACGAGATGATGGAACTGCTTCTTTCTGAAGAAGAAGTTCCAATGGATTTGATTTACTCCACCGCTGCTGCTGCGATCAAAGCTCAAAGCTTTACGCCGTTGTTCATGGGAACTGCGTTTAAGAACAAAGCCGTCCAGCCGTTGATCGACGCCATCGTTCGATACCTGCCTTGTCCGCTTGAGCGTGTTATTTCCGCCAAGCAATGGGACGATCCAGATAAGGATTTCCCACTGGCACCGAAAAAAGAAGAGCCACTTGTCGGCATGGCTTTCAAGATCGTCGAAGATCCATTTGGCCAGCTTACCTTCATGCGTATCTATCAAGGTACCGTGAAAAAAGGCGGCACGTACTTTAACCAGCGAACAAGCCGCAAAGAGCGTTTCAGCCGAATCGTTCGGATGCACTCCGACAAGCGTGAAGAAATTGATGAAGCGTTTGCCGGTGACATCGTGGCCGTAATGGGCATCGATTGTGCTTCGGGTGATACTTATGGCGAAACGACCAAGTACTGCTCATTGGAAAACATGTTTGTTCCAGACCCAGTTATCTCCGTTGCGGTCGCTCCTGCTGATCGTGGCGCCAGTGAGAAACTTGGTAAAGCTCTACAACGCTTCCGTAAAGAAGATCCAACCTTCCGTGTGGCGACCGACGAAGAGACTGCCGAAGTCATCATTTCTGGAATGGGTGAACTTCACCTCGAAGTTTATGTCGAGCGAATTCGTCGTGAGTACGGCCTCGAAGTCGAAGTCGGTGCTCCTAAAGTCAGCTACCGTGAACAGCCGACGCTCAAAGCCGAATTCGATTACAAGCACAAGAAACAGTCCGGTGGTTCTGGTCAGTTCGCCCACATCAAAGGCTGGATCGAACCGTTTGACGAAGAAGAATTCGCCAAGGACGAAGACAATCAAGAAGTCGTCGATAACTTCTTGTTTGAAGAAAAAATTGTCAGTGGCCGTATTCCAAAGCAGTTTATTCCTGCGGTTGAAAAAGGCATGCGGCAGTCGATCACCAAAGGTGTTCTTGCTGAGTACCCAGTCGTTGGCATGCGAATGATGCTTGCTGATGGTTCGTATCACGACGTCGATAGTTCTGAGATGGCGTTCCAGGCAGCTGCCCGCGGTATGTTCCGTGAGTACATGCCAAAAACGAAACCTCAGATCCTTGAGCCTGTCATGTTCTGCGAAATCGAATGCCCTGAGGCTTCTCAAGGTTCGATCGTAGGCGACTTGACTTCACGCCGTGGAATCATGGAATCGACCGACATCAAGCCTGACGGTTCTGTTTTGATCTGTTGTGAAATCCCACTTAGCGAAACATTCGGTTACGCAACCGACCTTCGCTCCATGTCACAGGGACAAGCCACGTTCACAATGGAACTTCGCGGCTACCGACCAGCTCCACGCAACATTCAGGAAGAAATTGTGGAAGAGCGTCGCAAGATGAAAGAAGCCTTGCAGAAGGCCTAATTGAACAAGTGGCAACAACTAACGCTTGGTGGTCACCCGCGGGTGGCCATCACGTTAGTATTTTCTGCATGATTGAAACCTTTCGCGCATCAGTAGGATGGACATTCCTGTCCGTCGGCACGTTTATCCTGTCCGCGGCATGTTTAAACAACTAAATCGTGCTGACGTGAAACGAGTGACACAGTGCCAATCGAGCTGTTTGACCATGATCGAATCGCGATTTCTTGCGAACTCTCAAAGCCCAAGCCAGAGTTCCAACATTACTTTGGCGGATCGGCCCAGGAATACGGCCTGAGCTTTGTAAACGCTGAACACCCTTGTCATGTCGTCTATTGGCTCGACACAACAGATCCGCTGGTTCCGTTTTCGCATCCGAACATTCGGTTCCTGCCGCTAGTACATGGATTCCAGTACAGCTCCAACGGCAGTGAATTTATTTATCGCATTTTGAACGAACAGGAAATCGAAATCATAGCTCCTAATCCGCTCGAATTCGACAAACACTTTCCATACGACAACTATCCGCCACATTTCGAAAAAACCGGAGTCTCATTCGAACTGGGAAATTACAACCCCAAAGACGCAGTATCCGCACTGGAATACCAAGGAGTATTTGGGATTGATCAACTGTCAGAATCGGAAATGCAGCGTGCCATCGAAATCGCGCGAGAAACCTGGCACCCTGAAAGGTTCGCCGACTTTGACTGGTCTGACGAAGAGGTTGTTCGGTTCCGTGGTTGCGATCCATTCGTTCAGGCTGACCCTTCAGATAGTTGCGAGAACCCTGACTGTACTGCCAAGGTTGATCGAGTTGTTGAATGGGAATCCAAATCGCACAGTATCCGTGTTCCATCGTTAAAGGTAATTGCAATTCACCAACCGCACGATGAAGACGAAACGATGTGGGGTGACGACGTCCAACTGTTTTGGCAGCAGTGCACTGAGTGCGGGTGCATTACCGTCAACAATCAGTGCGATTGAATCTGGTTTTTTTCTATAGCGTTTGAGTGAGTTCCATGCTGGCCGTCGCCTATTGAACAAAACTCAGAACCAGTGCCGCCAGTTTCACCTGGAAACTTATTTCGGGCTGGATTCAGCATCGGTGCGAGAGATCGTCAGCTGGATGCAATTGGTGCTAATTTGCCGACTTGTAATCGCAATCCAGCGATCGCATGAATTCTGCCGTCGGCAAACCCAACCATTTGTCAAAACGGGTGCATATTCCCCCTCTGGAAAAATCTCCAGTTTCTTTTGTTTTGTAGCCAATATTCGCGCATACTCGGCGAATTGCATCTTTGGCAGCGCTCCGTGGAACGCTGCACGCTGCACTTGCTTTCGCAGAGATAACGCAAACAGGCAGGGAGAAACCCATGAACTTGATAATAATTCTATTGGTTGCCACCGTCGTAATGGCATTCGTCGGATTTTTCGCGATCGTATTCTGGCTTGAGTCTCTCAAACGAAAAAAGATCAACGCTCAGCTTAAGGATGTAGCCGAAAACCTGAGTGGCCAATACGTAGATAATGGAGCGTGGAAGCATCCTCTGATCGTCGTCGATCACGAAGGGTTGAGGACCCGGATCGGACTGGAGCAATCGAAAATAAATGATGGGACCGGAACCTCCATGTTGCAGGTCAAACAACTGAAAATCACGACCGACGGACTCGACCCGCAGTATAAAATTTCGATTGCTCCTCCGACGTTGGCAGCCAAAGCCAGCGCCTGGGTAAAAGGACATCGGGCAAGAACAGGAATGGAGTTTTTTGATGATAAGTTTGTGATTGAGTCCAATCGGTTTCAGGACTCAATGAGGGACATCATCTCTCCAAATGTCGCTCGCAAATTTGAATCTGTCAGCCGTTTTGCCCCACTCAAAATTCTCGCAGGAAATGCTGGCAAGAAAAAAAACGCAGCTCCAATCAAGAACACGCCGATCGCACGCATGCGTAAATCGCTACCTTTCTGGGATGTCAATCTTGGTGCGATGACAAAGCAAATCAACAAACATCGATTCAAGCTTTCAATCAACGAAGGCAAAAGCGAGTTGCTTCTACTGATTCAGGAATCAGAAATGGGATCACTGACAGAGTACATCTACACCTTGGTCGACGCTCAGCGGGAAGTCGTCGCCAATTTGTCAACGTTGGAAAAGTGTGCGGCAAACAAACCGGCCATCAACGGAATGAACCACGCGTAAAGCGTAAGTGCCCAGTTGTCTGCTTTCACAAACGCTGAATGTCTTACTGAAGCTCGAACCTTTTGGCTCGAGCTTTTTTCATGTAGGTTCATGTTGCCCCATTGAATGGAGAAAGACGATGCGATTCTACAGGTTCTGGTCTCGAGCTGTTGCGAAGGCGATTGCCCCTGACGGCAAAGAAGTTTTTCGATCGGCAACCGGCTATTCCAACTCCAGCGCAGAAGACGCTTTTCGGATGGCGGAGGAACGCGCGAAAAAGAATGCACGGTACTGGGAAGCACCAAGTCGGTTTGAAAACGGCTACTACGTGACAAACAGCAAACGACCGATACGCGAAGAGACGATCGAACAGCTATCTGAAAACGACGAAACGTACGCGGTCATTTCCAGGAACTCGTATGGGTGCCTAATCTTAAATACAACAAACGTCTTTTTCGCTGATATCGACAAACCCGTTGTCAGAAAACCCATTCCACTGTTCTTATGGATTAATCGCCTGTTGGGAATTAAGCCGACTGAAAAACCAGATTTCGAAAGTCAGTTGATTGAAAAGATTGAGCAACTGGTCAAAGCTGATTCACAAATGGGATTACGTGTCTATCGAACTTTAAGGGGCTATCGAGTCGCATTGACCAACCAAACAGTGCCCGCTTCAGAATCCAAATCAATCGAATTGCTGAAGCAACTGGGCTCAGACAAACTATACGTAAGCCTGTGTAAGTCCCAAGATTGCTATCGGGCTCGACTGACACCAAAGGCATGGCGGTGTGGTGTTGATAGACCACTAATCCGTTTTCCATTTTCATCATCGGAAAAAGAACAGCAATATCGCGAGTGGGAAAAGCGTTACAACTTGGTCGCATCAAATTTCGCAACTTGCTCACTGGTCGGCGAATTTGGATCAAACAAAATGCATCCCCGTGTAAATTCCGTTTTAAAATTACACGACATGTTCGTGCTGAACGAAGACAAACCTTTGGCTTGAGGATCTGCAAAAAGTACCATCGCTGTCCAACAGTTCGACTGATAGCCCCGGATTCTCGAACGTACCACAAGGGCGATTCGAAGCTGGATACCAAACATAGGAAAGCCAATTCGGTCATCACATTGCTCGGCTCCTTTTTTGCCCTTCCCGATTTTGAAACAAGGAAGTGTCTTTGTCGCAATCGGTGAACTTTGATGCCATGCTACGCATCAAATCGCATTGCGATGAATCAGATTGATTCACAATTCTATAATTTGCACGTTGATTCATTTATTCTTTTCTTCAACTGCAAAATTCCCATGAACACGAATGTAACCGTCACCGCCGATCAATGGTGGAGCGATGTACCAACGCCGCGCAAAATGCTGGCGATGTACTGTCTTCTCATTTCCCGAGAAGATCATCCGGCTTTCCATTGGAATGGAGAAACTGGCGACCTCTTCGCAATGAAATCCGATGGAACCACAAACTACGAGATGACGTCGCCCTCGCTTGATGAATTCCGATCGGTATTGCTCGACCTCAAAGAAAACTGGCCGCTTTATGACGATCTGGAAATCAATTTCAAGGTTCCGCTTGAATTCAAAACACTGACAGTCCGAATCCGACTTGAACAACGAGACCTGTTTCCGCATCTCCATGCCGAAGTCATTGACGGCGTTGACGAAGCGGAGAGAGACAGAATTCTGAAAGCGTATTATTCCGGCGAAGTGTCTTTTGAAGACCCAAAGCGAAAACGCATCACGATTCGCGGCAAGGTACTCGACCATAAAGGCGATCCCGTTGCCGGAGTTCGACTCGCTGATCGCAAAAGCAACTGGCCCAAGTCCATGATCGAAGAAGTCGAGCCCGGAGGCTTGGCCAGCCAAGTCGTATTCTCGGACGAGAACGGGAAATATGAACTCAACGTGGAACTAATGCCTGGATTTTTGGATTTGAAAGAAGTCGTCGTTGTCTACAAAGCACCTTCGATCGTCAATTGGCTCAAGTCTGAATTCGAGCCTTCTGACATTGAAGCCAACCCAGAAGAGGTCAATCTCCATCTCCCTGAACCGGGATCGCTGAAAATCTCTTATGACTTTACGGAAGCGATTTTTGCTGACTGCGAATACTTGCAGATCGGCATTTTTAAACAGGATCATTATCACCGCGAAGACATCGGACTCCAGGGTGAACTCCATGTAACGGGACTCGCAGAAGGCGAGTATCAAGTTGGCGTTGGTGCTACCGACTCGCGGGAGCAGTTGATCAGCAAGTCGGTTGAAGTTCAGGGAAGCAAAACGACTCAGATCCATTTGGAACCGAAAGAAACCCCTTCCCGTTATCTACGAGTAAGGGTCCGTCACGGCAAAATGACAATGGAACAGCAGTCCGAGTCGGGCGAATTGTCTCTCGAACTTTATGCTGACCCGATGTCGCTATGGAGCTTACGTGCTTTTACCTGGACGCGTGATCTTTCGTCACTGGAATTCGACGCTCACGGAGTCTTCGAAACGTCGATAGATGTTTCGGCTATATGGAACCGCAATGTAAAAGTCTGGTTTCGCCGCCTCTTAAAGACTGCAGGCAAAGCTGGCTGGAATGACGCGAAAACAATCAGCCTCTACAACGTCTCGCATTCTGATCGGGGTTTTGGACCACTTCTACAGCAGGAATTCGAAGACGGTACCGTTGTAGAGTTGTTTATCGATAAAGGGCCAAGCGAATCGTCACGCGATCCGTCCGATTCATCCTCTGACGCATCCCAATGGTGGAATGAACAGTCTGAGCAACGGAGAATCTTTAACCGCATGTTGATCACAGCGATACGCCAGGGTTATAACTCGGCGCGATGGGGCTCCAGCGGGCAGTTTTCGGCTTATCCCGACAGCTATGAAAATCAAATCAACCTTCACCATCAGCTTGGGTATGCAACTTTTGAAGTTGTGTTGCGTGAGTTGGCCAAGTCTGGTTTAAGCGCTGATCATGCAACGACATTAGCGATCCCGATGGTAGACGATTCCCTAAGCGTGAACGTCACCCTTCATCCTGAAAAACACATCTCAACGTGGATAGGTCTTTCGTGGCAAACCGTCGACGACGCAAAAAATCTGCTGAGCCTTGAGGAGCTTGAAAGCTCATTTCCCAAAACACCGAACTACCGATTGATTCGTGGGCGTGTTGTTGACCATCTTGGCGAACCTGTTTCTGGCGCTTGGGTTGTCACAGAAAATAACATTCTGCGATATGGGTGTTCGACTCCTGAAGAAGGTTGGAATTCAGCTGGTCAAGGTCGTTGCCTGACCAACGACAATGGAGAATTTGAGTTGCCATTGATCCAATGTGACGACGGAAGGCGCATGGGAGAAGGCGTCGTTCTGGTGGTTCAAAATGCCCCTGTCAACGGAGCGTGGTTGAAGCTCGACGGTCCGATCGGGTCAAAAGATATCAATGGAGTTGAGATTCAACTGCCAAAGCCAGCTGAATTAATCGTGCAGTGCGAATTAAAAGAAGTCGACGACGTAGTTGCACCTTTGAGATTGCACATACGCTCAGCAACGCATCCTGCCACTGAATCTCGAGTGGTTCAAGCGACGGGCGAGACCCGATTCCCAAATTTGACATCTGGCAAGTGGTTAGTTTCCATTCATCAGATGGGCAATGATCTTGCTCGTGTGGTTGTCGATCTGAATTCGGCATCAGCGTCAACCGTGCTTTTTGATTCCACCGAAAAACTGAATTTGATTGGAGAACTGGTGTGCTCGGAAAAGCCGGCGGAAGGATCAAGTCTCCTTATTCGCTTCAACAACATGCACCATTCGCCGTTCGTTTCTTTTCGAGAGAATGAAAATTTCAATTTTGACTTCAGCGAAACAATCGAACTTGACGCAGATAAATTCGAAGCGGTCGGCGATCAGTGGAAATCGGAATTCGTGTTCAAGAACGTGGTAGGCGGGATCTATGAACTGGACGTTTCAACCGATCGTGCCTGGGAAGACTGCAATGATGGATGGAAGCGTGACACCACCCTCACAAAACGGAAAGTAATTCAAATCGAAGGCAACCCACCCGAGTTTGAACCCATCGATTTGGAATGGGAGATCGAAGGAAGCAAAATTCAATTGTCGTTGAAGCCCACGAACTCGGCGTCGCAAACCAGGTAATCCCTTCGGTTACAAGAATTCGATTCGCCAGTCTTTCGAAACAGCGCTTGTTTCCTATAAAGCTGCCGCTCAGAATTTAGCTATTTCTCTAACAGTTTCTCGATCGAATTGCTCAGCCGAATGCGATGCGCCCCTGCGACTCGCATTTTGCCTGCGCGATCAAAAAAGAACATAGTTGGCCAACGGGTGACTTCAAAATCTTTGGCCGGCTGCATCCAACAAACGGCACATCCTTATCCAGACGCGCGTCTTGGCTAAGGGCCTATTTTCACCTTAACCTGGCCCCAGGAACTCTGGCCATGCAACGCCCGTTGGCTGAAGGCCAACCTCACGTCACACCAACCCCACCAAGAGAACCAAAATTTGGCTCCTAACCTGAAATCAGCTAACATAGGTCAGGGCAATCCAAGGAACCACAATGACTCAACGTCGAACATTTATTCTCGCAACCACGGCACTCTCGCTTTTTCTTCTGTGCGCCATCACAACATTCGCAATTCAACAACAGCCGCGGCCCTCAACTAACGCGATCAAGAAAACGATCAAACGACTAGCCCCACTTCACACGAAACTGGGCAAACCGAAAGAAGGTGAATGGCTTGACAACCACAAAGAACGTGGGCAAACGTTCGCCCAATACGTTCGAATCCGCCCCAACGTTTTGTCGGCCGCCAGGAACAAACTTTACGTGCAGCCGATCGGCGAATTTACGGACAAGCAAAAAGAACTCGTCACACTCAGCGCCGAATACCTTTCACTGTACTTCAATTGCGAAGTCAAAACGCTGGAGACAAAATCTGAATCGATCATTCCGGCCTCCGCGAAACGCGTCCATCCAACTTGGGGTGACCACCAATTACTGACTTCGCATATCCTCGAAAAAGTTCTTATCCCTTCGCTACCGGCGGACGCATTTGCCACGATCGCATTCACGTCTTCGGATCTTTGGCCAGGTGATCGTTGGAATTTTGTGTTTGGTTATGCCTCGTTCCGAGATCGTGTTGGCGTCTGGTCGATTTATCGCAACGGCGACCCAAGTGCTGGTGACGAGGAATTTAAAACATGCCTTCGCCGGACCATCAAAGTTGCAACACACGAAACTGGTCACATGTTTTCGATGCAGCACTGCATCCGTTATCAATGCAACATGCAAGGCAGTAACAGCCTGCCGGAATCGGACACCCAACCACTGATGCTGTGCCCTCAATGTCACGCAAAAATCCTTTACGCAACCGGAGCCAATCCGATCGAGCGTTACAAAAAACTAATCGCTTTTTGCGAAAAGCATGGCCTCGACAAAGAAGCAAATTCGCTGAGCAGAGCCAAGGAAGCGCTTGAATCAGAAAAATCAAACTCAAAAAAATAACCCGCTTTGCTGAATCCGTCGCTTAGTTCGCGCAGTTTTGTTTTCAACCGAACGCGGTGACTTTGGTAACTCATTTTCCTGTTAGTAAACAAATCAAACTTGCCCGCATACTTCCGAACGTTCCTTGGAGTTTATAAATGCCTTTCAATCGTCGTAGTTTTCTTAAATCATCGGTAGTGGCTGGCACGGCTGTCTCACTTTCTCCCATTTCGTACGGACGAGTCATAGGCTCCAACGAAAAAATTCGTTGCGGCGTGATCGGACTTAACAGCCGCGGCAAAAGTCATATCGGTGGGCTTGGTGAAAACGTAGTTGCCTATTGCGATTGTGATTCGAATGTTCTCGGCAAATGCGCAGATGGAAAAGACGTCGAAAAATTCACCGACTATCGAAAGCTCTTAGAAAGTAAAGCCATCGATGCGGTTTCAATCGCCACCCCAAATCATCAACACTCCATCATGGGTATCCGTGCCGTATTGGCAGGCAAACACGTCTATGTTGAGAAACCCGTTTCGCACAATGTGTGGGAAGGTCGTCAGCTTTCCGAAGCCCAAAAGAAAACGGGCAAAATCATGCAATGTGGCACCCAGTCTCGTTCCAGCCCGAGTCTCCAAGCCGCAGTGAAGTACGTCCAGGAAGGCAACCTTGGAAAGATCAAGTACGCGATAGGCACCTGTTACAAACCCCGCAAGAGCATCGGCAAACTTGAAACTCCACTCTCGATCCCCAAACACATCGATTACGACTTATGGTGTGGCCCAGCCGAAAAACGATCGTTGTTTCGTCCTCGGCTTCATTACGATTGGCATTGGGATTTCAACACTGGAAACGGCGACATGGGCAACCAAGGCATTCATCAAATGGATATCGCCCGTTGGTTCCTTGGCTACAACACAATCTCGCCACGCGTCATCAGCATCGGTGGACGTTTGGGCTACGAAGACGGTGGCGATACGCCCAACACTCAAACCGTCATTCATGATTATCCGGACGCTCCGTTGATCTTTGAGACGCGCGGATTACCCAAGGCCAAAAAATTTCAAGATAACGGCTGGGGGAGCAACATGGACAACTATCGCGGCTCGCGAATCGGCGTCATCGTCCAATGTGAAAAAGGCTATGTCGTAATTCCGAGTTACTCATCAGCAAAAGCATTCGACAACGAAGACAATGAGATCATGAAATGGAATGGTGGCGGCAACCACTATGCGAACTTCCTTGATGCTGTTCGAGCCGGCGATCAGTCAAAACTCAACGGTCCCGTTTTGGAAGGCCATCTTTCAAGCGCACTTTGTCATACCGGCGGGGTGTCACATCAGCTTGGCAAAAACACTTCCGTTGACGACATCCAAGGTGCGTTAGATAAGGAAAGCGATATCTTCAAAGACTCCCTGACTCGCATGATTGAGCATTTAAAAGCCAATGAAGTCGATGTTGAACAAGGTGCTGCGTTGACCTTGGGAGCCGATTTGAAATTCGACGTGGCCACCGAATCGGTCACCAACCATGACAAAGCCAACGATATGATGTCTCGCGAATTCCGTAAAGGATTCGAAGTACCCAACATGATGATGAAGGCTGCTTCTTAATTTAATGTAGCCCTATTCGGCGTTTCAGTGAGTCCATTTCATTGGGGACCATTTTCTAACGCTATCGCGTATCGCCATGGTTTACGATGCGCGATTAAACCGTGGCTATCCCCAAACGGCTCAAGGTAATGTTTGCGATTTGAAATGAGCGACCACCACGCCAAAATTTCAACGAGCCAGAAAATACGGGCAACGTAATTGTGGCAAATCCAGTTGCAAGTAAACTCTTCATTTAACACTATTGCCTTTAAACGCGACCGCCCAACAGGACGACATGACAAATCGCACAAAACATATTGTTTTAATTTTGGTTGGCTTAGTCACTTTGAATTGCCTGTTGGCCGAAAATCAAAGCCTTGCCCAATCAACTCAAAAAGAATCCGTTTTGGCGAAATCTCTGCCAGTTTGGTCTGGCGAGAAATCTGACTGGAAAGGATTTGAGAGGTTTGATTTTGAAATCGACGGCAAACCGGCTTATGTCGTTCGGCCAAAACATGCGGCACCTGGCAACCCTTGGGTTTGGCGAGCTCGATTTCCTAACTTTCACATCAAAGCAGACCTGATTCTATTGGAACGCGGATTTCATATCGCGCGAATTAACACTGACGGAATGCTTGGCAGCACCAAAGCGTTAAACCATTGGACCGCGTTTTACGATTACGTGACCCAGCGCGGACTTGCAAAAAAGTGTGCTCTTGAAGGCGTGAGCCGCGGTGGATTATTCGTATATCGATTCGCATCCAAATGGCCAGACCGTGTGGCGTGCATCTATTGCGACACGCCAGTTTGCGACATCAATAGTTGGCCGGGAGGCAAAGGGCAGGGCAGGGGTAGTGCGGCGACGTGGGAGCGGTGCTTGAAAGAACATGGTCTGACCGAAGAGACAGCTAAAACGTTTCTAGACATTCCGCTTCATAGCTTGGAGCCGATTGCCGCTGCCAAGATCCCTATTCTTCACATCATTTCCATGAACGACGTCATCGTCCCGCCCACGGAGAACACACTCCCGCTGGCTGAAACCTATACAAAACTTGGCGGCACCATCGATGTCATGCGTGTTGAGAAAGGAACTAAGAAATCGGGTGGGCATCACTTCACGCATCCCAATCCGCTGCGAGTTGCAGATTTTATTGAGTCGCATGCCCACGCAAATCCTTCCAGCAAAGATCATTTTCAAACGCGTGGCCCGCTTATTGATTGCATGAACAAATTTGAGACCGAGAAAACAGGGCGAGTTGTGTTCCTTGGCGGTTCAATCACAACGATGCAGAACGGCTGGCGCGACCAAACGGCAAAATACCTTCAAGCAAGATACCCAGAAACGAAATTCGAATTCATCGATGCAGGAATTTCTTCGACTGGCACTACCCCCGGTGCCTTTCGATTGGTTCGAGATGTTCTTTCAAAGGGTAAAGTGGATTTGCTTTTCGAGGAAGCCGCTGTGAACGATCTACACAACCGGCGTAGTACGACAGAAGTGATTCGTGGCATGGAAGGCATCATTCGCCACGCCAGAACAGCCGATCCAAAAATGGGCATTGTCATGATGCACTTTGTCGATCCCAAACATATTGCGGATTACAAGTCTGGCAAAACGCCCATGGTGATTCAGAACCACGAAAAAGTCGCCGCGCACTACAACGTTTCGACGATCAATCTGGCAAAAGAAGTTCATGATCGAATTACAGCAGGGCAATTCGATTGGAAAAATGATTTCAAGAATTGTCACCCTTCGCCAATGGGGCATCGCGTTTACGCTTCAACGATTCGTCGATTGTTGGCATCGCAAATGCCTCATGATTCCAACAAAGAAGACGGCGATGGCGAAACGCTGGCCGGAACAGATCATTCCAAAACAGAGCTACCCCCTCCGCTTGATAAATTCAGCTATGACAAAGCCAAAATGGTTGCACTGGAAAAGGCAGCCAATCTCAAAGGATTCCAAGTCATCGACAATTGCGATCCTCGTGCAAACGGAGTTGGCGGTAACGTCAGGCCGGGTTTTCACGGTGTTCCAATGTTGGTTGGCGATACTCCTGGAGAAGAATTCTCGCTTGAGTTCACTGGTCGTGCGGTTGGGCTTTTTACAACATGTGGCCCTGACGCAGGAACGATCACTTACTCGATCGATGATGGACCGTGGATAGAGCAAGACCTCTTCACGCGCTGGAGCCGCGGGCTTCATATCCCTTGGGTCTACGTTTTGGAAAGCGAACTGGAAGCCACCAAACATGTAATCAAAATCCGCATCATCGAGAAAAAGAACGCCGCCAGTAAGGGTAATGCTTGTCGGATCGTGAATCTCCTCGCAAACGAATAGCCGTCCGCTCAGATTGGATCTGATTTTGATGCAATCCCTTAGTTGAGAACCGTTTGTTGCAGCGTTAAGATGACGCGGTATTTTGTTCTCAATTAGGAGCTGACCATGTCGGAAACGGTGTCATTGATTGTCGTTTGTATTTTCTCTTGCATGCTGGGGGTGACAGCCAGCGCTCAAGAGGGTGATATTAAAAAAGTCACCAGTGTCGAAGGCGTAACTGAGTATCAATTGGACAACGGTGCGCGTGTCGTCTTGTTTCCGGAAAATTCTGAAGCCACGGTGACTGTCAACATGACGGTCTTGGTCGGCTCTCGGCATGAAGGTTACGGCGAAGCGGGAATGGCCCACTTGCTCGAGCATATGGTTTTCAAGGGAACACCAGCGTTTCCGGATGTCCCAGGTGCACTTCGCGCTCACGGAGCTTCATTCAATGGTACGACCAATCGCGATCGAACCAATTACTTCGAAACGCTTCCTGCAAATGACAAAAATCTGGAATTTGCAATTCATCTTGAGGCGTCGCGTTTGGTTGATAGCTACGTCAAACACGAAGACCTTATGTCTGAGTTCAGTGTCGTGCGAAATGAATTTGAACGCGGTGAAAACTCACCACAACGCGTATTGGGCGAGCGCGTGAGAGCGGCTGCCTATGAGTGGCACAATTATGGAAAATCAACGATCGGAAACCGCAGCGACATTGAGCGAGTTCCAATAGATAACTTGCGCGAATTCTATCGAAAGTATTACCAGCCTGATAACGTGGTCATGGTCATCACGGGTCGTTTCGAAACAAAGAAGGCATTGGCGCTTGTTCAAAAACATCTTGGAGCGATTCCAAAACCGAAGCGAGAGTTGCCAAAAACATACACTGAGGAACCTGCCCAAGACGGCGAACGCGTGGTAACACTTAATCGCGTTGGAGAAGTTCCATCTTTGTCGGCCGTTTACCATATGCCATCGGCTTCCCATAAAGACTGGGCACCGCTTTCGATCCTGGGTTCAATCATTTCTGAAGACAAAGTCGGATTGCTGGAACAAGTTCTCGTCGAGTCGAAACTTGCGACCAGCGCATCTGGCCGAGCCGACAGTGCACACGACCCGGGATTGTTCAGTTTTTCGTTGTCACCATCTGACGGCAAATTTGAAGAGTCCAAAAAGGTTTTTATCGAAACAATTGACACTCTTGGAAAACAAAAATTTTCACAAGCGGCAATTGACCGAGCCAAAAAGCAATATGAGCTTCGTAGCGAACGGTTGATGAATAGTGCTTCACGCATGTCACAAGCCCTTAGTGGTGCGGCATCGTTAGGTGATTGGCGCTTGTTATTCTTACAACGCGACCGAATTCAGGCCGTCACATTGGAAGACGTTCAGCGTGTGGCAGCGACTTACTTCCCGCCACACAATCGAACGATCGGCATGTTTTTGCCAACAGCAGAACCAAAACGAATGGAGATTCCTATCGTTCCATCCATCGCCGCGTTGGTGAAAGATTACAAAGGCGGTGTCGCAATTGCGTCCGGCGAAGCGTTTGATCCCAATCCAGAAACCTTGGATGAGCGAATCCAGAACCTCAACGCAAACGGATTAAAAGTCGCGTTGTTGAAAAAGAAAAATCGAGGTGAAACCGTCAACATGACCATTTCGCTTAAGTACGGAAACGAAGAATCTTTGAAAGGAAAAACGACTGCTGCGGGAATGGTCTCCGGCATGTTGATGGCCGGAACTAAAACGATGGATCGCCAAGCCCTTCGCGCCCGTATGGCCGAACTGGGTGTTGTGATTGGAGGCGGCGGTGGCGGGCGGCGTGGACGTCGCGGCAGAGGCGGCGGTGGTCGTGGCGGAGCAGGCAGTCTGACTTTCTCAATCACAGCCAAACGAAGCTCGCTTGTTCCGGCGATAGAATTGCTTGGCGAGATCCTTCGCGAACCAGCTTTTCCGGAAGAAGTTTTCGAGCAAAGCAAAATGCGAAGTTCGATGGGGATGAAGCGTATGTCGACTGACCCAGGCATGAAAGCTCGCATGGAACTGTCCCGTGCACTTTCGCCATACGACAAAGACGACATCCGCTACGTACCGACGATAGAAGAAACGATCGAGCGGATTGAAAACGTAACCTTGGATGATGTCAAAGACGTTTACGCCAAACAGATCGGCGCTGCGACAGGAGAAGTGGCTATCGTTGGTGATTTTGATCCAATCCCTGTGATGGAAGCTTTGTCAAAAATCCAAGCCGACTGGAACACTGATGTCGAATATCGACAGATTGTTCGTGAAGTCAAATCGGATTTGAAAGGCATGAAGAAAACGATCAACACGCCAGACATGGCCAACGCACAGTTTTCTGCGTCTTTGTCGTTCCCGATGAATGATCAAGACGAAGACTACGAAGCACTCGTGTTGGGCAACTACATTCTTGGTGGCAGCACGCTGTCGTCACGAATCGGCAATCGAATCCGCGGTAAAGAAGGGCTTTCTTATGGAGCGACTTCTTCAATCGCGATTCCTACCAAAGGCAATGACGCTCGATTTTCGATTAGCGCTTCGTTGAATCCTGAGAACATGGACGCCGTCGAAAAAGCTGCCGCTGAAGAACTTGCAAAATATCTTGCTGACGGCCCAACCGCTGAAGAAGTCGCCAGTGCGAAGCAAGGTTGGTTAGACAGCCGAAAGGTTTCGCGATCATCGGATCGAGCTATTGCCGGCCAAGTGATTTCGAACCTGAATCTCGAAAGAGATTTTGCATTCACAGCTAAACGTGAAAAGAAAGTCGCAGATCTAACTCCAGAACAGATCCACGCGGCGTTCAAGAAGCACATTGATCCATCAAAACTGATGATCATTCGTGCGGGAGATTTAGGCGAAGAGTAAATCGCCATTCGCCCATTTATTGCGTCTTAATTGCAAAACCAAAGTCCGCCATTGGAATTTCCATTGGCGGACTTTTTTCTTTCAAAACTAATTTTCTCTTGCCGTGCCTCAGCAATCCGCGGTCATGGCGCTA
>CAYZGP010000016.1:49207-54869 GCA_964478065.1 uncultured Pirellulaceae bacterium
AAGAACCACTAGTCCCAACTGCAAAGCTGATTCACGTAATCAGCCGTTCCGTCGCGCAGCCAGGCATCCAATTGAGCTTGCTCTTTCAACTGCTGGCCCCGTGGTTTCGGTACGACGAAAAAGTTCGTTGTCACTTCAGCCAATCCAGACATGTCGCTCCACAGTTTCTCGAACTGCGAAACCGGGAACACATCTTCCTGACCGTGGCCCCATCGCTTTTTCACATCTTTGATTGTTATATAAGTCGGCATCCGCTGGCCAACCTGCCGTATCGCTTCGTCGACTTTGTCACCATCACCAAGCTCTTCGCGATTAATCCCGAACACAGTTAGCAACTGGTCAATATCAATCCAAGTCGTCATCGAGTTGTAATACGAAAGCTTAAACTCGTCTTCTTCACGAGGCATCGAAAGGCCTTCAAGTAAACGAGGCTGCCCGTTCACGCGAGCCAATCCGCCTCCGCGATCCTCGAGGCGTCGAGAGATGACTTCGAACGACAAACATTTTTCTGAAGAGATATGCAAACCCAAAAGCGAAGGATCAACGTTGGCTCCCAACGTGTCAACGTTGTGCAACATAAGATACTGGAGCGATGGCTGCTCATCGAGCAACTGCTTCAACACGCCGTTGCGCAACATGTTTGGAATTTCGTACCAATGACCAACTGGATGCAAACACTGCATCGGTGTGTTGTCACGATAGTCCGACCCCTCGCCGGATTGACGAGCCCAACCTAATAACGCAGTACGCAAACTGTCCCGCATTTTCTGCTGCTGCTCGTCAAGCATTTGCTGCGGCATTTCCTCCCACTGAAACTGCAAATCACGAATCATTGGCACCGTTCGCAATCCAATGTAACGCCCCGGTGAAATCACCACTTTGCCAGGATAGTCATAATGGTTAGCCGCATTCAAATGATCCGAGATCGCATCATTGGTCATGTAACCGGTCGTGATAATGTGCGGAAATGGCTTGCCAAATTCGCCGCCGACTTTTTTGCTTTTGGCGAGATGCACTTCAATGAAGCTGCGATGCTTTCCCGAAAGCTGACAAAACGGATGAAGCCCTTTGACAACGCCAGCACCTTCAGTCCAACGACTACCAACACCTGCCGACAAAGTCACAACGGCAATTTTTCCGTCGCGAAGTGCCTGCTCACCCACTTTGCGAAAATCATCACCAAGCCCATCACGGGCGTCAACCACGTCTGACGGCTCCACATCAGTAATCGAAGTGCTGAGCGGCAGCCGGTTTTGCAACAAACCGTATCGTCCCGATTTCACGTCTGACCGGACTTGCTCATGTTGATCGCGATCGAAACCGATCCGAGTCAGGACCTCATTCAAAGTCTCAGTCGTTCCCGACTCAGATTTTCGACCCGGCAAAATCCCTTCAACGATCTTTTGAAACGCCATCGAGTGTCCGTCGCTACGATACTCACTCCCAAGCAACTCCATTTCGTATCGAGAAAGTGCCGACAGCTCGCGTGGAGGAAGTTTCAACCAGTTCGGGATCATTAGCGCATAATATTCGTTTGGCATTCGCGCCGTGCTTTTGTCTTGCAATTCTCCCCAAGTCCCACGGTCATTAATTTCAAAATTGTAAACAACGGGATCCATCGCAAACGGCAATCGCGTTTCCAATTCGCGTTTGGTTTGCGTCATCGCGGTTTGCAGCCATGCTTGAGCTTCAGGTTTCACGGCCGGATCAAAAATGAAACCCATTCCGCCGCCAGCCATTCCGCCGAGCATCCAAAAGCCCCAGAATTTGTCGCCGTATTTTTCGCGGCATTGATCGACCATCGAATTGGTAAACAGGTTGGTACACCAAGGGATAATTTTCTGCAGTGGACCGAAAAAGTTTCGATTCGTCGCCGCACCAACGGCTTGGATGTCACCCGCCTTAAGTGCCTTTGTGATCTCGTCGAGAATTTCGATTGCTTCCTGACGCGCCTCCCACTCGACGGGTGACCGCAGTAAATATTTCTCGGTCACCATCTCCAAAATCGGCCCCACGTTTTGAGCCATACCACCATGCACGAGCACGAGGCTGTTTTGAAGTTTTTGACGCGTCTCAGCAGTGACTTCCTGATCAGTAAAAACGGAATGCTGAGGCAATAGTCGGCCGCGACTGATCCCAAACTCTGGATCGCCTTTTGTGGCTTCGGCTCCCTGGATGACTTTGATGCCCGGCCAAACTCCGCCCGAGTCTTGCCAACCGCCACCTGATCCGCCGATCCACTCACCGAGAATCGCACGCGCGGCAATGATCCGCCGATCGGCTTCGTTTAACGCGCCTTGTAAACTTGAAACCTGCCCGGTGGCTCTCATACAAAGCGAAATCAATGAGCCCAGCAAGTTCGTCGAAACGGCTAGTCGTGAACCTTTGGGAATGTCGTTGACTTTGCTGACAATCTCCAGCCCCAGTCCAGGTCCGACCAATCGTTCGAGCAACATCTTCATGTCTTGCCCGCAGCCTTCCATTCCTGGTGGCACGATACCGGCTGCAATTACAGCGGCCTTCAGCAAACCCAAATAGTCGCGGGCAAAGTCAAACACTTCCGCCATCGTTTCGATTTCAGCCGAAGCCTTTAGATCGACGCTGACCAATCGCAATACGGGTTTATCAATCACGCGCAAGTAACATTCAATCGGCGGCCGCGTTTGATCATCACGACCAAGCACGCCCAGATTAATAGAAGCGTTGATAACGCGTGCGCCAGCAGGATAATCCATACCTAGAAAAAAGATATCACTCCAACCGCTATGTGAAAAATCCATCCGCACCGCAGTCGTCTCGGACAAAATCGGAAACGATGGGCTGTCGGTGTCGGATTGCAACAACTCGCTACGAAAACGAAGCGGATGATCGCTCGGATGGCCTGTCCGAAACATCCATTGATTGCCGCGAACCGTGCGCACGCTTTTTCGCACCTGATCGGCAAGTGTTTGAAACGCGAGATCGTGATACGATTCGGCCAGGGCACTGGAAAGCGCATCGCTGGCGCCTATTTGGTCTTGAGCCTCCAACAACGAATCAATCGCTTCGACAAAACGTCGGCCTAGCAGATGTTGATAGCTTCCAAACGGGATTTTTGCGGAAGCCTGATGGTCAAAGAAATTTGGTAAATGATATCGATGGATCGCTGCGAGAAAAAACAAAGCGCGAACACGGTGATAGAGATTTTCAGTCTGTCGCCAATACTGATCAAGCGCATCAGTGTCGGCCATCAATTCTTCAAAATTCGACCCCGCGCAAATCTCATCAAGCGATTGATTGCGAACGGCATCGACCTCAGATTCGATAATCGAAACCAGGCGATTGGCGAGTATGTCAGGGGAAGCGTTTGGTGTGACCGAAGCCATTACTCAGTGCCTCCCGAAGCCTTGCCATTTGAGATCGCTGCAGCTGGTTGTGGCCCAACGGCAACCAACTCCAGCAGCTCAGTCAAAATCTGATCCCGATCTTTACCCGAAAGTGCCAACGCGAGTTGCGATTTCAGCAAGCCGTATTTGACGCCAATGTTATAACGCGTTCCGTCGATCTCAGTTGCCAAATATCTTTCTCGAGCGCTTAACGACTCCAACGCAGAAGACAATTGGATCTTTGCGTCGGATGGCAAATTTTGAATATTCTCACCAAGCAACTCCATCACGGTCGGCGTGAGAACATGCATCCCGGAAAGACAAAGGTAGTGGCTTGCTCGAAGCCCGGCCACAATCAATTCCTGCTCAGCCAATGTCGGGGTTGGTTTTTCTTTAACTGTTTTGACTTCGTAAAGCTTTGGACTGTTGGGCACACGCATCCCACCAATGGTTCCAAAAAACGGAAGCAGGTTTTCGCGAGTTGGCTCGACCGCCGAAACCGCACACGATTCGGCGGTTGCCACGTCCACCAATTGTTTTGCGTAACCTGAATCGATCCCGCTGATGTAAACATGATCTGAAACGAGATGCAAAAACGGTTCGTTCTTGACGAAATCGCGAGCCCGAAAAAGCGCGTCGCCATACCCTCGAGGGTTGTCTTGTTCGACAAACGTAAGACGACTGGCGTGCTCTCCGGCAGCTTTCTCATAATTCGATTGGGAGCCGGGACAAATCACGAGGCAAATTTCTTCGACTCCCGCGTTGACGGCTTCGTCGGCAATCAGTTGCAAGGCGGTTTTGTGAATTCCGCGTTGGTCAACAAGCGACTGGAGCGGTAAAGATTTCTGATCGGGTGCAGCCGCTGTAATGACTGCTTTGAAAATACTCATCAAATATGCTTCTGGAGAAGGTGGAATTTTTCAGCTGAGTGCCAGCCAAATCAATCGAGAACGCAGGATGGCTTGCTTGTGAGTTGAAACTCATTTCTGAAGGTCTCAGGACTGTCTTGCCCCGTCCTCAACTACCTCTCCAGTGTAGTTATGCATTTGAATTTTCGGAACGAGGTATAAGTTTTGTCAAAGATTTCGAGCCAAAATTCAGCATCACAATCGGCACTGCGACGTTTCCCGAGGTGGATATGGAGACGTTTTGGCCCGAGAGGGACGGCTGAGAAAGCAACTGAGTAAATGTGGCGCTTTTGGCAAACTGGTATCAACAAATTCCGCTGGTTTGATAAAATTCTCGCTTCACGTTTAAAACACTTGATTGCACCACGCAATATCCTCTCGGAAGACCTCATGAAAACGTTTAAAGTCTGCATTCGTTTACTTCTAATCGCCGTCACTATTCTGTTCGTTTTTTCAGTCGTTGCGGAATCGCAATTCGCAATGGCGGACGTTCCTGACGCTCATGCTGACGCGGACGCTGCAGGTGACATGAAAGAGAAAGGCGATCCGGGCCTGCTCACGAATCTGATGACGCTCGCGATGCTCGTGTTACTCCAGGCCGTGCTTGGTTTTGACAACCTGCTTTATATTTCGCTTGAGTCAAAACATGCTCCGGTGGAAAAACGGCAGTTCGTTCGTTCTTGGGGAATCGGGATCGCGATCTTTTTGCGAATCGCCCTTTTGTGTTTTTTGGTCTACCTCAAAGACTGGTTTGAAGAAACTAAAGTCTTCACCGTCCCGTTCACTGACTATTTCGAAGCCGACTTTAATTTGCACAGCCTCATCGTATTGGCTGGTGGAGCGTTCATCATCTACACGGCGATGAAAGAAATTTGGCACATGACACGCTTGGAACACGACGACCACGACGGCGGCAAAGGAAAATCTAAATCCGTCAGTGCAGTTATCTTTTGGATCGTTGTGATGAACATTGTTTTCTCATTCGATTCCATTCTCAGTGCGATGGCCTTGTCAGACGTTTTCTGGGTGATGGCCGCCGCGATTGTCATCAGTGGAGTGGCCATGGTTTGGCTAAGCGATCACGTTGCGACGTTCCTTGAGAAAAACCGCATGTATGAAGTGCTTGGCCTGTTCGTGTTGTTCATCGTCGGAATCATGCTGATCAGCGAAGGCGGACATCACGCGCATTTAAAGCTCATGGGCGATCCAGTCATGCCAATGACCAAGACAACGTTTTACTTTGTGCTAGGCGTCTTGGTTCTCACTGACATCGTTCAGGGACGTTATCAAAAGAAACTTCTTGCTGCCAAAAACAAAGCGCATGCATAAGTGACTTTTGGTTAAAGATGCGCCAGGCGCGGTTGGGTTTCGGCTTGCAACTGCGGCTTG
>CAYZGP010000016.1:54969-70387 GCA_964478065.1 uncultured Pirellulaceae bacterium
GGCTTGATCAACTTAAAAGCGTTGCGGCAACTTAAAAGCGTTGCATCAACCTAAAGAGTTGCAAAAACTTCTTGCGCCATCGCGATCGTGTGATCAATGTCTTCTGTCGTATGCGCTGCCGAAACGAACAGGGCTTCGAATTGGCTGCACGGCATATAAACACCACGCTCGATCAAGCCCCAAAAATACTTGGCGAACTTTTCGGTGTCGGACTTGGATGCCGACTCCCAATCGGTAACCAGGCCGGGTTGGAAGAACAATGTCATCATGCTGCCGACGCGCTGGAGACAATGTTCAATGCCGGCTTCTGTGGCCGCGGTCGACAATCCATCGGCCAGCCGTTTGCTCAACGTTTCCAACTTTTCATAAGGCGGCGTATCTCGAAGCGATTTCAACATCGCGATTCCGGCCGCCGTTGCGATAGGATTTCCGCTCAACGTGCCTGCCTGGAAAACTTTGCCAGTTGGCAAAACGTGTTTCATGATTTCTCGCTTGCCACCAAAAACGCCAAGTGGAAGTCCGCCACCCACGATTTTTCCCATCGTCGTCAAATCCGGCATCACGTCGAACAATGCTTGTGCTCCACCATGGGCAACCCGAAATCCACACATGACTTCGTCGAAGATCAAAACCGTACCGTGCTTTTCCGTATTCGCGCGAAGTGCCTGCAAAAAATCAAACGTCGGTGTCACGCATCCCATATTTCCACAAACGGGTTCAAGGATCACTGCCGCAAGTTTGTCACCGTAGGTTTGAAACGCTTTTTCTAAACCTTCCACGTCGTTGTAACCGAGCACCAAAGTATCTTTGCTCGTTCCTTCGGTTACACCGGGTGAATTCGGCACCGCTAACGTCGCAGCTGCACTTCCAGCGGCCACCAACAAGCTATCAACGTGACCGTGATAATTTCCCGAGAACTTGATAACCAGGTCACGGCCTGTGTAACCACGCGCCAATCGAATCGCGCTCATCGTGGCTTCTGTTCCCGAATTGACCAGCCGAACCATCTCGACGGACGGTACGGCTTGGATGACAAGATCAGCCAGCTCATTCTCTGCAACCGTTGGCGCGCCGAAACTCGTGCCGCGGTCAACTGCCGCATGAACGGCTTCTGAAACCGCCGGCCACTGATGACCAAAGATCATCGGGCCCCACGAGCCGATGTAGTCGATGTACTTGTTGCCATCAATATCGAACAGGTAAGCACCTTCGCCCCGCTCAAATACAATCGGCTCGCCGCCGACGGCACCAAACGCGCGTGCTGCACTGTTGACTCCACCGGGCATTAAGTTTTTTGCACGTGCGTATTCTTCACGGCTGCGATCGTGGCAAAGTTTTACGTTGGTCATTTTTCGTTAGTTTTCAGTTTCAGTTTTCAGTTGACGTTTGAACTACTTGGAATTATCCAGTGTTCAATCAACTTGTGAATAGGTCGTCTTCCAGTGGCTCACCCGTGCCCACGGCGCGGGCTCTTGATTCGAACAGTGCGTTCCAATTTTCATTCAAATAGCTGGTAGCCTCTTTGATATCGGATACTCGCCAGTTGCCTTTTGAATCAACGTAAGCCAACCCAAGCCGGGCAAGTTTTCCAAGTGCGTCATGGACTTCGAAGTCAACGTCCGTCTTGGCTACCTTAAGCAAATAGGCTTCCACAACATCGTCGAGTTCTTCCTCAGTCAATCCACCATGCGAGTCGTCACTTGGGTTCCGCACATCGGCGTGTTTCCAAAGCATCGTATACGCCAAAATCGCTTCGCAAAGCTCTTGTTCCTCGGCTTCATTTAAAATCCGATAAATCACACTCGAGTTGTTGTCGAGGTTTTTCAAATATAAACTTTGCGTCAAACCGAACTGATATTTTGTTTTGGTTCGAAAGTAACTCAGCACCGATTTGACAATGTAGCCAATCACTGCACCGATCGCCGCCACCCAAACGATCAAGTTTTTCAAAGTGAAAACGAGCGCGAGCACGAGCAAGCCACGTGTGATTTTGTAAACCGTAATCGCCACCCCGGACAACGTCGGCAACAAAATTTTGGCGCGATCCATTTTCGTCAAACGAACTTTGGAACCGGGAAGCAAAATTTCGAGGTCCGTTTCAGGGATGTTCTTGAATGTTTTCAGATAAACGAACTTATGATTGAGATCGCTATCGTCTTTCTTCTTTTTCTGATCGTATTCTGGATCTCGCTTTACTCGAAATGCCATGATCAGGCGTTGGAACTCTGGTAGCTCAATGGTTTCTTGGCGATAAAAGTTTTGCCAACGCCGGCGGTGGACTTTAACCGTTTTGTAACCTCGAGCGAAAATTTCGAGACGATCAAAAATTTCAAAATCGACTTCTAACTGCACACCCCACTGGCAGCCGATTTCAATCGCTGCTTCTAACTCGGTTTTGGTAAGCTTTTTATAGTGGGCACTAAAAAGCAGACCAGACAAACGATCCATCAACGTATTGGCCAGCCGATTGCGAACTGCTGGTTCGATCGTATCCAAATCCACGAGCTGAGAATCCGGATCGAGCGTATCATAAAGCTCTTCCAGATGTAGCAAGGCCGAGAGATGCTCGACGTGAAAGATCGCTTGAAGCCGCGCACACAGGTGGCGAAAATCTTCCAGTTCCTGGCTCTCGATCGAAAACTCTTCCGCCAGTTTCGCACGCAAATCAATTTGGCGCAGCGGAATGAACGTCGCACGCTCTGGCAACTGCTGGGCGATCAAATCGTCTTCGATCCGCCCGACCAAATTTTCATCGTGATTGTCGTTCAATTTTGTTTTCGCAACATCGCTTTAGATCCGCCAACTTCGGCTCGTGGCCTCCAGAATACATTGGTTTCGACGGTTCCCCAACCGCATATCTTGCTGCTTGCCTTAAACCGGTCGTGATCCACAAAGAAACGTCCTCAAACCAACCACCCAACCGCTACTTTCGTCATGCAGAGAGCTGAAAGAGGGGAGCCGGCAAAGAATGAGGCTTGCGCTTTCTCAGTTTTTTCAAACCTCAATTGAGCGGTCTGGACTAAAAGCCAGTTACTTCGACTAGTCAACAACTCTTACAGGCTGGGCAAAATCACAAGTTCGTCAAAATCGGGTAACTTGTCACGCAACGAAGATAGATCAACCACATTTTCACTGAATTGACGGTCAAGCTTTACCACTTCAGAGATCAGAATAAACAAAGACTCGGTAGGGCAGGGCTTGCTTAGCACCTGATGGGCGACGGCGAAAACCTGTTGAAGCTGATTGGCTTCCGAATGGCCAGTCCAAGCCAAACGAATTGAGTCTGGGCATGTTTTGGAAACTTTGGTCAGGAATTCTGCTCCGTCCATTTCCGGCATTCGCACATCCGAAAGCACGATATCTGGCGGATTTTCAACAAAGCTCTCTAACGCTTCTACGGCACGGTCAAAGAATGCCAACTCACAGTCTGGCAATTTTTTTAATAACTGACGCCGCGTGCTGGCAAGCAACATTGGGTCATCATCGACAAATACGATTCTGGTTTTCGTTTGATTGCTCATTGCGATTGCTCCTTATTGCTTAGTGTCGGCCAAGGAAGACTTACGGGCAACGTGTTCCCACTGTGCAAGTGATCTTCATACCGCTGCAGCAATTCGTCAAATTCAGAAATGAATGCGACCAATGAATTCGAATCGAGCTGTTGCAGTGCGAGCATGCGGGCGATACGACGGTGAGTTGGGATTGTCTGCCGGTCCGGTCGATGAGGCGGTTCCACAACCACGACGTCTGCAGCGGTTGAACCTTCATAACAAGTCGTACTTGGCATCGCGAGTAGGTGATCTTGAAACGACTCGTACTTTCGATTGAGCTGATACACTTTCGACGCATCCCTCAACACTCTAACCAAGTGAGTCGGGCTGGAAACAAGCACGACTCGCTGGCAATCATGTTCAATGAAAAACTCACCAGCAGCCTGAAGCTCGCCCGTTGTGTTGTTGGATTCGATGTCCAGTTTAATCCTGCTTCGCAAAGAGTCCTTGAGCACTTGCCATTCCGATTCTGATTTTGCCGGGCATTGATCTGCCCAAGCCTTAAAGCGCAATAAATCATCGAATCGGTTTTCGAGAAATGCCATTGAGTATTCGGCTTCGAGCAGCATTTTGCCCGTGTGTGGGGAACCCGGAAACTTAAATTGCTTACGAGAAGCCCCCGTGCCGAACACAATGACTTCAGCATCCATCGTCATGGCAGCCAACAGTCCTTGCGGGATACGTCCCATTTCGCCGGGACCTCCGCCCCATGCAATATGTCGCCAATTTTCGGCTTGTAAGTTGCAACCATGGACCAAAATTCCGGTCTTGAGTTTTTTAGTTTCAGCCATTTTTCTATTCCTGCAATGCAAAAGGTTGGAAGTGTCCACGCGCGGGATCCCACAGGTAAACACTCCATAGATAAGTTCGATGTTTCAATTCACAATTCTTGCGGACAAACATTTCAAATCTGGCGCCGGGATATTCCCACCGCATGTTTTTGCCGCGTGTCCGAAATTTCTCGCGGTTCAACAGAATCCAGATCCTGTGACCCTGTGCCGCCTCTCCAATTAGCTGGTCAACATTGCTGATGACTTCTCCGCCTCCGTTTCGATCTACCAAAACGCCATCGCGCATAACAGCGAAATCATATAGCAGCGGCAGGGCGAGGTCGTAATCGCATTTGCCGCCTTCGAGGAATGCACAATGTGTATGAGGCTCGGTGATCGCGAGCTTGTCGCCGTGACGTTTTTGACTAGCCACCCAGCGAACAGCGCCCGTTGAATCGCCAAGGATTCTCATTTCGTACGAGCCGGGTATTCGCCATGGAGACCAGCTTGCAATGATGCTGATCATGCACACCGCGCAACATGTCCCGAGCGTGATCGCATAGCGGTTCAAGTGTTCTTGCACCGGATAGACAACCGACACTAGCGTCGACAACACCAATCGCATCCCATCAACACACAACAAAATCCAAATCGGAAACAGCCAATACATATAGCGCAGGCTTACGTTGGTGACCAATAAGTTGGTAAGCACGATGCCGGAAATCAAAAACGCGAGCAGCGCCAATGTGCTGCGATTTCGCTCGCGCCACAAAAGCGGTAGGCCAGCAAAGAAAAAGAAGGTCGGGACGACGTGTAATCGAGAATAACCGATAAACACCGAAAGCATGTTCATTGGGTACCAAAAATGTGGCTTTACCGCCGCTTCGATCGAAGGAGAAACGCCTTCTGTCCTTGTGAGACAAAGTGTTTTGAACACAACGAAGTCTAATCCAATGCACGCGATGACGACCGCTGACACCAAACCCAACGTCAGATTCTTTTTCCAACCAAGGTCTTTGGCAAAAACAATGTAGCCCAGCAAAAGCGAAGGGCCAATCGCTACACTAATCTCTTGACTCAGTACCGCAATCAGAAACACGACCAACGTGGCAACACGAAAACGCTGCGACTGGTCGGTGACAAATCCACGACAAAAACAATACACCGTAAGCAACGCAAAGAATTGCTGCATCTGATAAAAACGAATCACATGCCCAGTAAATATTTCAAACGGATGAATACACAGCAAGAACATTGCCATAAATCCAACCCAACGGCTTTTCAATAATTGCGAACCACAAAGGTAAACCAACCAAGCCGTAGCGACGCTCCAAAAAACGGCTTGCAATCGAAGGCTCCACAAATCTCCACCCAGCGGCCAAGCGATGGCTGCTGTTACATAATGGAAAAACGGACTGCGAGTGTAGTAGACATCATCGGGAACAAACCCGGGCGCTCCTGTTTCGAGAATCGCCAAAATGGCTTGCGTGGAAGCGTATTCATCATCGTCGAGTGGCTGAAGATCGAGTTTGTAGCCTCGCAATAACGCACCGAGGAGCAGTACCCAAATGCACATGTGAAACCAAAGTTTCGTCTGCGGAAGATCACGCAAAATACCCGTGACGGAATGGCCTTTTTCACGCAACTTTCCAAATCCCAGACGTCCAACGATGTCGAGGATCCCGACCAACAAAGAGGCTGCGATTGCGACTGGAAAAATGATCTGCCACATTTGGCCATCAAGGAACCAAAGTACTTCATGTCGCTCAACCCAGGCACTTTCTAATAGCAATCCGGCACTAATTGCGACGGTCGCCGTTAACAACATCGCGAATAGCATCTGGCAAGTCGAAAACCACATTGGGGTGGCTGAATCGCCGGCTTGAAATTCAGAAGAATTTTTCAGGCTACGCGACCGATCCATTGCAACTGCGACAATCAAAATGATAAATGTCGCAAGGCATGTTAGCGTTGCGATTTTTAGCAATGACTGTGGGAGAAGTTTATCGAACTGCTGAGTGCTTAGTGCGTTGCCTCGATATTGCATGGAAGGCAATGATTTTCCAGATTCGACAACTGGCCCCAAGACTTGAACTTTTTCGAATTCATCAACGCTCGCTGACGCAGCACTGGCAATGACTTGATTGGCTGACACACTCCATTGGTGATCTGCCACAAACTCAATTTGCTTTCCAGTCCTGGTAACCGCACCACCATCTATCGCAATTTGAACTGGCCAAATAGCGTCCGATTTGTCCTGGCAACGGACTTCAATTTCATTTACGCCACGCCGCAGCAGATTTGCAACGCTATAGCTTAAATAGCCGCCGGTCGATAAATCATGCTTGAGCGCATTTGGAATCGGCCGTTCAGGAAACAAGTCAGGTGTCTCTGGTGTTCGCCGTGATTCAGCAAGCGTACGTTTGGGGTCCCATTCACCAGGAGCTTGGGCGCGGTTGTAAGTTCGGATATAGCGAAAGGGAGTTAGCTTTGGCGAAAACGGATTGCGAAACGCTTCCAAGTTGCGGTGCCCCTTGCGTGGCGATTCAAACCGGTTGCCAACAAACGTTGAACCGACTTCATCAGGATCAAGTAATTCCGGAGTCGTGGTTGGATCATGTGCGGCCCCTCGTCCAAACACCCATTCACCGTTATCTAAGTCGGGCGCTTTGGTTGAAGCGACTCGCACTCTCGTTCCGTTGACTCGAATTTCGTATCCTCGATTGGTCAACAACCGCATCCAGGCCTCATCAATCGGCTGCTCGATACTCCATTGACTTTTAAAAACAACCGAGGCATGGTTGGACGCCGTTGGATGCCGCAACCATTTCCCTGAAAACGATTCGGTGTAAATCTGCTCGGGATGAGAACGGTAACCGTGAGTAGTCGGGCCTTCTGTCACGACTGCGTTGCGCCATTGCTTGTCCCAGTAGTATAGCTCCGTCCAATCAACCAATTGCGGGCCGGGAATCGCAGTTTCCGCCAGCCATGTTTCATCACTTTTGATCGGAATCACCGAACCGTCGTGCATTTGAATCTCGCCCACGAAACTTACGCGGGCCGGTGCAAGTCGCGATTCAGCTTCAATGGCAACAATATTTTTGCCTTGCTTAAACGAAGAAGTGATATCGATATAAGTCGGTAAACGCCATGTGTCATGTCCATCCCATTGATACTCACGAGGAAAATTCAACGCCATCGCCGGATCCTGCGGCAAAAGGACCTGGCCTTTTTCGCTGGTGCCTGTCTGAAAAGGTCGTGTAGGACGCCAAAGGTAAATTCGACCTAATGGATTTCGGTTTACGGTAACCTCAAAGGCATCCGCTGCAACAATCTTGATCCAAGCATGTTTGACTTGGCCAGGCAAATCGAACCGTTTTCGAAAGTATCCTGCGTGCGATGATCCGCCCGGTGCACAAATCCAAGGCGATGAATACGAAGTCACTCGTAGCGGATGGGACAAAGTCTGTTGATATCGCGCAACCGCATATCCAGTCACGATCACGAACGCGATCAACATTAGGCCAAAGCCACAAATCGTCAAAGGGATGCGTTTGGATTTAACAGAATCGGTAGTACTAACGCGAGAATCCATCATGGCGATTTCGCCTTTGATTGGCCGGCCCAGATGGCGACGGGATCATCGGACAATCCAACTACGATCGCCGCATGTTGCTGCGCGACAGCGCGAAGGACTTTCTTGGTTCCAAAATTGAATTTACCGGACGCTGCATACATCCAGTCGCGCATTTCATCCACTGACTGGGCTCGTGATTCACGAATACCCTGAAGCTGTAGCAGATAAATTACTTTCACATCGCAAGGGTAGTATTTGAGAACAAGTGAAAAGCGATCGGAAGAAGATTCGAATCTTGCGCAGTTGTAATCTTGAATGGCAAAACGCAAAATGCCACGAAACGCTTCTCGGCGAACAGCAGATTCGTCTGAATCACAAAGTCGTTTCAAAATCGTGAACGCTTGATCAAACCGACCGGCACTTTCAAGACGATTTGATTTTTGCAACTCGGCGTAATCACTTTCGATGTTCAGCCGTTGATCCAAAACGCCGCGTTGGGCAACGTAGTAAGTGTCCTGGCCCAATACTGGCAGAAGTTCAACCGCACGCTCCAGGTGATTTTTCGCTTTTGCATATTCTTGCTTGCCACAAAACTCAGCTGCGACTCGAATCTCCTGACTGGCTTTGAATGGCAACGACCAACCGACGATCGCCGAAACGAATGCGATCGAAGTAAACAAACCGACCGCTGCTCCGGCACGGCCAAGAATCAATTCGCCACAACATTGCAATGAAGCCAACAGTAACAGTACAGCGCCGACCACCGCCAGCGCCCATCCCTTACCAACAAACTGGCAAAACGCGTTTGAGTAGCCAAGCCATAACATCAAGTCCTGAGTGCGATGCAAACCAAATTCCCAGGGCGACCACGACGGAAGGTTGATCACGGCTAGTTGTCGCGGCGCATCGACGAGGTAAGTCTTCGATTTCCACCCCTTCGCCCCGTACTCGGCGTTGGCATAAATATCGCCGCCTAACCAAGTCAAATTATCGTGCTGCATCTGCAACCAAGCAGCATCGGCCGAAACATTCGGACTGCGAACGGTAACGAAGTAAGGATACAATAGCGGCAACACGCAGAGAAAACTTGCAATCAATGTGCTCACCATTGACCAACGCCGATTCCAAAACCATGACGCAGCGATACATACGCCGCCAATTGCAACCAGTGATTGAAAGAAAACTGTACAACCGGGAATTGAATCGACCATGTCGGCGGCTGACTGAGCGCCAGACGGAGGCGCAATGGGTACGACAAACCACGGCCGGGTAACGCTAATAGCAAGCGCTCCCAATCCAGCCCAAGCCAATCCGATAAAGAGCAGGCGATTAAGTGAAAAGATCCCTTGCGCTTTTTCCGTCAGAGTTGGAGTGCTTTGCTGGCTCGCCAAAGTCATCTTGAACTCTCGGCTAAAATCGCATCCGAGACTTCCGCCGGTTGCAAGTTGGAATTTGCTATCCCCGATTCAACGCTTGAATCCGGTATTGGTCCATCTGCAATACTGATTCGATCCTTCGGCTGCAACACTTGATAGCCGTCGGCGATGACGATTTCGCCTTCCTTCAATCCTTCTCGAATTTCAACAAAATGGTCGTCGCGAATTCCCATGACGACATTCCTTGGTTCAAACGATTCGCCATCACCGTTAACGACAAACGCAATTCCTCGATTGCCAGAAACAGCTGTAACGGTTCCGCGGGGGACAGAGATCGTCTTTCGTTTTTGAACCACGGTGGCATAGCCGGTCAAACCGGGAACCACCAATTCTTCGGATGGATCAAGTACGACGCGAATAGAAAACGTTGCTGGCCATTCCGGGGCTCCCGTCCCAAGCGGACGAATGGGGCGATTCGTTTCCGGCCCACCAAGTGCAAAATTAACTAGCGGCCGAATAAGTTCGATCTTGCCGGTGAAAATCCGATCTTGATAAGCGCTTAACCGAACCTCGACTTGATCTCCCTTGTTGATTCTGCCTAACGCAGTTTGATCCAGATAGCACTCGAACCAAATTCCGCTGGCTAGCAAAACACCAGGCCGTCCAGGATCTTGATTATATTCGCCGTCATGTACCAAGACTCGCTCAACAATTCCGTCGGCGGGTGCAACGGAAACGTAGTCCTCAAGTTGCTTTAGTCGATGGGCCAACGTTAATTCGGCTTCGGTGATTGCGGACTCGCCGATTTCTACACTATTGGTTCGTCCTGCCAAAGCGGTTTCAAGGGCGACTTCGAGTTGTCGCAGCTCCAACTCAGCATTCGTAGTAGCCAGTTGTGATTCTGCGAGTTTGGATTTGCTAATGGAGCCTTTCTTCGCAAGCGCCTGATTTGTTTTAAACATTTCACTGGCGAGTTTGGCTTTGGCACTCGCTACTTTGACCTTTAGTTGCAATATATCCGGGCGCTCTTCCTGCAGTACGTTGACGGTCCCGACTCGAACTCGCTCCAGTTCAGCCCGAGCCGTTTGAATCGCGGCTTTTGCAGAATCGATCTTCATTTGGACACGTGATTTGTCCAACTCAATGATCAAGTCGCCTTTTTTGACCCGCTGGCCTTCAGTCACATGGACTTTGACAATTCCAGCCATCGCTACCATCGGCACCTGAACCGGCTCACTTTGCACAAGGCCTTCGCCGATGAACTTGCCAATAATCTCCCTCGTTTCAACTTTTGCCGATGTGACGGGAAACGCGCCACCAGTTTTTCTAATGACTGATGAATAACCAAGTTTCGATGTGTACATTCGTGCGATTGGATTTTTGTAGGCTGGCCAAACAATTTGGTAAACCACAAAAATACAAATCAACGCTGTCACCACGCATAGGGTCAGCGCCCAAAGCTGCTCGCCAATGAGTCGGTTGAAAAATTGCCAGCTCTTTCCAATCATGAGTCGTCACCAACATCTAGAGAAAGCTTGGTAAGTGAACGAAGTTCATCAATCAGCTGGTCCAATCCTTCGAGCATTTGATCGTGCAGTTGCGTTACGTTGCCAAACTCAGGCACTTGTGCCGCTGTCTCGATTTCAATTGCAATTTCCTGCAGTTCGGTTGCGCCAAAGTAACTCACACGACTTTTCAGTTGATGAGCCGCAGTTTCAATTTCACCAGCATCTTGATGCTCGACGCCGATTCTCAGACGAGCCTTAAGATCGGGCAATAGACGAACGAAAATAACAGCCACATCGGCGAGAAGTTCTTCGTCGCCGGCAGTCATTTTTTGTAGCGACACAGGGTCAATAATCGACATTTGATTCTCGTTTTAAAATTTAGAAGAGGACGAGAGTGAATTTTGTGGCTTTAAGAAGTGATCTTCAGCCGTTTCATTTTGTTGTAAATACTTTTTTCGCTTATCCCTAACGTTCTGGCAGTTTTGGCTTTGTTGCCGTTGAGCATTTCAAGGGTTTGAATGATGGCGTCCCGCTCAATTTGCGCAAGCGTTTTGCCAGCCAATTGATAGTGACTTGATTGGTGTGATTCATCGTTTTGAGACACAAGTGTTTCGGCTGGCTCACGACGAACTGGCGTGATCGATTCGCGTTGGATTGACGCTTCAGTGGCACGGGGCGAATTCTCAATTGGCCGTTTAGCTGGAATCGGATTCGAATTCACTTTTCCCACTCCTGAAACTCCCTGAGCTCGTTGATCCAGCGAAACGTTGTTGAAAAAGAGATCCTCTGACTGAATTGAGCTGTTTTGCGAAAATGCCGTGGCCCTCTCCAGCACGTTTTCAAGTTCGCGGATGTTTCCCGGCCAAGAATGCCCCTTCAACAATTCCATCGCTTGAGATGAAATGCTTTTCATTTCGATTGCCTGTCGCTCACAAATTCCCGTCAGGATATTCAAAGCAATGTTTTCAAACTCGCCCAAACGAAAACGCAACGCGGGAAGTTCAAGGTTCAGCACCAACAATCGGAAATAGAGATCTTGCCGAAACAAACCATCACGACACATTGACGCCAAATCACAATGCGTGGCTGCGATCAAACGCACATCCACTTTCCGTGTTTGCGTGGAACCTAAACGCTGCACGGTGCGGTCTTGAAGAAACGTCAACAGCTTTGGTTGCAATTCGAGAGGCAGGTCCCCGATTTCGTCAAGGAAAAGCGTTCCTCCATCAGCAACTTCTGCGTGTCCGATTCTGTCTTTGATTGCACCAGTAAATGAACCTTTGGTGTGGCCGAACAATTCAGACTGAATTAAGTCACGAGGAAGCGACGCACAGTTAACAGTAACAAACGGACCTTTTGAACGATTGCTTTTTTGGTGGATCATCCGAGCGATCGTGGACTTTCCAGTTCCCGTTTCGCCGCCAATAAAGATGGTTGAATTCAGTGCGGCGACCTGTTCGACTTGTTGCATCAAACGACTGTGCACATCGCCGGTCGAATCCATGTCACGGACAAGAACATTTTGACTGTGTGATTCTTTAAGGCTGGTGTTTTCGTCAGCGACCTGCCAAGCAGCAATCGCTTTCTCGACATAGACAACCAACTCGTTTGGATCGAATGGCTTGGTGATGAACTGAAACGCCCCGCCACGCATCGCGTCGACGGCATCGCTTGTTTCTTCCGACCCAGTCAGAACAATGACTTGGACTTTGCGATGGTGCTCCTGGATGTACTGAAGGACTTGAAATCCAGTAAGGTCGGGCATTTTCAGATCGACCAACGCAACCGACGTATTGTCGTCGATTAGCTTAAGCCCCTCCGTACCGTTCTTGGCGGTTTTAATCTTGTGACCGGCTTTTGATAAATGAGCATCCAACAAGCGCAACGTCATCGGATCATCATCGATCGCAACAATGCGTCCGGTGGGAAGATTCTTGGGCGATGGCATCGGGGTGACAGTAGCGGGATGGTTTACCCGTGCTGCCACGAAATCTGTGTCGAATGACATGTTCGAAACTTTCCATTGAAGGAACTGAGTCGGCGAAATGGCCGTTTCGAGTTGGTTTAAAAGACTGTAAAAACGTACGTCATGAACGGCAGGCAGGTGTAAAATAAACAGTCAACGACAAAGTAATTTCTTCATATTTACCCTACAAATGAATTAGAAATCCGCTCACCTCAGCGCGATTAGTCTGGTTTTAGTTTGCTCAATCCGACAGAATCGCCACAAAGGGCGGCACCTCGTCGCAATCCATTTCAAAGATGACCGATGAAGGGAACACGGATGAAGGGTGTCGTTTTTACAGAGTTCTTGACGTTCGTTGAAAGCCAGACCGATCTAACGATGGTCGATCACTTGATCACGTCGACTAATCCAGCTTCCGGCGGTGCCTACACAACAGTCGGAACTTATGATGTTGGCGAATTGGTTGCGATGGTTAGCGAGCTAAGTCAAAAAACGGGGATCGCGATGCCGGAGCTGATCAAAGCGTTTGGCGGTCACTTGTTTAATCACTTTGCCAGTGCCCACGCAGACACGATGGGCGACGTCCATACGTCTGAAGAATTGCTTAGCTCTGTTGAGAATCGCATTCACGTAGAGGTTCGAAAACTATTTCCGGACGCTGAGTTGCCGACGATCGGTTTCGAACAAGTCAACGAATCGACATGCGAAGTCATCTACCAATCAAGCCGACCGTTTGCAGATTTGGCAGAGGGATTAATTGAAGCGTCGATTAAACACTTTAACGATCCGATTACCATGACACGAGAAGATCTCGAGCCGGCCAATGGGACGCACGCGAAATTCGTTCTGGTGCGCAGCTAACCCGTTGTCAATTTGCACTCATGGGCAAATTCTCAGACCGTGGAAATTTGGCACCAACCGGCATTATGACCGCGAGCATTGCGACGACTTCGGCAACTAGCTGTGCAAACCTTGATAACATGGCGAGAGAGAATCCGATTTCGTAAGGCATCCACGGCAGCAGCAATGCGGCCAGTGCGGCTTCTCGAACCAGCATTCCGCCAGGAGAGAAGAAAGCAAAAAATCCGATAATCCAGGCAGTTGCGGTCGCGGCGATCATGGCTACGATCGGAACGTTTGACGATCCGTCGATCGCTTGAATGAGTGTCTGGTTTACGAGTCCGTTTAAACACGCCATCACAATGAAGTAGGCGAGTGAAGTCAACATGATCTTTGCATTGATCGTCGTGGTGCCTTTTTCCATTCGACGCAGCGCTGAGAATTTCTGTGACAAGCCATTTAACTTTTGCTTGAACAGGTTTCTTGAAGCATAGCCTATACTGATCAAGGCAAATATCGCGACCAACCCGACGGCAACATGAGTCCTCGTCATTCCTGATTGGTGTATCAGCCGCTCAACGGTTTGTGAAAGCTCATTCCAGTACATCGCGATCCCGAACAGGCTTACTACCGCGGCGGCAGCAATCGTGAGCAAAAGCTCAATCAACATTGAAGACGATGCAACGGAGACGGGCACGCCCAGTTCTTTTGACGCCACGGCGCGAGAAGCATAGCCCCAAACGCCACCCGGCAGCCAGCGGCGTGATTCGGCATGTAACCAAACTCGGGTTGCGGAAACAAAATTGACTTGGAATCCAAATCCTCGCAAAACCATCGCCCAACCGACAGGATTGACGACACGATAAATGATCGCCAATAGCGTACTAAGTACAAAAGCGGATGTCAGTAGTGAGGAAGTCAGGTCAAGCCGCTGACTGAGATTCCACGCCGTCGCAATGATGGTGCAAATTACGACAAGGGAAAGCGCGGTTTTTAAAAGTGACTTTAAATTCATGGCCGGTTTAGTCGCATCATTGATGGATGATAAAGTGTGCATAGCGTACGTTTTCCTGATAAATTTTCGAGTAACTAGTCATTGATCAAGCCGTCAATGCTGTACCAACGGCACGTGAAGCAGCGGCGGAATGATAAAGGCCTTTTAGCTCGCCGACGATTCGTGACCAAGCAAACGTTTTCTTGGCGAACTCAAATCCGGCTTGGCCAAACTGCCTACATTTTTCCGGATTCGAAAGAAGATCACTGATGGCTTCAGCCAAAGCAGTTGGATCTTTCTGCGGAACGAGATAGCCAGTTTCTCCGTCGCGGATCGTATCAGGAATTCCACCAACGCGACTTGCCACAACAGGTTTGAAGTAACTGTACGCTTCGATTGAACCGATTCCCAAACCTTCGGCGTCTCCCCAACTATCAATGATTCCTGGATTCACCCAGACGTCGCATTTGGCGTACTCTTGGGCGAGCTCTTCTTTTGAAACGAATCCCAAAAAGTTCACAACGTCACTTAGACCAAGCTTGTGGGACAACGCCTCAAGACGTTGGCGCTGATCGCCGTCGCCCGTGATGACAAAGTCCGCATCCACTCGTGACAGGATCGAAGGAACGGCTTGCAACAAGTACTCGATGCCTTTGCGTTCGATCAGGCGGCCGGTGAACAGGACTCTTGGCTTTGCTCCCGGTGCCGCGGCAACTTCTGCTGCGCTAACAGTAGTTCCGTACGGTAACACATGACAATGTTCGCCGGAACATTCAGTAACCATTCGTGCGGTGTCAGAGCTGTTGGCAATACGCAGGTCCGCTGATCGCAATGAC
>CAYZGP010000017.1:0-26756 GCA_964478065.1 uncultured Pirellulaceae bacterium
CTTGTCCTTCTTGTCCTTGTCCTTCTTGTTCCATTGCTTCTTGTTCCAGTGCTGATCGATTCAACCGCATTTGCGAGTCCGCTTCCACCGGATCATCGCGATCTGCACTATCCATCTTCCTTTCAGAAAACGGAAACTCTCGTGAACCGAATGAATCAAACGAAGGGGTTGACTCATCCATAGCTTCTGATTGCTTATCAGCTTTACTCTTTGCAAGTGGAGCATCTTTGCTCTCTATCTCTTTACCTTTCGCACTAAGCTCCTTCAATTGCTCGCGATCCATGGCTTCCATTTTTTCCATCATGGCCACGTTCTGATCGCCTGGAAGATTGGCCCAATAAGCCCCTCCAACCAACACCCCCAACAGGCTGGCCGCCAAAACAATCGGCAACCAAGGCCGACTGCTCTTTGGCTGAACTTCTGTCTTTCGTGCCGGCTCAATGGTCCCACTGGACTCCGTCAAACCATCTGCAGATACAGCCGCAGCTTCGCCATCAACGCCGGCGCGAGCCAACACAGCCTTTTGATCGTCAAGCAATCGTAATGGTTCTTCTGCCAGATACGCCGCGCCCAACAACTCAACCGTCTGACGAATTTCATCAACAGCAGTTGCAAGCTCAGGAGATTTCGAAATGGCGTCTTGAACTTCGGCCATATCGGCTTCATTCAATTCACCAAGTACAAAATCGGTTAGACGGGAGTCGTTTTTATTAATCATGGTAAACCTTAGTTTTAAGTCACAGCTTGCTTCTTTCGTCGCGGTTTGCTGTGATCTCGATCAAGTGATTCAGACGAATCGGCCTCGTATGTTTTTTTACTTTGACTAGTGTATTTGTTTTTAGGTTGGATCTGGATGGACCAGTCGTTGGCGGAGTTTTGAAATGGCGGTATGCAAAATAAAGCCAACATTGGTACTGGTCAGACCTGTGATGTCTGCGATTTCTCTGTAGCTCAGTCCCGCGTGAAACTTTAACCGCAAGACTTCCTGTTGCCGGTCGGGAAGTTTCTCGATCTGTTTGGTAAGCCCTTCTGCTGCTTCCGTTTTTTCCAGACGCGAACCCGGATCAAACGAAGCATCTTTGCTAAGTTGATCGTCCAATTGATTTTCAGGTGCCAATTTCATACGACGTTCCTTGCGGCAGACATCAATTGCCCGGTTGCGACAAACGGTAAACAACCATTGGGCAACACGCGGCTTGAGCTCTTCTTTGGGGTTTCGACAGAGCTGTAAAAAAGTATCCTGAACAACATCGCGGGCAGTCTCGATGTCATGAACAAAGTGCTGGGCATAGCGCAACAGGGATCCTTCGTGCTGCTCAATCGCGCACTTGACCCAACTCTCAGCCACCCAGCTTCCATCGGAACCCAAAGGTTCTTCCGGCCTGATTTCGTCGTTCATGAAACGTTCCGTTTTGATTCCTGCCCTTTTGCCACTGGAAATTCGAGGCTTAACCCAAGTTGAACCAAAGCCCAACCTCGAAATTCGCCAGCGGCATGGCTCGCTGTTCAAAGAGAAAACGAACCTGTTTCGCATTCATTAGAACGTTTTTGCAAAAAATTCAGAAACTCAATAAGTGCCTACAAGCCGCGTTTTATGGCTTTTGGTGAAATCTGCCGACATGCCCCGTCGTATCTGAACTCCGTTACCGATTATTTGCGTTTTAAAATGTTGAAACGCATTTCAAATCCGTTCAGGATTCAACGAACTCGATTTAGGTGCAACGTCGGTCCAAGCGTTGCCCCAAGAGGAAAAATTGTGGCAGAAGAAAGTACCGACGAATTAAAAAAGTTTTGGGATGCGGTTCAGCACGAACGAGTCGATACGATGGAACCCATGCTGAAAGCCAATCCGACTCTCGCGGGTCGCAACTATCACCCACATAGTTTGCACACAGAAGGCTTTCCGTTATTTCATGCCGCCCAAAAATTGAACTCCAGAATGGTGCAGTTGCTGCTTGATGCTGGAGCCGATCCCAATGCAAACCTGGACATCGAGAATCCACGTGAGCGAGGCATGCCACTGCTGAATGCTTTCCACGAGTGCAACCGAAGACAATTGGGGCACTACGATGTCGTTCATCAGATTCTTGATCACGATCCGTCGCTGGTCGCTTTCCCCTACTGCTCGACTCCGTTCGTTGACTGCACGTTTAACAACCTGTTTGAAACAGAATCTGTTTACCAACCTGGCGAAACCTGGCGCTACAAGCGTAGTTGTCACGAAGAGGTTGCCAGACTTTTTCGGAAGTCCTTTGAGACTTACTCGGGCATCGCCAAAGCCGATGTCAAACAGGCAAACAGCGATGACTTTCCTGAGCTGAAACTTTTACAGCGAGTTATCGACATGAGAGGACAGCCCTCTTTGTTTACCCTCGTACGACATGAGCAGCATCAATTGATCGCGGAACTACTCAGGCACCATGCGACGGATGCGGGAAGTGAAACAGATTGGCCTCGTGGTCGGGTAATTGACAACATCAAAGGCGCTGCGACCTGGTGTGGATATCCAAAAACAGTCAAAGCCTGCATGGAACTTTGTCCGGAAATCTACACGCCTGACGTTGCCAAGCATTCCATCGGCAACATGAACAGCCACAATCGCGACGGCGATATTGATCAATACTTTGAGTTGATCAAGTTACAGCTGGAGTTTCTCAAGGCAAATGACGCTTTGACCGAAAGCTACGACAACGGTGACCCGTTTTTTCCATTGCACCTACTGGCAGATGACTTTATTCAGAAAAGCCATTATGGTTTCAAGTGTCAACGACTGGGCACCGAAGACGATGTGATCCGTCTGGCAAAGTTGTTTATCGAGTTCGGTTACGACCCAAATTCGAAGCATTCGAAAACTGGAAAAACGGTGATGGAAACGGCGGCTGAGAAAAGCTTGGGGAAATTTGTAGCTTACCTCGCCGCGCTTAATCAGCGGTAAAAGTCACTCACTCGTTGTACCGACTGGCACGACGTCGCTATCAATAGCCTTTGGTCTCCGCGACTTCTTCCATTGGCTTATCGCCGCCAAAACGATCGATCGCGGCGTTGATCATCGCCGCCGTTGCGGTTGCGCCGACGCGGGTTACGCCAAGCTCTTTCACTCGAAGCAAGTCGTCCAACGTACGAACGCCACCCGCGGCTTTGACTTGTACTTCGGCTGGGCAATTCTCTCGCATCAGTTTCAAATCGTGCTCCGTCGCACCTTTGTAGCCGTAGGTTCCGTCGCTGCCTTTGACCATCCCGTAGCCAGTCGATGTCTTCACAAACTCAACCTTAAGCTCGCTGCAAATTTTGCAAAGCTGAATTTTATGTTTATCTTCCGGCAAAAAGTCGTTCTCAAAAATGACTTTGAGCGCCGCCTTGTGCTCGCGACAAACAGCTTGAACCGCGGCGATTTCCGTCTTCACATAATCCCAATCTTCACCCAGCACACGCCCGATATTTACCACCATATCAATCTCAACCGCGCCGTCTTCACAAGCTTGTTTCGTTTCCGCAACCTTGATCGCCGTCGTACTATTGCCTTGAGGAAATCCAATCACGGTGCCAACCATTACATCGGTTTCCTTGAGCCACTGACAAGCCTGCTTGATCGCGTAAGGCTTGATGCACACCGAAGCCGCATCGTATTGCTTCGCCAGTTCGCAACCTGCTTTCAAATCTTCATCCGTCATCGTTGGATGAAGCAGCGAATGGTCAATCATTTTGGCAAGTTCTTTTATCTTGTTGGTCATGGGAAGCCCTAGTTCAAATTTGAATATCGAGTTCAATTATCCGATTAATTACTTCGACTTGTTAGTGGGTGTCGGCGATTTTCTTAAAGCGATAATCTTCGCGACAACCGCGCCTGACGGACTCTTTACCTACGTCACCGTTTTGCGATAAAGTCAAACTACAACAGCGTTTGATTACGGGTTGGCGATTTCAACGGCACCAAATTTAAGCGATGTATTGCCGCAAGAAATTATAACTTTGGCGAGCCGCTGATTTCCGTTTATCCAACGTCCCTTCGTAAGCCCGGTCTTCAATCTCAACACAGACAGGGCCGTCGTAACCAACGCCAGTCAATGTTGAAAAGAAACTGCCCCAATCAACTTCTCCCAAGCCAGGTAGTTTTGGTGAATGCCATTGATTGGGTGGAGCCATCACACCGACTTGATTCAAATCGGCTCGATCAATGGTGACGTCTTTGGCATGGATGTGGAAAATCTTGTCTTTAAATTCTCTCATAGGCTCCACATAGTCCATGAATTGCCAGACCAAATGCGACGGATCGTAGTTAAGTCCAAAATTGGGACTGTCGATCACGTCAAACATCTTGCGCCAAATCGCAGGCGTCGTCCCCAAGTTCTTTCCGCCGGGCCATTCATCCCAAGTGAAAATCATCGGGCAGTTTTCGATTCCAATACGAACGTTCTGGTCTTCTGCCAAACGCACGATGTCCGGCCAAACTTCTTTGAAGCGGGGCCAGTTGTCAATCACTGACCGCGTATGGTCGCGACCAATGAAAGTGTTCATTTGGTTGACGCCTAACAAAGAGGCGGCTTTGATGACTTTTTTGATGTGATCCTGGTAAAGCTTGCCCGCTTCATGATCGTTAGATAACGGGTTGGGGTAATAGCCAAGCCCACTGATCTCCACGCCGTGTTCCTGCAAGACATCTCGCATGCTTTCGGCATCACTTGCGGAGAATCCATCCGCATTGAGATGCGTCACGCCAGCATACCTGCGATCCGAACCACCCTCCGGCCAACACATAATTTCAACACAGTCGTAGCCTGTTTCGGCAGCAAAACGAATGACTTCTTCAAATGAAAGGTCGCCAAAAATGGCTGATACAAATCCAAGTTTCATATTGATAACGCATTTAAAGAAATGGCTGTTTTTGCGGGATGAGCCAAGCACCCAGGGAAAGTCATGCGACTTAAAACTAGTGGCTGGACTGCGAGGAGTCGCATGAACGCAACGGCAGTATAACAGAATCCACGTTGCTGATTCTCGATTGTTTAGCGTGCTACGCAGTACCCAAAAAAGAAGTGGAAAAATTCTCAGTTTCGCACAAAGATACAATGACGGCCGCCGAATAGAATCACCTGACTTCGCATCGAATCACATGGTAGGTTTTGAACATGAAACCCAAAAAGACACCGAACAGCCCAACTTTGAAACGCTGGCCCCATTCTCTTTAATGTCTTACCAATCGTGCAAAGACCTACACATGCATGAGATCCATCCTGAATTGCTTTGGCTTGGCCACGCCCTTGATGCCCGCGATCCGGAAGCACTTTTTGACGCAGGCATCACAGCGGTTGTCGATGTTGCTTACGAAGAATTGCCTGCTCAACTGCCACGTCAATTAATCTACTGCCGATTTCCGATTAACGACGGTGGCGGCAATCGGGATTCCGTTTTGGTTCAGGCCGTTCAAACTTTAGTGGACTTGTTAAGCTCGGGCACGAAAACGATGGTTGCTTGCTCGGCCGGCATGTCTCGCTCGCCAACGATCGCCTCCTTTGCACTCGCGGCTTATCTTTCGCAAGAACCAGAAGAAGTCATCGCCCGGATTGCAGAAATCAAATCGCTTGAAGTCAACGGTAAACTTTGGGAAGACGTTGCAAAGGTATTTTTGCGAGTCGGGCAAACTAAGCTACGCTGAATAAGCCTTTTGGACAAGAAACCAGGCGACAACTGTTGCGGTGGAGTGCCAATACCAAAAACGCTAACTATTGGCCTTGAATTCTTCCTCAAAGAAGTCGCAGAAGCTTTGCGTGTCCCATTCATTCGACAAACATTCATCCCAAGGATCTTCCTCGCCGATCCAAGGGCTGAAATCGAATTGGTAGAATTTTCGACTTTCCAACCCAAAACCAAAGAACGAACCGTCTCCATCGATTGCGAACACGAAAATCTTGTTGTTTACAAGTTCCTGGCCGCGACTCGGTGGGTCGTAGTAAATTTTTTCAAGTTGCTCCGTATTCGTTAGCACGAAGCCTCCGCAGTTCTGGTAAGCCGTCGTGGTCGTCACAAAAGAATCAAAGATATATTTCGCTGTTTCGTCGTCCTCGTAAAACTGCCGCAAAACATCCGAAGATTTCGGATGAAATCCTATCTTTCGTTCATGAGACAACTCATCTACGGAGGGTTTCACTTTTGTGGAAAGTAATTGGATTTCTTCATTCATTTTTTAATAGCCTCTTTCGTTTCTGTTTCTTTTGCGCCTCCCTCACCTAAGCACGTCGTAGCGGAATGGGAGCCGTGAACAAATAAACGATCGCCGTTGACATTCCAACCAACAACACAGCCAACCCGAGCACCGCAAATAACGGCCCCATCGTCGTGACCATTAGCTCGACCATCTGTTTCGAATCGACCCCGAGGAGCACTAAAAGGAACACTCCCGCAAATGCGATTCCGCCGAAAATAAATACGCCGCGACTCGCCCCATCGTAGTCGCTTCTACTGGGTGCCATGTGGCTTCCGACGCACAACACGAGATAGATAAAAACCCAAAACCGAACAGACGTCAGGTTTTCAATCGCCAAAATCTTACTGCTAACCGAAGTAACAACTTTGGCAAACTGTTGAAACGATTCCGATTGACCTGCTTGCTCCAATCCCGGTTGCGTACCGGATTCCAGCGTATCACCAAGCAAATCGATTTCCGACATCAAATCATCGGACGCCGAAGCCGAAACACCTACCTTCGTTGACTCGAACGCGGCGCTGACTGCATCGGGATAAAACATCCAAAGTAATATCGCCAAAACAATTGAACCGGCAAACAATGGCGCGATCCCAATGAACAAATTTCCAACTTCTGGATACAAGTCACCGGCTTTGAAAGAATGCCGCACATAACCGAGTCGTCCCGATTTTTCGTCAGGTTCAAACAATGCAATCTCATCGACGCTATGACCAAACACGCGGCACATAAACACATGGCTCAATTCGTGAATCGGGGTTCCCAGCCAGCCAGTCCACAACACGCTTCGCCATCCAAATCGCTCAGCCAACCGCCGCTGCGACACCCGTTCCAACCAGTGGATGATCAAAGCAAACACGACAAACGGAGCCAGCAAGATCAGGAGTAGTTTCACCGATTCGATGAAGATCAACCCAGGGCCCTGCACGGCGTTTTGTGCCAGCAATTGTGCATAATTAGACACGCCACTCACCGGCTCTAAACCGGATAATACATCCGCTGGCAAAGCAACCAAATCGGCATATCGAAAAAGATTCAACAATCCCAAAGTTTTCTCGCAAAAAAGCTGAGCAACAAAAAAGCGGGTCTCTATTATGCAGACCGAACCTTTGTTAGTTTTAGTCGTTCTGTACTACATCGACGAGACCAAAATCCGTTGGTCAAACCGGACTTTATAAAATCACACGATGAATCAGCCAAGACAAAATCGCCCAAAACAAATTAAGCGTGAAGAACTCAAACCAAGTGAGTCGCTTTGTGACTACTGCACCGCAAAATGTTGCCGCTACTTTTCACTGGCCATCGACCGCCCCGAGCGAGCAAAAGATTTTGATTACTATCGCTGGTACCTCCTGCATGAATTCGCAGCGATCTTCACCGAAGACGACGAGTGGTTTCTACTGGTCCATACCAAGTGCAAACATCTGCAAAACGACAACCGCTGCGGCATCTACGAAACCCGACCGCAAATCTGTCGCGACTACACCACCAAGAATTGCGAGTTCGACGACAGCTATACCTTTGATCGCTATTTCGAAATCGCTGAACAGATTGAAGAATACTCAAACGCCAGGTTCAACGACCCAAGCAATTTTCGCACTCCCAAACCAGGGTTGCCGATCTTGAATTAGTTGGCGGACAAACTGCACTAGCCAACGTCAACTTTCAACACAAAAAAAGCAACTTACTTTTAACTGAATATGTCAAATCAACTTATCAATCCTCGCACACTCAGTGGCTTTCGCGACTTTTTGCCTGAAGCCATGATTCCTCGCGAGAAATTAATGGAGACCGCGCGAAACGTTTATCGCTCCTTCGGTTTCTCGCCGATCGACACCCCAACACTCGAATACTCAGAGATCCTGTGCGGCAAAGGCAGCGAAGAAACTGACCGCCAGATGTACCGCTTCAATCACGGCAAACACGATGTCGCAATGCGTTTTGATCTGACCGTCCCGCTGGCCCGTTTCGCTGCTCAACACAGTAACGAACTTGGATTGCCATTCAAGCGATACCACATCGCCACCGTCTGGCGAGGTGAACGCCCGCAGAAGGGGCGTTACCGCGAGTTTGCTCAATGCGATTTTGACACAATCGGAACCACTTCAATTGCCAGTGACATTGAAACCGTGTTGGTGATCAACGATTTGATGCGCGCGATCGGATTCGAAAACTTTTCGATCCGCATGAATAACCGCAAAGTCCTTAACGGCATTTTGGAAAAAGCCAATCTCGCCGAGCACAGTGTTACGATCCTTCGGGCACTTGATAAGCTCCCCAAAATCGGCGCCGAAAAAGTAAAAGAAGAGATGATTGCCACGACTGGAGCAGGGGACTCCCAAGTGGACCAGGTTCTCGAACTTGCGAATATTTCAGGCACTTGCGATGAAGTAATTGAGAAACTCGCCCCACTGTGCGTGGGCAACGAACTGGCAGAACTTGGACGCGATGAATTGGCTCAAGTCATCAGTGGAACCAGTACCGTCGGAATCACCGATGCAAATCTTTGCATCGATGTCTCGATCGCGCGCGGACTTGACTATTACACTGGCACCATCGTTGAGACATTCCTTGACGACTTACCCTCGATCGGAAGCGTTTGTTCGGGCGGCCGATACAACAATCTCGCTGAGCTCTACACAAAGCAAAAACTTCCAGGCATCGGGGCTTCGCTGGGGCTGGATCGACTGTTGGCTGCCATGCAAATCCTTGAATTGATCCCGCCAACCAAGACAACAGCCGACGTGCTGATTGTTCAATTTGAAAAAGATCGCTTAAACGAGTACCTCAAACTGGCCGCCGACTTGCGAGCCGCTGGGATCGCCACCGAAGTTTATCCCGACGCCAAAAAGCTGAACAATCAATTCAAATACGCCGACCGACGAGGCTTCCGAGCCGCAATCGTCGCCGGTGGAAACGAATTCGAAGCGGGCGTCGTGCAAATCAAATGGTTGGCCGACGGCTCACAAAGCGAAATCCCAATGACCGCCGGCTCAAAAGAGATCGCCGACTGGCTAAAGGAACGGCTTGTCGATTAGAGGGCACGTTTGCAACTCCCGGATTCTGGGTGCGCAGCATGAGCATGTTTACGATTCGCGTGCATGTTTACGATTCGCGTAAACATGGCACCCGTCAATTCAGGTTTGACGCACCGATCTAGCCCGCCCCGTACTGGACCAGTTCAATTTTGTTGTCGGCTAAAAACCCGATAATCTGTTTTTGGGTTGAAACGAATTCTGCTGTTTCGGGCGAACGCCATAATTCCTTACCAGTCGCATCGGTAATCGTTGTGCCTCGTGTTGGCGCCTTTAACTCGGTTGTCGGCAGTCTATTGGAAGAACAAACAAACAGATCTTCTTGACGGTCGAACCAGAGCCAACCATAAGCTTCGTTTTCACCCGACAGATCAAAATGTTCGAACACCATACGGCGAGCAATCTCTTTGGTGTGGATGTTCTGGAATATCAATTCCGTTGGCTGATCCGCAGGAGTGCCGGGAACATGGGCTTCCAGTTCGTTGTAGCCCCACGCAATGGTTTCGTTGTCAACAAAACAGCAAGGCCGATCCCAGTTGTAGCCGTTACGCTCCAAGGCATCGAGAGACACGTGACCGGATTCGAATTCTTTAAGAAATTTATCAACACTCCAGCAATACAAAACATCCCATGGAGACCAAACCCAACCGTTACTGATAAAGTGTTTTCGATCAGGCGACATATGCAATCGACTGTGAAAAAAATCGAGGTAGTTCAAATTTGACTTGGCGTCGATTTCACGTTCTGTCAAACATTGGCCGTTTTCCAAGCACGCGATATCAAGGCGATTCCACTGTGTCGCGTGAATCAAATGAACCATATCATTGCGTTCAAAAAATCCAATCGGCCAAGTGCAATGTTTGCATTGATAATCTTTCCGCGAGATTTCCATCTGCCAGTCAGGTTGGTCCAGTCGAAACACAATGCCGTTTAAACCTCTGGACTCAACAACAGCGGTGAATTTTCCGTAGCAATGCACGTCCAGCAGCTGGTCTTCCTGGATGGATGCCGGCAATTCTTTTTCGAAACAAGTGTTACCTGCGAGATCGACCGCAACGATGCTTCCCTTTTGCGTTACAACAATGACATGATCACGATCCTGCCAAGTTGTATATCCAGCGGCGCGAGGATCGGTTAGGTCGATTCGAGATTTTGTTAATTTCATCTGAAATTTCGTTTGGAAGAGTACTCAGTTGTAACACCAGAAAACACCCGCCCAAATGGGTTCGCGTTTAACCACCTAAAAGCAGCACTATTCTGGGATTTCAACAAAAGAATTCAAATGAATCGACAACGTTTCAATTGCAATTCGAACGGGGCCTTTTGCTAAAGCAACGTCAGCGGAGCCAATCTTAGGTCAGGCTGTCCCTGACGCGCACCACGATTCTGAAGCGCACCACAATTGACGTATATTGCTACTCGCCGGTTAGCATCTCAACAATAGCGGGACGCGTTTCCTCAAACTTTTCCAAGTCCGCTTCGACGCCGACGATCCGACAAATGTAGCGGTAAACGCCGGCCGTTCTTTCGCTCCACTCATCAGACACAACATCAACCGGCCGATCGCGTCTGTTATTACGCTTCTCAACAGCAGCGCCATTGTCCAAAAGCAGTTTCACAAACTCAACATTGCAAAAGAAAGCCGCCGAGTGAAGCGGTGTGTTGCCGTCGCGATTTCCCTGCGAGACGCGAGCACCTTTTTCGATCAAAAATTTGGCGATCTCGATCCGGTTATGGTTAGCGGCAACGCTTAATGGAGTCGACCCAGTATCTGGATTGCGCTCGCTGACCTTACTACCTGCGGCGACCAGATTCTTGACTTCATCCAAATCACCACGCTGAATCGCACTAGCCAATGCGCCCAGTGGGTTGTATTTGATTTCCAACTCGCGATCGAGTGCCTTTGCAGCTTTAGCGTTGTCAGTGACATGAAACAAAAAGTCATTGCTCAGCAATCCGTGCTGATTCTGAACCTGCAAAGTATGTAGGCCGGTTGGCGGAAGCGACCCCAACTCGACTTTCAACAAATCACCCTCACCAACACTCACAGATCCTTCGACGCGCCGACCATTGACCAGTACGTTTGCACCACTGCGAATATGGCGACCACTCACCTCCATGACTTGATTGTCACGATGGACGATCGGAAACAATTGGCGTCCGCGCTGCGAATGGATTTCGCCTTGAGTCCAAATCGCTGGCTGGGGGTGGGTAAAGTCCGCATTAACTCCATGACGTGCGGTAAACGTTCCGACAAAGCTGTTTTTCCTGGCAAGCGAAATCAACTCTTCACGTGTATAAGACCTTTCTTCCGAATCTACAGCAATGTATTTTCCAGCATCGAAATCAGCGTCGTATTGCAAGACAACGGGCACCGAATTGTCTTGCTCAAGCATCATGCCTTCGACTTGCAGAACGACCTGGCCTTCACTCGCGTTTTGCTCAAGTGCTCCCAGCAAATCTTTTGTTAGTTTTGCGTCTGCAGAATCTTCACTGACGGTTACTTGGCGGGCAAACGCACCGGAGTAACCAGTACTGTTTTCCAAAACCATATTCCAAACAGGATTAAACCGAGGTCGGCCACCCCAGGAAAACCGCCAGATACTTTGCTCATCCCCACCACGATCGGCCACGCGACGGTAAAAATCAAAATCAATAATGTTCAATCGACCTTGAGGAAGGATCAGCCAACGATCGTACGCCCCTCGCCAAGTCGGCGCGTCCATCCCAGTACCAGGTGTATTGGTACTGACAAGGAATGGCATCCGGTGACAATCGCCACACACATTTGGTTTTCGTTTTGAAGGATCATCATCTCCTTTGACGTGAAACAATTCGAAACCGCGTCGCGCTTCCGGCGAAACAACATTCGTATACGCTCGCCGTTGCGCCGGTGGAAAAGGGATATTAAGCAAAAATTTGGCCATCGCATCTCGCTCGTCCGCCGACAGCAAACCTTCTTTGCCTTCATCGTTTTTGCCAGGATCTCCAACAAGCGCCATTGTCGAAGCAAGCGCACCATCGATAACGTGCCGAGTCGTTGACTCAGGAACATCGGGATCGCTGTTGGGCTCGACATGACCGGCGACCTTCTCGCTGTTATTTCCGCCATAGGGGTCACCAGGAATTCCATCCCAATGAAACGGAGCCGTATCGCGCAGACCGCGAAGTGGCATCGTCGACCGCGGCATGATTTGATCGCCGCGCGTCACGATCGGTGTTTTCAAAACCCACAACAACTGATCCGTATGTCCGTCAGGGTGGCAACTCGCACACGAGAATGTTCCGTTTGTCGAAGCCAACGCCGTGTTGAACGCGATTCGGCCTTTTTTGAATTCGGGATGCGTTGGGTCTTCCAATTCAATCGAATCGACAACTTTTAGATTACTGGTGTCTGAAACATTGACCAACGAAACCGTGTTCGCGACGGCGTTGTAAACCCAAGCTTCAATCGGTTTGCCGGATTCATCTGAATCAAGTGCGATCCCGCGTGGCACCGCGCCGGTTTCCACTCGGCCAAGCACTTTCCCAGTTTTCACGTCGACAGTGAAAAGCTTATCCGATCCCGCGGCCGACACGACCAATGTGGAATCGTCAGCAGAAACTTGAATGGCAAACGGTGTTGCCAAAGCCTCGTCTTGCGTGGGCTGTTTGGGCAAAACTGGTTCGAGATCAAAAAACACTGCATCGGATTCATCTGCAACATTGACCGAAGTGATTTGATTTAAGAATGCGCGGTTTTCCAGTTCTTTCAAACCGTGATCTTTGGTCCCAGCTCGTCCGTTGGCATCGTTCCGTGCGTCCGTCTGCGCGATGAACACATTGCCTTTCGAATCTACCGTCAAACCGTAAAGCAAAGTGCCAAGCGTGTCGACGGTTTTAACGAGCTTGTCCGTTTTCGTATCAAAGACATAAAGATCGCGATCAGGAACGCGCGGGTGCTTGATGATGTCGAGGACATGGCCAAGCGAAAGCACGTTGTTGTGAGTGATCGAATGATCCCAAGCGTCAAACGTAACCAACTCGCCGTCAATGTCGTCTTTACGCCCGCCCGAAAGTTGCGTCTTGTTATTGGATTCAAACGGGAGCACGTACAAACGTTCATCACGAACGGTAATCGCGCGAGGATCCTGAGCCGTGATGTTCAAGCGCTTGGTAACCTTGCGACTGCCAACATCAACAACGGCGATCTTGTTTTCTGAAGAAAGTGCAACGTAAGCTTTCTCGTTGCTGGCAAACGCAATTCCTACAGGTTCGTCGAATCGTGTGGCCTTGGTCTTCAAATCGAAATCTTGAACGGTCGCAACAACGCTGAGGTACGTCTTACTCTTTGAATCATTGTCGATCACGCTGACCGAATCTGAAACGTGATTGGCGACCCAGACTTCTTTTTCGTCAGGTCGCACTGCGATACTGACCGGGTCGATTCCCACTGCGATACGGGAGATTGTCTTTCGTGTTTTCGAATCGATCACGTCCAGCGTGTCAGATTGTGTGTTGACGACGAAAACGTGCTCGCCACTAATGGCGATCGGAGAAGCATGTGGGCTCATGAACGACGGATGCCCAATTTCAGCCGGTCGCCATTTCGAGGAAGATTTATTCTTGTCGCCTACGTCTGACTCTATGTTCCATGAGACCTGATTCACTGAATTGAAGCGGTTGGAATCAAGAGAGGGCGGAACGGTCACACAAAACGCGGTCACCATCCCGACGATGATCGAAAAAAGAACGAGGTGTACAAATTTCAGGTTCGGCTGCATGACTTATTCCTTTAACGAGTGGAAGGCTCGATCCAGTTCTTCAAAACGGCGATTCTGTTAATCCAGAAAGTAACCACCCAACGATCAGGGAAGTGGACTTTCATTGGGCACCATATTCCTGATGAATCTGATTTTAACGACTGACTTCAGACAGCCTATCTGAATAGGCCGCCTGGAAAAGTGTTAATTTTGCCTTACAGACGCTCTGGATGTCAATTTTGTTATTGGAAATACATGCCATTTTGCGCGCGTCCGTTTGAAGAAAACACGGGCCTCAAATAGACTGGAGGCATGTTTGAACAAAAAGAATATATGCTCGCCTACGCACTCACATTCGCGTTTGTGATTCTCGGAATGCTGGTCGTTTGCGTTCCTCGCCCAAGGAAGAGTGAGTTTGTCGATAAAGAGCAGGCCGCCAAAGACAAAAAACTCAGCAAGCAGAAAAAGGCAAAGGCCAAAGCCAAAAAGAAAGCTAACAAGCTGAAGAAAAAGAAGCTCAAGGCAAAAAAAGCCAGGAAGAAATAGCTGGCTGGATTTTCCGCTTGCTACTTCTCACTTACTACCTCACTTCTACGTTTCGCTCTCAAAGCGATTGCCCAAACGGACAAGAAAGCAGCCATTGTCCCGCCCACAATTAAAGGTCGACGGAAGTCCCTCGGATTTGTTTTGACTGCGACTACCTTCGGATCGTTCGAATCTGTACCAAAGCCGGGTGTTTGGAAAGATCCAAACGCAATCAACAACGTCCAGATGATCAAAACGCCAAATAGTATCTTGAGGCCGTTGGTTGACTTGAAAAATTCGTTCATAATTGCAGTTGCGATAAACAAGCTCGAATTCAAACCTGCATTGTAACCTCAACGCCCGTGTTGTTCACCAGCTTCCCGCGGCTTAATTAAATGTCAAAATCCAAAAACACTCAATCAAAATCGGGGAACCTGGGGTGCGGATTCGTCCTTGGCACGGGACTGATATTGATCTTGATGTTGGTTATCAACGCTTATTTTGTTCGAACTTTTTTCCAAACTGAAGTGACCGGCATCGACGAGCGTGTTTTCCAAGCCGCCCAGTTTGTACTACCGATCCTGATGATCTTCATCGAGTTTCGGATTTACGACTTAATCGTCAACCGCAAACAAATCGCCAATGACGATGAACAGTAGGCCGCTCAGTTGCCAGTCTCAATTCTGCAACAACACGCCATTCGATTAGTAGGAAATTGCTCGCTCCTGTTGTTTAGACGCGATACAATAAAGAGTTCAATTTCTTGATTGGAGAAACAATGGCAGCGCAATCAATCCTGGCTAAAAACAAACCACTGAACTCTACAATCACATCCGTCGTTTCAACATTTGTCTTCACAGCACTTGTTTCCTTAATCACGGCAACCAGTTTTGCGCAGGATTCATTCAGCGAGTTGGAGCTTAAGTCGAACCAAATCGAAAAGCTTGGTGCAAAATTTGAAGTCATCACTTTTGCAACGGACGGGCGAAGACTCAAACCAGTTTTCTCTGACTCCCAGAACTCGACGCAAAAACAATTTAGGCGCATTCAAAGCAAATTTAGCAGCACCTCATCGTCTGGAAGCGGCGGTACTTGGGCGACAAACGGGACAAACGCAACCTCAAAGATCGCTTGCGGATTTGGCCGAACGGGTGACAGGATTGGACGCCCTGGTGTTTTCTGGTTGACGATCGAAGATATCACTCCAACAGGCGCAGTCGCCACAGTAGAAGCTTCAAAAGCCGGAGGCATTTTAATCAACTATACGACCAACGACGGTGCATATAGTTTTCGATTTCGACAACGGTCAAAAAGTGGTGAAGTTTATTGCCGGGAAACGACAAAGAGTGCCGCATTTGCAGCATCGGCGAGATCATTCGATGCTTTCTGTCAACAAAACTCTCAGTTTGTTCGCAAACGCGTGGAACCGCTATTCAAATTCGTTGGACTGGGTCAGCTTTCCAATCGTTTCGCAGATGACATCGCAAAAAATGTGCTTCTCAGTTTTCAACCAGTTGATCAAGAGCGATTGAAGAATTTCCAAAAGGCGATCGAAGGGCTTAATGCGGACAGCTTTGATGAACGCGAGGCGGCGATGAAAGCTCTCAAAGGAAACTTCAAAACATGGAGTAACTTGATCCAATCTTCAATCAATGATGACAAACACTCCGTTGAGACTCGGACTCGCCTCAAGAAAATATTCTTAAAATCTGCGACGGAACAGGAAAAGAGTGACTTGGAAATTGCTCAAGAGGGCAAGCTGAGCGATGACGCTACTTATCTGATCTGGCTGCTCGAACAATCCGAGTCAAACAAACTGGAAGTTACTTCGGATATTAAAAAGCTATTGGTTTCTAAAATCGAGAAACTAACTGGAGAGAACCACGGTGATGATTTAAAAAAATGGCAAGCTTGGGTTAGCAAATTTGAATCCTCAAACGCGATCAAGCCTAAACCAACGTTGTCCAATAGCGAAATGTTAGAGCTTGAAGGACCGCTTGAGGAAGTCACCCATCACATCGACAAACTGGTTCGACTACAAATCAAAAAAGGCCAACTCAAAATCAACCGGGAACACTGGGCCGCTGCTTTCGGTGGCAAATCGCTCAAGGAGAAAATACAGAAAGTAAAAAAGCAGATCAAAGAATCTAACCTTCCTGAATCCTGGTTCGACGAAGGAGGCAAGTACGCGTTTGTAACGACAGAATACCCACAAGTGCTATTCAAACTAATGACTGAGGAATTCAACAAAGCCAATCAACCCAAGGAAGCGGAAATTCGCTATTACATGCCTGATACGCTGACTTTCAATCGAGAGTTTAAGAATAGTAATCTGAGGGCGAGTTTGAAATTTCACCCTGAGCCCAAGGGCGGATTTCGTATGATGGGCGGGATGGGCGACCCCAAACCACCTAAGAAAGAGTTTTTCGAGTTTGCGATTGGTCAGTCGACGCCTGGTTTTGTGCGGAATTTCAACTATCGAGAGTTGAATGACGGCTCACTCATTTTGACACTTGAATACCCTAACAAAGACGGAATGTTAAAGATCGTTCAAGGGAATGATTCCAACTTTGGCCAAGAAGATCACTTGGTCGTGTTTGACATTCGCGGCCCAGTAGCGAAAGTCTTCAAAGCCAAGTCGTTTTCGAAATTCATTGCCGAGAACGAAAACTACTTTGATGAATTTTTCTCACCGGTTCTTGAGAAATTGAGTATCAAGATCATCGAAGAACCGTAATCGACTGAACATGAAACTTGATCTGTTACAAATCGCCATCGAAAAAGGTTCGTCAAGCGAATCTGGCAAAGGCAACGTCTTTAACGTCTTTACATGCTTGAATTGCCTACTTAATTTGTCGCTCGATTTTTTCTGCGCTGCGCATCGCCGACGCTTTCTTGATCTCCACAGGTTTTGAACCAAGGCCAAAACCTTTTTCTGAAACCAACATCGCCCGCACGACGCATTTGCCGATCGCGTCAGCAGGAACAGTAAGCTCAGTTTTGAATTCACCTGCTGAAACGGCGATTTTTTGCGTAGCGCAAACCAGATTCTGTGTTTGCTCATAAGTCTCCTGGTAGAGCTTAAAAGAGGCTTCGCTTGAATCGTACTCTTTTCGCCGAGGTGGCCGGCGGCGAAAACGATCGCGACGATAAGCCAACTCGACCGTCAATTCTCCCGCCGCATCGGCGTTGCCAGAAACGATGAGCTTGTCACCAGCGATGGCTTCGTCTGCGGCATTCACTTTGATTTTGGCAGGCCGTTTCAAACGCAGTAACGGGTCGCCGATCAAGTGAATCAAGTCAACGTGTTCAAGCCGTTCTTCTTTTAGCATACCGGCGATCGGGCTGAATGTTTTACCCATTCCCTCAATCATCTGTCGATACTCTTTGTTGTTGTCGCTTCCGTTGACCATTCGTGCTTTGGAAACGAGCATCAGTTCGCCAAGCGTTTTGACTTCACCGTTGAAAAACTCGTGGACCATTTCCAAAGACAACAAACTCATCGCGTAGGGCATCGTCACACGTGTGCCGCTGACAACTGCAATCGGGCCATTGTCCTGATTGAGCATTTTCTCGGCCAAGCAGTCTTCCGAGTGATCGGTTGCCCCCGTATAGCAGGCAAGAAAAATCGCGATCGGATTACCTGACTGGCAGTTTAATTTTGTGACCGTCGAATTATCAAGAATCCTGTGACTTTGGTCTGGCATATAAATTTTGTCCAAGCGATCCCGATTTCCATGGCCGATATAGACCCAAAACATGCACCCTTCATTGAACCGGGCAATCGTTTCCTTAGAAAAACGCCGTGGATCTGGGCAGTAAGGACTGCGCCAACTTCCGTATGTCATTTTGGTTTGATAACCGGACGGAACTAAGTCCGTGACAATCTGCTTTGTCGTTTGCTCAATCAAGCCATCAATGACTTGACCAAATCCGCCAACTCCTGCGACTAAATTGATTCGCCGACGCCAACTTTCGTTATTGGCTTCAGACTCGTATTTGATGATTCGCGCGGTTAATTTTTCCAGTTCCTCTGAAGTGTCAACTGGCAATCGGCCGATCGTCAAATCGGGAATCCCGTCACTATCCAGATCCGCATAAGTGTTATCGGTTGCGATTTCAGGTTCAGATCCAAACTTCACGGTGACCTTTGACGCGACATAATCTGTCGCAACGAGATCAGTAGCACCAGAACGCGCGTCGCCGGCATCTCCAACAATCAAAACGTGTTTGAGTGGACTGGTTTTGGCAAACTCTCGAATCTGTCGCTTGATCCCAAGTGCCGATGCAGCTGGCGAAACAACGGCGACCTCGTGGCCTTGTCCGATTCGATATTCAACCCAACGTTTAAGTGAACGCTGAAATTTTTTCGGCGAAAGCACTAACGTGTCAAAACCAGCAGCGCTAGCCTCAGCAGTTTTTGCCGGCGCCGCGTTTGTTTCAGCGTTACCTAAAGGCGTACCATTAACAAGAAACGCACCGCTAACTAAAGACGTTCCGCCAGCGGGAACGTTGCCGCTATTGAGCACGAGCACAAAAACAAGAAGTAGGACAATGGTTCGCAGCATTGTTCTTCCGTGAGAAAACAAGTTGAAAACGCTCGGTAATAAGCGTACCACACTCGCAAATTCCATGTCGCGTCTAGCGTGGCTGAGAATTCAGTCTGAAAGAATCTCAGCCAAAAAGCAATAGAAATTGACCTGCGTGCTGCCAATTGTTTGCAATCGCACTTTTAGAAGGCATCTATAACTAACGCTTTTACTGGCAGCCTTCAGACTATAGGCCGTCTGTTTATTTGCTGCCCGATCCCGCGCTGGATTTTTTCTGGGGAGCTGTTTTTGGAGCGGATGACTTTGTGTCCATTTTTGGCTTGTCTTCCTTTTTGGGGAACGCCATTTTTGACAACTCAGACCTTGTGTCCTCTTTACTCGCATCGTCGTCTTTGGATTTATTCTCCATGGATTTCTTATCCATAGAATCGTCTTTCTTGCCATCGTCCATTTTGCCACCATCCATCTTGGCATCATCCATCTTGGCATCATCTTTTTTCGCGTCGTCTTCAGCAGCTTTTTCCTCGTCTGCCGAATCATCCTTAGCGGGTGGGTTGCCCGGAATCGCAAACAACATGTGCGATGCCCAAAACATTGGGTGCTTTGCCTTGAGCACTGGATCCGATTTCTTGACTCGGACGCGCGGTTCGAAGTCATAGTCAAGATCCAATTCGCGTGTTGCCTGACGGCTTTTTAAAATTGCTTTTTCAACTCCATCGGTTGGCAAAGCAGCTGCGTACTGGTGAGTAAGTGCCAAGGCGGATTTGCCGCCAGTGGCCCAACGACTGATCAATGCAGTCCTTGAACCAGAAGCCATCATTCCCAGCGAAGTCAAAAACAAATCGCTTCCGTTTGCCTTACCACGCATTCCTGCGCCGCCATCAGAATTAAAGCCTGGCATAACAACATGCTCAGGGCCACGCCAAGGAAGCGACATCCAAGCCGCGATTGAGCTTCCAGTTTTCTCTTTGTCGATTTGCATTGGATTCATCGCAAGCGGCTGATTTCTGACCATTTTGATGTCGGACCAAACGACCAATTGGTCGACGATGGATCCCAAGTAGTTTGAGGGCACTCGAATTTGACCTGCCAACTGTTGTGCGTCGGGAAGCTCTTTGGTCAGTTCATCGAACTCCCGCGTTGACAGTTCAGCGTCGCCCCGTGAATGCATCCGAGCGGTAACCACTACCGAGCGTTCAACCTTACTTGCAGGCCGTTGGGGTCCAAACGCCATGAACATTGTTGGTGAATAGCGAATATTGACTATGTCGCTGAGGTATTTCTGTTCTCCGTCATCGGCTTTTTCTTTGTCATCAGCTTTTTCTTTGTCTTCATCATCAGCTTCGGCTTTGTCATCATCGTCATCTTCGTTTGCATCGTCGCCTTTGATGTCGCTTTTAACGGGTAGCGCTTCCAACGGCAGATACCAAAGCACTCCGTCGGGAATGACCACCAATTCCTTGTATCGCTTCCACGCATCATCGTCGGCACCGAAAAATTTCTTCTTAATTTCGAGTGCCGTCTCTTTCCACTTTTCGTCCTGCATTTTTTCTACGCTGATCTCGCCCGGCAAACCGAGATTTTTTAGCAAGCTGCCAACGCTACGAACAACGTCTCTGCCTTTGAGCAACCCGACGTATTGAATGCGATCCGAACCGATTAGGTGCAAATGATAACCGGCTGTGGTCGCAAGTGTCACAAAGGCCAATTGGTCATCGCGGATCAGGTCTTGAAACTCTGTAAATTTTCGTTGCGGTGGAAACATCATATCGGCGGGCTCACGTCTCAACGCATAGCTCGCCAAAATTGCTTCTTGAGTTTCTGAGATTGCGGCCAACTCTTTGACCAGTTTGGTTTGCTCGACTTCTTCAGGTGAACGGCTTTCGGGTTTGATCGGCAACTCCGTTAGTCTGCGTTGAATTGCTTCCGTTCGGGCGATTGACTCGCGGTACTTTGAGTTTCGATTCATGAAATTGACACGTTGCTTGGCCGCCGTTCCTGAAAGTGCTTCTTTAGGAGCGTGCATCACCCAGCGAAACGCCATGAGTCGCCCGCCCAGTGGAAGAGTCGAAAAGAACCGATGTCGACGCACCAAGTCGCCCACTTCCAGCGCCCGTTGGTGATCTTTTCGATCGGCCAGAATATCGAACCACAGTTGCATCGAAGCGACATGAGGTGAAGCCAAAAACGCGATCGACTCCATTGGGTCAAGCTTAAAATCCAACTCCGTCGGATCACGCAAGATCGAAGAGTAAAGCTGATCCGCCTGACGCTGGCCGATGCTTCCATTGGCAATGAGCTTATTGGCCAAACCTAAACGGTAAAGCCAAAGTGAACCCGTTTGAAAATGGGCCAGTGCATTTTTCAACCCCTCAGAACCACTCCCAAAATTTCCTTTGAGATACTCGATCACTGCACCGACATATTTCGCCCGAGCGCTTACGACGGCGTTGGGTAGTGAATTTCTTCTATTGATTGGCACCTTGACTTGATTCAAAACCTTTGCGGCGGAAACAGCGTCACCGGCTTCGGCGTAACACTCGGCTAACCGGACAATCAATGACGCTTGCATCAAACGAGCTTTGCTTCCGTTCGCCCAAACGATCGCATTTTTAAGGGGCGCAAACTCAGTGCGCGAATTCACCAAATGGATTTTTGTGCCGAGGCTTAATGACTCTTCGACCAGGTCATATTGATTGAACATCGCAGCGGAATAGCTTGCCTCCAGCGCGAAAGCTTTTGCTCCGACAAGATCGTCTTTTGCCAATCCGATTTTGGCCATCTCTAGCAGCGCGACCGGAGTCAGCGGATGATCCATCCCTTTGTAAGTCAGCGCGGTTTTAAGAAGTGCCTGGGCGCGATCCAATTCGCCGAAGCTTGACAACGCCAGGCCCTTAAGAACTTTATTGTAAACCTCCACGATGCCGAGCGCACCGCCGGTCGAAAGCGAAGTAACCAATTGTGCATTGAAGGGATCGTATTTTCCGATTGGGCCGTTGATCGTTGTTCGCCGATGAAGGCAAATCGAAACACAGCGCATGATCTCTGTCACATCGACTCTTCTCAATTCAGGGTTGTCGAGAAGGCCGCCTTCATTTATCGCGCGTGCCGAATCGAGACGACCAAAAAGCACTTGGAAAGTATTTGGCACATTCGCGACTTTGATATTGCGAATTGATTTGCCCCAATTGATATTGGCTTGCTGGATAGCATTCGAGCTCAAAGGAATGGTCGGCGGAAGCTTAATTCGCGTTTGCCAGTTTTCACGTTGATACGACATGTACAAAGACAGGCTTTGGTCGTACATCGCGACCGCCTGAGCGTAGTTACCCATGTGGTAATTACACTCTCCAATCATTGTCCAGAAAACAATGGAATCAAGATAACGACGAACCCCGGTTCCCGTTCCTTTTTTGTAGGCACCGTTAGCGCCAGACTGAAACCTTTTTAATGCTTCACGATAGTCGCCCTGATAGAACTCTCGAAAGAAAACCGCGTTGTTGTAATGCCGGTCATCGGGAAGCCGTGAGGAGCGCTGAGCGGAGCAAGGTTCCACTGCCACAAAACCGAACGTATAGATCACCGCGAAAGCAATGAAGAAACTTACCAAGCTCAAACTAAAACGTCGCATGTGATTCTCTCCGATGATCATGCCCCTGATCGAACGTTTGATTTTTGACTCGAAACGCCAGCCCTAATTGTACCAACTGAGAATGCCTAACGAAGTCTTAGCGAGTCAAAGTCAAACAAAAACCAACCCAAACACCAACGTATTGCGAGCGATACCGTCCTGACGCGACTCGGAAATTGTTAGCGATTGGACAATACAGGTGGTCTCAAAACTGGTCTGGGCTCGCACAAGTCGAATTTCAATGAATACCAATCGAGCCTTTACCTTTAACTAGAATCGTCGATCCAGATGCAAAACTGATTTATGAACTTTAACTTTCGATTTTACAGCCTTTACTTAAATCAATTGTGTGGATTCAAGAGACTGCAAGGATACATACTTGTCGCGTCTATCATCTGTTTGTTTTCTGCCGCCCCATTCGGGACTCTCTGCCTCTACTTGAAAACCAAGTCTCATTGCTTGTGTCATTGCTACATCATGTCACCGCTATCACGACGTTAGAATTCCCCATCCAGGTTGATCAATTTTCCATTTGGACAAAGCGATAAACTCACAGGGCTAGGGCCAGCAGACTTTCTCAACAGATTTTGAACCTCAAAAATCGCTTCGCGCCACCTGTATTAAGGGAGTTGTCCCAACAGAAAATGCCAGCACTTTGAAAAATCTACAATCAGAGCGGACAAGCGACTTTTACCCGTCTCACTAAACTCGCCATTCAAACATCAACTTGAGAGAGTAGGCAACTTAGGAGTACGCACTTGTTAAGGCTTACTAGTTGTGTCGATTTTTCTGCAAATGTTTCAAAGTCTGTCCACTAGCGAGACGATAAAGATTGTGACGGTTATCCTGCGGGAAGTTGTCGCTGTGATCATAGAAACCGCAGAACCGAAACATGGAGTTTTCCAACTGATGTATTCCCGAATGAAATCTCGAACTCTTAGTCTTGTACTGTGTGGCGCCTCCATTTTGGGTGCGGTAGCCTCGACCGGTTGCCAATCCAGCATTGGTGGGCAGACACTTCCAAGTGCATATTTCATCAGAGATGATGTGCAATATTTCCCAAAAGGTCCAGAGTTTAAACTCTCGCGTGAAGCCGCGGCTCTTAAAGCTGCCCGCGCTCAAGCTGATCTGAATCGCTAAAAATTCACCGAGGCAATAGCCTCATTGCAAATTTCATCGCAGCAGCCCGTCAAGTTTGAGCAATCAACTGGCGGGTTTTTTCTATGCGCGTATTCCCATGCGTGTTTTTTTATGCGCGGGTTTTCTATAGGCCAAAGCGGTTATTCAGTTGACGTTTTTGAGCGGCATTCACGTCGACTGCTCAAACATATTTGTAGCGAATAAAAAGACCAACCAGAAAGCCTCTCTCCTCGTGAATTCGGACGAACACGTTTTGCATTTAATCAAACATAACCCGAATTCACGAGGAGTGGGAAGCAAGTGAGTAATGGGTGCTTCCTGGGTATTTCGTTTCTTGCAAATCTCAATTGAGCGGTATTGCACGAATTCGCCCATTGCTTAGTGGGACTTTATCGTTGTCCGCTTCAGGAATGCGCGGTGAACGGTCTTACACCACTCGCAACGCTACTTACTCCAACCAACGACTACCGGCTGGTGGGATTGGGCTGCCGCCAGGGCGGAACAAGCGTGGTTTGTTGGTGAACCTTGGCTCAAACCCAAATCGGAACCCAAGATTGTCGCGGCTCACGTCGTAATTGAAACCGAATTGCCACAAGAACGACTCGCCAATGTAAACGAAGTTCAACGACTGGCCGATCGTTCCGGTCTCACCAAAATCAACCATACCTCCCGCCTTCACACCCCACTTGTCGCTCATTCGATAGGTCAAAGCAGCCGAGAGAATGTTGCTGCTGATAGGACCTTCGATTGTTCGAAAACCAAGAAAAACATCGCCAACTTCCGGCCGACTGACGTTGGCTCCAAAACTGGCTGTTCTTAAACCTTGCGAAAAGAAGTCAAAATAACCATCAGAAAATAGCGTAAACCGATCGCCAACGTGCCAACGGAAATCGTAATCGAACACGCCAAAATCTGAACCAAAATTGTCGCGTTCAGCATTGGGAAACAATGTCGTCTGCGCATCCAACGTGATCCAATCGATAATTCGTTCGCGTCCAGGCAATCCACGTTTGGTTTGCCAACGCTGCCGAACACCAAACTTCACCGCTGCAAGATCGTCCGCAATCTCTGACGATGCCGCTGTCACATTACCTTGAATGCCAGAACGGAAAGCAAAATTGCGCTCGTCGTATTGCAATGGGACGTTGCCACCCGGCGAAATGTTAAACGTGTCAAATGCGAATCGGCGTCGGAAATGTTCTTGCGGATCATCATCGAGTTGATCGTACAGTGCCAACTCGTCGAGGTCCTGTGAAGCATCGGCGTAGAATGCTTCGACTTCAAAATTGACTTTGTGCGCCAATCCATTGACATTCCAAAGCACACTTTGAATCGCAGGATCAACTTTCCACATCGGCAAACTCGCCTTCACACCGACTTGACCGTAAACGCGAGTTAGATCATTGCCGCTTAAGTCCTCTTGCCAATAGGTCGCATCACCGAGCAAGTACGGTATGACTTTTACAGGACCGACTTGTACTGGAAAATCCAATTCGTGCCTCGTGCCTACGCGGAAACCGTCAACGTCTGCTTCCCAAGCCAGCGGATCAAATTGAGCCAACTCAGATGCATTGGTCGGTGGGTCAGCAACCCGAAGCCTTACATAGCCCGCTTGCGTCGAACTGTGCCAAATGGCTCGATTGTTAAACACTTGTTGGCCAAGCACAATTTGTCTCGCGTTTACGCCACTGGTCTGTGTAAAAAAATCGTTAATATGTAGGTCGCCCGTCAAGTTAAAACTTTGCGTCCCAACATTTCGCTCCAACCAAAATCCAGTCGTATGATCCTTGCGTGTATCCCATTCTCGCTCGTAAAACATCTCCAGGAAATTTCGATCCGAGATGTATCCAAGCTCAGCTCGCAATTGATAGCCGGGGGCAAAATCGTGACGATGCCTTCCCGTAATGCGTCCGCGTCGATCTTCCTCAGGAACCAAATCCGCACGATCGGCACCAAGGAAATCCAAGCCCCTATCGTTGATAAACCAACTCTTGTATTCCCCGGTAACTCTTCCGGGAATTCCAAACAACGAGTTTCTCTGGTAATCGACCTCTGAGCCGAATCCAACACCTCGCTCGCTTAGATAATCCAAAACCCCAATCCAGCGAGTGCCTTGGGCACGGATGCCAAGCAGCTGGTTCAAGTCCCAACCTGTTCTGATTTGAGTGCCAAAAATTCGATCGTTGTTTATGCCAAATCGATCAAGGTAAAGCGATGGATTGCTTAAGCTAGTTCTTAACCGCGGCCAAGCAAAAACGGGAACGCCGCCAAAGTAAATTCGATTGGCCTGACTATCCACCAGAAATTCGTCTTCTGTTTGAAACAAGCCCGTGTTGAGATCCATCAATGGCTGCGACGTATTGGGATCGAGTTTAGGGACCTGCGTTCGTTCGAGACCAACGCTCCCCGATTGCAACCAGTAGCGGGGCACACCCAAACGGCTGGTGGTGAATGCCGATCCAAACGCCTGCAAATTATTGGCGTCGTATTGTTGCACGATGTCCGCTTTCAAACGAACATCGCCTTCGAAGTCACGAACTTTGGTCAACACTTCAGCTTTGAGAATCGTACCGGCTTCCGCTTCGACATCGTAAAACATTCGTTCGGCGTAAATCGCGCGACTGCCTTTGACGAAAACAACATCGCCTTCGAGATAAAATTGATTTCGTGTTGTCCCGTCTGGCGCGGTGAATTGCCAATTGACCATGCTTTCGGCCGCCAAGTAAACATTGGGGTCTTTGTCGCCGCGAAACTGCGGTAGGCTTGCGATCTCTTCGCTGTTGATTTGAATCTGGATTCCGCCAACCGCATAGTAAATCCACTCGTCTGGATTGTTGGGATTTGGAAGCCGAGTCAAATTTGGTTTCACGGTTGAATCACGACCAAACATTTGAAACGAAAAAGGCGAGCCTTGGTTGGTTGTGCCTTGATTCG
>CAYZGP010000017.1:26856-29897 GCA_964478065.1 uncultured Pirellulaceae bacterium
GTTGTGCCTTGATTCGTTATGCCTTGATTGGTCTGCGCCGCGCCAAAGCCTTGACCACCGAGAGTTGGTTGATTCTGCGGAAAGACTTGTGGCGTTTGGAAAGTCGGAGCGATCTGTTGAACTTGGCCTGTCTGTGGCGAAATCACAAACGGCTGCTGGGCGAATGCGGCTTGTTGAACTGATGACCCATCGTCAACAACGGCTTGGGCGAACTGTGTTTTGTTTGGTTCAGCTTCCTTTTCAAGCGCGAGTTGAGCCCGAGTAAAGATCGCCGGGACAGGTTTATTACCAAGCGGCGCCGTTGCCCGGTTTACATCCACCGTGGCGGTCGTGAAAAAACGGTCCAGCCAAACTTCGTCTCGAATTTGATCTGACGCACGGCCAATCAAATTGTGCTGCGCTCCAGTGCGTGCCCGGTCAACAATAACGTTGCCTTCGAGGTACGCGATAATTTTGTACTGTCGTTTATTGGTGAGCGAATTAAAACTCGGATCACCAAACGCTGGAACTGACGCCGCAGTAGGAATCTCAACCCACAAGACCGCTTCATTGGAGGTGGCCGTAACAGGTTGCTGGTCAATTCTCACGTTTCCATTCAAGTGCAACACTTCATATTGGCCGACGGTCCATCGCGTGGCCTGATCAGCAGATACTGCAATGGACTGATTTAATTCGGGGCGCGCAAACGAGACTTGCTTTGCGAATGCTTGCGGCATCAAATTGGTGGCGAAAAACAGAATCGCAACCGCCGTGAAAAACAGGCTTACTCTCAACTGGAGTCGCAGCGCGCGCAAACCGATTGCATGTTTCGATAAAACGAAATTTAGAAGTCTATTTTTTGGTGACAAGTTCAAGTCGTTTGAACCGATCGTCGATAGAATTGATACGGACAATTAGCCCGGAATTTTCGGGTGCGGAAGTATAGGAACGTTGCGAAACGCCAACAAGCCAGATACTTACACGGAAAAACCCGCCGTTTTCTTCTCATAAAACGCCGCTGACCAACAATCGCCACTGCCAATCGCGTCGCCTGACTCAACGTCGCTTAACGTTTGAGAATGCTATCAGTAGAATGACAGCACTCACTTTCAGCTACTTTCAGCTTCTTTTGTTGCATTCATATTCAGGGCAAAACGTGGCGACCGAACTTGCAATTCAACTTCCCGATCCCGTTTCCGATCTCGTGACCTCAACTGCTTTTGAATGTTACACGGTTTCGAAGCCGGACAACAATCTGCGATCACGGTTGAAAAGCTTGACCACGGCAGACCTTTTTCCGTCTGGTGTTACGGATTCTCAATCAGCCAGTTGTTGCCTTTCGGGGTTGTGGCTGCTTCACAATTTCCTCGATCCATCACACGAGATCAGCCAAGACATTCATTCGCCTGAGGGAAGTTACTGGCACGGAATCATGCATCGTTTGGAAGGCGATTTTTGGAACAGCAAATACTGGTATCGAAAAGTCGGCGACCATCCGGTTTTCCAAACCATTGCATCGCAGTGCCAAGGTGGTTGGAATCCAGACGATTACGTCGATCAATGTGAAGCGGCCAGCGGTGCAGGGGATCCTGCAAAGTCGCGTGTACAAATGATTGCCGTGATTGAATGGAAGGCGTTGTTTGAGTTTTGTTACCAGAATGCAATTTGAGTGCCATGCATAAACTCATCATTGTCACAACGACCAGCGATGACGCCGAAGAGTTGGAGACTATCGCCAGCGAATTGATTCAACGCAATTTGGCCGCCTGTTGTCAGATTGGCGGACCAATCAAGAGCGTTTATCGCTGGGAAGGCAAAGTCGAATCTTCACAGGAGTGGACTTGCGCGATCAAGACGCTTGAGTGCAAGTATCCGGAAGTCGAACAAGTGATTTTGAAACTCCATCATTACGACACGCCTCAAATCGTTGCAGTAGAAGCAACATTGGTAAGCGAGTCGTATCAACAATGGGTTCGTGAGTGTTTGCCGTAAGTGGACCGTGGAATCAATCGTTGGGTGAGACAATCGAATCTGATGCTGGCCTGTCCGATCGAGCGAACTATCTGTGAACATGGCCTTCAGCCAAGGTTTTTTGGATGTTTAAATTCCCAGGGCGTTGCCCTAGGCTACGATGAAAAAGGCCTTTGGCCAAACTAAGACGTATGAATCAAAAGATTTGAAACACAGAGGCGCCATTCTTTCGCCAGCCTATTTTTTCTCGTCAACAAACTTCTTGCTGGTCACCTGGCGGAAGAGTGATTTGTTTTTGTCGTAAATCAGCAACGTATCAGGCCGGACAATCTGTTGGTAAAACGGATCGAGGTTTCCGCTTTCGCCTACGAAGATAACGGGAATACGCTCGGACATCCGTTTGATTCCAGCCGCATTTTTGAGTCGCGTTCCGTCGGCAAGAAAGAACTGGAGGCTGTCGGCTTTTAGAATCAACTCGCTGTTGAGCTGTGTTGCAACCAGTTTCTGGCCAGCCGGGATTGTCCTGGTTCGCGTTTGAGTGGTCATTACAGTGACGTCGACCGGTTTGCCTTCGACAATCCTGCGCTCTTTGATTGGAACTTGAACTGTATAAACCTCCTTTTTTTCTCCGGAACTGTTGACCGGTATCATTCGTGTTCGTCGTTCTTCCCGATATTTGACTTTGGTAACCATTTTGCCGTCAACTTTCTCCGTCACTTGAACGGGAACCATGACGACGTAGGTTTCTTTCTTGAACTCAGTCGGTTTCGCCTCGTCCTTTTCTGGTTTCGCCTCTTTGGCTGATTCGTCCTTTACCATTTGATGAATAGCCATCGCGTAAATGACTTTCACATTTCCGTCTTCGCCCGCTTCGGCGCATGCGACCAGCGGAATAGCAATTGAAGGCGCAAGGTCGTCAGTCGATTGAGCGCATGAGAATGACGGGCTTATACAGCTGAACAATGTAATCGCGAAAATGGTTGCTACTGTTTTTGTGATTTGTGTATTCAACGATCATTCCCGTGGCTTGGTTTTGCAGTGAAGCGGTTTACCCAGTCGGCAAGATTTATTCTAGATCAAGCGGTTTTGGC
>CAYZGP010000017.1:29997-63452 GCA_964478065.1 uncultured Pirellulaceae bacterium
GTTTTGGCGTGCCACAGTTTGTGATGAACCCAAGTATCGCAAAGGTGCTTTTTGTCCCCAGACCTGGATCCAAAAGCGATCCGATTCTTCCGCCGTGCTTGGTTGAAGCCGTAACAGGCCAGCGGTTTGATCCAACAACAGCTTCATCAACAGTGGCATACTGGGGCAATCGCGACACCTAACCCGCATCGAAAAAGGCCAGAACAAATGTTCTGGCCTTGGTTCGAATTCAAACTACTTTGCCGTTTTGCAAAGCGAGCGATTTTACTCTTCGCTATCAACGGCATCGCCGGGTGAGTCTTCGCCAGCGTCTTTGGTATCCGCTGCTGAATCATCAGCTTCGGGCGAAACAGGTTTATCAGATTCTGCGGAATCAGGTTTGCCCCCTTCGGCTGCGGCGGCTTCCGCTGCTGCGGCTTCTTTTTCTTCTTCCAACTCGTCGCGAGGCACCCGAGCGATTACTGCAAGTGAATCACCTTCGTCCAACCCCATGATCCGAACGCCTTGCGTGTTTCGACCGATCGTTCCAATGTCTGCACACTTGATACGTTGAATTTTTCCGCGCGATGTCATCAACAACAATTCATCATCGTCATTGACTGAGCGAATCCCAATGACTTTGCCGTTTCGCTCAGTCGTTTTGATATCGCGAAGCCCTTTGCCACCACGCTTCTGGGTTCGGTAACGACTGCCGCTGCTGGTTGAATCTTCTGAATCAGCACCCGAAGCGGAACCCTCTTCGCCCTGGGCAGACGAATTTGGACCAAACAAAGTACGTTTGCCGTAGCCTTTTTCGCAAGCCGTCAACAAAGTCGCTTCTGGGTCGGCAACGACCATTCCGACAACAACATCGTCATTGCTCAAGCTAATGCCTTTGACGCCGCTGGTATTACGGCCCATCGGACGCGAATCAGATTCACGGAATCGGATTGCCATTCCGTTTTGAGTCGACAAAATAATTTCGTCACCCTTCTTGCAGACCAGCACTTCGACAATCTCATCGTCATCACGAAGTTTGATCGCGATGATTCCGCCATTTCGCGGGCGTCCATATTGAGACAAAGGCGTTTTCTTAACAAGCCCTTTTTTGGTTGCCATAACGAGGAAGTGATCTTCGGCTTCGAAATCACGAATCGAACGACACGACGCGATCGCTTCGTCATCGGCTAACGATAGAACGTTGACGAGGGCACGACCGCGACTTTCACGGCTGAGTGCTGGAAGGTCGTAAACTTTTTTCCAGTGCACAATTCCCTTGGTCGTAAAGAACAAAAGATACGCATGCGTGCTGGCAGCAAAAACGTGTTCGATTGGATCTTCGTCTTCGCTCTTGGCACCTTTAATTCCTTTGCCTCCGCGTCGCTGGGCACGATAAGTACTCACTGGCGTACGCTTGATGTAGCCGCGATGGCTGATCGAGACGACCATGTTCTCTTCTTCGATCAAGTCTTCAAGATCGATGTTGCGAGTTTCTTCGTCCGAAAGAACGGTTCGGCGAGCGTCAGCATACTTTCGCTTAATCTCGGCCAAGTCATCCTTGATGATCGCTTTAACGTTCGCATCGTCTGAGAGAATCCGCATATACTCGGTGATCTCTTCAAGCAATTTTGCGTGCTGGCCACTGAGCTTTTCTTGCTCAAGGTTAACCAACTGCCCAAGAGTCATTTTCAAGATCGCGTCGGCTTGGATTGCAGTCAGATAATAAACATCTGACTCGCCGCGTTCTTCCTGAAATACTTTGTAACCGTTTTCGCCCAACGCACGTTCCATCATGGCGGCGGGACATTCGATTCCCATCAACCCGGACTTGGCTTCGGCTTGAGTTTTCGAACTGCGAATCACTTTGATGATTTTGTCGATATCAGCAAGCGCCAACAGCAAGCCTTCGATCGTATGCTTTTGACGTCTGGCTCGATTAAGCAAAAACTGCGTACGACGACGAATGACTTGAACACGATGTCGCAAGAACTCGCGCAAGAAGTCTTTGATTGAAAGCTCACGCGGTTTTCCGTCGACCAACGCCATGAAGTTCATGGAGAAAGACGTTTGCAGTGGCGAGAACTTATAAAGCTGCATCAACACGACTTCAGGATCGGCGTCACTTTTGACTTCAATCTCAAGCTTGACCGGCTCTTTCAAGTCACTGAGATCTTTGATACCAGAGATCCCTTTGACCTTATCGGTCTTGACCAGGTTGGCGATCTTTTCGACCACCCCGTCACGGGTTTGCTGATAGGGAAGTTCCGAAACAACGATTTTGAATCGATTCTTCTTTTTTGGGATAGGAACAATTTCGCATTTCGAGCGAACAACGATCGTGCTGCGACCCGATTGATACGACTTGATAATTCCCGCACGACCACAGATGATTCCGCCAGTTGGGAAATCCGGACCTGGAAGGACCGACATAATATCAAAAATCGAGCAATCGGGATTGGCGATCACCATATCGAGTGCGTCACAGACTTCGCCCAGATTGTGAGGCGGAATCGAGGTCGCCATACTAACGGCGATGCCACTGGAACCGTTGACCAACAGGTTGGGAAACTTGCTGGGTAAAACCGAGGGCTCCATTCGCCGCTCGTCGTAGGTCGGAGTGAAGTCAACAGTGTCGAACTTCAAGTCTTCGAGCATCAGCGCGGCGACGGGGGACATGCGAGCTTCGGTATATCGCATCGCAGCCGGGGGAAGGCCGGCAATCGAACCAAAGTTACCCTGCTTGTCGACCAAAACATGGCGCATATTCCATTCTTGTGCCATTCGCACAAGTGTCGGATAGACAATACTTTCACCGTGGGGGTGATAGTTACCGCTGGTATCGCCAGAAATTTTGGCGCATTTCACGCGGGAAGCCCCTGGTGAAAGATTAAGGTCATTCATCGCGACCAAAATTCGCCGCTGTGACGGCTTAAGACCATCGCGAACATCAGGCAAAGCACGCGAGACAATCACGCTCATTGCATAGGTAAGATAGCTGTTCTTCAGCTCATCTTCGATTGGCATTTCCTGATATGTTTCGTTGGCATTTAAGCCTGTACCGCCACCACCGTTGTCCTCAGGATCTTGCGAGTCAGTCGACAATTTCTCCGCCTTTCAACTTGTTTAGGGTGCGTGGTTGGACCATCAAAATGGCTTTATATTCTGGTATGAAAAACTAGATTTATTTTGAGAGTTCCGCAATCAAATTTGCGGCCAGAATCACACGCCAACGCAATCTTAAAAAATGCAAAAACGCCGAGAAAAACGCGGCTTTTTCGATCCCGTTATTCTACCAAATTTCGTCAACATTCACAACGTACCAAACCTGCTTTTGAAGCGAAAAAAGAGTTCCAAAAAGCCAACAAACTGGAGATAAAAATGCAGTTGTTTTCACCCCTTTTCGAAGCGGAAACTTGACGACTGTCATCCCCACGACCAACAATAGGATGAGCTTGATTTTTGATGTTTTCGCATTGGCTATTTCGACCAACTTTTAAACCGAATCTCATCCTCCAAGCAATCCACAAAATGACTTTGTGAACTGGCGAGAGTTTTGACTCTCATTTCAACCAAAGTCCGCTTTCTCGTGCACCACGCACTTCAAGGCAAACACAAACAGTGAACCCAATATGCCTAAATCCAACGTCAACTTGATCAGCCTGGACAAAAACATCCTCAATCGTTTTGATCAATTAGACGACATTCCGATCGAGCCAATCCAGCCGTTTGACGCAAACGTAAGATCTTCGATTCCGCAAATAAATTTGAGCGGCCATCAACTCGAATCCCCGAATGTTGCGTTCCTGGAACCGAGTGCTGCTGATATCAGCCAAACCGGCGTTCACCGGATCCGCTGCGAATCGGGCGACATCTGGGTTTCAGGATCTTCTTTGTTATGTGCCTGCCCCGACTGCTCGGCTCCGATGTCGATTCGAATGTGGCTGAGACTGGCCGATTGTTGGCGATGCGGAACAAGCATCACATTGAGCCAAGAGCAAATTGAAGCAGCCCAACAGCTGGAAAAGCAAGTCGCACCTCAACCCTTGCCCGTTCCCGAACCGGAACCAGCTCCCGCCCCGATTCCTCTCCCACCACCAATCGGGACCCCATCTGAGTTACCACTCCCTCAATTCACAACAAAGCTGCCACCTCCGCCTCCCGCGTTCAACTTTCTTTCTCCAGAAGATGACACGCCGGTGGACGCTCGGACGCGAGAGTTGGAATTACTAAGTCGCGGCTCGGCGATCGCCCGGGTCTTGCGAAACGGTTTTAGTTTAACTCCCGCGTGGATGGTCAGCTTCATGATTCACTTGATCGCGATTCTGATATTGGCGTTAATCGTATTGACCGATCGAAGCATTCTTCCATCAAGCATCACACTGTCAACTTTCTTGAATAGTGAGCCTGCGACCGGGGGTGACATCCGAATTGAAAACAAGGATGACGCACTCCAAGACGATTTAGCTGTGGCAAGTGATTTTAAAAAGGGTGAACGCGAACTTCGTAATGTCTTGCAAAAGGCAAACAGCGATGCCAAAACGCTTCAAATCGACCACCAACCATTGGTACCGCTGCCCAATTTAGACAAGGTAAAGAAAAACATTACCACGCGACCTGACAAACTCATGTCGTTCGCCGCTCGTGACCCTCGTGTCCGCGCAGAGATTGTGCGCAAACAGGGCGGCACGACCATCACTGAAGCCGCCGTCGCACGCGGCATCCGCTGGTTGGCCTCCGTTCAAAACAAAAATGGCGGTTGGAGTCTGCGTGACTACAACAAACACAAGAACAAGAAAAACAAAAGCGACATCATGGGAACATCGCTGGCATTGCTTCCGATGTTGGGCGCCGGCCAAACGCATGAGTTCGGCGCATACAAACAAAACGTCGCAGCCGGTTTGGCTTGGATGATCGAAAACCAGAAAGAGAATGGTGACTTGCGTGCCGGATACGCTGGCCAAGCCGGCATGTACGCTCACGGGCAAGGAGCCATCGTGCTTTGCGAAGCGCTCGCACTCACTGGTGACGAGAAACTAAAAGAGCCTGCTCAACGCGCCATTCGATTTATTGAATTGGCTCAACACGGTAACGGTGGCTGGCGATACAAGCCACTTCAAGCCGGCGACACGAGCGTGTTTGGCTGGCAGATGATGGCGCTCCAAAGTGCACGGGCTCCCGAAATGAATCTAAACGTAGACGATTCAACGCTCCGTCTGGCTGACTATTTTCTGGACCAAGTCACTGCCACGGCACGTTTTAACAATCGACGTCGCACGAAACTTCCCAAGGGTTCGGCTTATGCCTACCAACCGAGAAAACAAGCCACGCCGACAATGACCGCTGAGGCGATTCTTTGCCGCATGTATCTCGGCTGGAAAAAAGACGACCCGAGGTTAGACAAAGCAATTCAGTGGTTGATCGACGACCATCTTCCCAACGAAGAAAATGCCAACCTCTATTACTGGTACTATGGCACGCAAGTCATGCATCACTATGGCGGCGAGCCTTGGGAGAAATGGAACGACACGATGCGTCGGCTTTTGATTTCGACCCAAGACACTCGCGGGTCGTACCCTGGCAGCTGGAATCATCGCAATTTCAAATGGGGGCCTCAAGGCGGAAGAATCTACACAACGTCACTGGCCGTTTGCACGTTGGAAGTTTACTATCGCCATCTGCCGCTCTTCAAGCAAATTGACTTGGAAGAGTAGAGCCAAACGACGCTCACCTTAGCCAACAATATTGCGCCCATTTTCATGATCTCAAACTCCTGGCAGCTTCGAACACAGACGCTAACGATCCAGCGTGTTCCACTCATAATGGGGATCGTCAACGTTACGCCAGACAGTTTTTCTGATGGTGGAAAATTCGCTGACGCTTCGCGCGCGACCCAACATGCATTGGAATTGGCCCAGCACGGTGCCGCCATTCTGGATATCGGTGGCGAGAGCACCCGGCCATACAGTACGTCCGTCAAAGTAACCGAAGAGATCAAACGAGTTGTCCCAGTCATCGAGGCCGTTGCCCGCCAAACAAACGTTCCGATCTCAATCGACACCTCCAAAGCCGCGGTCGCCCAAGCAGCCATCGATGCGGGAGCCGAAATCATCAACGACGTGACCGGGCTCACCGGCGATCCTGACATGATCAAGGTTGCCAAAGAAACAGGCGCGGGCATTTGCGCGATGCACATGCAAGGCACTCCGCAAACGATGCAAGACAACCCAGAATACGATGATGTGGTGGGTGAGATCCTGGAGTACCTTCGACTACGCAAAGAGCACTTAATGGATTCAGGTATTGAGCAAGAAAAAATTTGCCTTGATCCAGGGATCGGATTTGGCAAAACGCACGCACATAACCTCGAATTGTTAGCCCGCTGCCAGGAGTTTCACCAACTTCAATGCCCAATTCTAGTCGGCCATTCACGCAAAGGGTTTATTGGTCATATCCTCGAAGACAAAACGGCCGATCGAGATTCGGGAACCCTTGCGATCACTTTAATGCTTGCCCAGAAGAAAATTCAGGTCATTCGAGTGCATGAAGTACAAGAAACGATCAGGGCGATTCAAGTTTTCGAAGCAGCCGGTGGCACTTCGGTTTAGCACCCAATTTCGGTTTACACCCAATTCAACTTAGCACGGGCACGCGCCCGTAGGTTGGACATTCCTGTCCGACAGCCGCGTACCTGAAAAAGAGAAAAAATATCCAACGCATCCCATCAGCTGAATCTACTTCAAGTCGTAACAGATAATTTCTTCTTTACCCCGAACATACAACAAGCCACGGGCGATAACCGGCGCAACCCAAGCTGGATATTTTGGCATGACTTTCGTGTTGGATTTGTCCAATCGCCCCGACTCGACATAGCCTCTGGGAGTTGCTTTGAATACCGTCAAAAGCCCATTCTCACCGAGGTTAATGAAGTGGCCATCAACAAAAATGATCGACGTTCGATCTGGCATCTTTTTTTCCCAAACGGTTCTCCCCGTATTCGGAGAGCCCTACTTAAAAGGTAACCGAACCGAGGTTATCGCCAAATATCACTTCTTTGAACAATTCAGGTGGCGGCTGAAGCGAGGGAGCCAACCAAGAAACGCGAATCTTAAAATCAAATTGCCAGCCCGTGCTATAGTTGCGCGTCACGCTGACAGGGAATCGCTATGAACGCTTTGACAAAATCACGGTTCCCACGCAGATGCCAAGTACGCCCACACCGATCAAGACAGAGCAGGGCATCAGCAATTCGGCGTAACTGAAGTCTCTCCAGATTGCGCCTTCGATGGATAAAATGCCCCAGCGAATTGGGCTGAGGACGGCGAACTTTTGCATGAATGCTGGCATGAACATAACTGGAATCATGCAACCGCCAATCATGGCCATGATCATGTTAATCGCCCATCCGGCTCCACTGACAGATTGCTCCGTTTTGCCCAGAACCGACATCGTCATCATGATCCCGACGAAACAAAACGCGACACAGGAAGCAGAGAGAATTAGTTTCGGATAGCTAAGCGGCTTCATCCCCAACCACACGCCAAGAATCGTCAGCATCACAATAACGCCAGTAGTGGCCAAGAAACATGCGAGCGCTTTGCCGCCAAGAATTTCCAGCTTGGAAATTGGCGCGACTTGCAAACGGGTCATTGTTCCATTGGATTGCTCTTTGGCGATTGAAATCGCGAATCCAGCGCAGCAACCCAGCACACCCCACATCATCGCTTGTGGAAAACTGATATCCCACTTTGAGTTAATCTTTTTGACTTGCCCGCTGAGACTATTGGTATCAACAGCCTTTGAAATGTCCATCGATTCAATATTCGCAAATTGAAAACCGTCATTGGTGTCACTGGTACTATCGCCTTCCTCTTCATTTGTGGCCGGAGTCTGTTGCTGTAGCGCGTCAATATTATCGACCATGGTTTCGAACGAGCCAAGGAACGCCGTCATCAGCATTCGATTGGTCTCCGTCATGGATGAATTTGCTTCAAGGTCTTCCTTCGATTGGGCAATGAAGTCAGTCATCGTCGAGGAGTCTTGAAAACGAGCCGAAACGAGCTGCCCAATCGCTTCCATCACGAACCCTTGCAGCATCGCCGATTCAGCCGAACGCGAAGGATCAACGCCGATTTTAATAGTCGGCGGCTCCCCCCAAAACACTCCAGCAGATTCACCGAACCCTTTTTCGACAACCAACAACGCGACACGATTTCCTTTGCGTACGCTTTCTTTGGCCGACTCAATGGCATCGGTTTCAACTTCGACAGAATCATTGTCCATCAATGACTGAATAAATTGACGCGAGATCTCAGTCTGGTCATTGTCGACAATGGCGATTTTCATTTTCGTCCCGCCACCACCGCTCTGCTTGCCCATCATTACGCCGAAAAAGAGTCCCATCAGAATTGGGAATCCAAAAATGAAGAACGCACCCATTTTGTCGCGTGACAAAAGTCGCAAATCCTTCATTGCCATTTTAAAAATACGTATCATTAGTCGCGTAGACTCCTACCGGTTAGATTCAAAAATACGCTTTCCAAGTCAGGCTGCGCGATATTAAGCGTTTGGAACTGGATGCCTTGGCTTGTCAACGTTGCGACTTGCTCAAGCGGTTTGTCTGAATCAAAACGTAACGTGTTGCCGTCCAAACTTCCTGGCAATTCGAGATCCGCTGGCCGTTCATTCAGCTCGCACGTCACCACTGAGCAGCCACCGTGTTTTTCAATCAGTTGAGGAACGGTATCCAGCGCCAATAGTTTGCCATGGTCAACGATCGCAACACGATCGCACAGCCGTTGAGCTTCTTCCATGTAGTGAGTCGTGTAGAGTATCGTCATCCCGTCTTTTTGCAGCCGCTGGATGCTCTCGAAAATGTGGTTTCGAGATTGCGGGTCGACACCAACGGTCGGTTCATCGAGTAAGAGAACTTCCGGCTCGTGAATCAAAGCGACGGCGATGTTCATCCGCCGCTTCATACCGCCAGAAAAAGTACCCACGCGGTCCTTTTTTCGATCTTCAAGTTCTGCAAACGCCAACGCAGTGGTGACTCTTTCTTTGAGCCGCTGCCCAGCGAGTCCATAAAGCTGACCAAAGAACTCCAGGTTCTCTTTGGCCGTTAATTCGTCGTAAAGAGAAAGCGATTGAGGCGCGACGCCGATTCGCTTCCGCACAGCAGGGTCAAGCGGATTTCCGGATTTTGATTTTGCTGACTCGTCCTTGCCGTCGCCAAGCTGCACCGATCCTTTATCGGGTTTAAGCAACCCAACGAGCATACTGATCGTGGTCGTTTTTCCGGCTCCGTTAGGACCAAGTAAACCAAACGTTTCGCCTTGGTGAATTTCAAAGCTCAACCCATCGACGGCCACGTTAGACCCATACGATTTGAAAAGGCCCTGAGCTTTGACAATTGGTTCTGCTCCCATATTTCCCGCAATTGAGGTTGGAATCGTTTTATGACGCGATGTGTTTGTGAGCGAATCGTAATTCTTGCCAAAAAAAAATCCAAACGAAGCTGGCGCAAGAATCTCCCAGAAATACCCGTGGTTAAATACCCGTCGAGCACGAAGGTTGTTTCAGAAAGAATACAACCGCCAAACGCCACCTATTCGATGATCGACTTGATCAAGATAGCCCGATCAACGTTATGATTTTTGCCAGGCTCAAACGCAACGGGGACTGAACGGTCGACCAGATAGAATCCGCGGTGACGAATCGTTTCTCCCGTTTCTACACCAGCTTCAAAGCCTGATCCGTCAAATCGCGTTTTCAATGCTCCGCCTGGGTTGACTTCGAAATAACCAATCGTCACCCACACACCAAATACGCTTGAGCGAGACGTAACCAAGTTGCCCAATCGCTGACGCATGTCGTATTTGAAATACGCCGCTCGATCGTCATCCGCAAAACCAATTGTTGGCTCTGGACTGTAGTCAAACAAAGGGTCTTCATCGTCTTCAGGATGCGCCCGGAACAAACCACAGTCGGCAGGGTTTACGACCGCCGACGATTCTGGCACCAAGTTATTCGCGTTGGCCGGACGATACGGATTTCCATATTGAGAAATTGAAGTATCACCTCGTCGCGATGCATCCCACAACAAAAAGTCGACGTTGTCAAATTCATCCGTCGCATAAAACCCCATCAACCCATTCCAAACCAGCGGATCCAAAACGGTGTTGATGTTGATTTTGCCTGGATATCGGTAGTTCGAAATTTTATCAAACGGAGCCGCCAAGCCATACGAAACGCCATGGCTGTCATTGGCGAACGTGAGTGGATTGACGTACGATTCGGTTCCAACAAAACGCGATGGAACTTCCAAGTAATCAAACACGCGATGCAGCGACGCCGCTTGTCCACCCGACTCTAATTCGTCCGCGTAAAAATTAAGCAGGTGTGGAAAATGAGCCGTGTAGTTTCTGGCTTCAGTTTCAAACCCTTCCTCTCGAGGTGGCTCGTAAACGTTACGCGTTGAATCACCAATATTGAACAATCGAGTCAACCAATAGCTCGAAGTAAACGGGACGTTCGCCAATTCCATTTGACTTGCAAACGGTCGATTGTTCCAAGTCAACCAGCAGAACGGTTTTTGTGGAACTTCTGGATGGGCAGTCAGATAATCTTCATCATGAAAAGCATCATTCAAACCGCCAAACGACTCGCGAATATTCCAGCTAAAGACGTGAAAGTCAGCCCCGCTAAAATGATCTTCATCCGGATTATCAACCGCGTTCTGTCGACCAGCTCGATCGTTCTTAAACATCAACCGATGACGTGATCCCGTCTGTCCAAAAAATGTACTGTCATCACTTCGTCGCTCGTAAGTTCCAAACCGCATCACCGTTGGCGAAACGTTAAGCGGATCAGCAGCAGGCTCAACTCCGTTATATGCGAACAGATCAAGTGCACTTGAATCAACCGTGCGATACGGATTGGTGATCCTATTGAATGGCAACAGTGGGTTTGCAAGCCGTTGTAAGTGAACAGTGCGATAGCCTGGCTTCAGCCCATCGTCTGCAAGGAAGTCATTGTAGTGCTCCTCATCGGCCAGTTTGTCAACGGGCACATCGTACGCAAAATCCGTCGGAACATTGGGATCTGTCAGCTCTTCGGTAAACTTCCAACCGTCGACGATTTTTTCTAAACCAATCCGAGCACCACCTGGTCCAGGTACGTCGAAGTATCCAGTAATAGGATCACTCACGCCCAAATCACGCTCCCATCCACCATCGTTCAATCCGATTGGCAACGTGACAACTCCTCGTCGCGTAAACAACTCCATTTCGCTTGTTGTTTGATTGAACTGATTGATCTCCAAGACTCGGTTACTGGGATCCAGCGTAATCCGACGCGTTAGTTCATTTAGCTCTTCAGGCTCAAGTGCTTCAGCAGTTACACGCCGACCAAAATAGTTGTGGTATTTGTCGTCGACTCTTGAACCCGCTGTTCCCACAACCGCGTATCGCCCAGGGCCAACCGAACCAACGTTGCCAACGTCTTCGTCAGGAAAGAAAACTTCTGGGCCAACGTCAACACTGGGCGATGGACGAGAAAAATAAATTCGGCGAAGCCCGGTGACTCTTTCGCTATCCATGTTCTGTGTTGGATCATCTGGATCAAGGTCTTGCTCTCCCGTTTCGGTCACCAACAAACGCCAAACCGGACTCGATCCGTCGGGTGATGTTTTTTGCAACTCAACACCACTCAGATTTGCATCGTACAGCTCCGTGGAACGAGCTTGATTGGCATCGTTCATGACCCATGGATTGTAAAGCTCGAAAAACACAGCTGGTTTTGGCGTCAAATGGCTATCAAAATCTTCATCCGGATTGTCGACATCGGTTGTCCTGGTCGGCGATTCACCGTCACCTACCAATTCGATTTGTAAATCCTGAGTACGCCGACCGTGCGTCGCAAATGTTTCGCTGATCAACAACTCTGGACGTTCGGTCCCCCATACGATTCGACGCATGTTGGTTCCGCCTTCAACAATCATCTCCGGTGTGCCAATGTTACTGTCGACGCCCCAGCCGTTCCAAGGATTCAAATCGACTTCGAACGGAGTCATGATGTAATCGCGATCACGGAAATCAACCACATTGGCCGCCCACTGCGCAATCATGCGGCGATAGTCGATCAGATCCTGGTTGTTGGTGACGTCATCCGCATTGAAGTCATACCAATCGCCAATATTGATCAGGCCATCACCATTGCGATCCACCCGTTCAGTGGCGAGCAAAGTAACCACGTACAAATTTCTCGCGTAGCTGATTCGCGCGAGAAAAGTATCGCCGTCACCCGTACTGTTGGAATCATTATCGTGATCAAATTCGACCATTTGTCCCGTTGGATGGGTAAGCACGTCACTTTCGCCAATCTCATCGATCACGCCATTGCCATTGTTATCAATGCCGTCACCAAATTCCCGATTGACGTCCATTGGCAACCCACGAAAAACTTCAGGGGGAAGCATTGTTCGCAAATGCGCGGCGATATCGGCTTCTGGGATTCCATTATCCAAGAGAATGCCATAAAGCTTCTCTGGCAAATTTTCGTAAGTCGTCGGGACTTCGAAACTATGAGTCGTAACCGAATTCGCAGCAGACGAAGGGCGAGAGAAAGATGATTGGCCAAACGTCAGTAAACGATTGGAAAGCAGATTTGAATCCGAATCGTGACGACGGAGAACGGCTTCTAACTCAACCGCTGTAAACGGGGCATCGAACCCGCGATCAACTGGCCCGCGAAAAATTCCACCGTCGACAAACGAAAACTCATAAGGCGAGTCGGCGATCTCATTGGGCAAATTGGAAAAACCAACATTGGAAACGGGCATTCCAATTGGAACTCGGTTGTCCGCAACATCAAAAATCTGAGGATACCCAAACGCGAATCGCCCATGAACATCCATGACCGATCCGAAAATTCGATCGACTGTGCCGGGAATATTTTGATTAAATGACCCATCTGGATAACCAATCAATTTGTACCCAGACCAAAGATCGCGCACACCAGCTTCGCCCGGGAAACCATCGAAGCCATATCGCCCCGGCAAACCACTGCCGCCTTTGAAGATCGCACCCGCATCGAGGCCAAGCAATTGCCCCATACTGATTTCCGGAGGACCATAGCCTTGGCCGCGTTTTAAAAAACTCGAATTTGCGTTGCCCAGAAAATCAATCTCCGTCATCTGCGGATCGCCATCACGCAACAAACTACCATGAGCATTGACGTTAATTCGGCCGCCCATGTCCAACACCAAATAAGAAACCAATGGCTTCACACAGACACCATCAGGTCGAGTTCGAACGGGCAGCCCTGCGTCAATCCAGATGCCATCCGGTTTACCATCGTTGTTATTGTCAACGACAATATTTGCAGTGTCTCGCGCGTCATCGTTGGGATGGTTTTCTTCGTATTGAGATTCTACACCCGTCACTGGACTGATCGGCCGAACGGGAACTTGATTGAAAGCGCGAAAATCCCAGCGAGGACTTCCACTGAGTTCACGTCGGTAGAAGCTTGCACGATTAATGTTCCCACTGGGTTTGAGACCGGCGAGAAACATGTTTTGAAAATCAAAAGCATCATAAGCTTCGTTGGGGCCCATTGAATTGGCAATGCGTCGCCCATCCACAGTCTCTTTTGCAAAATACCCACTCGGATTGCCAGCGATCAATTGCGCCAATGTGCGGCCAGTTTGGTTTGGTTGAGTCGCGGATTGCGAAAGCGCTGCCGAACCGCGGGCTGTGTTCTCGGTATAAAAACCGGCCCCGGATCCAGAGAAAGGCCGACCATTGATAATCAACGTTTGACCAGTGATCGAGCTGGCATCCGTGGTCGCAAAACCTTTTTCTGTTCGGCTGGGAAGAATAACAATCGAGTGCGTATAGCCAACCGAAGAATCGCCCGTGACCACATGGTCAATGATACGTGCACTCATTCCAGCGGCCGGACCAGTGACAACACTAACCACCAATCCATTCAACAGACCGGAAATGGGTTTGGGACTTCCAGCGTGCACGGTACTCGATTCAATCGGCGTGCCATCGATGATGTATTGTCCGTCCGAGTTCAAAGTCAACCGGATAAAATGCTGACTGGAATCGACGGCGGCCGAATTAACCGAATTCCTGAACCCATACCCATACATATCGGCAAGCAAACTGTGCCCGCGAAGTGGTGAAGTCGTGTTGGCCAAAGCCGGACCGCGAAGCAAATCATAAAACGCGTGTTCGAGCAGGGCTTTGCTGTCGCTGGAGTGAAAGTGTTTGAAGCTACGTTTTCTGGCCGAGCGAAAGAATTGGTTCGAGACCACCATGAACGTCGTGCCCATGAGCAAGAACAGCAACAGCATCGACACGACAAACAAAAGCGTTATCCCGCGCCGAGCCGATCGCGTTTTTCGAACGCCTCGTTGAACGCGTTGATCAGCGGACTGACCATGGTTTCGGTTTTTGATAAAGCAACGTGACATGAACTATTCAACGAACTATTTCAACGAACTATTTCATCAACGACTTTTAAAACTAAAACGGGCGGAAGCCGAGTACCGCAAGGGCAGTGCCCGCGGCCCATGTGATTATGGAAAACACAACAAACCTCGCTGCATATTATGGCTGGAGGGCGTGAACTTTGCCGTACAAAACAATACCTTTAAGCAACTCCAAACGTTTTGCCAGCAATACGCTGCTGCAGGTTCGCAACCACCACTTTGAACTTTCACTGCCTATCATTGAGACAACTGGAGACGCAAAAGTTCCATCAAACGATCGCTTTGCCTGACAGACATCCTCTTTGGCCAACATCGGGCTCCAAAAGGATTACATTGGTTTGTATCGGAATCCCAAGTCCGATTTCGATTGCAATCTTTTAACAGCCTTCGGTCTGGCTTCCATGAGCCGAAGAAGAGGTTTCGCCAACCGTAACAGGCCGTAAAACCGGTCGCTCAGGTTTACTTAAAAAATACGCCATCCATTACAATACAACCACAACAGTAAGTTGGACAATTCCTTCTGTCCAACAGTTGGGCCGAAAGACGGACAAGAATGAATGCCCATCCTACATATGGTTGTCACATTTACTCGATAATGCTCTTCACCAAGATTCCACGCTCAACGTTGTGGTTCTTGCCTGGCTCAAACCCCATTGGGACTGAGCGATCAAAGATACAAAATCCGCGATTACGCACGATTTCACCCGTTTCGGCACCCACTTCAATACCTTGGCCTGTTGGGTCAAGTCTCAACGTGCCGTCTTCGTTGACTTCGAAGTAACCAACGGTCACCCAAATCGCAAACACGCTTGAGCGAGTGGTTACCATATTGCCCAACCGCTGCCGAAGTGCATTCTTAAAGTAGCCACTTCGTTCAGTATCACGGGTGACGTCATTGAGATTGAAATCAAAAATACTTTCGTCGGAACCGGGAGTAGCACGTCGGAACAAACCGCAGTCTACATTTTCCATAACTGGCACACCTGGCGGCACCAAATTTCCTTCATGCGAATTTCGGTAAGGCCTGTTGAAACGACTACCACCAGTTTGCCAACGTGAACCATTAAAACTGGTGTATGAAAGTTCCGAAGTGTAATCGCCTAACAACGCATCAAAGACCTCATCGCCAGGGATGGTATTGAGATTAATTTTCCCAGGGTACCGGAAATGACTAATTGAATTGAATGGGCTATTGGTAAACACACTTGCATTCAACCATTTTTCAGTACCAACATATCGAGAAGGCACTTCGGTATAGTCAAGCAAACGATAAAAGTTTGCCCGTTCCGGACTTGTCGAGTCGTCATGCCCATGAAAGTTCAATAGATGCCCAAACGTTGAGCCTAATTGCCTCACGCCTTGTCTGGTTGGCGTAAGTGTCGTTGGGTCATCGGTGTACGGATTGAAAGTACTGTCTCGAACTGTGAAATGTGATGTCAGTTCACCAGGCGAAGAAAACGGAACATTCATCAGCTCGTACTGGCTAATGTACGGTCGATTATTCCAAGTCAACCATGAAAACCTATCGACTCCACCAGCGCCACCATTGTTGAGATAGTCGAAATTTACTTCGCCGAATGTCTCATCAATAACGAATGAGAAGTTGTGCCCATCGGCAACCGCATTGGCAGTTGCAGCGGATGAATCGTCACCCAAGTCAGTTGCAAACAACAATCGGTTTTGGGTTTGATTTTCACCTCGCTCCAGTGAGCCAGGGTCAGTATCTCCAGCAGGAGCAGGATTAAGTACTGGTGCCATTGCAGACCGCTCATTAGGAATCGGGCTATTGTCTGAGTTAGCCACAACTCCGTTAAAGGCCAGCAAGTCAACTGGCATCACATCGATTGCAATGTAAGGATTCGTGTCAACGTCCCAAGCCAAAAGCGGATTAGCGAGACGTTGCAGTTCAACAAATCGAAACCGATCAGTCGTTCCATTATTCCACAAAGCTGGCTTGTCTACGTCAGCACCAAACCGCTCATCAACAGGTTCGTTAGAAGGCGTGGTGAATGCGTATCCATCAACCACGTCAAGAGCTGCTGGCAGTGGATAGCCACCAACTGGGTCGCTAATACAAAAGTTACGTGGGGCAGTTGTCGCAGAAGTTGGCACACCATCGATCACAACAGCAATTCCCTGCCTTCTAATTTCGGCCATCGCCGTTCCGTTCCATTCGTTGCGAACGATTTGTTCGTCAGTCTCGTCAGCGGTCGGGATCAAAGTGATGCTTCGTGTTGAATCCAACAACAGTGACGTGCCAGTGCCTTCCACTGCTCCGTTACGTCGTCCAAATGTAGTTCGGAATTCGCCGTTTGGCACTGAGCGGTCGTTACCCGACGGACCGACCACTGCAAATTTCCCTGGCTGAAGCTCAGGCAAAGTCAATGTTGTAAAGAACGCTTCGCCACCATCGGCTGGAGGAGTCGCAGCGCTCAGGTCGGCAAAGTAAACCGAACGCAGTAGCGTTGTATCATCCCTTAAACGCTTAACTCCCATGCGCCAAACTGGAGAATTGTTTGGAGCTAACCTTTGCAAATCAATTCCAGCACCCGTGCTGCTCAACTCCGGAGCAAGCACTTGATTGTTTGAATCTTGTGTCCAAGGCATGTACAACTCAAAAAATGCTGACGCCTGTGGAACCAGACGACTGTCATAGTCTAAATCACCACCAGCAACATCCATTGCGACTGCGGTGTCTTGGTTGCGTCGATCGTGAGTTGCAAACGTTTCGGTAATCAACAGCTCAGGTCGCTCTAATCCCCAAACCAATCGTCGACCAGCATTGTTGGTTTCACCAGCAGTGACCACTCCATCTGGATTCCAGCCATCCCAAGGATTTGGATCGTATTCGAAAGGAGTATTGATTGCATCGGGATCACGGAAATCAACCACGTTGATCGCCCACTGTGCCACTGCATCAACAAATTCGATTCTGGACATTACGCTTGTGTCGAGTTCCTCCTCACAAGTCAACAACGTCAAGATGTACAAATGACGAGCGAGGTCAGCCCTGGCTGTCTCAGGAATGGTGCCATTCTCATCTGCAAAGTCCACAACCATGTTGTTGTCCAAGTCCAACCCATTGATTTCACCTTCCTCATCAACGACCCCATTGCCGTTGTTGTCGACACCGTCTCCAAGCGGACGGTTGATATTCAGCTTCAAACCCAGAGCAACCTCGGGAGCAAGCAAACTAAAACCACGTTCGGTTGCAGCGGGTATTGTCGTTCGACCAAACTGCACAACATTGTCAATTAGGGCCGCATCTGCTGGAGCCAGCGGAGTTGCGGCAGGAATACCGAGCTCGACTCTGATTTTTTCACGCAGTACATTGATCAAACTGTTCGATAGGCCAGCGGCAGTAACCGTCATGTGAGGCGCGACTGGGACTTCAAAACTATCAGTTGTCACACTGTTACGTGTTGCGGGCGTCGTAACAGACGAAGAGATCAACGAATAAAGGCGATCATCAAGCAAGTTCGAATCGATATCGGCTTGGCGCAAGACTCTTTCAAGTTCGGAGGCAGCAAACGGCGCGTCATCATCGCCGGTATTCCAACGAAAGAACGGGCTGGGAGCAAAGTTCGACTCATAGGGAGTGTTGACCATGCTGTCGAAAGTTCCGTTATACGTTGTCACAAAATCGACTTGTGGCAAACTGTTGTTAAATCCAGGTGAGTTGAGATCAACAAACAATGGTCCAGCTGGTCCCTGAACACCGAATCGACCCCGGATATCCACTGGTGAAGAAGCAAACAAGCCACCAACGACATTCATTCCTGTTGGATAACCAAATAGTTTTTGCTCTGACCAGAAATCACGGGTCGTTGTATCTGGATTTCCAGCAAACTCATCGTCGGTGCCGCCTATTCCGTCAGGGCCAAATCCATAACGACCAGGTAAGTTCGCCGTTCCTTGAAGCAGGAATTCGTAATCATTAATGCCAAGCAAATCTGCAGGAGAAATTTCTGCCGGACCGTAGCCTTGGCCCGCGTAGTTAATGGGTGTACCGCCTGTGCGGACAAATTCGGCGTCCGCACGGTTACCGACCACATTAAGATTCAATCTCCCATCAAGATCAATCACTCGGTAAGCGACCAGTGGTTTATAAAACCGACCATTGCCATTGGATTGAATCGGGTATCCGGTATCCATCCAAAACGCGTCGGGAATTCCATCGTTGTCAGAATCAACAACCAACGCCGGAGCGCTATCCCCTGGCATTGGATCAAATGCTGAAAACGTATGTCGGCTGGCAGCAAGTGCGTCGCCATGGTGAGCAACCAACGCATCTCGATGAAAGCTTGGTTGACCCAAACCGGCCAAATACATGTTTTGAATATCAATCGCATCGTAAGACTCGGCTGGGTTATTAGCCAGGTAACCAAGTGCACCTTGAGAAATATCGCTGTTGGTTAGATCAACACGTGGGGTAAACGTTGGGTCAGCGAGGAATCGCGGGTCGATACGCGGAATGCCGACTCGATTTGGCAACAAAGCCAATGGAGATAACGCAGCGGTGTCTTCAGTAGCTGCAACATTAAAGCCACCGGCACCAAGACCTGAGAATGGCAAGCGATTGATAACGACTTCGGAACTCCCCAACAACGCAGGTGTAATACCCGATGCAAAATTCGACCAAGGAGAAGCATCGATGATAAACCGAAAACCCACACCACTTGCGTCAATTGCATCGGCCGGAACGTAGTCAATGATCCGAGTTGAAACACCTTGAATTGGACCAGAAATAAAAGTCAAAATGTGACCGTTGTAGAAACCCGATTCATTACTCAAAGCCTCTTGAAGACCCGTTCGCAGATCGATAACTTCGTCGCGAACTGCAGAACCTAAGGAGAGCGCTGTAGTATTACTCTTTAGTCGTATTTGCAGTAATTGGTTGCCGCTGGGACGGGCAGACACCCAATTTCGAGTCTGCGGAACGCCTGCAACCTGTGGCGCGTTGGTTAAATCCGTATCGCCAGGAATTGTTTCTACAACAGCCCCTTTGAGCCCATAGCCATACATATCCGAAAGCAAATCATGACCACGCAACGGCGAAGTCGTGTTATCCAATGCAGGACCACGAATGACGTCCAGCATCGCTCGTTCCATCAAAGCAGTACGATCAATCGAGAAAGTATCTCTTAGTGCACGTTTCTTCGAAGCTCGCAAATAGTCATTGGAAACAATCACAAACGTGGTACCCATTAACAGGAACAGCACGATCATGCTCACCACAAATAGAAGTGTGATTCCGCGACGTTGTTTGGCTAGTTTGTTTTGCATCTCTGGTTTCTCCAATGGAGAGTTTTTAAATTCGAAGAGTAGGAGGAAGAGGGACTCGGCTAAAAGGAAACATTCCAGTTTGATTCGCCTTCAGGCACGAAACTTCTTTCGTACACACCGACACAATTTCGTAAGTGAACGATGTAGGTGTCACCAATAATGTTGTCAGGGGCCGTTTCATCACCAAAATTAAAATCTGGTCCGTCTAAAGTAATGGAGGGCAAATTCACTCCGTTTTCGTTCGCAAATCCAACGACTCTGGCGAAAGCAATTTGTCTTTCAAAACCTGGCTCAGCGGGTTGAACACCGGAAGGAAATCCTGCAACCGTGTCATCCGTTTCGGCACGATTAATCAGCATCACCCAGTCGTCTTTTTCAAGCGGCGTGTCTTCGACGATTACGCCACTATTGAAGAATACAGTCCCCAAAGGACTCGCAAGCCCCACATTGGAAGCACGCTGGAGTGGCTGGGCAAACATTGTGCCTGTTGGATCAGTCATCAAAGTCGGTCGGTTCTTGAACACAAGGATGTACATTCTGTACTTCCATCCCTCTGTGTTGTTCGAGAAAAAATCATCCTTGGTTGGAACCACAATCGCACACCAGGAAAGCTGGCCACCCGACTGTCGACGAAGCGTCCCACCATCAAAAACCTGTGCAGGGCCAAGCAACTGCGGGTCGATCCCGCTCACTGAAATTGGTTCGTCAAAAACAAGATCATCCATCCCACGAAACATGTTCCTTGCTTCGGCGATCCCCATTGGCGCATTGCCCGGCAGCATCAAGTTTGCTGACAAAATATTCAGGTTACCAGCGTTTGGAAATGCACCACCTGTTGGCAAAACCGGAGGGGGCATTGGTACAGATCCAGTTGGAAATGGGAACGTTGTAGTTCCACCTTCAGTGAATCCCAATGGATCTATGCAATAAACATCCGGGTTTTCCGCGGAAAGCCTCGTTCCATTTATCGTCCAATTTAGTTCTCGAACGCCAGTTGTTGGATTATCAACTGCGATTCGATAGCCACGAATTTCAAACTGATCATACGCATTTCGCGCAATGTTCGTTGCAGCGTCATTGTCCAAACCGGACTGTGCTTGTTTGACCGCGAAAGGGATCATAATCATCACGCCGAAGACACCGATCATTGCCACGACAATCGAAGTGAGAACTTCGATAATCGTGATGCCGTTTCGATTTGTTCGATTTGTTTTTGATAAATACATGGTTCGTTGTTCCAACGAAAAGTTATAAAAGGAGAGACGAGATTATTGATCAGCGCTTTGGAATGAACTTGCCAGCCCACGAGCTTCGGTAATGGTGCCAGACCCCACCGCGTTATAACCAACGTTCACTCCGCCCGTTGTACCGTTAATCGTCACCCAAAGATTTGAAGGCTCAGTGATCGGATTAATCGAACTATCAATTTCGTTTGAGGTTACAAACATATAAAGCGAGTCCGTTGGAATGACTCCAACGATCTGCCCATTTGGACCAGGTGTTGCGGAGTAGTAAAACAGCCGATCAATCGCGCCCGTTTCATCGAGCAAAATCCTGATTTCATTCGCACGTGGAATGATAGGGTTCCGTGGAAAATCCAATACCCCGTTGGTATCGGTATTAGTCTGTTCGTTCAGGACGGATCCTCCACTACCGTTTAGTGGACCCGAAAAACGCAAATCCACGTGGAACCCCGGTGGCAATTCGACTCGACTGGATTCAACCTTCCGTGGCTGACGAAAAATCGCAAATGGTATTCCACCGGTGGTCTGGGGTGGAGCAGGAAGAAAGCCACTAGCATCCAAAGTTAATCGAAGCATTAGCCCAGAGGGGGTAACATCCTGAATACGATAGCGAACCGAACTGTTGTTCAACCGAATGTAGTCGTTGACTTGAACAATTTCGCGTTCTGGATCCCCAACGACATGCTCAAGTGGTCTATCGATCTCAAAAACAATACCAGTGCCACCGGTCAAACGAGTAGCAACGCTATTGAAATCATCGCCGATATAGGGCGGGAGATTTCGCATCACGTACATGGTTGTACATGCAAAATTCACGTTGTTGGTATCGACAAAGTTAGGATGTCGCTCTAACAAGATCCCCGCGCCACCTTCTGCAACTGCACGTTGGCTGGCACTTGAAAACAAACTTCCAACTTGACGGGCGGACTCACGAATATTTCGATCCTTGTTTACGATTCGCATTCGTGGAACCAATATCGCGGTCAAAACCGAAAGGATCGCAACGGTGACGAGCAACTCAATGATCGTCAGGCCGGCATGATTGTATTTTTTATGATTCAAAGACATTTCAAAACTCGTTTGAATAGTTGACTTGTTGATTAGATGCCCATTTCTGGAGAGACGGAAACGACTTGGAATCGAATCTGCTGAAGCTCACGAGCAATGGTTGGATTCACCAATCTGTAACCTTCTGGAACCAAGGTTGTTGGATCCGGGTTGGTCCAATTGGTCGGGCTATCAATCCATAATTCCGACCCAACGATATCGTCTTCTGCCGCGTCAACTTGAAGCACTCTCAGCTGAAGTGGAATTCCAAATGCATCGACAACCTCCGGAATGCCGTCTGCATCGAAATCACCCACCGCTGAATTACCTAACACTTCGAGTCCCGATTGGCCCTCGACATCGGTTCGCCGAAGAATTTCATAGAGATACTCTCCGGGGTTATCAAAAAAAGGATTACCATTGGTATCGAGTGCTGCATCAAAGCCTCTCCAGCGAATGACCTCCGAAGGCGAAAGCTGATTCAAACGCTGAGCAAGAGTCTGGCCACCAAAAGGATTAGGATAAACATCATTTAACCAATTCAAAAATCCATCTGAGTAATCTGGATGAGCATCAAACGGCACTCGACTGCTAGGAAAATCGCCAACTGCACCACCCGCAGGATTCGAAAAGGCCACGGGAGGTTGAGCGATTTCTGCACTTATGATTTCTGCCAAAATTCGACGCCGCAGATTACGCACACGCACAAAATCGCCCACCGCCTTTGTCGGCATTGGATTTAGCTGGTTAACGCTTACGAAATCACGCAGCTCACCTATGCTGATTGGCAAACGACGGACTTCGTAGTCTTCCATTCTCAACTGCATGAGAGCTTCGATTTGCGAAATCCTGGCGCGGGTCGCACTGACCCTGGCTTCAACTTGAGCCTGACGCATCACACCCACCGACAGTGTCGCCAACACGGAGATGATTGCGATCACGATCAGCAACTCGGGCAGTGTAAAACCGGAACGATTGAATCCGGATTTTATTTCATTTTTGGATAAGAACATTTTTTATCTCTTTGTTTTGATCTTTTGTGATCTCAAAGGAAGGCAGGTAACACTCAAATACTATTGCTCGTTATCAATCACCCACTTCTCTAAACGACCGTCAGCAAAGTTACAAAGATTGTCGGAGCCCCAAGGGCCATAAAATCTAAAACCAGCCAGCGTTTCCGCGCCAAGCTTTGTTGCATTCCAGTTGCCAGGAACACCAGACAAACCATCCAAACCAAAAGACACTAACTGGAAGCCTCGAGGATTAGCAAACAGATTCTGAGCCAAAGGAGGAGCCAACGCAGAACCATCATTTGGGCCGTTGTAGTAGGCAAAGTTTCCAGTGCCGAGATCGTAACTGGTTGCGTGGTCACGATATTTGTATGTGTAACTAATAGTGCCTGAGACACCATTTGTTACGATTTCCGAGCCTTCATCGTTGCCAAAACCAGGATGGCGATATTCAAGAATAAAACCCACTTGGTTCGCCGGAAGCATCACGCCAGTGCGGCTAGGAATAATAACTTCATCAGCTGGGTTATCACCATAGATTTGCCCCGTTTTGAAATCAAAGAATATATCCCTTGCAATTCCGTCATTGCCAAATGCATGTGCCGCTAATGGTGGAATACCTGCACTGCCTCCTGTCACTCCACCGGTAAGTGGAAACTGCCGGTTCAAGCAAACGCCTGACAACCAAAAGACCAAAGAGGATTCTTGATCCAAGTACTGACCAACCTCGATCCACCAATGATCAAATCGTGATCGGCCGTTAATGCCAGAAGGTGAACGCTCAGCATGGTTGGGGGCCATTCGATCGATGTAGGCCAGCAACTGCCCTTGAGTCAGGCCTTCAAAACTGGGTGGATAAAAACCGTATTTATTGTTGAACTCCTCCATCGCCACTTCGATCTGTTTCAGCTCGAGGTTGATCGCACCCTCTTTAGCAGCTTTAAGAGCATTAAAGGCAACCGGAGCGAGCAAACTTGCAAGGATCGCAATTACGACCATTGCGATCAGCAATTCAGCCAAAGTGAAACCAGCTCGAGTGCCGCCTGGTTTTAATCCGTTTCGGGAGTAAGTACGGGGGCTTGTCATTTTATCTCTCCAGAAAAGTTCTGTTTTGGGGCGTTGTTTTGAAATCGTTATTAAAACTGGGCATGGCTGACCGCAAACCGCGGCCAGCCCCCATAAAATTCTTGCTCTTACTTCTTGTTACTTGTTAGACCGGAAATGATCGCGATCAAGGGCATGAACAAAGACGCCACAATGAACAACACAACCAAACCAAGGAAAATAATCATCAACGGTTCGATCATCTTCATCATGCCGTCTGTTAAGTTCTCAACTTCTTCTTCGTAGTAGTCAGCGACCTTGTACAACATGACGTCCAATTCACCCGTCTCTTCACCCACGGCAACCATATTGACCACCAAGTCTTCAATGACTGGTCGTTTGTAATACAGGAAGTACCAACAACCACCGAGCAACGACATAAACACGGCACCATACAAAACGTAAAACCACATCTCGGGCTGAATGAACAATACGCTTAATGGTGGAAGTGACATCGTCACGCAGAAGAAGAACAATGCGACTGGGTGGAAACTCGGATAGGAGTGTTCTTTCATCGGAATCGCAATGGTTTCACCTTCACGAATCGAATCGGTAACGCGACTGTAAACTTTCTCGAACATCGCATTGCCGGATGTCTCACGGGTAATGGTCAATCCTTCAATAATCGGCACGCCGGAAGCAACCAAGGCACCGAGTGTTCGTGTCGTACGGGCGAGGTTCGCTTTCTCAACAAGTTTTCCCATGATGGGAAGTTTGAGCAGGAACAAGTGCCAACCCATACGCCCGGCTCGGAATTTACAAACCAGTGAAACGAACAGCAGCATGCCGATCGGAATCAGCGGGAACAAAAACCACAGGTTCACAACACGATCTGAAATCGCCATCAACAACTTGGTCATCGCAGGTAGTTCGATACCGAATTCCTCAAACATTTTTTGGAATTCAGGAATGATCTTCAACATGATGAACGTCAAAATACCGATCGTGAACAAGACGACCATGATCGGATACATCATCGCACCAATGACTTTACTTTTCAGAGCTTGAGTACGCTCTTTAAATTCAGCCAGACGACGAAGGATGACTTCGAGTGAACCACCGGCTTCACCTGCTTTGATCATGTTGACGTAAAGTCGATCGAAGACCTTAGGTGATTTAGAAAGGGCCTCTGATAGTGAAGCACCGCCTTCGATTTCATCACAGACATCGATCAAGCCGTTCTTGAGAGCACCCGGCATGGCTTGCTCTTCAAGAATCTTCAGGCTTCGCAGAATAGGAAGACCAGCGTCTTGAAGAATCGAAAGCTGACGCGTGAAGGTCACCATTTTTTTACCACCCGCACCGCCGATGGCAAACGTCTTGCGGGCTTTACCCGAAGATGCGGCCGCACCTTTGGGGGCTTTTTGAATGGAGATTCGGGTGACAAAGTAGCCCATCGACCGGATGGTTGCCTGGGCATCATCCTGTGTTGCGGCGTCAATGACGTCTTTGATTTCCTGACCCTGCGGGTCCATGGCTTCAAATTGATAAGTTGGCATTTTTCAGCGTCCTTTTTCGACTTCGGGCGGTCAAATTGACCATTTGTATTAAAGTGTTCGGGGTCTAGTGTTCAATTTATTGGATCGAAAATTCCGATCTCAAATCACGTTTATGCATCCAAGACAGTTTCTCGAATGACTTCCTCGGCAGTGGTCGTTCCTTCAAAGACAAAATCAATTCCCATCGCACGAAGAATCTTCATGCCTTTTTCCTGGGCCTTGGTTCGCAAGTCATCTGTGTTGCAATTTTCGTTGATCATGTCACGAAGCTCGTCGTCCATGATCATCAATTCAAACAACCCAACTCGCCCTTTGTATCCGGTATTGCTGCAGCTTGAGCAGCCAGCACCACGGTAGAAACTTTTACCTTCAACGTCTTCACGAGTCAGTTCCAACTCAGCCAAAGCGTCGTCAGTGATTTCAATTTCCTCACGGCATTCAGCACAGATCCGGCGAACCAATCGCTGAGCCAAAATGGCTTCGACGGTCGCAGTAATCAAAAACGTTGGCACGCCCATATCCTTCAAACGCGTAACGGTGCTAGGCGCGTCGTTGGTGTGAAGCGTGCTGAAAACGGTGTGACCAGTCAGTGAAGCCTGGACTGCAATCTCGGCGGTTTCAATATCACGAATCTCACCCACCAGAATCTTGTCCGGGTCCTGCCGCAAAATCGCACGCAAGGCCTTGGCAAATGTCACGTCGATATCGTGATTGATTGGAATCTGAATGATCCCGTCGATGTCATACTCAACGGGGTCTTCGGTGGTGATCAATTTGTCTTCGATTGTGTTAAGCTCAGACAACGCTGAGTAAAGCGTCGTTGTTTTGCCAGAACCCGTCGGACCTGTCACAAGAATAATGCCATTGGGTTTAGCGATGACCTCCCGGAACCCCGCCATGATCTCAGGATTCATGCCGACGTTATTAAGATCAAGCGAAACAACACTTCGATCCAACACTCGACAAACAACGCTTTCGCCAAACATGGTTGGCAACACGCTAACGCGAAGGTCAACCGGGTGACCACCAACCATCAATTCAATTCGACCGTCTTGCGGCAAACGACGCTCAGAGATATTGAGCTTTGCCATAACTTTGATTCGAGTTGTAATCGCGAACGCAAGGTGACGAGGCGGCGGAACCATCTCGAACAAAACACCATCGGCTTTGATGCGAATCCGGAACTCGTCTTCAAACGGCTCAAAGTGAATATCGCTCGCGTGGTCTTTAATCGCCAGCAGCAAAACCATGTTCAACAGCTTGCGAACGGGAGCACTTTCAACCAACTCGTTTACATCGCTCAAGTTGATCGGGCCATCCAAGCCTAGCGCGGCGGTGGCTTTTTTCAAGTCATCATCGTTTTCGAGATCACTAATGATCTTTTCAATACTCTCAGCTTCGGCATTGAAGAACTTGTCGATCGCTTTGAGGATTTGAGCCTCGGTGCAAACCAACAAACGAATTTCGTAACCAAGAAAGCGACGAAGCTCGTCTTGCATTGAAAGGTTGTGAGGATCACAAGTGGCAAGCGTCAAAGTGTTTTCATTTAACTGAACCGGAATGACACGATAAAGCTGAGCCATCGCATCGGAAACTGCTTCGCGAGCGTCAAGCGGCGGAGTGACGCCTTCGATATCAACGACCTGCAAACCAAACTGCTCGCCGAGCGCCTGAATCAGTTCATCATCAGAAACCAGCCCCATATCTTCAGCGACGCGACCAATCAACTGGCCGGGATTCTGGCTTTGCTCCTCAACCAGCATCTCAAGCTGGTCATCAGTGATAAAACCCAAGTCGACAAAAATTTGACCGAGACGTCTTACGGCCATATGTGCACCTTTTTTTGTTAGTAGTCAGGACTAGTCATCAAGATCAACGGTTTTGTTTCAACGTCGTTCTTGAAAACTTCCTTTAGTAATCCTCGTCGTCATCGTCATCCATCTCCAAATCGTCTTCGCCTAACGCGACTCCGTCTTCCATTTGACGGCGAGCGGTGGCAATTCGTTTGGCAAGTGAATCGGGGTCCTGCGCTTTACCAAGCACGTCTTCCATTTCGGCTTTTTCGTTTACCCAAAGTTCAAACAGGTTATCATCCATCAGCATCATGCCGAACTTGGCACCCGTTTGGATCGCTGAGTTAATACGGAATGTTTTGTTTTCACGAATCAGGTTTCCAATACCTGGCGTTACCACCAACGACTCAAAGGCAGCCACACGACCGCCGCCAATACGAGGCAACAACGTCTGAGCCAAAACTCCGATAAGTGAAGTTGAAAGCTGAGTTCGAATCTGATCCTGCAAGTTTCCTGGAAACGCATCAATAATACGGTTGACCGTTCCTTGAGCACTGTTGGTGTGCAACGTTCCGAAAACAACGTGACCTGTTTCCGCTGCGGAAATCGCAGCTTCGATCGTATCGAGGTCACGAAGCTCGCCGACGAGAATCACATCTGGATCCTGTCGCAACGCACGCTTAATCGCTTCAGAAAAGGTTGGCACGTCAACGCCGACTTCGCGTTGGTTGATCGTTGATTTTTTGTGATAGTGATAAAACTCGATCGGATCTTCAATCGTAATGATGTGATGATCAACTCGCTCGTTGATAAAGTTCACCAGACTCGCGAGCGTTGTACTTTTTCCAGATCCGGTCGGCCCAGTAACCAGAATCAAACCACGTGGTCGCATTACCAGTTTTGTGAAAATATCAGGCACACCCAGAACTTCAGGTGGCAGCATCTCATTGGGAATCTGCCGAAGCACCATCGCGATATCGCCACGTTGCTTGAAAATCGAAACACGGAAACGAGCTTTGTCTGCGTAAGCAAAACCAAAGTCGGAACTTCCCATTTCCTGAAGCTCACGCTGACATCGCTCGGGAGCGATACTTTTCATCAACGCCACAGTGTCATCGGACTCAAGGACTTTTGTTTCAAGTCGTCGCAGCCTTCCATGCAAACGAAAGACTGGCGGTTGGCCAGTAGTAATGTGGATATCACTCGCGCCCTGCTTAACACAGGCCTCAAGTAATTTATCAATCAGGACAGTTGCCATTTGGGTCTCTTTTCAACATCTCACTAGTTCAAGTAACACGATTGGTTAATGTTTGGTTTACCACCCTAAAGATCTTCAACGAACGATTGAAGGAGCTGCGATTTGGCGGGGCAACTCAAAATCCTTAAGGGCAACAAATTAACAATTAGTGTTGGTGAAAAATTCACCCAATAGAGACATCAAGGCGGGAGTGGAAGTCAGCAATCGGAAGTCACCAAGTTCCCAGTATAAAACCGGGTGGCAGATGCATTGTTCGCAATCCGCCCACTTAGGTCCAAAAATTTGCTCAAAATGACCAAATTTGGACCGAAAAAGCGAAACATCGGCCCAACAAGACCTCCTCAGTGGGCATTTCATCAACAATAAACGCCAAACTAATCCTGTTCGGTTCGTTTTGCGACACGGTAAACCTCATCAAAAGTCGTAAATCCTTTGAGGACTTTGGCGATTCCGTCTTGGTAAAGCGTGGTCATTCCATTGCTCATCGCGTACTTTCGAATCTCTTGGGCAGCTGTATTGGCAAAGATCATTTCGCGTACTCTCGAATCAACGATCAGCATCTCATAGATACCAACTCGCCCACGAAACCCTGATTTTTGGCAACTATTGCACCCCTTGCCCCTCATAAAGGTGGCACCTTCGATCTGCTCTGGCGTAAGGCCAGCCTCTTTAATTGACGCTTCACTAGGTGTGTGGCGAGCTCGGCACTTCGGGCAAATCGTTCTCACAAGTCGCTGAGCCAAGATCGCCACGACACTACTTGCGACCAAATATCCGGGCACGCCCATATCAATCATGCGTGTAATAGCTGTGGGCGCATCGTTCGTGTGAAGAGTACTAAAAACCAAGTGTCCAGTCAGAGAAGCTTGAATTCCCATGGAAACTGTCTCAGCGTCACGCATCTCACCGACAAGAATAACATTGGGCGCCTGACGCAACATTGAGCGAATAATGCGGGCAAAGTCCAAGCCGATCTTATGCTTAACCTCCACCTGGTTGATCCCAGGCAGGTAATATTCCACCGGATCCTCGGCAGTAATGATCTTTCTATCTGGGCGGTTTAGGCCATTTAGGGCCGCATAGAGGGTCGTGGTCTTTCCGGAGCCCGTCGGGCCGGTAACCAAGATGATTCCATTTGGGCGGCGAATCAGGGTGTTGAAGATCTTGTAAGTCTCTTCCGAGAAACCGAGCTGCCGGACACCAATCTTGATATTGTCTTTATCCAAAAGCCGCAAAACACACGATTGGCCCATGTTGGTCGGAATAATGCTAACGCGAAGATCAAGCTCCTTCTCGCCCACATTGACCTTGATACGACCGTCTTGTGGGCGGCGTTTTTCGGCGATATCGATACCGGCCAAAATCTTGATACGGGAAATAATCGCACCCAACTGCCTTTTCGGAAGCCGGTCTCTTTCGTGCAAAACGCCGTCAATTCGATAACGGATTCTGACGCGATCTTCAAATGGCTCAACGTGAATATCCGACGCCCGAAGCTGAACGGCTTCGGTGATCATGAGCTGAACAAGCCGGACAATTGGGGCACTGCCTTCATTGCTATCCTCCCCACTGGATTCGATGTCATCCACCGTTTCGGTAAAGTCGATCGCGGTATCGGTGAATTCCTGCAAAATCGAGTCAGCGGATTCACCCTCAACCTGCCCATACATCCGGTTGATGTGCAAAATGATCTTGGACCTGGTAGCCAAAGCCACCGTTACATCGCGATTTAGGATAAACCTGAGCTTTTCAACGGTATCCACATCGCCGGGCTCACTCATTAGCACTTTGAGCCCACGTTCGGTTTCAGCCAACGGCAAAACGTTGTTTTCACGAGCCACCGCTTCAGGCATCAATTCGATGACCATTTCGGGAATCTCAACGGAATCCAAGTCGACAAATTCCATTCGGTTGTGGGTTGCCAAGGCACGCATTACCTCTTCTTCGGTGGCATAACCCAACGAATGAAGCGTCTCCCCAACCGTTTTCCCTTTCTGCTTTGCCAAGCTTTCCGCGTCAGCCACCTGCTCTTTGGTGACAGCGCCAGATTTAAGCAGGATTTTGATAAAACCGTCGACTAGTTTCGCCATTTTTAAGAACTTTCGTTTCGTGCACATACCGCGCACGAGGTCTGGAAGAAGCGCGGCGATTCAAATTGAAAATCTGGGATTCCTAATCCTCAGAGAAATGTATCTTGATCCATCGTCATCTGGTTTGTCAATCAAATTACGCTGGTTCACTAATTGTGGTTGTTTGTTTTGTTTTTGTGGGTATTACTTCTTGAGTTGGCGGGATTTTTGCCAAAAATGGCGAGCTCTATCCCTCGTTTCATCAGCTTCGTCATATAAGTTTGATTCCTCAAACTCCGCTGCCAATTGCTCCAAACGCCTTGCCGCCTCACGAAGTACGTCAGACTGCCGACTGGCCAACCCTGGGCGAACAGCAGATCGCCGAGGTTCCTCGGACCATCCTGCTGCGTATTGAGCACGTTGCTGCTCTCGAGGTTCTGCTTGCCGCCGCCCCCCCCGACCTTCATTATAGGTTGACTGATCCCTCGCCGGCGGCTGGGCTTCTCTAAACCTAGCTGCTTGTTCACGGCTGATATCAGCCTGACGCAATGCGTTGGCGCGTTGCAATTCAAGGATTTGTATCTGTCTGGCGGTATCCAGCGGTCCGTCTTGGGCATCGGACATTCGCTGCGTCTTGAGCCTCATTAATTCTTGCTCAAACTCTTGCTGATTCATGGCGGTCGATTCCTCGCCGAGGTTGAGCCCTTTTAACCGTTCGGCGACTCCGCCTCCTACACGCTGCCGAATGGCCTGCATTTCGTCGAGCCATTGTCGCTCGGATTCAGTGGGCTGAGCCAACCCAGAATCGCTCTTTGCAGGTTTGTCGAGCACAACCTCTTTGGCTTCAACCTGAACAGGCCCTACGTCCGGCTTGATTGTTGTGGTCCCACTCTTTGATTGCCCACTCTTTGATTTGAGTTTCTTCGACTGACTGGTCTTTGCATTCCCGCCCTCTGGTACGCTGCTCCTTGGTATGCCGTCTCCTGGGATGGCGCCGAGCGATTGATTGATGCCTTGAATTCCCGAAGGCTTGCCCCGCTTAATTTTCGGAGCGACTTTAGGCGGAACGACTTTCTCATCCAAGTCAAGAACAACCTCTTGCTGAGTAACCGATTGCTGCCCCAAGACTGGGTGTGACACAAAAAGTGCCACCAAAACGATCAACGAAAGGGTCAACGATCCAACGAATGAAACAGGTGGGAAAACGGAAAATAAGCGCCCGGATTTGACATATGTGTTTCTCATCGTCTTGCCTTTCGCAAAAGCGGTTGTAGAACAATCAAAGGAACATAAATGAATATAAGGAATGTTCAATTTAATCAGGAACCTCAAATCCAGCAAAGCTGCAACTGTAAGGCGGTTTGTAGGGGGATTGGGTGTGTTTTAGAACAATAATAACCGCAAAAAATTGACACTTTTGCATTCAAACGAGTATCCTATCTAAAGGGAATGATTTTCCTTCAATTAACATTACCGAAGAGCTCGCTAGAGGCATTCATGGCCAACTCCAAATCAAATTTCAATCTCGCGTTCGCTTTCGTTGCGATTGCACTTGTCGCCAGCATTAACCAACAGAGTTTCGGGCAGGCTGGCCTTCCTGAGTTTCATGCTGACTTCGTTACCGAGGCAACACCGCGCGATGCGGATGAAAGTGAAATTAGGCAGATCAAGAGAAGAAACAGCGCTCCCAATTCGAGGATTCGTGCAGCTCGCAGTGCTGCGCTTGATGCACTTTATTCTGGCGCGGCGTTGAACGAAGAAGCCAAGAAGTATTTCAGCGGCTACTACTTTCCTTCAATGGCGGTTCCTGCTGACCGAACCGAACTTTCAAAACTTGGTGAACTGCGGGATGAATTCCTGAAACGATACGTTGGCCCCAAAACTCGAGGGGCTGCCCGAACTGAAATGATTCGGTTTACTCTTGAAACGATGAGGGCCTACGCTGAAAATAAAAACCTCCCTGCGGCAGCTCGCTTGAATGCGGTCTATATTATCAGTCAACTTGATACGATCCCTGCCATTCGAATCGATGGCCAAGCTCCGGTTCCATCCAAGGAAGCGCTTAACTTTCTAATCAGCACGTTTGTTGGAAACGGCGACGACTACATTCGTGTCGCAGCCTTGGCTGGCATTCAAAGACACATTGAACTTGATTCAATTTTCAACGGTCAAGTTACAGGACAAATAAAAGAGAACCTGCGTGTTCGTTTTGAAGCAATCGTAGCCCAACCTGAGAATGACGCGATCAACTATTGGCTAAAGCGTCGTTCAATGCAATCGCTTGGACTGATCGCCAACCAGGCATCCATCGACACGATGGTTTCAGTTATCAAACAACCAGAAGCAGGAATGTGGTTGAAACTTGATGCGGTTGATGGAGTTCGCAGATTGCAGGAAAAAGCTTCGCTTGAAGAAGCCAAAGCCATTGAAGCATCTTTGGTGATCACCCAATTCCTCAGTGACGCGTTGATCGCTGAATCCAAAGCAATCGACGACTCAGTAAGCAAATTGGTTTTCAACAACATTCTCCAACAAAACAAAGACCTAATGGCTACTGGTACCAGCTACAGTGACGACGAAAGTGCAGCCACTGGCACATCAGGTTTTGGCGCTGGTGGCGGAATGGGCGGTGGCATGGGTGGCGGTCGAGGTGGAATGGGTGGCGGAATGGG
>CAYZGP010000017.1:63552-69778 GCA_964478065.1 uncultured Pirellulaceae bacterium
AAAAGCACCGAATCAATGGCCCGACTTGAGCTTCCAACGTTTCAGCTGAACGTGATTCGCCGACGACTAAAAGCACTTGGCTACATCGGACAAGCAACACTTGGCAAAGATGGAGAAAAGAAAGGTTTGGTCACATCTATCAGCGAAGGAGAAAACAAAGACTTGATTAAAAGAGTCTCCGAGGAACTCGGGAATCTTCTCAAAGAATCAAACGCTGGGATCATTGATCTTGGCGATAAAGAAATGATGATGGGATCCGCAACTAAATCCTCCGCAAAGCCAACCGTTACCCAGACTCTAGGTAAGACCGCGAACAAAGTTGGTGAATCTCTTAAGAACTTGATTGATAAACCAAAAGCCAAAATGGCAGAAGAAGGCGATGCAGCTGGTGAAGCCAAGAAAGATGAAGGTCCTAACTTCTAAGCAAGTAGGGTCGCCACAAATGAACGAAACATCAACTGAATGATCAGTCTGGTAACCAAAAAAGGTGACTCTTATGAGTCACCTTTTTTTATGCAAACGTGTTTTGCAAACGTGTTTTTAAGGTTGAAAATTAGATAGATTTCACAAGGTTCGCTTTGGTGACCCGAGCGACGTAGAGACTGCAAGCTGCGTGAGCACTTGCATAAGAGCCCACCAACAAACCGGTGAAGAACAAGTCGCCCATCAGCGTAGCGCGATAGAAAGGCAAGCCAGCAGCGTAAGAGCTTGCCAAACCTGACAAAGTCACTGGGTACCAACCCATCAAACAAACGGCTGCGTTTGTCAAAAGATAAAAAATCGTTGACATCGTAATCGAAGCGATTGCAAACCGACCGATATGCTTCTTGCCAACGACGGGCAGGCCTAACTTCGTTTCCGTTGAAGATTTAACCCACATTCCCAGTCCACAAGCCACTGCCAAGCCGCCATAAACCGTTAACGCCAGCTTCCAATCGTAAACGCCCAACTGAGCGTCGCTGATAATCATGATCGCCAACAATGCCACAACCGCAGGCCACCATTGCCGGAAAAAGAACCCGGCAAACAAAACCAATGCGGCCACCGGTTTGAAGTTCGGCATATCGACCAACCATAAACGGCTGGCGACTCCTAACAAGACGATGCCAATAAACATCGCTGCCTTAAACATGGCTGCGTTAGTTAGAAATTGATTTTGTTGTTCAGGTCGTGGATTCATGTCTTTTCTTTGTTCGGAATATGGCTTTCGATGGTACCTGTAAACCTCCAGCAAATCCAGCCTAAACGTGGTTTCAAACGCGCTCAGCGGACACTAGCCGCAAAATGCCGATCGATGCTCGAAAAAACTGACTTAATGATTTTGGAATAGATTCCAATCCGTTTGAACGATGCGGCAAAGATTGCCAAGACATTCACTCGCAAACCACTCTTAATTACTCGGGATACTTACCGAATCGCCATTCGATTTTGTCGCCCGGTTTGACTTCAAACGCACCGCAGCTCTTGTCGCCAAGTTTCCCATTGACGCGATAAACCCAGTTGTCTCCCGACGCCCCAGCGTTTGCCACGCCTCCGATCGACGAAACAAAGGTCGTTTCTCCACTGCCAGTTGCTTCAAATTTGACATCCCCAAGATTCTTGGCTCGCTCCAAAATTGAAAACACAGTGGATTCCGAAGAGCAGGGGATAGCAACCGAAATGGGTTTCTTGTCCGAATTGAAATTCACTTTCAAATCGACAGTACCAGCGACGGTTTTTGATTCACTGGGCAGGGGAGAACTATCACAGCCAACAAACGCCAAAACAAAAACGGCCAGCGTTGCGGTGATGATTTGAACGACTGCTCGATATTGAAGCGGACTAAAGATTTTGCAAGACATTGGAAATTGCTCAGTATTTGCCCATAAAGTGAAATTGTTGCACCTGAGTGTATCAGATTCGGCGCCAATCCAAACGCGGGTCTGTGCAGGTGCCAACACGGCCTCGCTTTCAATACAACGGCTCGCGTTCTAGCATACTGTCATTAGCTCCTGCACATCGCCGAACGATAGATACCAATAATTACGATTCGAAAACCCGAGCTTAATTTTTAACCTGTAAACAAACTTTGCTAACTTTGAACTGGGCGGACTTACACGCTCTCAATACATATGACTGAAAACGAAACCACCGCCGTCACGACAAAGCAAATGGGCACCGACATCGTGCTGATCACGATGGACTTGCCGGGCTCAGGGGCAAATATTCTCAACGATCAGCTGTTTGCTGAGCTCGACAAAACGATGGCGGCGCTCTCGGAACGTACGGACTTAAAGGGTGTCATTCTTTATTCGGCCAAGCCTTCGATCTTTGTCGCCGGCGCTGACCTCAAGAAAATCGTGGCCACTCTCGACTGGCCAGATAAAAAGATCGTTGAGTTTTGCGAAAAGGGCAGGGCGGTCATGGCTCGCTTTAGCCGTTGCCCATTCGTTTCCGTCGCCGCCATTCACGGTGCCTGCGTTGGAGGCGGTTTGGAATTGGCACTTTGGTGTGACTGCCGAATCGCCAGCAACAACCGGCGCACCGTACTTGGGTTACCCGAGGTAAAACTCGGATTGGTGCCGGGCTGGGCGGGGACGGCGAGACTGCCGCGCATTTCCAGTTTTGAAATCGCTGCAGACCTCGTCACCAGCGGCCGATTGGTTTCAGCTGAACAAGCCAAGGAAATGGAATTCATCGACGCCGTTGTTGAACAAGACCAATTGATCGACGAAGCAGTCAAATTAATCGGGCGTGTGCGGACTTCGGAATCATTTATCCATGACCGTAGAGCAATCATGGGGCCGGTAAAAAATCATGGCGACATCGAAGAATCTGTCGCCATGTTTGGCAAGAAGATTGTCGACAACAAAGCGATCTTTCCTATCGCTCCCGTTGTGGCGTTGGAACATATGGCTCGGACGGCGGTCGAACCAATCAAGTCCGCTTGGGACTCAGAGTCGATTGCAATGGCACAAGTCTACGGCAGCCCCGCCAGCCGCGGATTGTTAAACCATTTCTTTCTGGTCGACTACAACAAAAAATCGCCTGGACTCGTTGACCTTGAACTCACCCCCACTCCCATCACCAAAGTCGGGATCGTTGGCGCGGGCCTGATGGGAAGCTCCATTGCCGAAACTTGTGTCGCTTGTGGAATCTCCGTTGTCCTTCACGATGCAGTTGCTGGCTTGGCTGGCTCAGTCGCAGACTCGATCACTTCGAAAGGAAAATCCAAAAAGGAAGCCACGGTAACGGCTGCAGGAGATTACTCGGACCTTGCCGGCGTTGATATCGTTATTGAATCGGTAGTGGAAACGATCGACGTCAAAAAAATTGTGCTTGAAAAAATCGAAAGTGCCGTCGGTGCGGATGTAGTCATCGTCTCAAACACTTCAGCGATTCCGATCGGAAAAATGGCGGCCTTCCTTGATCGGCCAGAAAATTTTTGCGGAATTCACTTTTGCCATCCAGAGCTAATGTCGTTAGTCGAAGTCGTTTGCGGGCCAAAATCCAGTGAGCAAACTATCTCAACGGCCGTCGGGTTTGTTAAGAACTTGCGCAAAATGCCGGTTGCTATGAACGATGGAGCCGGTTTTGTCGTCAACCGCTTGCTCGGAGCGATGATCGATCAGTCTTTACGGTTATTCACGATGGGCATTTCGATCGAAGCCATCGACGAGGCGATGCGTGATTTTGGATTCCTGGGTGGTCCGTTTGAAATCATCGACGTCGTGGGCGTTGAGACGTGCATGTACGCCGGACGGACGATGTGGGAAGCAGGATTGACGTGCATTTCGGTCACGCCAATTCTTCCAAAGTTGGTCAAGATTGGACGAATCGGTCGCAAATCGGGAAAAGGGTTTTATGACTATCCAGATCCAACCGGCGAGCGAGTTTGGAACGACGAAGTGATGGAGGCGATCGGGGTTTACCGAAACGACGAATCAGCAGAACAAACCAAAGAAGTGAAACGGATCCTCGAAGATGATGACGGGATCGCAAAACAGATTTTGTCAGCGATGGTTCTGGAAGCCAATAACATTATCGAAGAAGAGATCGTGGCGGACCATCGAGACATTGATCTATGTGTGATTCACGGATTTTCATTCCCACAACACCAAGGCGGAGTCTTGTTTTGGGCAGACCAAGTCGGATTGGACGAAATCAGATCCGAGCTTTTCCGCATGAGCGACTTTGAAGAACGGATGCGACCGACGGACAAATTTAGAAAAATGGCCGGCAAGAAAACCAAGTATTACGAAAGCCAGACTCTCTGATGACAGCCAACATACAAACCGGTGCAGGCAACCCGTCTCAAGCACACGATGAATCGTTGACGATTGGTGGGCCTGGGAAAGCCCAACACGCCAACACCAATGAGACTTCAACGATGAAGAAGTCGTGGTATCTCGTCAGCCTGCTGTTGCTTGGTTTGTATCTCGCCTATTTCTATTTGCTCAATGGATCATCCAATAGCGTCCAAGTCAGATTTCTCGGCGCGGGATTCAGTGTCGCCTGGTTAGCCGTTTGCTTTATCGCACAGTCCTGTTTCCGCAACCGATTCGAATTCGGCATCCACACCCTTTTGACACTGGATTTCGTGCTGGAGTCGCTTGTTGATTCCCACAGCGGATATGGGTTTTTCTTTTGTGCGGCCTCATTCTGGACAGTGTTCCTGGTCTATCATCACCTGCCATTGCTCAGGAAACCAAAATAGAGTTCCGTTTGGCCAGACTTACTTTTCTCCGCGCGGTTTTAGTCGCAATCTAAAGTTGGTCAAGGTTGATCGTTTACTCTTCATAGAGTTCAGGAAAAACTTCCTGCGAAAGCCCTTGCCGTTTAATTAACGTCCGCAAGCGTGCCAGAAAATCGAACTTAAAATTCGCGACCTGTTGTTCGGTGATCTTTAGCGCTTCGGCCACTTGTTTGTTAGGGCGTCCACGAACGATTAACAGCTCCATGCATTTGAGCTTCGTCCAATCGCCTTTCTTCTGCCACTTTTCGACTTGGGCAGCAATCGCTTCGATAATCGCGTCTTCTTCGATTCGCTTTCGTTCAACGCTGCGAGCGATGCTACTGGCGGGTCGAGCGTTTCCGGTTAACTGCCATTGGCCACTGGAATCTGGACCAGCCGACAAAGGAATCGCCGGACGGCGGCCTTCACGACGGAGGTAGTCAGTGAGTTTGTAAGCACAAATCGAAAACAAGTAGCTTTCAAGAGCTCGGCGACCATCGTAGTTAGGCAGGCTGTTGAGAAATCCGACAAAGGCTTCTTGAACGATGTCTTCACTGGCAGAACGATTGGACAAACGACTGTCAACAAAAGCCAACAAACGGCCTTCGTATCGAGCGATCAAATCGGTCCACGCGTCGGTGTCGCCGGATCGGATTCGGGTGATCAGCATTCGATCAATTTCGTTGGATCGTTTCATAAGAAGTTTCTGTGGCGTGGCCGAAGTCGGATGATCTTGTGATTTCTGGTCGATTCAATAAATCGATGGTGAATGAATAAACCGAAAAAAACAAGACGTCATGGATGGTGAAAAGAGGATTCCGCTATTAGAAGCGCAACTGGCGCAATAAAAAAGCTGGCAGCACGCTCCAAGAAGCCATACACAAACAATCTCGCCGATTAGACTTCTTACTCAAGAAGACAGAAACACGAGAAACTGAATCCCACTCGGCACATGGCGGTTAATCAACGAGGTAGCTTGTTGAGGAACGAACCCAAGGTTGAATCCTCTTCTTTAACTTCCGACTTCTTCTCAGCGCCCAGCTCAATTTCTATCGGATCAATCTGGCTTGCCGCTGCTTGCGGTGCATCTTCGCCCAAATCAATTCCGCCTACAAAACTGACCGCCGCCGCGGGGCCAGTTGGCAAGTCGTCCAAGCTACTGGCTGAGATAGATTTGTTAGCAGAGGCGTTTTCGGTTTCGTCAAAATTGAAAACGTTGCTAAACCCTTCACCCTCTTTAGTTGGCTCAGAGGAAGCGAAACTTTTGTCGGTGTCATCGGCGCTGGAACTCGGCTCTTCCAGCTCCACGACGGCGCTTGGACAAGCTTCTTCTTTAGCTGGTTTTTCGATTTTCGCCGGCTCGGGATCAGTTGGCTTGGATTTCTCCAGCTTAGCTTCTTTTTTCGGCAAAGAATCTAAGGGCACGGTTTCATCAAACGTGACCGCTTTTGAAGGTGTTTTTACGTCCGTTGCTTTGTTTGGAATTTCTTTGTTTGGAATTTCTTTGTTTGG
>CAYZGP010000018.1:0-40159 GCA_964478065.1 uncultured Pirellulaceae bacterium
ATTGGCATTAGGCTTGGTCTATTGCGTTCGTTGCCCATAAACCGTGGCTATCGCCCAACACCACTTACTTTAGGATGTTTCAGCCACGAAGTGGCGACAGGATGTAGCCTCGGGCGTGAGCGCTTGCGGCTGCAACATGCCGTCTCTTCGGGACTAAAGTAAGTGCCATTGGGCTATCGCCAAAACTGCTCAATATTTACGACTTGGAGCCAATGCTTTGCTGCCTTAGGCGAAAGGTTAAAACAACAGCGCGACTTGCTCGACAAATTGAGTCACTGCATTGCGTGCTCCCATGAAGTCTTGCTACATTTTTTGAGCTACTGAACGTCATTGCCGCACACGAATATTCTCCTACTTATGTACTTATGCCAACTGATATCCAAGCTCCGAATGCCACGACCGCACTCGTTTGCAACGCGGGCAAACTACAACTAACCCAAACTCCACTGCGGCCACTTGACCCTGGCGAAATTCTCATTGACGTGACAGCATTGGGATTATGCCGGACTGATCTTTACGCGATCAATGGAGAGATTGAGACGGCTACAAACTGTTTTATACCTGGGCATGAGTTTGCCGGAATCGTTGCGAAAACAAGCTCAGAAAAGTACGCGTCAAAAAAAGATTTTGAAGTAGGCGATCGGGTCGTCGTGAATCCGGTTATCAGTTGCGGAGCTTGCATTGATTGCGAATCGGACAAAAGCCATCTGTGTTCTCAAGCTCAGTTCATGGGCGTGGATCTGGACGGAGCGTGCTGTGGCCAAGTTATCGTTTCAGCCGCCAACGTTTTTCCAATTCCCGCCCACCTCTCCTGTGCGGAAGCCGCATTCGCCGAGCCCGTTGCGGCAACTCTTGCGATTCTGAATGCCAATATCTCTCCAAAGCAATCTGGGCTGATCGTTGGTGAAAGCCGAATCTCAATACTTGCACAACGTGTGCTTTCTGCATGCGGTTTTGCCAACATTTCAATTTTGAGTCTGCAAAAAGCTCGCACGCTTTCGCCAAGTCAATTTGATTTCGTCATTGAGACCGACGCCACGACCGAAGTCATTGCCGAAATGGCTCGGCTTGTTCGACCGCGGGGAACGCTCATTTTAAAAAGCCGTCAACACCGCCCACTTGAAATTCAACTCCTCAATTTCATTCGCAAAGAGCCAACTATTTCAGTCGTCAATTACGGCCCGTTCCCGCTCGCCGTGCAACTACTGGCCGAAGGCATAGTCAAAGTGGATGATCTGATCGGGCAAAATTTTCCTTTGAGTGAGTTTGAACTCGCATTCAAAGCCGCGTCTGCTTACGAATCAAAAAAGATCTTTCTAATTCCGGGGAGCTAATTTCCGTGTGCGGAATTTTCGGAATTTATTCACCAGAGAAAGCCGCCAATTTGGCGCAAGCAAACGCGGCTGCGGATCGGATTCGGCATCGTGGTCCTGACGGATTCGGATCGTGGCAAAGCCCAGACGGACAAGTTTGTCTAGCACATCGCCGCCTGAGTTTGGTTTCAATCGAAAACGGGCAGCAGCCGATTTTCAGCGAAGACAATCAAGTCACCGCTGTGGTCAATGGCGAATTTTACGGCCACCGTGAAATTCGCAAACGGCTTGAGTCTCTGGGACATCAATTTCGCCTGGACTGTGACAGTGAGATCGCAGTTCATTTGTACCAGCAGTATGGCTTGGATTTTGTTGAGCACCTCAATGGCGAGTTTGCTTTTCTGATCTGGGATCAAAAACTCAATCGGTTGATCGCCGTTCGTGATCGGTTTGGGATAAAGCCACTTGTCTACTCGATCGACAATCAACGCAACGTTAGTTTTGCTTCGGAGGCTAAGGCATTGCTTCCCGATCGCCAGACTAACGATTGGGATTTGGACTCGTTTTTCTGGGCGGCCAATCTCCAATACCTTCCCCCTGATCGGACGTTGTTTGCAGGTATCAAGATGATTCCTCCCGGCCACTTCGCAATCGTGGACGACTCTGGATTTCGATTGAGGAAATACTGGGATCTTGATTACCCAAAAATGGAAACCGCGACCCGTTCAGTTTCGGCAGCAGATAAAACCGATGCGATCAACGAGACCCGGCGACTTTTAAAAACTGCTGTGATGCAGCGACTGGACGCCGACGCGCCAGTTTGCTTTCACTTGAGTGGCGGTTTGGATTCCAGCTCAACTTTGGGAATTGCAAGCTTTGAATCTGGGAAACGTCAGCAGGCTTTTACAATTGGATTTGACTCACAGAGCTTTCGTCACGCGCGGGGCAGGGCGGCGAACTACGACGAAACCAACGTGGCAATCGAAACGGCTAAGTTCTGTGACGCCGAGCTTCAAGTACTTCGGCTGTCCGAAAGTGACTTGATCGATAACATCATGCCGGCTGCTCGAGCAAGCGAAGGGCTTTCGATCAATGGGCATTTACCTGCCAAGTTTTTATTGAACCGGGAAATTCAGCGACAAGGTTTTGCGGCGGCCATCACGGGCGAGGGGGCCGATGAAACTTTTCTTGGTTATGCTCATCTAAAAATGGATTGGTGGAACAGCCAAGCCATCCCGTTTGAGTCTTCAAATGTTGAAGCCTCAAACCGCTCGTCGGTAGGCATGATGCTGCCACACGGCGATTCGCTCTCACTGGATTCGATTCAAAATCAATTGTCGTTTGTGCCATCGTTTTTGGCAGCAAAGGCAACGCTGGGTTTTCGTGTGCGTTCGCTCTTGAACGATGACTTGATTCACAGTTGGAACAGCCCGGACCCGCGCGATGCGTATGGCGAGTTGATTGATGCGGCAATGGCCAGCGGGCAGTTGACTGGTAGAACGCCTATCCACCAGTCGGCTTGGCTGTGGACCAAACTCGCGTTGGCAGGATACATTTTAAAAACGCTTGGGGACGGCACGGAGATGGCTTCTTCGATCGAAGGGCGCCTGCCGTTTCTTGACCATCAGATGTTTGAATTCACTCGCATGCAACCGATTGCCCAGATGTTCGATGGACAGATGGAAAAACGGCTTTTGCGAGAAGCCGTAAAACAATACGTGACGCCCACCGTCTACCGGCGCAAGAAACATCCCTTCGACTCGCCACCCTTGTTGCTGAGCGAATCACCAACCGTTCGGGAATTCCTTTTTGACCAAATCAACTCGCAACACTTTTCTTCACAGCCAATGTTTGACCGGGGTAAAGTGATTGACCTGCTTGCCAGAGTTCCGTCCATGGACCAAATTGAGCGTCAAGTTTGGGATCCCGTTTTCATGATGATTTGTTCCGCACTTGGCGTTCAACAATTGATCTCCGAATCAAGAAAAGTAGAAGTAGTATGACTGACTCCGAATTGAAAACGTTGACTCCCAAAACTGAACCCGACACGGAATGGTGGCGGTCATTCCACGTGATCGAAATGGCTGATTTGTATTTGAACCGTTCTAGTCAGGAAGAGCTCGACGAAACAAGTGAGTTCTTGAGACGGGAACTACAACTCACCGATGGAGCCCGAGTCTACGATCAATGTTGCGGCACGGGCACGCTGAGTTTTGAACTTGCAAAACATAACATCCACGCAACAGGAGCTGATCTTTGCGAAGCTTATATCGAACGTGCAAGCGAGCGAAACGAGTCCATGGCAGCTAAGAATTGCGAGTTCTACTGCGCGGATGCTTTTGATTTTGTGCCAAACGAAATCTGCGATGCAGCTTTTAATTGGTTCAGCAGTTTCGGATACGCCAGTACGAACGCGCGAAACCAAATGATGTTAGCCAGAGCGTTCGAGTCGATTAAGCCGGGTGGGCGTTTCGCGATGGACGTGCCAAATTTTCCCGCCCTGATTCGCGGCTTTCAAAAACACTTGGTTCGGACTGGAGAAAGCAACGGAAGATCTGTGATTTGTGTTCGCCAATGCAATCTAAATTTACGTGCGGGACTGCTTGAGCAAACCTGGAGTTGGATCGTTGAAGGCCGGCCGGTCGACGAGCGCAAAAGTGCGTTACGGATTTACTTTCCACATGAGATCGTCGAAATGTTGACCGACGTTGGATTTGAATCAATTGAATTACATGGTGGTATCGACAAGCAAAAACTTGAGATGGACAGCCCGCGCCTGATCATCGTAGCGAGGAGGCCACTATGAAGACGGGTTTTCTTGAGACTTTGCCAGAGTCGAATCAGCAAGTCAGAAACTCACTTTATCGTGGGTCTATCTATTTGATTCCGGCCAACGAATCTTCTCGCTTGTTTTCAAATGCTGTTTTGGAATTGGTCAAAAACGAGTTTGGAAACAGCTTTCGTACATCCCACGATAAATTTAGCGGCGATGAGTTCTTCCAGCGGATCGGCCGGCTGAGGAAACGAGTTTACACTTCGCCCGAGTTTCACGAGCATGTGAACCGCGTCATCAAGTCCCTCGGATTCGATCTGCAAACCCAAGCCTACGATCCTGCTCGGATGCGAGTCGTTGCCCATAACGGCCATTTGAATCCTGCGGCCAGCCCGATCTACTACGGCCATCGCGATACGTGGTACTCGAACCATCAGGCCATGATTACATGGTGGTTTCCGCTGCACGACGTCGTTGCCGATGAGACGTTTGAGTTCTTTCCAGATTACTTTGGGCGGGCAGTACAAAACGATTCGGAGATTTTTGACTTCGACGAATGGGTTTCCAAAGGGCAAGAGAAACGAATTGGGTGGCAGAACAAGAACACTGGTCGCACCGCCGCTTATCCATCTTTGAAAGAAACGCCAACTGGAAACACGATTCCAGTAATTGCCAATGCCGGTGATATTCTCTTGTTCTCGGGCCAACACTTACATCAAACGCGACACAACACGACAGGACGCACTCGATTCAGTTTGGATTTCCGCACAGTGGATTTGCTGGATGTCGAAAACAACATCGAAGCCAACAATGTGGACAACCGTTCGACGGGCTCGTCGATTACACAATTTATTCGTCCGCAGGAACTTTCTCAGCAAACGACTGATTCCCGGAACCGATGTCGATGAACCAAAGCGAACTATTTATTGAAAGGCTCCACAAGGTCGTTTTAAAACATCCGCAACGGCCAGCCGTGGTCGTGGCTGGCGAAACGAAATTAACGTATCGAGAATTGTGGAACGCTTCGGGTTCAATCGCGATTGAGTTTGTTCGACGCGGGCTTGGAAGTGAAAAAGTCGTCGCAATTTGCGTTCCCAAATCCGCCGCAACCATCGCGACCATTGTTGGAGCCTGGAGATGCGGTGCGGCCTGGGTACCCGTCGAACCTACGTTACCTTTGAAGCGAATCAATTTCTTAATTGAAGATTCTGGCAGTGAGTTGATCGTTTGCGAGCACGGATCGACGGAAAAATTGGCCGACAAGATTCCAAGCCTAAACATCCAAACTATCGCGGATGCCAAAGAACACGCAGATGAATCTCCGTTTCTCAATGGACGACCCAACCTCAGTGATCTGGCGTATGTCATCTACACTTCGGGTTCGACCGGGGAGCCCAAGGGCGTCGAAGTCACTCATCGCGGGATCGTTTCGTTGCTTCAACAGCAGATTTCCGCGATACGATTGACGCCAGAATCGCGCAGCTTATTTTTACTATCGACTTCGTTTGATGCTTCGGTTTCTGATATCGGGACGACGTTACTAAGTGGTGCATCGCTTTGGATTGAACCCGATTTTCACGCCAACGGGCGACTAATTGCGACGCCAGAGCAAATTCTAGAAGTGATCAAGAAACGAAAAATCACTTACGTCGACATCCCGCCATCTGTATTGGCAAAACTTGATCCAAACTTGTGCCCGCCGTCTTTAACTACGATCTTGATTGGAGGCGAAGTCTGTCCTCCGCAAGTGATTCGACAATGGGCAGACAAAGTCCGATTGTTAAACGTCTATGGCCCAACCGAATCAACCGTGTGCAGTAGCCTTTCGATTTGTGACACTCACTCGTGGGATCGACCGTTAATTGGCCAGCCCCTCGCGGGAGTCGAATATCAAATCAACTGTGGGCACGCCGCTGAAGACCAGACCAACAAAAACCACACCCAAAAAGAAGACCAAGGCGAACTCTTGATCGGTGGCAAGTGTTTGGCACGTGGCTATCGCAACCGTCCGGAGTTAACGGCCTCTCGTTTTATTGAGCGTGATGGCCATACATTTTATCGCACTGGTGATTTAGTCAGGCGGGATTCAGATGGAGAGTTTGTATTTCTTGGGCGAATTGATCGACAGATAAAGCTGCGTGGACACCGCATTGAACCGGGCGAAATCGAGCTTGTTTTGGAAACTTATCCCGCCGTAAATCGTGCTGCCGTTATTTACGATGACAATTCCAAAGCGCTCGTTGCGTTTTTGGCAACCGATCGCAATGACGTCTCGGTGAGCGAACTTAGAATTTTTGCATCCAGCGCACTACCCGCCTATTCCGTTCCGCAGCAGTTCAATTTTCTGACCGAGTTGCCCACGACAGCGGCAGGAAAAATTGATTTTGTTGCACTTGGCAAACTTTCAAAACAGACCACTCACAATGTTTCTACGATTGAAGAAGCTTCATCCGAACAAGAGAGAACACTCTACGAAATTTTCCGGCGCGTACTTCGACACGATAAATTTTCACTTGACGATCACTTCTTTTGTATTGGCGGTGATTCCTTGGGAGCGATGGAAGTTATTGCAACGGCCCACCTCAACGGGATTTCGGTTTCACCTCAACTTTTAGCATCATGCGGAAGCGTTAAACGTATTTGCGCAGAACTGAACTGTTCTGGAGACAACGATTTTTTACTGGCCGAAGAATTAGTCAAAGACGTTGATTCGATTCTGGAGTCACGAATTGCGAATCCACAGCTGGGCAATTCACGGCGCAAACCTGCCCAAAACAACCACATCCTGTTGACGGGCGCGACTGGTTTTCTGGGATCGCGAATTCTTGAGCGCATTCTGGACGACGAATCGGTCCAAGTGACTTGTCTTGTGCGCGGGAATGAAGATCAAGTTCGAGAACGGCTTGTCGGGGTATTGGCTGAAAACAAAATCGACATGGACCTTGAAAAACTAAAACGGATCAGCGTTGTTTCTGGTGATGTGTCGCTGCCGCAATTGGGATTGTCTGCCGAAACATACTGGCGTTTGGCCAGCCAAGTCGAGCAAGTCATCCACTCGGCAGCCAACGTTAACATGATTGCAACCTATGAATCGCTTCGGCCGTCTAATGTAGTCGGTGTAAAAAACACGGCGGACTTTGTCCTTTCCGGCCAACCAAAATCTCTGGAGTATATCTCGACGCTTTCTGTCTTCGTTGGTACTGATTGTTTTCAAGGGACAATGTTTGAGCGTGACAACCGGAGTAAAACACAGCGTGTTTTTGGTGGCTATGCCCAATCAAAATGGGCAGCGGAAATATTACTTCAAAAACTTGAGTTGAATGCGCGTATTTACCGCCTGGGTTTACTTACCGCCGACACCCGTAGCGGTGTTTATCCGAAACACGATCTCATGACCTTAGCGATCAAAGGCATCGTTGAGATAGGAGCTTTGCCGGAATACAACAATGAGCGGTTTGACACTTTAAGAGTCGACATCACACCTGTGAATTACGCGGCCAGCGTTATCACCGCGATTTCAAAAACGCAAACAGACGAATCGACGTTTCACATCGCGCACCCCACGGGGCTTTCTTCGACTTCGCTTTTTAAGAATCTGCAACAATCATACCCACACATCAAAGTTGTATCGGTGAGCGAGTTTGAGCGACGGGTTCGAGATTCAAAAATCAAGTTGCCGGTTGCAACTGCGTGCCTGGCACTTTGTCGCGCCTTGAATAGCGGAGAAACGAACTCCCCCAACCCACTGGACATTTTCCAAGCGACGGAAACCACGTTTGACATGACCAACACTAAGACTTGTTTGGCGGAATCCGAATTGAAACCGCCGAATCTAACGGACGAGTTTGTACAACATTTGGTCCAGCAAATTGGCGGATCGCAACAGTTGATGCGACCGGAAATGGCAGTTACAAATGAAAAATAATTCGACCGGCATGGTGCTTGGAAAATTCATGCCACCACATCTCGGTCATCTGTACCTGTTTGATTTTGCAAAAAGTTACGTTGACGAACTGGCGATCGTTGTTGAAACGGAACGCGACCAACCGATCCCAGGTCCGCTTCGTTACAGCTGGGTCCGCGAAATGTTTCCTGGCGCAAACGTACTTCATTTGACTGACGAGAATCCGCAAGACCCAACGGAGCATCCCGATTTTTGGAAAATTTGGAAAGCAAGCCTGAAACGAATTTTGCCGTTTTCGCCTGACTACCTTTTTGCGTCTGAAGACTACGGTTGGAAGCTGGCCGAAGTCATGGGTGCCAAGTTCATTCCCGTCGACATCGACCGTTTTATCATGCCGGTCAGTGGAACGGCCGTTCGTGATGATCCACTTGGACATTGGAAGTACATTCCTCGGATCGCGCGGCCCTATTTTTGCAAACGCGTTTGTGTATTTGGCCCTGAGTCAACAGGAAAGTCAACTCTGTGTAAGCAACTCGCAGAGCACTTTGATACTGTTTTCGTTCCCGAGTACGCACGAACACATATTGAGGCGCATACCGCACACGCCGAACGAGAACTTTTGCTGGAAGACATTCCGCTGATCGCACGTGGCCAGATGGCAACCGAAGATGCGATTGCTTTTAACGCAAATCAGATTTTGTTTTGTGATACCGATTTGATCTCAACAACGATTTGGAGCGATTGGTTGTTCAAGACATGCCCAGGCTGGATTTCCGACGAGGCTGATCGGCGAACTTATGACCTTTACCTTGTTACCGACGTCGACGTGCCTTGGGTGGACGACGTGGTTCGTTATTTGCCGCAAGAACGAAGATCATTTCTTGATCGCTGTGTGAACGAATTAGAAAAACGCAATCGTGAGTTTGTTTTATTAAGTGGTGATTGGCAAACACGTTTTGACACAGCAGTCACAGCTGTCAAGCGATTGCTAGGGTGAGAAATCTGTAGTGTGAAAATCGTTGACCGACAAAAACAATTCAGTATTTTTGATCACCAATTTATAAATTTCTCGCGAAGGTTCGACCGCCCCTCCGGAATGCGTTAAACTATTGGAATTAGTTTCGCGAATTGTCGCTTTGACTGATTGCCTTACCAATACTCGTTTTCGACCTCGGAGAGTCCCATGTTAAAGTTTCTCGTCACGGTTCTATTCATCGTAACCGTTTCCGGAACTACCTTCGCAATTCAAACGGAGGAAAAACCAGACAAAAAAGAAGACACGAAAGTCGCCGACGCTGGCACTGACACGGTAGACAAAGAGACTGACGACAACGCAATTCGCAAGCAAGTCGTCAAGATTTATTCGTCACGCCGGTCGTTAAATCTTTCGCACCCATGGAAACGTGGCGAAATCAAGGAGACAACTGGAACGGGTGTTTGGTTGGGAGATGGCAAAATCCTGACCAACGCACATGTGGTGCTTTATTCAAGTCAACTTTACGTTCAGCCATTTGATTCATCAGATCGTGTAACGGCAGAAGCCATCGTTGTTTCGCCCGAAATGGATCTCGCCATTTTAAAACTGGAAGACGCATCGGCGTTCAAAGATCTTAAGCCACTGGAGCTGATGGCAGAGCTTCCCAAGCTTCGTTCGGAAGTTCAAGCCTACGGTTATCCAACAGGCGGCAACTCGATTTCAGTAACCGAAGGCGTGGTGTCGCGAATCGAATACGCCGCTTATTCGCATGGCGAAAGCGGACTGCGCATTCAAGTCGACGCCGCACTGAATCCTGGAAACAGCGGCGGCCCAGCATTGGTGGACGGACAAATTGCCGGCTTGGTGTACAGCCGTTACAGCTCCGGTGACAATATCGGTTATTTGATTCCCGCTGAAGAAATTGAGACTTTCTACCGTGATGTCGAAGACGGAAATTACGACGGAAAACCCAAGGTCCGTGATCAAATGCAACGTTTGCAAAACAAAGCCCTTCGCGCGCGGTTCGGATTGAGCAACGACCAAACTGGCGTCGTGGTCACCAAGACATTTGAAGACAGCGATGATTACCCGCTTAAACTAGACGATGTTTTAACCCATATCGGACCTCACAATATTGATAACGAAGGTATGGTTCGAATGGAAAACGGATTGCGGCTTGGTTATCACTATTTCGTTCCCAAGCTGATCGAAGACGGAGCGTTTCCCGCCACGATCATTCGCGACGAGAAAGAAATGAACATTCGCATTCCAGCTGGGCCGAAAAAACCTAGAGTCCTTCGTGCACTTAAAGGCGATTACCCTGAGTATTTTGTGTACGGCCCTTTGGTGTTTGTCGAAGCCGTTAAAGAATACGAAGACGGAATTCGGAGCTTGGCTGGTTCGTCAAGCTCCACTCAACGGAATGCTGCGTTCCGAATGATGGCCGGTATGACGACGAACCAAAGTCCACTGATGACTCGAAAAGGCGACACGCTTAAATTCGAAGGCGAACAGCTGATCATGGCTGCCGTCCCTCTCTTGCCACATCCAATCAGCAAAGGATATTCCGGTCCATACGCAAACGTGCTTGCCAAAATCAACGGTGAGAAAGTTAAAAACCTGAAACACATGGTTCAGATTTTAAGAGACACAGAAGAGAAGCAAGTCAAATTTGAATTCGCAGAAAAAAACGCATCCTATCTCGTTTTTGACCGCAAGGAACTTGAAGAAGCCATGGAAGACATCCTGATCGACAACGGCATCGCCCGCCAAGGATCAAAGAAATTGCTTAAAGAGTGGAACAAGGAATCTGACGACTAAGTATCTGCACCTGATGATGCAGCCGCGGTCAGCGGCGGTCGTACACGATTAACAACCAAGTGAACTTAATAGAGAAACCCCAGACAATGAACTGTAAATCGACAGCCCGACATTTCCTCATTCTCGTTTTGGTTGCATGTTGCTTTTTGACTTGGGCTAGTCAAAGCTACGCCCAATCATCCCCCAAGGTTGCAGTAACTCTCGATTCGAGTGTCACAGATAAACCAGTCACGGGCCGAGTGCTTTTGTTCTTTTCTAAACGAATGCCCCAACCGATGTTTGGTCCAAATTGGTTTGGCCCAGAACCGTTTTTCGGTATCGATGTCAAAGAACTGAAGCCCGGCGGTCAAGTGAATTTTGATGATTCCGCAACAGGCCTCAAGCCGATATCAGAAATCCGTGATGGTGAATACAACGTCCAAGCGATCTTGGATCACGATTTCTACCATGCCGAAGCGTCGGCTGGCGCTGGGAACTTTTTTTCCAAGCCCGTGAAAGTCGCATTCAAAGGTGGCGCACCGACGGCGCCAGTTGAATTAAAACTCGACCAAGTCATTAAAGCAAAAACATACAAAGACACCGAGTTGATGAAATTCGTCGAGATCGAGTCGAAACTTTTAAGTGACTTTCACAAACGGATGGTCAAAGAACGAGCAATGGTTGTGCTCCCGCCAAGCTACGCCTCCCAGCCCGAACGCCGTTTCCCTGTTTACGTTGACATCACTGGATTTGGCGGTACGCTTTCTCGTTTGCAACAACGTCATGCCAATGGGCAGAAGGGGTTGAGTAAAGACGACGCGGAGTTCATTCACGTTTACTTGACCGGCCAGTGCAAATGGGGGCACCATGTTTATGCCAACAGCGCAACCAATGGCCCGCGCGGCGACATGTTGATCAATGAGTTGATTCCCGCGATCGACGAGCAGTTTCGCACGATCGCAAAACCAACAGCGCGCTTTGTGGGTGGCCATTCAAGTGGCGGATGGAGTTCGCTCTGGCTTCAAGTTGCGTATCCTGATTTTTTTGGTGGCGTCTGGAGTACAGCCCCTGATCCAGTTGACTTTCGTGATTGGCAAGGCACGAACATCTACGAAGCGAATGCGAATGTCTATAGCGACCCCAAAGGCAATAAGCGCCCGCTGGCCAGACGTGGTGAACGCATCATGGCGTACTATGAAAACTTCACCAAAATGGATGATGTGCTTGGGCGAGGTGGGCAAATTCGAAGCTTCGAGGCTGTGTTTTCCCCGCTCGACGAGAACCAAATTCCCAAGAAATGCTGGGACCGCGAAACGGGAATCGTCCGTTCCGACGTTGTTGATTATTGGAAACAGTATGACATCAGTTTAAAGCTCAAAAACAATTGGGCCGAACTGGAGAGCCGACTGAAATCCAAAATCCACGTTTACATGGGTGACACGGATACGTTTTATCTTGAAGGTGCCACGATCCTTTTGGGTGAACGATTGAAGAAGCTTGGCAGTGACGCAGTGATCGAGATTTTTCCTGGCAAGGATCACATGAATTTGCTGGACCGGAATCTCAGAGCAAGGATCAACAAAGAAATGTCGGAACAATTTCGAAAGTCACATCCGAACGACAAGTAATCTGAACAATCTGTTCGCCGAGACGAATTGAAAGGCAGGATGAAGCTGGAACGAAACATTTCGGTTGATGGGATTGAGTTTGTGGCGACCAAAAATACCGTTCCGGTTAGCCCTCCAGACTCAACTCGCCCCAAGAGTTACTACGCGAATATTAATTCCTTGGAGAGGAAGGAGTTATTCCCCCTTTGCGCTGCGATTTCCGGTTGCTGGCAGAACTCTGATTTCGTGGATGAAATCATTGCTCGCGGGTCCAGCAACTGCCAAAGTGTGGCAGGATTTTATTTCTTCGATTCAAATGAGTATGAAGAGGATCCACCACCTGAAATCAGATTGGATCTTGAACCGCGCGAACGTGGCGTCATTACTCATTACCTTATGGATGACGTCGAAGTCTCAACTACTTTCTTTGTAAAGTTGGTCCTGGCCTTTGGTGAATTTTGCATTGAAACCGACGTCGGATCAAAACACACTGAATCTGATCTGCAGCGCATTCGAGCGGAATTCAATATCTAACAAACCGAACGCCGCCAGCCCCAACTCACCCCGACATGTAAGTGAGGGACGGTCCCTCGCTCACGCGTCGAGTTTTCTCTCTATTGGGCCAACGTTTCACAGCTCACTCGGCACGATACTTTGAAAAACTGCAAAGCCGGGAAAGAAATTCTCCTGCTCAACTGGCTCGCCAATCGTCACCGATTTTGGTTTTTCGTTTACCCAAAGCAAGAACCGACCGTCATTCACGTCGTACTTCAAAATGTTGCCATAGGGAATCTGGATTGGCTCTTTCGCTCCTCCAAGCAAACCCGTTGGTCGATACACCAATCCATCGGCTCGTAATTCCAGCGTCTTGGTCCATTCCGTTTTGCCCGATGTCTTTAGTTCTTCAAACATCTCCTGCGCCAAAATACTGGAAACCTGGCTGCAAAAAGATTCGAGAACTGTATCCCCTTCTTTGATCTTCTTTTTATAGGAGATCGTCGAGCCACCATTGAATTCGGACTTGGGCCTGAACTTCAAGTCGATTTTGTATCCTTGAAAGACGTTGTTAACGTACACCGCCGTCTTGCCAAACTTGAAACCCGCAAGCTGATCGTAACGAAGCTCTTTTTTTCCAAACACGCTTGTCTTAACCACTCCACGTTCGCGACACTCAAGACCTTTTCCCCAGAGTGAGAAGGCGTAAAGAGTCAACGCACCAGCCAGCGCGAAGAAGACATAGTTTGGAACGGCGCTTCGGTCGCCACTAACTTGATAGCCCAAAAAGGCAATGACGGCCGCCACAAATCCAAGCAGCACGAGTTCTGTCGTCGTCGTCTTGCGTTCGAAAATGACTCGCCCCAACCCAGCTTCGGAACCTGAACTTGGACCCATCGTACCAGCAACCAAAGATGCCTCGCCGGTGTTGTTGATCATGTCAGTTTGTACATCCGTCTGACGATTGGGGATTCGCCCATCGAGTGCAAGACTGAGCGGGTACACGTTCTTGTCGGAGAACGGTCGTTTAAAAACAGGCGCGTCTTCTCCGACTTTCCAAATGTTCAGTTTGTCTTCGACGATCGCCATCGCATCGAGTTGAGCGATGGGGATGACGGTTTCCTTTCCGGGCTTGCCGATAGTGAGCGCGTTCTTGTCGAGCTTGAAGCCTTTTCCCGGTAGCGGCTTGCCAGCCTCGAGCACTTTCGCCAAACGCTTTTGAAATTTCTGGCTCAGTCGTTGGATCAGCGGTTCCAACGTATCCTTTTGATCAACTTCGACAAGTTCGGCAAACTCAAACGGTTTTGGCTCGCCCTTGATCCAAACGAAGAAAGTCCTGACTCGGCCTGTCAGTTTTCCTTGGGAGTGCATTGGAATGTACGAAAGTTGAAGGTTGGTAACCTGCCTGTCGCGGAATTCCTGCCGGGCTTTCTTTTTGTGTTCGATTGCAAAGCCGTCATCAAGATCAATTACGTTGCTCATTTTTTGCCTTAGACTGTGATTGGTAAGGCGGCATTCTACATTTTATTCGAGCCGTTTCAAGAAAATCAGGGCGCGGTCTAGCAATGGCTGGACGCCTAAACATAAAGGGCCAAAGGCCTGGTAGTTAGTATTCCTAGCCCAGACACTGAATCTGATCTGCAACGCATTCGAGCGGAATTCAATATCCAACAAACCGAACGCCTCATTTGATCACGGTCGCCGGAGCTTACTTACCAACGCCCAGAATCTCATCGATCGTCTGTCGTGAAACAGCGTGGTAACCAGGCCGGGCGATTTTATAAATCCGATCCGCCATCTTTTTTCCTGAATCGGTCGTTGCCATTTTCTCATAAAGCGGTTTGAGAAACTTGCGTCGCCCTTGAGAGGTCAAAAACGATTCGATTTTTTCGTATCCCGGCTGATATTCCGATCCAATGACCAATAGCAACCAATCGTGTGTGATCTCGGAATTGCCCGATGCTGTGAACTTGAATTCGTCATCCAGTTTTCCCATTTGCTCTGTCGTCAACGTGTCGAACGAACGAAGAAAATGATTCCAGTGATGCGTCGTCCAGTCTTTGGTTTCAAATTTTTCCTTGATCTCTGAAGCACTTTTTCCGGCCAAGAACGCAGCCGATGCATCCGCCGCTTTTTTTAGTTCTTTTGTTTCGACGACTGGGCAATTTTCTGGCAGTCCGGGAGAGTAAACCCACGCCTTGAGATCCATTTTGCCTTCGATTTTCATATTCGCTTCAAGGTACTTCAAAAATCCTTCAGTGGTCATGCTTTCAAAAGCGAATTTGTCAAAATAGTTTTTCAGAAACGTGTCCCACTTTTCACGGCCCACTTTCTCTTCCAACATCCGGAGAAAGAAATAGCCTTTGTCATAAGCGATCGCGGTCATGCCGTCGTCCGGATTCCTGCCAGCCAAATCCAGCTTCAACCAGGTATCACGTGCCTTCAGTTCCTTGATCTCTTCCAATAGCCCATCGAGCGTCAGTCGAGCGAGCATTTCTGAATACTCGCGCCCGTAAATGGCTTCCATGATCCGTTGCTCAAAGTAAACCGTGAAACCTTCGTTGAGCCAAAAATCATTCCACGTCGCATTGGTCACCAAATTACCGGACCAGGAATGAGCCAACTCGTGCGCAATCAACGCCACCAAAGAACGATCGCCCGCAAGAATTGTCGGCGTGGCAAATGTCAGACGAGGATTCTCCATTCCGCCAAACGGAAAACTGGACGGCAAGAAAATCACGTCGTATCGTTCCCAACGGTAAGCACCATACAGCTTCTCGGCTGCAGAAATCATTCGCTCTGTATCATTGAGCTCCCAAACAGCTTTCTTCAAAACTGAAGGCTCGGCATAAACACCGCTTCGATCGCCTAGCGGTTGAAATTTCAAATCGCCTACCGCCAACGCTAACAAGTACGAGGGGATCGCCTGCTTCATTTCAAATTCATAAATGCCCGTATCGTTTTTCTTTTGTGGATTGGAGGCACTCATCACGGCCATCAATTCGGACGGAACCTGAATCTTGGCCGAATAAGTCATTCGCACTGCCGGCGTGTCCTGGCATGGCACCCAAGTCCGCGCAAGAATCGCTTGGGATTGCGTAAAGAGAAACGGATGTTTTTTATCTGTCGTTTGCTCTGCAGACAACCACTGAACGGCTTCGGCCGACGGTCTCGTTGAGTAGGCAACGATGACTTTCTCACAACCGTCGGGCAACTCGATACTGAGTGAACTTCCCAATTTTGGATCGCGCTCAGCCAGAGTCCATTTCAATTCGCGGCCGGCATTCGTCTTTACACTCCCAATATCCAAGCCTTCGGTGTCGAGGAAAACAGTATTGGCTTTTTCACCAGCTTCTTTTTTTCGCGTTAGGGTTAAAGCCGCGGTTCCTTTAAGTTTTTTTGCTTCGAAATCGACATTAAGATCCAAGTGCAAATGTTTGATCGCAACATGATCCGGGCGAGCAAAAGAATGAGGAAGTTTTTGGGCAACTGATTCCTTGGAACCATTTAAAAACGTCAACAAAAACATGAGTAGTACAAGGCGAAGTCCGGATATCATTTGGCGACACTCAAATTGGTTTTTTGGTAAAATTTTGTCTCCCAAGTGTAACCCAAAACGGAACTCCCGGTCACGGGTAAATTAGTTTTCATTTCTGGACAACTCATGCCCCACAGCCTTTTACCTTTTGACGCCCCTGAAGCCACAGCGCACTTTCGTGAAGCAGTCGACCATTTCGTTGAACGCATTTCGAAGGATAAAAACATTTTGGCTGCCGTCCTTGTGGGCAGTATCAACGAAGAACTCATCTGGCGAAAAGATGGAATTGGAGTTTGGTTGATCGAAACCGACGGGGTGACCAAGCGTCTAAAAAGTGACGGCGAGGACGAACGAATTTTTAGAACGTTTGTAGAAGACGGAATCAACTTGCACGCCGAAGTCATTCCGCGAGCTCGGTTTAAACAAATGGTCGAGGGATCATCAAGAACGGCGTTTTCCTGTAGTTTTTTTGCCGCGCGGGAATTGATCTATTGCGATGATCCATCAATCACAAAATGGTTTGATACGGCAAACACAATCGCGACCAAAGACCAGGAAAAAGAGCGCATGGTCGCGACGACTTGGGTCATGGGCAGCGCACGTTACGCTCGCAAACGGATTGAGCGAAAAGAGGATCTGGAACTTGGATTCGAAGCCATCACCTGGGCGGCCCATAGCATCGCAGCCGTCGAAGTCATCAACGATGGAAAAGTCTACGAGAAAGCATCCATCTACAAAGCAATCGAGTTGCAGCCCAAACTCTTTAAAACGATCTACACCGATTTGTTGACGAAGAAACGCACGGAAAAACTTTTGCTCAAAGCACTCAATACGATCGACCGGTATGTTGAAGAAAATGCAGAGCAAAACCTTGAACCGATTTTACATTTTCTCAAAAAGCAAAATGCGACCGTCCCGCTTTCGCACCTCTGTGAACATTTTGCCCATTCGCAAATCTATCCGCACCACATCGAAATCGCCTGTGAATGGCTTGAGCGCGAGGGCCTGATTGAGAAACTCGCAATGCCGTTCAAGATCACCAAGAAAAGCCGTGTTGATGTCGAGGAGCCAGCGTACTTTTACGATCCTGAGTAGGCACTCATTTCCGTCCAACGTTTAACGACAAAGCGGAAGGCGCTGACGCGTCACGTTGGATGCAAAGAAATCGGTCGCTTCCCGGCTCGTCGTTAAACTGTTTTATCTTCTCGTTGAATTAAACTATTCCACACCAACTCTGACTTTCTGGCACAGCCCCTCGCTTTGAATCCATGCAAAAAACTATTGACGTACAAAACGCTCGTGAGAACAACCTCAAAAACATCAGCGTCAAACTACCTCGCGACAAAATGATCGTCGTCACAGGCGTCAGCGGAAGCGGAAAATCATCACTTGCGTTTGATACCGTTTATGCAGAAGGACAGCGCCGTCTACTGGCTTCCATGTCTTCTTACGCAAAACGGTTTGTGGGTCAACTGAAGAAACCCGATGTCGATTTTGTAAACGGACTTTCACCAGTCGTTTCCATCGATCAAAAGACAATCGGCAGCAACCCGCGATCCACTGTTGGCACGATGACGGATGTTTCTGACTATCTTCGAATGATGTACGCATCAATTGGTACGCCGCATTGCCCGTATTGCGAAAAAAAGGTCCCGGTTCGAACGCCACATCAAATGATGGAGCGCATGCTCGCGTTGCCAAACGGCACCGAAGTCGAAGTGCGTGCGCCGGTTTTCAAAATCTACGGAGAAGACTACGAGTACACGATCGAACAGATCCGCGTGAATGGCTATCGCCACGCGAGGATCGATGGAAAGCGTGTTGATCTTGGCGGAAAAGTCAACTTGAACGAAGCCAAGGAATACCAGATCGAAGCGGTGGTCGATCAATTCGTTGTTGAACCAGGCATCGAAAAACAAGTCGTCACATCACTGGAACACGGATTGAAACTGGGCGACGGCCTATTGCGGTTTGAAATCACGAGTAAGCTGTCTAAACCCAAATCGCAAAAATTCTACAAAGGATTTGGTTGTGCAGACGATCAAGTCATTGCCGGCACGATGCACCATCGCAATTTTACTTTCAATGATCCCAGCGGTGCGTGTCAAACATGCGCCGGGATCGGTACAACGATGCGTGTCCATCCACAACTGTTGGTTCCCGATCCAACGCGGACGCTCAATGGTGGTGCGTTCGTGAAAGAGGCGATGAACTGTGACAAGAATACTTGGGGCGGGCGGATGCTCTATAGCCTGTCGCAGCATTTTAAATTCGACTTGGATACGCCTTACAAAAAATTGCCCAAAAAGATAATTGACTTAATTCTGTATGGTTCCAAAGGCAAAAAGTTCACGATCAAAATCCCTCCAGGGTGTCGACAAAAACACAAAAGCGAAGGCAAGCAAACCAGTTTCCGCGGCGTCATCAACCAGATCGAACACACTTATCGTTGGTACAAAAAGCAAGGCAAAAGCAGTCAAGGCATCGATTCGTATCTTAAGAAAATCATGGTCGAGCATCCCTGTCCAGAATGCCATGGAGCACGATTAAAACGCGCACGTCGATTGGTTGTGGTCAACAAAAAGAATCTTTATGAGATTGGCCAAATGCACTTGGTTGAATTGGTTGCTTTTTTAAAGTCGATCAAACCCACGGCCAAGCAAAAAGGTGTTGTCGATATCATTCTCCGCGAAGTCACAGCTCGTTTGGAATTACTGATTTCAATCGGATTGGATTATCTCAACCTTAACCGTCGCAGCAGCACGCTGTCTGGTGGCGAGGCACAGCGAATTCGGCTGTCATCGCAAATTGGATCAGGGCTTATGGGAATGCTTTACGTGTTGGACGAACCAAGCATCGGACTGCACCCCAAAGACAACGTGAAGATGATCGAGACTCTTCGCCGCTTGAGAGATTTGGGCAATACCGTCATCGTTGTTGAGCACGACGAAGACACAATTCGCGCGGCGGATCACATTGTCGAAATTGGTCCTGGACCAGGGATTCACGGCGGCGAAATTGTTGTCGATGGACCGATCAAGACGATTTTGGCATCAAAGAAATCTGCGACAGGTCGGTACTTGAGCGGCAAAGAGGAAATACCTGTGCCATCGACGCGACGTTTGGCGAGTGAAAAACAGATTCTGATTTCTGGAGCACGCGAAAACAATCTCAACAACCTGAACGTTGCCATTCCACTTAATCAATTCGTTTGTGTAACGGGAGCAAGTGGCTCGGGAAAGAGCTCGTTGGTTCATGAGATTCTTTACAAGAAAATATACAACGTGCTGCATGACAGCCGCGTACTTTCGGGAGATCATGACGAACTAATTGGCCATGAGTTTATCGATGACGTGATCAACATCGATCAGTCGCCGATCGGTCGGTCGCCGCGCTCCAATCCCGCGACTTACATTGGATTTTATGACAACATTCGAAAACTGTTTGCGGAAACCGAAGAATCCAAAAAGCGTAAGTACACCGTTTCAAGGTTTAGCTTTAATGTCAAAGGGGGGCGATGCGAGGAGTGCAGCGGCGAAGGGACGATCGTCACGAAGCTTTCGTTCATGCCTGATGTCGAAGTGGTCTGTCCGACTTGCAAAGGCGATCGTTACAACCAAGAGACGCTGGAGGTCACCTATCGCGATAAAAACATCGCGCAAGTTCTCAACACCTCGATTGAAGAAGGCGTCGAGTTATTCGCTGACCAGCCTACGATTCTGCGAAAACTGATGGTGATGTATGAACTGGGATTGGGCTACCTCACGATCGGGCATCCTTCAACGATTCTTTCCGGTGGTGAAGCTCAACGCGTTAAACTTGCTTCGGAACTCGGCAAATTGAAACGCGGAAAACACAACCTCTATATTCTCGACGAGCCAACGACGGGTTTGCATTTTGCGGACATCGACCGTTTGCTGGTGAGCCTGACACGACTGGTCGACAACGGCCATTCCGTTTTGGTGATCGAACATAACCTGGACGTGATCAAAACGGCTGACCACATTATCGACCTTGGCCCAGAAGGCGGACACAAAGGCGGCAAACTCATGGCGACGGGAACACCTGAAAAAGTTGCCAAATCAAAAAAGAGCTACACGGGCAAGTTTTTGAAGAGATATTTGTAGTGGCTTGATTAGGCTGATGGTCCAATGAGAATCCGATGGTGCTCAACCACGAATGAACACCGATAGTCGCGAATCTTTCTCGGTCTCAAAACGACTACCACTCACTTCAAAACTCAAGTTTGCTTTTAAAATCCCGACGGCGATAATCATGTTGGACAAGCAGCGAAGATGTTGCCAACGATAGTTTGGCGAAAGATTTTACAATTGGATGATCACCGAACGCGACATCGAAGGATGTAATGAAACGAACAAAAAAATCGACCCTTGAGGCTTCCGCCTTTCTTTGGTTTGGGCGGGGCGTTATGGGTGGCGTGATGTTGGTCGCAGCCGGCAATGCACTTTCCTACTTTTTTCGCACGCCTGGCATATCGGATCTGATTGGTCGCGATGAAAACGTCACCGAGGCAATCGGGTTTCCGTTTGAGATCTGGGAAGAAGACAAAATCTACGGGAGTGGTTTCTATATAGACTATCCCAACGTGGGTTTAAATTTGCTTGTTGGAATCGCCGTGGGTTCCATTATTGGCTTGATCGCGGTCCGGTTACACAAAGACTTCAATCGTTGGGTGGCCGAGTTCGAACAAAAGAACGTCGATGAAGAAAGAGCTGGCAATCTTCAATTTTCGGTCAAAGGTTTACTGATCATCACGACACTCGCCGCTTTGATGTTGGCGGCTTTGACCCGCTGGCAAGGGACGCCCGAAGTGTTGATGGCGATTTATTTTCTCGGCCCGCTGTTGTTAATCGGGATCGCGATGGCTCCCAACAAAATTCGCTGGCAACATCGTGCAACGCTTTTGGCCATTATGGCGTTTGCGATGATCGGAATCGCTCTTTCAAGTGGACACCAACTCGATGTTCCGCTCGATCGTGTGCTGCTGGGGATCTTTGTAAGTTGGACGCCGCAAAGTGCGTTCGGTGCGTTCATACTGACCATTGGTGGAATCTTGCAGATCTATTCGCAGAAACGCGCTGAAAGAAAAATGAATGTTGCCGAAGCAGATTAGTTTCCTGGAAAACGATCGGTACTAATGTTACGTCTCGACCTTACATTTGAGACCAGTTCACGCGAAACGTAAACATGCTCATGCTTCGCGTAAGCATCGTGCCAGAACCTTGGAATAAACTAATCATTGCGGCTTTGAAGAACCACTAATAATGTTTCGCCAACCATGTGGGTGACGCACCGAATCGATACGCTGCTGCGAGAAACCAATTGCGAATCGTCTGGTTAATCGGTCCTGCTTTCTCCCATCGCCTTGCGCTGACGAAGGTTGGCCCGTCCAACAAAATTGGCTTGCTGATTCTGCGGAGCCGTTGGGAGAACTCGAAATCTTCCATTAACACGATGCTTGGGAATTGCCCTTCGCGTTGGAACACGTCGCGGCGGATGAACATGGCTTGATCGCCATAGACCAGCCCTTGCCATTTAACGCGGAGATTGTTGCCCGATTCGATCCAGCGATAAATCTTTTTATTGTTGTCAACCGATTGCTTGAACCCGCCAAAGAGAACCGATTTGTCCTGCAGAGCGGTTCTGATCTGATCGCAACCAGATTTTACCAAGCTGTTATCGGCGTGAAGAAACAAAAACACGTCTCCGGTCGCGACTGCCGCTCCAGCATTGAGTTGGGTACCACGTCCGGGTGCCGAGCTTACCACAACGCAGTTTTGGGTTTTGAGAAAATCAAGTGAGCCGTCCGCGCTACCGCCGTCAGCCACAATGACTTCGTCGGCGCCACTCTGCCACGCCAAATCAATCGCGCGACGAATTTGTTCGCCTTCATTGAGTGTCGGAATGACGATTGATATCTTCACAGGAAATGGCTTAACAAACGAACAAAAATAACGGCACAAAAAAACGCACTTTGCCAACCGGTCTCCCGATTCGAAAAGTGCGTTTGTATTTTAGCTAAAAAATGCGAGCTGAGTCGTCTGAGCCAATTACTTGCCCTGATTTTGCGACGCTACTGACGCCGTACGCGTTTGGCCGGCTTGAGCGACGAAGGCTTCGACAGTTTGAGGTGTCTGAATTCCAGACAGGTATCGACGAATCCATTTGCCTTTGTTTTTTTCGTACATAATCAGCTGTGGAACGCCGCGCTTCCCAATGAGCTGCCGGGCGAGCGTTGTTTCTTTATCCAAGTCAACGGTCGCATAGTGGAAGTTCTTGAAAGCGTCTTTTTGCATCAACGTTGGGATGGTTGTCTTTTTCATAACCTGACATGGGGGACACCAGTCGGCAGTGATTAAAACCAATAGAGGCTTTTCGCCCTTTTGTGCTTTCTCGTAAGCGGTTTTGTAGTCAACTGGTTGCTGGGCGTTCGCGGTAGAAACTGCAACGAGCGCGGTCAGCATCACGAACATGGTGAAAATAGGCTTCATAGATTTATCTTTCGTCCTTGTTCGATCACTCGACCTGCCAAGATTCAAGTCAATCGAAGATTAGTAGCTAGTCCCTTAATTTCTTGATCGGCAACTGTGCCAGCAGGTCACACCTGAAATTCCTGTTTAGAGGGTGCTATTTCAACATCTGTATGTGTCGCCCTCATTCTTTCCGGATGTTCCTAACAGCCGGATCTCGCGATTTTGAAAAAGTGCCAAATAGAAAAAGTAGTATGGTTATTTGGATTGAATCCTTTTTTTTGCGTTTGCAACCTTGAGCATTCTCGAATTCGGATAATTGGGAAGAATCCGTTCGAGGAATTGTTTTTGGATTTTGCAGCCGAGTTGATACAATTCGAGTCTGTGTTCTTAAATGCCGTTGTGTCAAAGACATTCGTGCGTTTTTGATTGCCCTTCCGTCCAACTAACTAAATCTGCCTTATGAAACTGCGCGTGGGACTTATCGGGCTGGGCGATCAATGGCAGTCCCGACACCTACCGGCGCTTCGAGCACTTTCGGATCGTTTCGAAGTCCGTGCCATCTGCTGCGAGGTGGCTGAAAAATCACGGCACGCTGCCGAAGAGTTTGGTGCGGTCGCGATGGACGGTTTTCGAGCGATGGTCGAACGAGATGACATCGATGCCGTGTTGGCTCTTTCTCCTGACTGGTATGGCCCATTGCCAATCCTGGCCGCATGCGAAGCGGGAAAAGCGGTCTACAGTTCGGCGGCGTTAGATGTGTCGGAAGGACAAGCGTTGGAGATTCGCCAGCGCATTGAGAAATCTGGCGTCGCGTTTATGGCTGAGCTTCCCAGACGACACGCTCCGGCAACGATTCGTTTAAAGGAATTGATGGCGACGCGACTGGGTCCGCCCCGTTTGCTTTTTTGCCATGAGCGAATGCCACTTGAAAGCCAGTCTGATGCGCTTCGCCGTGGAGAATACTGCCCGTTGGCTTGGCGTAATCTGATGGAGCTGGCGGATTGGTGTCGGTATCTCGTTAACAACGATCCGGAATCAGTGATCAGCGCGATTCACGAACAGCACGATGAATATACGGATGTGTTTTACCAAATGGTGAGCCTGTCTTTTCCTCCGTACACCAAACGAAGCGTCGGGAGCAATGGCTCGGCAACACCATCCGGCTGTTCGCCTCAGGCACAGCTGAGCATCGGCCACTACATTCCAGAACGCTGGCCGGATGCACTTTCGTTTAAACGTCCTGCATCGGTTCAAGTCTGTTGTCAAAACGGAATGGCCTTTATTGACCTGCCTTCCAACCTAATTTGGTTTGACGACGGAGGGCAACACACTGAGTCGCTTGATTCGGAGCGAGCGGTGGGTGAACAAATGCTGGATCGTTTTCATCGAGCGGTGACGAGTTTGATTCGCAAGACAACCGATCCAGATGACGCTTATCGGGCGATGAAGATTGTGGTTAGCGCCAATGAAGCCGCAAAGACAGGCAGACGGGTCGAGATCAATTACGACTGATCAATTACGACAATAGTGTTCTATGAAATTTGAGAAGATAAGTGTTCCGGCTTTTCGTGTGAATCACGCTTCAATCAAGAATACAGGAACCGATGACGGTACTGGCTCAGTTTTTCTGGCACTCAATCATTAGCAAGTAAATAATAAATAGAGGCGCTGAGAGTCTGTTCCGCGCATCCTCTGCGCTCTCTGCGTTTCAAAAACTTCCCCGGTACAACCTCACCCAAGCCGTATCTTACATTGCGAGCATGTTTGATACTTTTCGCGAATAAACAAACCGACAAAACAAAACACACAGGTCGTCACCAAGAGAATTGCAAATACAAGCCAGCCGACTTGCGAAACTTCTGACTTCCATTTCGGCGGCCGAGTAGTCTGGCAGTAAGGACATACAAATCTGGGGCGCGCTGCAGGCACTATTGCTGGCCCAAGTACAGTCGCCGTTTGGTCTGTGAATTTCTTTTCTTTGACCGGAGGAGAGCCACCCGGCGATTTCTGAATTCCAGACGGCGCGTCGCTTGCAGTACTTTTTCCCAACGGTGAATTACGAGCAATCGTAGGCTCATCAACGTACGAAGTTGCGGGGGTATTCTTTTTGGTCGATTTTGGAGAATCGATCAATCGAAACCGATGAGCGCAATGCGGACAGGCTACGTCGTATCCAATTTTCTCAGCCGCCGTTTGCATGATGGTTTGGCAGCGAGGGCAGGCAAAGCGTACTTTGTCCATTTTTTCCTATGATAGAGTTCGAACCGTTAACCAAGTGTAACGTGTCAGATTGGTATTCACGACCAAACCAACAATATTGTCCGAAAAATGGGAAAGATGCCTTTGAAAGCGCAAACGAAATGCACTCAACAGGACAAAACAAACACAAAACGAAAAGGCTCCCGCAGAGGAACCCAGCCCGCTATTCCAATCGCCGAATGTTCTTCGACAAATCTGTTCCAGGTGGCAAAATTATGTCTGGGGTCGTCGATGGCGTGGCCACTGTGGATGCTTGATCGCCAATCAATCGCAACGTCGGTTCAGTCTGGTTGGCCAATCGTTCGGCTTCTACTTCTTCCAATGGTCTTTCTTTGCCAAAGTACTTTCCAAACGGACCTGCCAACAACGCAGGCAAGAGAATCAAGTCTCCAATCAACGCCATGCCAAGCAGGATCAGCATCAAAACGCCGAATCGCTGTGTTGGAGTAAACGTACTCAATGCGAACGCAGACAAACCCAGTCCGCCGATCAACGTTGTTTGCGTCATCGCGGTTGCCACGCGAGCGTAAGCCGTTTTGATTGCTTCTTTGCGGCGTTGCCCTTTTTCCAAAGCGTATCGGTACCAGTTTAAAAAGTGAATGGTGTCGTCAACCGCGACGCCCATCGCCACACTGGCAGTCATCATCGAACCAATATCAACCAGGAAGTAATCGACTTGACCATCAAACCACTTATTCATGTGGCCCATAAAACCGAACACGATCACAACAGGAAATACGTTGGGTAGCATTGAAATCATACCGCCACGCAAGTTCAGCAAGTTTCGTTTGCCCCACGGCGAATCCCAATCTCGAAGGAGCAACATCATCACGACCGAAATCATTACAAAGGCCAATCCGATACTTTGGATCAAACTCTGCAGCAGCGACCGCTGTGTTTTGTAAATAATCGGGACGATGCCGGTATACATTGCAGTGACATCGATACCGCCCGCCAAGTCCTTATCCTTCTTCATCTCTTTGGCAGTTAACATTCCGTTGAGCGGAAGTTTTGTCGCTGCATCAATTTCAAAAACCACGTCGCGGCAATCAACCAATCGCTTGGAATTGGCTTTAATCAAATCGACATCAAAAAGCGGATCGTCTTCGATCAATACAACACAATCAAACCCGGAAATATACTTTGCCAACGCTTCGGGAGATGGAGCTTCGCCTCCGGTTTTGTCTGGATCCTGCCAGCGATAATGCTTGGGAAGATTTTGTTTTCGCTTTACTTTGGCTTGGAAGCCCCGATTCTCAAGCAGGTCCTGAAGCGTGTTTGAAAATATGTAAGTCTGATTGATGACGTCACTAATCGTGGCGCCTTGTTCAACCAACTCTTGAACATTGTCTTTATTGGAATCTGGATCACGCCCCAGCACGAGGATCTTGCTCTTGCTCAACGACTCAACGCCCAAATCATCTTGCAGGCCTTGCAGGATCTGGGTGCGAACACGATAGGCAGTCATGACCGGCTCAACGACGGCTTTCAAGTCATTAACAAACTGACCGTAGTCAATATTGTTGAGCGCTGCTAATCGAATGCTGACTCGCCACATTTCGCTGCCAGCCTTTTCAGGGTCTTTGGCATCACGTTCTCGTTGCTCACGATCAAGATTCGAAACACCTGCAACAGCAAAATAACCCAGGTCAAGCATCTCGGATCGTTTGTGGTAAAGCGCAGAACTAAACGCATTTCGTCTTTGCGACTTGACTTGATCCTCGTATCGATAGAGCGGAGTGAACACATCCATCGACATTCCCGACCCAACGATCTTCATTCCGTTGGGACCAAAATATCTTTCAATTTGCTCTCTCACACGGCGCGAAAGTTCAACACGTTCCAGCATGGAATATCTGAGATCATAAGCCATCTGATATTCCGGATCATCCGGGAACGTGGCGTTCTCAAGTGCTGTGTCGAGTGTGGTGCCTTCCGGGTGTTTGGCCAATTCCATCGCTTCGTACTTCGCACGAAGCGATTCTTGCTGGGCATCAAGATCAATTCCCAAACCAATTTCGGCAGGGACGAGCTCACCCAGACTCTCTTCCAACCAGCGATAGTCGTGAAGAATCTTCGCTTTACTGTCAAACAACTTCAACAATTGAACCGACGTCTGAATTTTCGTCACACCAACGGCAAAGAAAATCAGCACGGCCACCGAAGCAACCGTTACGAATGTGTAGTGATCGATCACCCAATCGCCAATGCGCGACCAGAATCGGCCGACAGCGGCACTGAGGCCGGACTCTTGCTCGAGTTCTTTTTTTGTTTTTTTCTCGTAGCCAGGCTTCCAAACGTAAAGTGCACTTGGAAGGTAGGTGAATAGCAACGCCACCGTGGCCAAGGTTGCGATACCCGAAAACAGACCGAACTTCCAAATTGGAACCAGCCGACTTGTCGTCAGCGAAAACAGTCCAAGCGCGGTGGTGAACGCGGCGAGCGAACAAGGGAACAGGCTGTGTTTAACCGCTTTTTCAACAGCAAGATCTGAACCGTCCTCGTAGCACGCATCACGATAGTAGTTAACGATATGCACCGCGCTGGAAAGCCCCAACACGTAAACCAAAGAAGGCATCGACATCAAAATCGCGTCCATCGTTTGGCCTGCAAACCAGACATAAGACAGACTCGAAATCGCTGCTGTTCCTCCAACGAAGAACAACATCATCGCAACCCGCACGCTTCCGAAACTTAAATATGCCAAACTCAAACCGATGATCAACGAAAGGCTGACCAACCGGATAAGGGTTGAGGTCCCTTCTTCATCGATCGCTACGTTATCTGCAGGCGGGCCACCAACGTGAAAGTTCTCGGCTTTGATGCCGCATTCGCCGGTTGCCAATTCCAATAGTCGTCCACGGACTTTGCCGAGCATCGGACGCCCAATGGCTCTGGACAATTCGTCTTTAACCGGATCATTAAGAGTTACGATGATGCAGGTTTGACGTGGCGGCGGCGGAATATCAAGTTGAAACCACAATTGATACCAGATCTCAAGTTTGTCAGCCTGTTTTGTTTTGCAGAGTTTTTCGATGTCTCCGTCAAACCGGTCATCAACAACCGACGAAACAAAGCGCTCAAAATCGCCGCGATAGTCTTCACTGGAACGCAATTGGGTTTGCGTCGGTTGGTCGACGTGTTGCAAAAGCGAATCAAACGTCCAGGTAAATGATCTGGCAGGCGTTGGACCGAACAGAGACCCGGTCAATTTTTTGTGGGCTTCGATTTTCGCATCGACGTTGGCTTCATCGTTTTCACCAAGCCCCTTTACCCGCAACGAGCCTTCTGGACCAGCCATTTGCTCGAATACATCGGGACCTGAAACACCGGACTTGAACGGACGACAACAAAGTTTCTGGGGGTCGGCATAGAAGATGTTCTCGATGCCTTTTTCGTCATCAGGCGGCGCACCAAAACTCGCGATGAATTTGCCTTGGACCTTGTTCTTGCCATTGAATGCTCGCTCGAACACGCGTTTGCCGCCTTCGACAATATTGTTCTGGCCCTTCCAGCGGTACAAATCTCCCTTGCGATTGATGTAGTACCAGGAAGCGTTTTTTCCCTTCAGCCATTTCTCACGTTCTTCACCAAAGTCTTCCATGTAGTTGCCGGTATACAGCAAACCTAGCTCGTCGCCTTTTCGGTGGGCGCGAAGCTCTTCATCATTTTGGACTTCTTTAAGAACCTTTTCGTATTCAAGCGACTCTTCGAAAATTTTACGCTTGAGATTGGTGTAGCGCGGATCCCCCTCTTTACACCAAGGGCCGCTGACGACGACGAACTGGTCGCCACCATAAAAGTACTTTTTGAACTCGTTAAGCTCTTGGGTTTCGGTGTAATAGTCTGGCAACCAGTCGGCGACATTGTTTTGCATGTCATCGAGACCAAGTCGCGCTCCCCGTAAAGCAAACGGTAGGAGGAAAAAGACAGTACATAACAATGCCATGGAAACGCTGCCGAAGAACGGCAAAGGCAATGAGTAAAATCGCTTGATCATGGCTATTTAAAGTGCCAGCAACGACTGACAAAGGAATTCGCGCGGATTGTTTCCGGAATGATCGGCTTTAACCGACGATTCAGGTTACCGATCACAGTGGTCCCCGTCCACGTCAATGCGTCCCCATTTGCAGGCTTGATAGCGAAAAACCCGGTAATTTGTGAAGATTTGGCGGTAGTAGGGATTTAGATCAGGCAGCTAGTGATGAGCCACCTACCTGGAAACCCGAAGTGTTAGCGACGGAATTGTAGGATGGACATTCCTGTCCGTCAAAACTGGAAACCCGAAGCGTTAGAGCTTAAGCGAGGGAATTGCAGAATGGACCTTCCTGTCCGTCAGTTCAGCCTGTCAACAACAATGTCCAACTTACCCAAACAAACTCTAGCCCACTCGCACAACAGCCTTTGGCGATTGAAACATCTCCAGGTCAACCATCACCATTTTAACTTGGTTACTTTGGAAGATTTCCAACTTCGATTCTTTGTCTGGCGTAAACCCGTTGTAATAGGTGTAAGCACCCGACGCGGAACCGATCAATAAACAAGCGAGCAAGACGATCGTTGGAATCATCAACTGCTTGCCTTGCATGAAACCAAAAACGATACACCACAAGAAAGCGGTGCAGATACAAATGATCCCTTGGGTTGGTTTTTGTAGAAATGCGACGATCGTAATCCAGACCCCCATTATCACATACAAGCTGATAGAAGAGATCATACTGATTGCTGACGACGCGATGTATTCACCAATGGTTTCCATCATGAAGATGATGACCAAGCCGATTCCAATTAACACCAATCCAATGATGGCGGCCACCACTGCGATCACAATCGAGTCAGCACCATCGCCAAAGTTCTGCCCGTCTGATGTGACCGGCATGTCATCGATGTCTTTTTCGGCTTTTGCCATGATGCGATCGGCATCACTCATACCAATGTCAGCCACTCCGGCATCGTCTTCGTAAGCGTCGGTCTCTAATTGCTCGCCAGTGTCGTGGTTGTACCCACACTCAATACAGATAATGGCACCAGGCTGAAGTTCGGCATCACAGGAAAGACAAACCGGTCCGCGAGCGACTGAACGAATATCCTGCTCGTCCAGCAAATCCAAAAGCGGATTGTGTTCGGCAGAAGCCGCCGCTGCGGCAACGGGTGCTTTTTGAACAGGCGCAATCTTGATTGGCTCTTTGCATTTTGGGCATTTGACGCGTCGACCTGCCAATTCATCTTTGGCCTTAAAACTTGCGCTGCAGCTACGACACTTAACCTTGATCGCCATTTATTTGCTCTCGTATTCCAATTTCCGGAAGCCCGTTACCTCTATATGTCCATTTTGTTATGGAAAGCCAATTTGGCAACCGGCAACATGCAACTTGCGGGTATGAAGTTCCATAATCGTCAATTATTTGCGATTCAAGTTGAATTTGCCGATTAATCAAGGGCTTTTGACGCTTGGTTTCCAGTCAAATCTCGCAGTCACTATTTGGTGAACCAGCACCCAATTCAGCCATTGCCGCCAGCCAACGGTTCTCAGCCTCCAAACGTGCCAATCTGTCATTGATAAATTTGCCGAATTCGATTGCCCAAGCCAAAATCTCAGAATCCACGCTCGAATCGAGAAACAGGCGGTTGCGTTTTAACGGATCAAAGCCCAACATGCTGAGTTTTAAAGAATCTTTAAAAGTTGTTCCAATTGGCGCGCGAGTTGCCTAAGAAGGGATATCGTTTTTCGATCACCGCAAAAATGTCAGGCTAGACGTGCGAACTGGTTCAGTTTCCCAATTGAGCCTTCCGCCAGACTACCGGGCTTGAAACCAACAAATAAAACAACGTCAAAACATCGCAAATAGGAGGCTGATCCATGGCCGCGACTGCCAAGAAGTCAAAAAAGTCAACCAAGCTACAACCACTTGGGGACCGAATCGTTGTCGAACGCGAAGAATCACAAGAAACGACCGCCGGTGGCATTTTGCTTCCTGAGTCAGCCAAAGATAAACCTTCTCGTGGTGTTGTAGTTTCTGTTGGCGATGGCAAAATCCTCCGCGACGGTACTCGTTGCCCTCTTCAGCTCAAAAAAGGTGATCACGTTATCTTTTCAGCATACGGACCAGATGAGATCAGTGTCGGCAACGAGACTTTCTTGCTGATGCGTGAAGACGACGTGATGGCAGTTATCGAGTAATCGAAAAAAGACGTTCGAGTAAGCCATTGGCTTCACTCAATCCCAAAAACAACAACCAAAACATAAATTCAACCTGAACTCAGGAGTTCAAAATGGCAAAGCAAATTGCTTTCGAACAAGAAGCCCGCGAAGCAATTCGCCGTGGCGTTTCTAAACTGGCCCGCGCAGTCAAAGTCACACTTGGCCCAAAAGGCCGCAACGTGATTTTGCAAAAGAGCTTTGGCTCACCGACTGTCACTAAAGACGGCGTGAGTGTTGCCAAAGAAATCGAACTCGAAGACGTCTATGAAAACATGGGCGCTCAAATGGTTCGCGAAGTCGCCAGCAAGACCAGCGATGTTGCCGGTGACGGAACAACCACCGCGACTGTTCTCGCCGAAGCGATTTTCAACGAAGGCCTCAAAGCCGTTACCGCTGGCGTCAACCCAATCCAGATGAAGCAAGGCATCGAAACTGCCGTTGCTGATATCTGCGGAAAATTGGGCAACATGTCGATCAAGATCAAAAACAAAGGCGAGATGGCCAATGTTGCTTCGATCGCCGCCAACAACGATCCTGAAATCGGCGAGCTACTTGCTTCGGCGATGGAAAAAGTTGGCAAAGACGGCGTCATCACGGTCGACGAAGGCAAATCGCTTTCAACCGAAGTCGAATGGGTTGAAGGTATGCAGTTCGATCGCGGATACCTCTCGCCTTACTTCGTCAACGAAGCCGGCTCGATGGAATGCGTTCTTGAAGATCCTTACGTGTTGGTTTTCGAAAAGAAAATCACGAACATCAAAGACCTTGTCCCATTGCTTGAGCAAGTCGTTCAGCAGGGCAAGCCACTTTTGATCATCGCCGAAGACGTCGAAGGCGAAGCTCTCGCAACACTCGTCATCAACCGCTTGCGTGGTACATTCAATTGCTGTGCAGTGAAAGCTCCTGGCTACGGCGATCGTCGCAAGGCCATGATGGAAGACATCGCAATCCTCACTGGTGGAGAACCGATCTTTGAAGCACTTGGCATGAAACTGGACCAACTGACTCTTAAAGAGCTTGGTCGCGCCAAACGCATCATCATCACCAAAGACAACACAACCATCATTGACGTTGGTGGAAGTGACAAATCTGTCAAAGCACGAATCGATCAGATCCGCCGCGAGATCGACAATTGCTCAAGTGATTACGATCGCGAAAAACTGGAAGAGCGTTTGGCGAAACTTTCAGGTGGCGTTGCCAAAGTAAACGTTGGCGCTGCAACAGAAAGCGAAATGAAGGAAAAGAAAGCCCGCGTCGAAGACGCTTTGCACGCCACTCGTGCCGCAGTCGAATCAGGTATCCTTCCTGGCGGTGGCGTGGCGCTCCTTCGGGCATCAAGCTTGGTTAAGCCTTCGGATGATTTGTCCGATGACGAAATCACTGGCTACAACATCGTTGTCAAATCATGTCGTGCTCCACTGAACATGATCGCATCAAACGCCGGCCAGGACGGTGGCATCGTTTGCGAAAAAGTTTTGGGCGGCAAGTCTAACTTTGGCTACAACGCGTTGACTGATGAGTACGAAGACCTTGTTAAGTCTGGCGTCATTGACCCAGCCAAGGTAACACAAACTGCATTGTCAAACGCAGCCAGCGTTTCAACTTTGCTTTTGACTTCAGACGCATTGATCGCAGAGATGCCAAAAAAAGCAAAAGGTCACAGCCACGGCGATGACCACGACATGTATTAATCGACTCAATCGCTAGGGTTACATCAGATAGAGCTTTGTCCCGCAAAGCCGCATTGGCGAACCAACGCGTTTTCGATAAGGGGCTTCACCCATCTGCCCCACACCTTGCCGCGGCATTTTATCCGCAGCAAAAACGATGGATCATATAGACGCCGGTCGATTTATTTCGACCGGCGTTTTTTATTGGTGCCGAGTTTTTTCGACTCCAACGGAGCGAAGTGCATCCTAAGTATTCCTGAAACCTCATCGTCGTTCGTCGTGTGCAGTCAGATGCCAAGCCAATCGTCTTTTCAAATGTCCGCAAATGTCGAATACCAACCAACTTGTTCGATTGATTAATCTGGGACTCAACACAAAGAGGACGAGAGTTTGCCGTTGGATGGAGGCGTATTTATCCAGGTTTGAACGTCACGCGAACAGCATCTACCTTAACAAAGCTCGCATTCAGATCGTGGAGTTGGGAATGTTTTCGGCAGGCGTAGAGTTGCTGGACTCGATTCGACCTTCGTCGTTGAATCCTTCGGAGCGTAAGCTGTATTACCAACTCAAAAAGAGAATTCGCGTTCCAATGTTACAATTGAGCAAATTAAAGGTGTCAGGTACCGTTTTTAAGAATGGGCAATTGATTCATTGCGCGATATAATTTCGTCTTTATTTAAATTCAAAGAGTTCTGATGGGTCGTGCTCCACGTGCTGACAAGGCTGGCAGAATTTATCACGCTCTCAATCGTGGTAACGCCGGTCGCGATATCTTTTTCAAAGACGAAGACTTCGAAAGTTTCGAACGGGTTATCGTTGAAGGCTTGGCAAAGTTTCCGGTTGACCTGATTGCCTACCAATGGATGAGCAACCATTGGCACATGGTTTTGTCACCGCAAAAGGATGGAGGCATGTCCGCGTTCATTGGCTGGATAACATTAACCCACACTCAGCGCTACCACGCGCATCACGGCACAGTCGGATATGGGGCTGTTTATCAGGGCAGATTTCGTAGTTTCCCAGTACAGAATGATGATCATTTCCATACGGTTTGTCGCTACGTTGAACGCAACGCACTAGCAGCCAAGATTGTGAAACGAGCGGAAAAATACCGCTGGGGAAGTCTGTATAACTGGCTTGGCGGTGATTCCATCATCGAGCTTGCTACTTGGCCAGTACGACGACTCCCAGGTTGGACGAAACGTGTAAATGCGGCGCTTTCCGAAAAAGAAGTGTCTGCGATTCGCCACAGCGTTAAACGTGGAAAACCTTATGGAGATGAAAAGTGGACAGCAAAAACAGTAAAGAAGTTTGGCCTCGAGTCGACAATGCGACCTCGTGGGCGCCCAAAGAAACGCGCCTAGACCACCAATTCGGAACGTGACACCTTTTTCATGTCCGTGACACCTTTTTCGTGTCCGCGTTATGTCGGCTTGGAATTACTGGAAATGGCAAACGACTCTTACTCTGCGAGCGTTACTACTTACACTTATCATGCAAAACTTTGAAACTTCCACTGCTACGTTTAATGATGGCGTTACCGAAGGGGACCGATTCCTTGCACTACTGTTAGAAATTTGTCCGGCTCACACCGACCGTTGTGCAGAATTTTCGACCGTTGAGCAAATGCAACCAATCTACGACTACTTGGTTGCTCGCTCAGAACGATACGCCTACCCATACTTGGAGGGCTTTCTGTCGCGTGCAATCAAACCCGCGCAACTTGAAGCTGAAATAATTACACTTTGGGGTGCAGACAAATTCATCGAAAATCAAACACAATATGCGCCAGTCTGCGAATTTCCTGACGAACGCCAGATTGTGCAGTTCGGATATGTCTCAGGAGATGGCGATGCCTGGTGCATAGATTTAAAATTTCAAGAAATCGTATGCATCTCACATGAGGCAGACGGCAGTAGTGATGATTCTGCACGCCGATACAAAACGGGGGTGTTCCCTGCATTCGACTACCTTACTTCGTTTCTACGCACTGATGCCGAACGACGTGGCTGGTTGGAAAGCAAAGAAACAAACAATCAATTCTGACCTTTTGACGGTGCAGTACAAACATCCGATACCAAATAAATCTGGTTTCAAATTCAATGATTAGCCTTTCTCGATTTGCCTTTGGAATTCTCGCCTTTTACGCATTTATTGCCATCGGAATGTTATGGTGGCATTTGTCATACGGAAAACCGTACTTCCAATCCACGCTTCCTTTGATGGGGATATTTGCGTTGTTCGCTTCTCTGGCCGGCATCGCCTCCGTTTGGACAGCTCATGGAATGTTGCACTGGTCCAAACGGATGTCTGGGCTAGTTATCAGCGTTTCCATTTTGGCTGGGGTCTGGCTTCTATTTTTTGAGTGGAATCAATTTTTGATCTGGCAAATGGTAGTCTTACTTGCGTGCCAGTTGTTTTGTCTAGTCACAGCATTGGGAATTTGCCGAGCACTAGGGCTCAGGCTCCTTCGACATAATTCGCTTCAAAACACGGCTGAGAGATCATCTCAGTTCTCGATTGGCGACTTAGCAACTTTGACGGGCGCGTTCGCAATATTTTTTGCGGTCATGCGTACTGCCAAGCCTGTTGAACTGACCGGCAGTCTCTACTTGATTCTCTTCGCTGGGGGTTGTTGTGCTGCGCTTACTGCTTTGACCGCGTTCTGGGTTTCGTTTTCGAAATCAAGTTGGTTGTTACGAATTTGCGCCTTTGCAATTGTTGCACCCATTGGTGGTGGGGTTTATGCAATTGCCACACAGTACGAGTCATTGTTTTTTAGTTGGCAATGGTACGCTGGCGTTACGACGTTACAAATGTTTTTCATGATAGTACCGTTTGCGGTCGCCCGAAGTTACGGCTATGCGTTTACGGCGAACGAAAATGTGGACGCAATCAGCGCTTAGTAATATGATGAATTTAAGTCGCGTAGGTGGACGATTTTGGAATGTGTAATCGTAGCGCAATGTAGCTCGAATCTCCGAGTCGTTTTCGTTGTTTTAATACGACGACTCGGAGATTCGAGCTACTATCATTGTTGCGGTACGGTTCGGAGATTCGTGCTACGATAGATCGTTCCGGCTCGGTGATCTTGATCGTTGTCTGGGCCTACCTCTCCAGTGTAAGAAATTCTGAACAATGCGCACGCCAAACCTAATCACGGCTCTTGCCGTCATCTCACTGCTTATTTCTGCCAACCGAGGTATCACTCAGGAAACGGAGCCCAGTAAATCGCTACGCGCGATGAGCTTCAATATCAGATTGGGTGTCGCGGATGACGGGGCGAACCACTGGAACAATCGAAAAGAAATCGTCGCCAAGACGATCGCTAACTTCGACGCCGACATTGTTGGCACACAAGAGACTTGGGATTTCCAGGCAGAATTTCTGGATGAAACTTTGACGGACTACACTTACGTCGGTCGCTCAAGACAAAACGATAACAAGGGCGAACAATGCGGAATCTTTTTTCGCAGTTCACGTTTCGACAAACTGATCGAAGGACATTTTTGGTTGAGCGAAACTCCAGACGAGCCCGGATCCAAAAGTTGGGACTCGTCGTTGCCGCGGATGGCAACATGGTTGAAGCTCTGGGACCGCGAAAACAAGCGTAGCTTTTACGTTATCAATACGCATTTTGATCATCGTGGCAAAACAGCTCGCAGTGAAAGCGCCAAACTCATTCGTAAATTCATTAGAACGCTTCCGGATTCTTCGTCCGTGATCGTGACGGGGGATTTTAATGCAAGCGAAGGATCTGCGCCTTACCAGTCACTGTTCGCCAAAATGGCCGACAGCAAGTCGCCGGTCGTAGATACGTTTCGAGTGGCCATGCCCGAGAAAGGCAAAGAAGAAGGAACCTTCAGTGCGTTCAAAGGAAACAAAACCGGCGCTCGGATCGACTGGATTGCGTGTACTCGAGATTTTGAAATTAAATCTGCACAGATCGATCGAAGTGAATTTGAAGGTCGCTATCCGTCGGACCATTACCCGGTCACCGCTGTCTTACAATTCGGTGAGTCAATCAGATTGAAATAGAGTCGATCGCCCTCTCGCCTGTGCACGTGGTTATTGCAATTGCCGTGCGTCTAATCAGTTGTGGCTTACACCCTTTGGCCTTCACGGTTGGCGAAAGTGAACAAAGTCTAGCCAGATTGGGTGATCACAAATGGCTTGGTAGAGAGGAATGTTTTCCCCACTAAGCTAAAACGATTTTTCTTACGTTAGGTTTGTTCCGGTTGCCTCACTTGGATCAATAAAAATCTGGACATTTCGGTATCGTTCTTGAAAAAACGCGACCCAATTCCGCCTTTTTGCTATCTAGCAAGTAAGTTTGTTTACGAACGATTGCGTTTTCTACAGTTAAAAAAAGAGAAGGTTTCACCTATGTTCAAGATCATTTTTCCCGCTATTGCTGCTTTGGTATTGTGTCTACCTACCGTTGGCTCAGCCCAAGATTGCTGCGGACAAACCGCTGCACCTGTCTATGCTCCAGCACCTGTTGCTGACTGCTGTGCTCCAGAGCCTGTTTGTGCTCCAGCTTGTCCCCCAAGAACACGCAAGCGTTTGAAGTTAGTTTCAACCACAAAAGAAGTCTGCCGCCTAAAGCGTGAATGCGGTACTGACGCTTGTGGTTGCCCAACAAGCAAATTGGTTCGCGTTAAAGAATGCGTTGAAACAAAGCGTCTAGCTCTTGTTGACGTTCCAGTTGATCCTTGCAAAAAGCGTTGTTTTAGCAAGTTACGAGACAGTCTGAAAAACCTTGGCAAGCGTTGCTGCAAGCCAGATCCTTGTGCCGCTCCTGATCCATGCGGATGCGGATGCAACTAAGCTGTGATTCGCAAGTCTTGAATCTAGAATTCACATAAACATCGAAGAAGACGCGGGCACTGGCTCGCGTCTTTTTTTTGTTCGCAAAATCAATCATTACTGACAAGCCAACAACTTTATCGGCAACTCAATTCTCGTCTTCGTGAGGCCAATTAGGCAACGAATCGATTAGCTCCTGATACGCGTCTTTATCGTAACTCTTGTTGCTGCTAAAAATCAAATCTTTCACCTTAGGCATCCCGTGCATGGCTTGGAAATAATCAATCGTCAACGGGTCGACATGAAGCTTTACTTTCTCTAGCGATTTGAAACGACGCAGGTTCTTAAGACTTCGAGATTTTAATTTTGGAAGATGAGCCAAATCGAGCGCTTTCAATTTTGTGTCTTCAGGAAAATCGTTTAACCCTTCGCCTGTAATATGCTCGTTATAGCTCACTCTCAGTAATTCAAGCGTCTTTAGCTTCGCCAACGATTGAAAGGATTTATCGGTAAGGCGAGGTACTTGATACATCGACAAAGATTTCAACGCGGGAAATTTTGCGAGCTTTTCAACTGCCGCATCATCAATCCAATTGCAATTCGACAAATCAAGTGCTTCAAGTTTTTTAAGCGACGCCAACACTTCCAATCCTTTGGGCTTGACTCTCGTCCCTTCGACATCCAGCGATTCCAGATTGGAAAACTTGGAAATCACTTCCAAATCATCCGAGTCGATCCTGCGGCACCTCACTAGATCCAATCTCTTGAGCCCCTGCGATTTAACCAGCGAAACCAGCCCGCGGCTCGAGATTTCCGGGCAATCGTCCAAAATAACTTTCTCAAGAGTTGTGATTCCATCTAACCCATTAAGATGCGCATTGGTGGCGTTCATTCCAGTCAAATCGAGTTCGACCAAATTCTTAAAATTGCCGATCACCGACAATCCAGTTCCTTTGAGGACGTGATTGTTTTGCAAGTTGATTTTCTTTAGCGATTTGAATTTGGCCAATTTTGCTAACGTCTCATCTGTCACACCACAGCCTTCAAGATCCAGATTTTCAAGTTTGTCGCCGGGAAACTGATCCAATGTCTCGCCCGTTATTTTCATGTTCTGAGAGACGTCCAGGGTTTGCAAGTTTGGAAGCTTTGCAAGAATCGCAAGCCCTTCGTCTGTCAATTCTGAACACTCCTGCAATTCCACGTGCTTCAACCCTGACATCTGACTGATCCATCGCAGGTGCTTATCCTCAAGCGTTGAATTCTCATTCAGGATCAACGATTCAAGATTGGGAAGCAGTTGAAAACATTCCAATGCGTCAAAATCCAAATGTTCGTTGGCTGTAAGATTAATCTTCTTTAACGACCGACATTCGGTAAGCGGCTTGAGCGAATAAATCGATTCACAATTTTGCAACTCGATTTCCTCAAGGTTGGGAATGTACCGAAGCACCGAAAGGCTCGCTTCGGAAATTTCATCGCAGTAGTCAACAACGAATTTTTTCAATGAAGTTAGCTGGGCAATTCCCGACATATGTCGATCGTAAAACTGTCCGGTGTAATTTATTTTCACAACTTCAAGTTTTTCAAAAATCTTCAAATCGCCGACGACAAACGAGTCTGGAATGTAGTCAATAACGATCCCGGTGACTTCGCCTTTCTCGTTTCTGACAACCGTGTTTCGTTCGCGTTTAAGCCACTCAATCGCCTCATATTTCGTGTTGGGCATTGCCTGTTGTGCTGAGATTTCTCCCGTCCAAGCAGCAAGCAGAGTTGCCAGCAATACAAGTAAAATTACGACTTCTGGTTGTGTTTTTGAACGCAGCATTAAATTAGGAGTTTTCTCGGAATGATTTGACAACTTTAATTATATTGGAATTATTAAGAAAGCGATGACCTTTCTGCCGATATCGTGAACGCTATTCCGTTTGCGTTTTTGCGGCACTTTCCCTTTCTGGCTCGTACTTTTTTAAAAAGGCATTGAGATGGACCTACGCGATCTTTTTGTTGGCGCCGTTGCCCTCACGCTGGGCGCAATGATGATTTACGCGGCCATCATGAATAGAGGTTGGTGCTTTCAAATGAAAGTTGCTCGCGTGGTTGCAGAATCACATGGTCAATCTCAAGCCAGAACCTTCGTCGGCTCGGTTGGTGCGTTGATGGTGTTGCTGGGAATCTACACTTTGTTCGCTCCTGTCATCGGCGCCCAGTTTCTTCAAACATCAAACGATCAACGAAGCGGATCGGTTGCATTTGCTGAAGCCGATTAAGCCAATCCGGTTTTTACCCTGAGGCGGTTCTTAAAGATTCACTTTATATCCG
>CAYZGP010000018.1:40259-66955 GCA_964478065.1 uncultured Pirellulaceae bacterium
TATCCGCCTATCGCGATTTCAGAAACTCGTACAAATCAGCCCAATCCTGATCCGTCGAGCCATCCATTAATCCCTCTGGCATCAACGACTTGGCTGATTTTGTCCGCGACTCAATGTCTTCGCGATTGATTCGCACTGTCGTTCCGTTGGATTCCTGTAACGTAATTCCGTCAACTGATTCGTAAACGACACTGCCACGATAAAACTTACCATCGACCGACTCAACAAAAATTGCACGGTACCGATCTGGGACTTGCTCGTTGGGATTCACGATGGCGCGGAATACGTCGTCGCGCCCAAAACGTTTCGAAAGACCTTCCAGTCGCGGTCCCATTCGCGAACCAAGATCATGGCATTGTGCACACTGCCGTTTTTGATAAATCGCCGCTCCGCGTTTCACATCGCCAGAATCCCAAGGCACACTCGATAATCGTTTTGCAAAATCTTCTGGTGTCATCGTGACTTTGATATTGTTTTTTTGGTACGCCGCAAACTCTTCTGGGAAATTTGCTTTGGCCCATTTCGTCCACTCATCAATGACTTTTGATTGGTCCATTTGTTTCTTCGGCTGGTAGCCAAACGTTTTTGCTGATCGCTTTTGCAGTAAAAGCATCAACTGATCGCGAACACTTACTGCCGGCTTGTCCCAACTCAACCGCTTGGACGCCCAAACCGCCGCGACAACTTCGCTCGCACTTGGCTGGCCGCCCAAACGTCGTAGTCCAATTGCACTTTGTTTGATCGTCGTCAAATTTGAATCAACTAAGCCATCCAAAAACAACTTTCGATCTTCTTCAATCGGCTTCTTGTTCAAAACCGATAGAACAACTCCACGAAGATCTTTTCGCGACTTGAGCTTTCGAATCAAACCTTGATATGCATTCTGAGGATGGGAAGCCAAGATACGAACTTGACCAATGGTCGCCTTGGACAGATCCTCGGAAACTTTTGCCGCAAAACGCTCGGCGGCTTTTTCGCGAACTTCGGCCGGTAGCAATTCGAAGAGATAGACCTCTTCATCGAGCCCACTCAAACTACTGGCAAGCGAATTGGCCAAATTTTGTTCTGAATCATCATTAGCTAAGAAAGTTTTTACCAACGTCCGAAGTCGCGGATAAAAATTTCGATCAACGGCGGGTTGATGTCGATGCATTTTTTGATTGAGTTTTCGCAGCAAACTGGCCGTCGCCGCCAAATAATGATTCGTGGCTTCACCAACTCCTGGTGAAGTTTGAGCAAAACAATTCAACCAGTGGGTCGCGGTAGGCAGAAACACATCCGTTTCATCCATTCCAATCAAGGCGCTATTCGCAAAGAACTGTTGCATTTCACCTGCCGGACCTTTGAGCATCGCCCCCAGCCTACCGATTTCGATCAACGCAGGATTGTCCACATCTGCGCGAACGCGTTGGCCAGGCCTTTTCAAAGCCAAAGCTAAGTCAGAACACAATGATCTCAAATCGTCATCTGAAAACATCAAGGGATTTCTCGCGGTGTAGCCGACAAACATCTGGTCCGCATTTTTTTCGCCGCAACCACCCAGTACCAATTGTCCGATCCGCGCGACAGTCAGCGGGTCTCCTTTGCCGACTGCCAATTCTTTACCGATCATTTTCAGTAGACTCTTCTTTTGCTCGTCTGTTTTGGCAGCGGCCAGTTCAATGAGTAATTTAGATTCAACGGGCAAACTTGATTTGTCTATTTCTTTGGTGACCGCAGGGGCTAACTCGTCCAATACGCGAAGCAAGGTTCCCAACCGTTTGAACTGCTGGGGTTTTTCGATCTTGAGCGCCGCCTTTAGCCCTTTTACCAGGTCGGCTTTCAAACTCTCGTCCACAAAAATATCACGGCGACCAACAAGTGCCTCAGCTGCATAGTTTTGAATTGACTTATTGCTGCTGGTTAGCGCTTTGACCAATTCCTTTCCCGCCAGCCGGCCGCTTTTGCTTTTCTTTAGAAACTTGGAACCAGCCAAATTTGGTTCTGTTGCCGATCCTCGTTTCGCTGCTCTTTCACCTGTGTAGGCAACTCGATAAACACCGCCTTCGGTTCCGCGTCCACCGACACTAATCAGCAGACTGCCATCGGCGTCGAAATCCAGATCCGTTACCGCAAAACCAAACTGGCCATTGGCGATCGCAAAGTCGCTTCCACTGTCGTAGCTGCCGTCTGAATTGCGTTTACAAACCAAGACGCGCCCCAGTGTCCAGTCGGCAAAAAACAAAGCGTCGTCATAGGCAACCGGAAATTGTTTCGAATCACTCGCCACGACTCCGGTTGGGCTGCCCCGCCCAAAACTGCCAACCTCGATCGGCATGTCAAATAATCCACTATCTCGCTTCCAACCCGCGGAAACCCAGCCGGCGTCATCGCCCGGCCGCATCTCAAACAATCGGGTTGGCCGATACCAAGGCAAATTGATATCTCGCTCACCATCACTGTCGTAAACGAAAATCTGCCCCAAAGAATTGAAATCAAAATCGTAGGCGTTGCGAAAGCCGTGGCAGACAATTTCTTTCTCCGACCAATCAGGGCTGACACGCAATACAAAACCTGCCCGCGGATTCTTGATCGGCGAGTTTTTGCCTGCGAAGTATTCAGGCAAAGCTCCCGTTTGATTGCCAGCCAACACATACCACCAGCCATCGGGGCCTTTACGGATGGCGTGCGCACGATGCTCGCTGCCAGTGCGAATAGGAAAAATCATTTCTGGTTTTCCATCGGCAACGCCATCGTCGTTCGCGTCAACAAACCGCAACAGTCCGCCGTCGCCGGTACATAAAACATCATTGCCGTCGAAACACATTCCTTGCGCACCCGAAGCCGGCCCATTGGCAAACGTTCGAGCTTTGTCAAACTGCCCATCGCCATCGGAATCGATCAGCGTTTTGATATAGCCGGGCCCTGAAACAAACGTTTCGCCTTTGGCGTTGACGGCCATGCAAAAAACGTTGGTTGCCAGTTCGTCCCCAGCGGCTTTGGTGATTTTGAAGCCGTCAGTTATTCTGATGCCTTTAACCGGCAGCAATGAATCGACCGTTTGTGAAATCGACGAATTGTCAACGGTTTGTAACAGCAACATAAAAATCGCGAAAAAGAAAAACTTATTCTCGATCGGCCGAGGTATAAACGTTCGAGATAAAAACGTTCCGTATCGCATGACGTTCTGCTTTTTTCGTTGCTGGGAAACAAGTGTTTTGTTGATAACCATTGTCATAGCATAACACAGTTTTATTCGCCCAATTCGCACGCAAGGCAAAGATGACCGACACCTCGAACGTTACGGTTGGTTAAAAAGAAGACGAAACTTTGAATGGGAGTCGCAATGACCGAATCTGAACCTGTGAAGAAAAACGAATTCCAACGCCCCATATCAAAAAAACATGTTCGATTTTCGCGAGTGCTGTTGGCTGTGGCCGGAATCCTGTGCATGGCTTCGGTAGTGTTTTGGTGGATGTGCATTCGCATGCCAGGCAAGTCTTTCCAAGCCAATGCTGCTTCGGCAGTTCAAGAACCGAAGCAAGAAAAACCACAAACCACAAAACCAAACCAGACACAGCAATCGGCCGAGACGCAGCAAGGCACGGAACAACCAAAAGACGTTAAGAAGAAGCTCACCACTGAAGAAGAGCTCAAATCTTACGTCGTTCATCTCGCTGAAACGATTGGCGAGCGAAACCTTGGTCATCACAAAGAGCTGTGCGAAGCCGCGGACTATATCGAAGCGAAATTCAAAGAGTTTGGCTACGAGCCCCAACGTCAGCAATACAAAGTCAACGGCCTGGATTGCTACAACATCGACGCCGAGATCAAAGGCTCGTCCAAGCCAGAGGAAATCGTGATCATCGGCGGACATTACGACAGCGTTATTGGAAGCCCCGGAGCCAACGACAACGGAAGCGGCACCGCTGCGATGATGGTGTTGGCCAATCACTTTCAAAAATCGAAACCAGAACGGACGCTGCGATTTGTGGCTTGGACAAACGAAGAGCCTCCTAACTTTCAAAATCGCGGCAAAATGGGTTCGTGGGTTTACGCTGAAAAGTGTCGCAAAGAAGATCAAGACGTCGTCGCAGTCTTGAGCTTGGAAACGATGGGCTATTTCACAAATGAAAAAAAGTCGCAGAAGTATCCGGCTCCCTTGAGTTTGATGTATCCATCGACTGGGAACTTTATTGGTTTCGTTTCGAACCTGAACTCGAAAGCGTTACAGCGCAAGGTAATCAAGAAATTCCGCGAACACGCCAAGGTCCCCAGCGAAGGGGCCTCGCTACCCGAAGCAATGCCCGGCGTCGGTTGGTCGGACCATTGGTCGTTCTGGCAAGAAGGCTACGTTGGATTAATGGTGACCGACACCGCACCCTTTCGGTACCCGCACTACCATCTAAAGACTGACACGCCAGACAAAATCAACTATCCCGAAACCGTAAAAGTGATTGATGGATTGGTTTTCGTGATCGAGGATTTGGTGAAAGCCCCAGAACGCAAAAAGCTAAAGAAAAGTCGATGATGCTACCAGAGCAAACATCGCTTTTCGCAACTGATGTCAAGAAATGAGACGCGCCGAAGTATCGAGTCCAAGAACGCCTCAATGAGTCGAATAAAAAGAAACGGTTACTCAACTGCCGGTTTCAATTTCTCTTTCGCTAGAACTTCCTCCGGTTCGCGTCGAGGCAGGGCCCAAATTATTCCCGCTCCGATCAATGCGACGACGGCGCCGGCGATCACCCAACTCATGGGAATCGGGCTGTCTTCGGCTGGAAACCAAGAATACTCGCTAAGCTGCGGTTGATAGTAAGCCAGGAAAATCACAAACGCGTTGTGGATCGAATGCAAAATGATTCCCGGTATGATCGAATCGGATTTGTAAGCCAGATAGCCAAGCATCAATCCGACGAGTGTCGTTGGGATCAAACGGTCGATCGCAATCACACTATTGCCAAGCATATGAAACGCGCCGAATGCGAGTGCCGAAAACAGTATCGCTTTCCAAGCCGATTTTTTTGCCAGTAACGAACGCTGAAACATGCCGCGGAAAAACCACTCTTCACACACGGCAGGTACGATTGAAAACGCAATCACGATCACGTGAGGGCCGACCGATCGAATTCGAGTGACCTGGCCTTTGGTCGATTCAAGTAATTTTTCGCGCCACGCTTGCTGGCTTTCTTCGCCAAACAAGAAACCGTAGGCTTCATGCCAACCCGAGGTCAACGACATGACCAATGGCCACAAACTCAGGCCTAGCAACACCCCGGCAACAATATAGAGCACATTGGGTGGCTTTAATCCAAACGCCAATTTCGTGTCCGCATTTTGGTGTTTGCTGACCAACCACGGAACGACCATAAAGGCGAAAAATGTAAACAACGCCATCAACATGAATCTCAATTCCAAATCGGAATTTGTCTCGGCTGACATTCGCCCAAGAAATCCAATGGATGCAAAATTGATTGGGAACAGCAGAATCAAACAGAAAATTGTCGCCATGAACGGAACGACTCGATTGACTTTTGCAGGACGCTGAAACATTTCTGCAACGCTTCCGCTGCCGGCGTACAGGATGTTGTCCGAGCCGAAAATCCACGCCGCCAATCGGATTGCCAAATACGTATAAAACAAAGTCGACACGATTGCGATTAACGCGGGCATGAGTGTGACTTGATTTTGAATCACGTCCCTCGCCAACAGCAAGATGTTCACCATCGGCGTTACCGAATTCAAACCGTCCAAAGTCATCCCTGGCGCCATGGCCATCAAACCCGGACCAAGCGAAAGCAGGATGATTGGAATGAGGTAGACTTGGGCTTCTTTGAAACTTTTTGCAAAACTCGTCACCGCCAACAGCAAAGCCGAATAGAAAGCGGCAAACAGAATGAGCAAAAGCAAAATTTGCCACATCACGTTGAAGCTAAAAACTCCGCCGCCGAATTGTTTGTCCAGTTGGAATGCCCAGACCGTCGCAAACATTCCCACAATGTTGAGCACCGCCGTCAGAACCGCAACCGTCAATACGGCAATAAACTTCGAAAACAAAATGCCCACACGCGGCACCGGCGCGGCCATTAATGTCTCCAGTGTTCCACGTTCACGCTCGCCCGCAGTGAGATCAATCGCAGGATAAACGGCGCCAGTGATCGTCATCAGCACGAGAATCATCGGCACCAAAGTCGCCAAAGGAAAACCTTGCTGTGTAGCCGCATCGTCAGGCCCAATTTGCGTTTGGGAAACTTTGAGCGTGGGGCCGGAAGGAATCTTTCTTCCTTCCAGACGCATCCTCAACCCGAGTTCGTTAAGCTTTTTAAAATTAACAAACAGATAATCGGCGGCGGCTTGCGATTGCGGGTCCTTGCGAGAAATAAGTTTCGCTTTGCCGACTTCCCAACGCTGTTTGCCCTGGGTTTCGAAGATGACTCCCACATCGGCTTCGCCCGCTTCGACATATTGATCAACGGATACGCCGTTTTCGGGTTCAATGAAAAACCATTTGTGCTGATAAAATTCGGCGTACCGTCCTCGTCCGTCGACGGGAGAAAATTTCGCAGCGATACCTGCCAAGTCCGCTGATCCATCGGCAGGCGATGCTGAACTGGCGTCATCAACATTTTCTTCATTGGCCTTCGCGGCGGCTTTGCGTTCTTGTTCTTCTTTTTCCTGTCGCTGTCTTTCTTGTTTCTCAACTTCGCCGACCATCGCGCCGATTTGATCCAACACCACTCGAATTTGGCTTTTTTCTACGTCACCAGCGTATGCAATTCGCAGGCTAACGGGCTCCGACGAAGGCAACAATCCGATATTGGCAAGCAAAAACGTTTTGAAAACAAGGCTGAGTGTTGGGTAGACCAACAACGGCATCAGCACCAACGTCACGATGGTCCGACGATCTCTCAGGGTCTCTCGCAGTTCCTTTAGCGCCAACCGACTGAGCCGAAATTTAGGACGTCGCTTTGGGCTGGATTTCTTTGGCTGCGACGTAGTCGGCTGTGATTCGTTTGGCTGCGAATCAGGATCAGGAGTGGCGTTATCAGATGTCATCTAAGGAGCTTTACTACTTTCAATTCACGCCAATGCTGGCTCTGTTTTATTCTCGATGAGATCCACAAAAATTTCGACCAAGTCATTACGACCCGTCTTCGCCTGCAACTCATTCATCGTGCCTTCAAGGACTTTTTTGCCTTTGTGAAGCAAACCGAATCGACTGCAAACTCGCTGAGCCTGTTCCAAGCGGTGGGTGCAAAGGATGATCGCCTTTGAGCGCTCTTTCAAGATATCGATGTAGTTAAAGATGACTTGGCTGCCGACGACATCCAATCCCAATGTTGGTTCGTCAAGAATCATCACAGGAGGATCGTGAATTAACGCTCTAGCCAAACTCAAACGTTGCTTTTGACCCGTACTTAACGTCGCGCAGCCTTGGTTGATGAATTCATCCAATCCGAGAATTTCTGTAAGCTCATCAATTCGAAAATCAATTTCTCGCAACTCCAATCCGTAGATCTCACCAAAAAAAGACAACATCTCGCGGCCAGTCAACCATTGGTAAACGCCAGCGGAGGCAGAAACGAAGCCGACCTGACGTTTGACTTCATTGGGTTGCTCAACGCTTTTGAATCCGCTGATTTCGGCGAATCCGGAATCAGGTTTGAGCAAGCCAAGAATCATTCGCATCATGGTCGTTTTGCCGGCTCCGTTGGGCCCCAGCAATCCGTAAACCTCACCGGGAACTACATCGAACGAGACATCATCCACGGCCAAGATTTCTCGGCGGCCAGATTGAAATGACTTAGAAAGATGATTGATCGATATCATATTTAATTGGATCGGAAACTGATGTTGCAGTCTTGCACTGCGCCGCGGTGGATTCCCGATCATCCTACGCGAAAACGCTATCAAGTGTTTGGTCGGAAACGAACTTTTTTCAAAATCTGACGTAACATTCTGGCGTCTCCGGCTTACTCGTTGATCTTTGATCCGCAGACCGACAAGGCGGCCATTTAGTGAAACGCAACAAGTGCCACGACGCCAGCGTTATGATCGTTCGCCAATCGTGTTCACTGACTGCCTTATGATCGCCACAATTTCCGGCGATTCCCCTGATACGCGGCAACTAAGAGAACTCAGACCTTACCTATTCGATTCCACTTGTCAGATTTATAATTTCCAACAGCCCATTTGATCAGCACCGCATTGAATGCATTTGATTCACCATTGCCATACAAAAACGCCAGCCCAAAGTGAGTAACAAAACACTCGATCCTGAAAAGTGGCTTGGCAATTTCGGTTTAACCGGATTTCGCCCGGGCCAGCGGAACGTCATTGAAACGATTCTTTCAGGCCAAGACACCCTGTGCATCATGCCCACTGGCGGCGGCAAGAGTCTTTGCTTCCAACTCCCAACAATTGCACGCGACGGCGTCACGCTGGTAATCTCACCGCTGATCGCGCTGATGAAAGATCAAGTCGATTCTCTCATCGAAATCGACATTCCCGCGACGTTCATCAACAGTTCGCTTGCCCCCACAGAGCAGCAACAAAGAATCAACGGCATGATCAATGGTGATTACAAACTCGTCTACATCGCGCCTGAACGACTTCGCAGCAACTCGTTCATGCGAGCCGTTCAGAAAACAAAAATCCAACTCTTGGCCGTTGACGAAGCCCACTGTGTCAGCCAATGGGGCCATGACTTTCGGCCAGACTACGCTCGACTGGGAAAATTTCGTGAGCGAATTGGCAACCCGCAAACGGTAGCGCTAACCGCAACGGCAACCAAGTTCGTTCAAGAAGACGTTTCAAAGATCCTTCGCCTCAAGGACCCTAAATCGTTTGTAACCGGATTCGCGAGAAGCAACCTTGCACTTAACGTCGACGCGCCTAACGGAAACGCAGAAAAAGACCATCACTTGATCGACTTTTTGAAAACGCGTCCTGGTTGCGGAATCATTTACGCTTCGACGCGAAAAAACTGCGAGCACTTGGTCGAGTTATTAGAAGGAGAAATCAAACGCAAAATTTCGTTCTATCATGGCGGCATGCCGAGCGACACGCGGCGTAGAGTCCAAGAACAATTCATGTCCGGCGAGATTGAAGTCATCGTTGCGACCAACGCATTTGGAATGGGTATCGACAAAGCGGATTTGCGTTTCGTCGTTCACTACAATTTGCCAGGTAGCATTGAAGCGTATTATCAAGAGGCGGGCAGGGCAGGGCGTGATGGAAAACCATCTGAGTGCGTGTTGCTGTATTCGTTCCAAGACAAATTTATCCAAGAGTTTTTCATCGAAAACTCTTATCCGTCCAAAGATACGATTCGCGAAGTCTACAGCTACCTCTGCAGCATCAAATCGGACCCAATTGAAACGACTCTGCAAGAAATCAAAGACGATCTCGGCCTGACGATTGGTACCAGCGGCATTGGGACCTGTGAAAACTTGCTCGAAAAAGCCGGAGCCATCGAGCGGCTGGACAGCAAACAAAACGCTGCTGCGATTCGCATCGATTCCGATTTGCCAACCTTGATCGATCTTTTACCGCGCGACGCGAGGACGCAGCGGCACGTGTTGCGTGGCTTGGAATATATCGTTGGATCGTTTCGTGGCGAGCGGATTCAGTTTTCCCCCCAGCGTTTTGCTGAACGGATGGAGATGAAATGGGAATCCGTTAACCGCGCGATCAAACAATTGACCAAACTGCCGATGGTTGACTTCATCCCTCCGTTTCGGGGACGTGCCATTCATGTCGTTGATCGCAGGAAACCGTTTTCAAAACTCAACATTGATTTTGCCGAATTAGCCAGGCGTCAAAAAGCCGAACACGACAAACTTCACAGCGTGATTCGATTCGCCACAACGCAGCGTTGTCGGCAGCTTGAGATTTTGGAATATTTTGGCGATCCAGATCGACATCTTTGTGGCAACTGTGACAACTGCGTGAAGCGTTCAAAGATCGCTGTGGGAACCGCCAAAAATTCTGACGCCGACGCTTGCATGTACGCCGCTCAAGTCGCGCTGAGTGGAACGGCGCGGACCAATGGCCGACTGGGCAAGACGCTGATCGCCCAAATGCTTGCCGGTTCGGCATCCAAAAGGATCAAACAGCTTTCGCTTAGCAAGCTCAGTACATTCGGATTGTTAAAAGGCCTTCGCCAATCCGATGTCGTTGCATTGATGGAGTTTTTGATTCAACAAGGATTTATTTCACAAGTTGAAACGACAAAATTTCGCCCTGTGCTTAAAATCTCTCCGACAGGTAGAAGATTGATGACGGGTGAACTGCTTGAAGACCTCACGTCGATGATGCCAAGCGATTTGGTGAATTCAATTTCGCTTCATTTGCGTGGTAAGACTCCGCATGTGATGGAAGTTAAAGCCAGTCCGTATCAAGTTGACAGCGAAGATGATGAAGAAGTCGAATCTGATACCCAACCCGCCGAGGATGAACAAGCGGAGTTGAATGCAGAAGTCGACTTGGACGAGCAAGCGGACTTGGAAGCAAACTTGGACGAGGAAGCGAATGAAGAACTGATTGAGGAACTAAACGAAGATCCCAGTGAATTCTCAGCGCAGCTTTTTGACGGTGACCCGACCAGCGAAGATTGGAGCGAGCTTAATCAGACGCCTTCCACTGATACGCATTCAACCGATACACCATCTTCCAATTCACCGCCTCAGGCGCACGATGTATCACCAGTTTCGAAAAACCTATTCTCTGATCAGTCGGCAGACGATTCGTTTACGAACAATCATTCGCCAGCAAATTCGGTCGCAACCGCCAGGAATATTCGAATCGACCTACCGGCGCCGGAAATTGTCAAGCCTTCATATTACTGGACTTGGCGACTTCTGGCAGACGGATATTCAGCGGAGCACATCAGCCAAGTCCGTCAGCTTGATCGCGAAACCGTTTTCGATCATGCGATGCGGGCAGCCGAAAACGATCTGGAGGTAGAACTTGGGTGGTTAATCTCTGAATCTAAACGGGAAACGATTGCGGATTTCGTAGCGGCTAATCCTTCAGAGCGCAAATCAAACTTGCTTTCGAAACTTCCAGGTAATGTCCTGCCACAAGAGCTAATGTATTTCTTGAAATTCGCTGACTAGTATTTGGTCAGGGAGCTTGCCACGTTCATACCTTGTGAGTCCTCGAATAGTGACGGGCTTTGTACTCCGTTGATCCCTCAATGCCTCAAAACAACGTGGCCATCGTACCCACCCGAAAGTTGAACTGAAACAGGATACAAGTAGAGGAGCGTTAGTAACCGATCACACCCGTATTGATTTTTTTGCCGACAAAGTGTGCCTGATCAAACGGATGCAAAAAGGTTGCTTGGAATCCGATATTCTCAGTGCACTCAATACCATATAATTAAGCGATTGACTGGTTAAAGACTGACTCAACTCAATGGTTCAGTTTGGCTTGGGCGAATTCACGCCCAATAACCACTTTTTCAAATCTCCAATTCAGCTGGATTCGCACAAGATAAAACGGCCCCAAAACCAGCCCGCTTCTCCAATGAAATCCCGCATCGCGTTGGATTGAAAAGTGGGCTACAATCTCGGGCTCGCAAAACGTGCGAATCCAATCAATTAGCGACACATTTCCCAGCACTTACTCAGGATCAAAAGCCTCGCGATCCTGTCAAGGAACTCATGGATAACGAACAAGATAGAAGCAACCCGGATGAACGACGGACGCGGCCACCCACCCGCAATCCCAATCTTTTGATTCCGTTGATTCTGATTGTCATCGTGACGCTATTCCTGTTGGTAAACTACGCCTCGGATCAAACGTCAACCATCTCACTTGGTTACTTTGAAAAACTGTTGAAGGGCGAAGACTACAACGGCACCGTCATCATGGACGATGACGACAATCCAGTTGGCTGCATGATTGAGCAAATCGAGTTCAGCCAAACTAGCGCGACCGGAATTTTCAAAATTATTCCGCAAGCCGAACCGAGCTACAGTCTGAAGGGCGATTTGATTGAACCCAAAGCGGATGCGAAACTTAACAAAAAATTTCACGTTGAACTTCCGCTTAACGATTCCAGCCGCGCGAAACTAATTGATTCGGTCAATGCGGCTGGCGTCAAAAGCGTTCGCATCAAACCAATTAACGAAATGGGCGCCTGGATCTATGCCGCACTCGTTTTGTTCACGTTTGGCTTGATCCTGTTCATGCTACTGTCCTTTCGACGCTCCCAAAGTCAAATGATGGGAGGTGGTGGATTCCTCTCCAATTTCTCTCGCAGCCCTGCCAAAAAATACGAAGCCTCTGCGCAACCGATTACATTCAAAGACGTCGCCGGTCTCGAAGGCGTTAAAGCTGACCTTGGCGAGATTGTTGAATTCCTGAAAGACCCATCCAAATTTCAAAAACTTGGTGGCCGCGTTCCCAAAGGTGCTTTGTTGATCGGTCCACCGGGGACAGGTAAGACGCTTCTTGCTCGCGCCGTCGCTGGCGAAGCCGGGGTGCCTTTCTTCAGTGTCAACGGAAGTGAATTTATTCAAATGTTCGTTGGTGTAGGTGCCAGCCGTGTTCGCGATTTGTTCGCAACCGCAAAAGCTCAATCGCCTGCAATTATCTTTATTGATGAAATCGACGCTGTCGGTCGACAACGTGGTGCCGGTGTTGGGGGCGGCCACGACGAGCGAGAACAAACGCTTAACCAAATCCTGGGCGAAATGGATGGTTTCCAAGCCAACGATTCGGTGATCATTGTCGCAGCGACCAACCGACCTGACATTTTGGACCCAGCGCTATTGCGGCCCGGTCGATTCGACCGACACGTCAACGTTGGCCGACCAACAAGAACCGGGCGTTTGGCCATTTTCAAAGTCCACGTTCGCGACGTGCCATTGGATAGCGATGTTGACCTCGACGTTCTCGCTCAGGCAACTGCAGGCATGACTGGAGCCGACATCCAAAACCTTGTCAACGAAGCCGCATTGTGGGCCGCTCGTGGAAGCAAGAACAAAGTCGAAATGGAGGATTTCTACTACGCACACGACAAAGTATTGATGGGTGCCAAACGCGAAGAAATCTTGACCGACAAAGAAAAAGAGCGAACTGCGTATCACGAAGCTGGACATACTTTGGCGGCTTGGAACCTGGAAGGAGCCAACCCAGTTCACAAAGTCACGATCATTCCACGTGGACGAGCACTTGGCGTGACCCAAATGGTTCCTGACGAAGATCGTATGAACATGTCCGAGCAGGAGATCCTCGATCACTTGATCGTTTTGCTCGCTGGCCGAGCTGCTGAAACATTGATCTACGACGAACTAACCGTCGGAGCGGAAAACGATCTCGAGCGAGCATCATCAATGGCCCGCAGAATGGTTACTCACTGGGGAATGAGCGAAGTACTGGGGCCAGTCAGTTACAAAATGACTGATGACGATCCGTTTCTCGGTGGACAAATTCATAAGAATCGCCAGTTTAGCGAACACACAATGGAAGTCATCGATTCCGAAGTGCACAAGATTCTCGAAAAGGCTTCTGTCAAAGCCATTGAGCTGCTTACCAAGCACAAATCAGGCCTTAAAGCGGTTACCGATGGCTTGCTGGAGCACGAAGAGCTTGATCGGCACCAGATCGCCGATCTAATTGGCCCTTCGGTTCACGTTGCCAAAGAAGCGGAATTGCCTGACCGTGTTGTCGCCAAAGACTCCAAAAACGGCGACGACAAAGACAACTCAGGCGACGACTCAAAATCTTCATCAGTGTCTGACTCCAGCTCAACCGACTCCAGCTCAACCGACAGCGGCACCGAAACCACGTCTGGTTAGCTGCGAGAAGTCATGAACCACCATTTCAAGGCAGCATTTGTGACCGAGTCGGAGAACATTGTAAAAAAACCCGCACCAACGCCACTTCGAATTTGGATCGATGCCGATGCTTGTCCCGGCGCGATCAAGGAGGTCTTGTACCGCACCGCCAATCGCTTGGAAATCGAGACAACACTGATCGCGAATCAATCGATGCGAGTCCCATCATCAAACTTTATCAAGATCGTCACGGTACCTCACGGCGCGGATGTCGCTGACAATCGAATCGTTGAAATGATGAACCCGGGAGATGTTGTGATCACGGGCGACATTCCATTGGCCGCACGAGTGGTTGAAAAAGGCGGCATCGCGATTGGAACACGTGGGGAATTGTACGACGACGCCAACGTTCACGGCCGCTTGGCTTCGCGAAACCTGATGGAGCATCTACGCTCTTCGGGCATGGAAACGTCAGGACCAAAACCGCAAAATCAAAAAGACGTCCAAGCGTTTTCTAACCAACTGGATCGGACTTTGACAAAGCTAAGAAGAAAATCCAAATGACTGCATCTCCAATCCATACCGAATGCAATCTCATTTGAAGAATTTCATGAAGTTCGTTTGTTAGGACCAGCTTCATCGCGCAACGAATTAGCCCCGATCTCGATGATGCCATCAGTCACAATTCGCAGCCACCTTACTGCAAATTCCTGCGTCCGAAAAAGAGCCAGTCTGTTTGCTCTTCCTGAATCAAGTCGTTGAATACAGTGACTTTTTCGACCGAGACGTCATCGAAAACTTTCTTCATGCTTTGGAGAAGCGGTGAACTATCGGCGTAAGACCAGATCCCAATCACTCCGCCGGGTAGCAAATGAGTCTTGGCAATCTCCAAGCCTGACTCTGAATAGAATTTGTTGCTTTGATCGCCAAGAACATCTTCTGGCGAATGATCGACGTCGATGACGATCAAATCAAATTCGCTTTTGCCTTCAGTCCCCAACCTCGCGTAGACGTCGCCGTGTGTTATCGTGAGCCGAGTATCGGAATTGAGCTGCTCCGACAACGGAATTAATCCGTCTTTCGTCCAACCGATGACTTCTGGGAGGAACTCGACCACTTCAACGCGACCGATGGAATCCGATTTCAATAATTCAAACGCAGTGTAGCCCAGCCCAAGCCCACCAACCATCGTGTTTAGTTTTTGATCTCCATTGCGTGTTGAACAGCGATCCAATCCGAAATACGAAAGAGCTCGCTCGGACTGTGTCAGATAACTGCTCATCAAAAACTCATGATTAAGCGTTACTTCAGTCACCATAACTCCCGGATTGGATAACAATTCCCGTCGTCGCAGGCACAGCAATCCCAATGGCGTTTCTTCATAAGCAAGAATTTCAAGCGACATCGGCGACCGGTTGTTGGCGAATTTTTTTAAGTTGCACGATTGGTAGGATGGACATTCCTGTCCGTCTTTTTATGGCTGCACCGCCGGACAGGAATGCCCAACTTACGCCAGATCAATCTAACCCTCAAGCGGATTCGGTTTAATCTTCAGGACGGCTACCGTCACCACACATCATCACAATGCGCGGCATAAATTCGGCAATGACTTCGACTAAATCGGTTTGCGACGCCATCACGTCGTGTATGTTTTTATAGGCGCCAGGCACTTCGTCCAACCCGCCTGCCAACAAACGCACGTTCTTGTGCTTAAGATGATCCTTCCAAACGCTCCAGTTAAACTGCTGCTTCGCTTTGGTGCGAGACATTCGCCGCCCCGCTCCATGTGAAGCAGAATTCAAACTCGCCGCATTGCCTTTGCCGCGAACCACAAAACATGAATCGGCCATATTGCCAGGGATGACTCCCAGATCGCCCAAGCCCGCTGGCGTGGCTCCTTTGCGATGGACATACATAGACTGCCCGTTGTGCTCTTCTTTCCAAGCGAAATTGTGATGGTTCTCGATCGTTGCCAGCGTTTGGGCGCCAGAAAGCTTCGTCACGTTGTTGTGAATGACTTCATGGTTGGCCGACGCAAATCGTCCCATCAGATTCATCGCGGCCCAGTACTCCTGGCCTTCTTGCGAGTCCATGTCCAACCAACAAAGATGCCGTAAATGCGGATCGTCTTTGATTTTTGAAGGTGCCATCCGCCGCGCGATATCGGTATAGCGTTTGCAAGTCATCGCGCCGGGTCCGCGGCTTCCACTGTGGCTTAACAATGCGACGTACTTTCCGGATTCTACTCCAAGTTCATCCCGCGGCAACGTTACAACACCCCATTCGACGAAGTGGTTTCCCGATCCACTGGTTCCCAATTGCCCGACAGCGCGGCCGTGCATCTCGCGAGTAATCGCCGTGACGGTCCAGTCTTCGTCCAAGACCTCATGCTCGTTAGGACGATCCCATTTCTTGCCCGTCCCAAACAAGGTCCCTTTCTCTAACGCGCGATCAAAGTTGGCACACTTGGCCGGATCGTTGGCGGTCAACAAATCGACCGGCAAGTCCGTTATGGTCATTTTCATGCGACAAGCGATGTCGACTCCGACGCCGTAAGGGATAACGGCGTTTTCACAACCCAGCACGCCACCAATCGGCAATCCATATCCAGAATGAGCATCAGGCATCAAAGCGGCGGCTCGGGAAATAGGTAACCGACAGGCATTACGAATTTGATCCAGAGAAGATTTATCAAAGTCGCTACCCCACGATTGGTAGTCGATTTCGGTCAAAGGAACGTCGGTCTTCTTGAATTCAATGATGGCGTTCGCAAGATTGCCATAAAGCTCATCAGCAAGATAGACTTCGGGAGCGGTAACAATTTTCGGGATGAGCTTTTTGGGTTGCTCCTTCGTCTTGTCACGTGCTGCCAATTGAACGCAAGCGATGGCTTCGGGCACACAATCGGCAGGGACGCCTAATTTAATAAGTTGTTTTTTGTTCATGCGTTGGTTTTACACGTTATGGTGCGCGTGGTCATAAGTCGATTGTATGAGATCTTCCGACGTCTGAGCTGGTGCTCGAGCGCTAGTTTAACGAAATTCAATCGGGGGGGGGTGGTTGTGCCCGCAGCTATAAAAAAAGACAGGCTGAGCCTGTCTTTTGTGACATTCAATCTGCAAAGAAGTTCACTTGGAATTCTTGATTGGATTTATCGTTTGGTTCAAAAACCTTTCTCAAGGCCTCTTACTAAGCAAATCCCAAATTCGATTTCTCTTTTGCCCAGAACTTCTTAGCCTCGTCGCCTTGGGCTTCTGGAATTTCGTCTGAGTTGACTTCGAACCAACCAGGCTGGAATTGCATGAACCCATTGCCGCCGGGCTGCTGCGAATTGCGAATCGCTTGCTTGGCCGACAGAGCAATCACTGCGTCGGCCAAAGCGACCGGTCCGTTACAACGCGGCTGGTTGATTGGGTCGTTGGTGCTGATACACCAAGCCCAATGCTCAATCTCTTCGCGGTATCCTCGACTCACTGGGCCACCACCTTCTGCGGCTTTTGCAGGAGCGGCGTCACCACTGGCTGAAGTATCCAAAACGACGGCTCCAGATTTCTTTTTCACACGAGACTTATAAGACGTTCCGGCCATCGGATAAATCATGACTTCTTTTTCACGATCCAAGACCAAAGTTCCCTTTGTGCCCAATACAACTTCGCCATAGCCACCAAAGCCGTTTCCGTTGATGGACGAATAAGTCACGACGACTTTCTTGTTGTCCGTTTCTTCAAACGATGGCACGCCCGTTCTTTCACCAGGATAGCTGTTTACTTTGTCGCGGTACCCTACGTCAAAGTTATAGTCGTAGCCTTGGCCCGGGAATTCAAAACTGCAATAAACATGATCGTCTGCGTCGCGATCTTTCGGGAAGATATGTCGACCGCCGACAGCATGCACTGTAAGTGGGTGAACATGTTTGTGTGGATCTTTCGAAAGGGCTGAGATGAAGATACTTGCCGCATCAAGTTGATGGCTTCCAAGTTCAGCCATCAATCCACCGCCGGTTCGCTCCCAAAGTCGCCAACGAACCATTTCTTCTTTAGCGGATCTGTCGCGACCGTCGCCATAGAAACCAGGACGGTTTTCATAGCCGAATTTCTCGGCTTCGACCGTTTTATCGAGATCCCATTGTTGCCACTGGGCAATCTGTTTCGCGACTTTGGCACGTTCCTTTGGGGAGATGCCAGTGTCGTTGTAGTAGTCCTGGAATTTCTTAAGTTGGTCTGCGATTTTATCGACACGACCACCTGACGCGGTTAGTTCTCCACCGGGAACAGGTAGGGCCCAAGAGTCTTTTCCGGGAGCGTTATTGCGATGCCACTGAGCGCGGATATGGTGAATCTCGCCCAGCAAACCCCACTTGATCAGGTTTACTGCATTGTCGTAAAGAATGCTGTAGTGACGTTGGTGGCCGACGGATAGCAATTTTTGTGACTCGTCGGCTGCACGGCACATTAATTTACACTGGGCAACATTGTGTGCCATTAGCTTCTCACACAACACGTGTTTACCGGCTCGCATCGCAGCAATCGCGATCGGGGCGTGCAGGAACAAAGGCGTCGCAATGATCACGCCGTCGATATCTGGATCCTTAACCGCCTCTTCCCATTGACGGTAAACTTTGACGTTACGACGGGCTTCTTCTTCCGTTTTCCAATCGTAAACATTCATCAATCCAGGACGAACCTTGATTGTGTTGTCCGTTGACCAGTCGCCGTGAAAAGCACGATGCTCACTTGACGGGCGAATATCGCAAATCGAAGTCACTTGGACGTAGTCGGGGTTGATCGCACCGATCAGCACACTGCCTTCGTCGCCAGTACCAATCACACAAACACGAACGGGACGATTGGGACGTCCGTATCCAAAGTACATCGCTCCAACACCTGCAGCAGTGACACCACCGGCTGCGATTGTGCGGACGAGAAAATCTCGACGGTTCATTTTCTCGTGAGCTGTGACCGCTGAGTAATAGTTGTCGCGTCCGACTTCGCGTTCTTCGGGAGTTAAATTGATCATGAGGTTCCCTTTGATTCAAATTGAATGTTGGGTTATTTGTTGAAGTTGATTTTATGTGTGTGACTAGATGCTATTTGGCTGGTCTTCGTTCTCGTAAACAACGAACCGTTTCCGGCCAGTTTATTTAAGCCGACGCAGTTTGAGTTTGGCCGGCGTTTTGACCTGCAAGAGCCGCCGCTCGCCGCGCCGCCTCTGATGATTTAGCCGGGAAACTAAAGAAGTAATCCAGCCCACCAAATCTTCCGGCTCCGGTAGAAAAAATAACCAGACAGGCCATCAATTCGATCGCATACAAATACGTCGGAGTCGTACCAGGAATCCAAGGTGGTTGAGTCATGATTACGGAAACAAGAAACATTGCTGCAGCCACTGAAGCAAACCGCGTAAACAGCCCCAGGATTAACAGTACACCGACCGTTGTATCAAACCAGGGAATGATTCGATCGACCCATTTGACGAAACTATTCTCTTGGTCAAAGTGGCGATGAATTTTGAATTCGGGACGTGGGACGGCAACGGACGAAAGCGAAAATGAGTTTTCCACCCGTTGCTCTTCGATAGCCAGATATGCAATTTGAGATTCCAACGAATCCCAAATGGCGGTTACTTCTGCAGTCCAGCCGTTGAGCTTTTTCTGTCGATCATCATAGATCGTTTTGACTTGGCCTCGTAATGAATCGACATACAACGCAACATCTTGACGATTCTCACCATCACGTTGAAAACCATCGAGTCGATCAGCAGTTGCAAAGTGGGAAATCAAATCTACTTTGTTGACTTGCAACCAATCATCAAGCTGCTCTCGATGATCAACCAAAATTTCTTCCATTCGTCTTGACTGAGATTTCACCTGAAGAATTTTCGCTTCGTCGGATTCGATTTCCTTTTGCAGGGCAGGGATATCAACTGATTCGCTGCCCGATTCATGGGCGCTGGAAATTGCTTTTTTTGTATTCTCTATTCGCTCACCAAGTTTTGCTTTTAGCCCTTCACTTCCAAAACCATAGTACTCGTTGGCCTGGGTAATAAAGTCATCCCAAATTGCGACCGTAAGTTCGGCATCGACGACATATTGCTTCTTTCCATCAACAACTTTCTCTTCAACGCAAAGCTTCTCGCGGCCTTCTGGGTCGTCAAGCATCTGTTTGAAGTAAGGCGCTAATGGCCCTTTGGCTCCAGCGAGAAAATACTTGGAGGTAAACCCGTTCTTGAGTTTATCGGTGCCTTCTTTATAGAAGTGGTAACCAACTACCAATCGAAGAAGCATCAAAAACAGAAAAGTCAGGGCGAGCTGGAATTTTGAAAGTTCGGAAAACAGGGGTCTTACTCCAAAGTCATTACGACGATTTGATCTCTTTATTATGCTTGATCGGCCTAATTTCGCCAAGGATTGTCCGGCAAATGGCGGAGAAAGAAAATTCGTTCACTGGCACGCCGAGAAAGAGTGCAATTCGAATAACCGGCCACTGATTGTTCAATAAAGGGATTAAAAGCACCTTCGCAGGATGATCAACGTCTCTCAAATCGCTTGAGGGTTTTCTCCGTCCGCTTTCGATCGCCCTTATCCATTTCTGCCAACTTTCGTTCAAGCATGATTTTTTGGTTGATCACGTTTTCTTGATCGTTTAGCTGTTCGTAGCAGCGAATCAGGAACTTATGGAGCACGACATCTTTTGGAAGTTTTTCAGCAACATGATTGAAGTCTTTGATGGCGTCCTGAAAACGCCCTTGCTTCTCATAATAGATTCCACGTGTGTGGTAGAAGGAAGGAACTTCGGGAAACAATTCGATTGCGAGATTGATCATCTCAAACGAATTAGTGACTTCAATTTCCTTTTGTTCAACCGCGACTCGAATCAACATATCGATAATACGTTCGGCTCCTGGCAACTGGCCTTGGGCTAACTTCCAATGGGTTTCGCCTTCAGCGATGTTTCCTTTGGCAATTTCCAACATACCGATCAAGCCATGAACGACGCCGGAAGTTTTGGATCCGATCACGCCGTTGCGCAACCAAAGCTCATTTATTTCGGCAGGCCAAATCACTTCGACATCGTTATTGATTTCGCCTTCGTTTCTGGTACGGGCTTCAGCAACGACAAACTCCAATAGTTTGTTATAAAGGTCTCTCTTAAACGGGTTGTAGGTGACGGCATTGCAAAGAGCCTGAAGACGGATGGCATATTGCCGCTCGTCATTCATGTTGACGAAATCATCTCCCATTTGTTCGCCAATCAAAGAAGCGAATTCGTACATGGCCAATTTGGATTTCTCCTGCTTGACCAACGAGATTCCTTCTTTGGCAATATCTTCAGCGCGTTGGTACTGCTTCAAAATCAGAGCACAGCGAATCATGGCGTACCAAACGCCAACAACTTCCGGCTGGCGTTCGACAATGGGACGTAATTGGTTGATCGCCCCGCGAGAACGCTCCTGCGCCAATTTTGTGTTGCCGACGTCGAGTTGCAATTCGATCAAGTTAGGAATCGCCAAGACTTGAAACACATCGCGAATTTCGCCATCGACAAATGACTCGTAGTAGGCGATTGCCTTTTCTCGATTCTCCAGATATTCAGGTGTACCTCGGGCAAATTTGTCAGATTTTTTGACGTAAATTTCTGCCAGTTGTTTGTTGGCGATTCGGTTTTCCCGATCGGCCTGCACGGCAAACCCAAGATGTTTTTGGACAAGCTCGTTTCGTCCATCCTCATCGAGTCCAAGAAACTGAGCGCGGAGGTAATAGCTGGCCAGCCAGATATGAGCCATGTCATGGCCCGAAGAGTCCTCAGGTGCAATCGACGACATCACGTTGACAGCCGCTTCTTCGTTATTTTCTGAGACCTTGGCCAGCCCAAGCTGATACTTGAACGCCGCATCGTCAGGTTTAATCTTAACCAGTTTTTCCGCAAATGCCGTCGCGTACTCTGGATGCTCTGGATAGGTCTTTGAGTTGTATCTGTAATAGCCTTGATTGGCTCCGATCATACGACTTTCATTGTTGACGAAGTCTGCAATTAGCCATGCCAAAAAAAATGTGCTCATTGCCAAGATGGCAGGAACGGCTCGAAGAAACGCGAATCCTGAGCGAGTGGAAGCCCACGCTTGGACAATGAACAGGAGAAATCCAACGAACAAGCGAAATGGCAAAGTAATCCAGCGAATGGTCAACGCCAACATCGGCTGATCAGAACTCAATGATGGATCGTTATCCTTTAACTCACCAATGAAATTCGTTAACGAATACCAAGGCTGCTTGATGACATCCAAAATGGAAATTGGCTCATCAACGTCTCGCTCGTGATCATCATATTGTCGTAAAGCCATTGCTAAAGCTGTCTGTCTTACGTATTAAAATGAGAAATATTTTGTCAAAACCTGGCTCAACAATTCGGATAACTACTGTCCGTCTGTGTTTGTCGCAGGCGTTTGATTTTGGTTGGCCGTTGGACTTGGAATTTGATTTGGATCGGCAAAATTAGGCTGGGATGGCTTTGGGGTTCTGGCATCGCGTTGGTCCAACAGTTTCAATCGATTGATGTAAGCACTCGGATTGATTCCAGCTGATTCGCAACATTGAATCAACGCTTCCAAGATACGACGATTGTCTGGACGTTCACGAAGCGCCATCTCGAATTCCAATACAGCGTCAGTCATCCGATTCAACTGCATCATCGCGTGACCTTTGGTGTCGTGAAACGATGATTTTCGTAAATTCAGATTTGGTGTATTGGCAGGGAGAAAACGAATCGCTTCATCAATAAGCTTCAACGCACGCTTAGGGTTAGGGCTATCTCCAACGAGGTAAGTGTAGGCAAGGTTATTCAAATAAACCGGATTACGTGGTGCTTTTCGTTTCGCCAATTCGAAAAACTGCAATGCCGCTTGATATTCTGATTTTGCCAACGCCTGCGTACCCAATTCGTTAAGTACCGCCGCTGGCGTCGTAGAGAAACTGGTCGGGTAGTAGATTTGGCGAGCTTCGTTGGCAACAGCAGTGTCACTCGATCCAGAAAGCTGAACCAAGCCTTGTAAAACAACTGAATTGGTTGGATCGAAGCGGTATGCCTTTTTCAGCCACCCCAAACGCTGGGGCATTAATTGTGGATCATCGTCGTCAATGGCTGAAATTCGTGCAAGGTAAACTCTAGCAAGTAGACGTTCGGCCCAAACTCGTTTCCCCTCTCCGTTCTCCAGCTCTGATTGCAGCTTGATCTCAGCTAAGAGTCTTTGCTCAGCCGACTCAAAGTCCTTCTTGCGTTGGTAGCAACCTATCAGCGAACGCCAGACCTTGCTTCGTTCTGAATCGGAAAGCTCATCTTGCTCCAACGTGCTGCTAAAGCGAATAATCGCTTCATCCAAAATTGAGGAATTTCGTTGTTGTTGCTGAGTCCTCTCGTTGATGTCATAAAGAGAGTCAATGTGTACTGGGTCGTCTTTGAACAAATCAAGAAACACATCATAGGCTTCATTTAATTCACCAAACTGCACCAACAAATGCGCTTTGATTTGTTTCGCCAATTTGTGATCCTTTTCGCGTCGCAGACATTGGTCGGCGTGCTGCAACGCCCTGCTAAGCGACTTGAACTTTTCGCCACGATCTTTGACACGAGCAGTCAGGAAACGCTGGGCCAGCCAAATATGCCCATCAACATAGCCGGGTTCGTCGAGGGGAGAGATCTTTTTGATGATGGCGGCTTGTCGTTGCAAGTCCCCCCGCTCACCAGCAACCATCGCCAGGTCGAAATGGTATTCTGGGTTCTCTTGATCAAGTGTGATCAACTTTTGCAAGTAAATCGATTCTTCGTTAAGCAATGTTTCCAGTTCGATACGCCGAGGGTCGTCTTTGGGAATGACGGCTTTTCCCGCTTCACCAGGAAGCGCACCTTGGGAAGCTCGCAACATCCTTAACTCACGATCAAGCTCTTTTTTCAAAGCTTTTCGCTTCTCACTACTTTTTTCGGCTCGACTGCGATAGCCGTCCTCAAGAGAGCCGGCCATCCCAAACTGGGCCCAGCATAACAATGCTAGTCCTAGCACCGCCAACAAAATTGATGGTAGTCCAAGCCATAAGGCCTTGCCTCTTGTTGACTCGCTCCAATTGGATTCGAACATCGTGGCTTCGTTAGAAAGGTGGTAATGGGCACGTATTTGATACCAACAATCCAAGAACGAATCGCTGGACCCTTAGTTTAACTCAATCGCCCAATTTGCTCTAGCGAACAATCCAACACAACCGGTCTTGTTTTTCCCGGAATTGAAGAGGAGTTTTTGCTTAGCCAAGTTGGTTTTGATGGAACTTTTTTCAAGTTGCTAGGGAAGGACTGATCTTACCCAGTTTTTCAGGGTTCAATTTTATTGCTATCACCCAACGCCATCAAAGCGGGTTTTTGGGTGGGCTAGAACACATGCCTTTGCCCATTTTCTCAATGGAACGTCGATCTGGAACAACCAACAGAACTGGTATCGTCAGCATATCTGCAAAAATCCTCAGAATCGGCAAAAGTCCCCACCTCACCAAGCCGAAAAACAGAATGGGCAGAAATGTTCTTTGCCGCAACAAGACATCCTATGCGTCGAATGTGACCCATGAACTACCAACTCAAACTTAAGCTCGTTGCCCTAGTGGCTACTTTCTCTGGAACTTTTGCAACTTGCCAAGCGCAAGTCGAGAGCCAACCACCCATTGGGTCGGGAGTTGTACAACCCGCTGAGCAACAGCTCGGCGCGTTTGGTGCAATTCGCGCGGCCGTTCCAGAAACGGAGCAGGGGCGTGGTTATGAGCTACCACCGATCGTATCATCGGAACGCGTAGCAATGCCGATGGCTCAAAATCCGTATGCGAATGTTCCGCCAATCGTAAGGCCCGACCAGGCCAACTCGACTCGGCCTTCGCAAATGGACGCGCCGATTCCCCGCCCCATGAACATGCCCCGACCAATGAGTCAGGACTCATATGGGAATGTTCCGCCAATCGTGACACCTGACCAGGCCAATGCGACTCAGCCTTCTCAAATGAACAAACCATTGGCTCGCCCCTTCGACAACACGCCCTTGCCGGCTTCGATGAGCCAGGACTCGTATGCGAATGTTCCGCCAATCGTAACACCTGACCAAATGAAAAATGCTCCTCTTGAGCAACAAATCCCTAGAGCTCAACCTAACCGCGACTACGAACGACAAACACCAGAATTTCTTTATCAACAAGAACAACACTACGTGGACGGGCGACAGCCGACTAACAAAATGGCTCCACCCGCTCACGAAGTACCTGCGCTAGAGGTTGCCGCTCTTGAAATGCCTTCTCTCAAGAGCCCAATGGAAATTGCAGATCAGATGGTTGCTATCGATCACGCACCTCCAATGCAAGACAAAACGGTCCAAGACCAACCAATGTTCGCGTCATCAACAGTGGACACGGAATCAGGCATGGTCGCTCATGCAACCACAGGATCTTTGGAAGACGAATCAAGCGTCGAGCAAGCTGCCCAGTGGGGAACCGGTGTTCCGGTCAATGGAGTTTCTTCAAGTGGAGTTCCAATCTACTCGCAACCGAGTGCAGCATTACCTCCAATCATAAAAGCCGGATCTTCGACGACAGTTCCAATCGTCCAAGGCTCAAGTTCACGAAGCCCAATTCAAGGCTCTAGCTCACGCAGCCCAATCCAAGGCTCCGGCACTCGTACTCCACCGATTGTAAGTGGTGGTCAGTCGCTTGCCCCACCAACACCGATCTATTCGGCTCCTCCAGCAAATTCAATCGTCCCGCAGCCGACTTTTGCTCAACCACAAGGGATCACGATTGATCCAAGCTACGGACAAACTTACTTTGCCAATCCACCAGTGGAAGCCCCTGTTATTTCCTCTTCCGGAAATGCACTTGGAGCATCAAGTTGCACAAACTGTGATGGTGGTGGTTGCAACGACTGTGGTATCGCCAACTCAGGTCTTTCAGTTTCGAACTGCCAAAACTGTGGGGACAATGGTTGCTGCAATCAAGAAACATTGACGAGCCGATTTAACAGTTGTGGTTCCATTTCCGGAGCCCGACGTTACTTGATCGCTGACGCACTTTACTTCACACTCGATGACAGCTCGCTCATAAACTCGAACTTTGGCGGTCTGGGCGACTATGACTTCGAAGCAGGTTGGCGATTCACTCTTGGTGGTCGAAGCGACTCAACTCAAGGCAGAGAGATTACCTATATGGGCCTTGATACACTGGAAGAATCAGCCACGCGAACAGACCCATTGGGGCGAATCTCGGCACTGTTTACTGGAGCCAACGGTTTCACAGACAGTGAAACGTCTGCTTTCCAAAATGCTGTTCAACAAACAGAGTCGAGAGAAACAGACTTTCATTCAATCGAATACAACCGAGTTCGCTGGGGCTGGGACGTGGTCAAGACGTTTGTCGGATTGCGTTACTTTTACCTTGACGACGAGTATGAGCTGCTCAGCAACAACGCATTCGGAGAAACCGGAAGCTTTGAACTCAGCACCAACAACAATTTGATCGGTCCACACATCGGTGGTGAATTGTTCTACGACGTTGGCTATCGCTGGTCACTTTCAGGTTACGGCAAAGCTGGCGTCTACGCCAACTTCAACGAAGTCGACACGTCGCTGATCAACAACGGAGCTCAGTTCATCAATACGTCAGACGACAACGTTACGGTCTCCGGCTCAATCGAAATTGGATTGACAGGGCACTACCAAGTCTCACAACGATCACGCCTTCGAGCTGGTTACCAGTTGCTGTGGTTGGGGGATGTTGCCACGACACCAGAAAACTTTACTCCATTGATTACACCAACAACTGGATCGTCAGGCGACGACTCGGATCACTTGTTGTTCCATGGATTGAATGTTGGATTTGAAATCTATCGCTAAACAGAATGCCGCCGCGAATCA
>CAYZGP010000019.1:0-40600 GCA_964478065.1 uncultured Pirellulaceae bacterium
CGCCAACCAAGGCTGGCGCGTGTCAAAAGACCTACCAACTACCGTCGTTGTTTGATCGCACTTGCAATTACATTGGTATTCGCTTTGTCCTTCACGGCCTTCAACAGTTGGCAGGCCAAAACGGGCTTGTTCCCCATGATTCAATTTATTTCCTGCGATTCGATTGAGTTAAAAGGGGCGAACAAGGAAGATACCCAATTGAGTAAACAAAAAGATGAAAGATAGCACGATTCTCGAAGATAGTACAAAGCCTTCGATTTTGCCCTCCTTAGCTGTTTTGAAATAGCCATCTTTCACAAAACGAACAAAGTCTTTGCTGGCAGCGTTTTAAATGCCCAATGTGTTGAAAGCGGCGCATCGTTGATTGACAGTTTCACCAATCTGCGTCACAACTGTGCAACTCAATCCTTTCGACTTTCAGTCAATGACACGGTCGAAAATCCTTCCGACTTTTAATGATACTGTCGGAAATCCTTCCGGCGTTCAGTCATTTTGTCGGAAATTGTGGGTCGGTGAGTCTCATTGAGTGTTATCGAATTGTTTTAGTAATCGACTAATAAACATTTTCGACTAAGCACTACTCTTGCCAATCATTGCTTGCCTTTACCCCAACTGATGTAAATTCCCCAAGGACTGGTTTTGAATTCCCCAACTGCCACCGTGGACTGGGTGCGCGATGTGCGTGCGACACTAAAAAACTCTGAAGAAGATTTCCATCAAGTCAAAGGGTGGATCTATTGGCGAGATATGTTCGTGGGAGCCATCGTTGCTTACGGAGCGGCGATGCTTTACATGCAGGCTCCGGCGTATTCGGTTTGGCAACTCGTTGGATTCGTTGTCGCGGTGTTCTGGCTTTACCGAGTCGGTTCCCTGGTTCATGAAGTCTGCCATCTCGGCCGGCACGAGTGCACTGCATTCAAAGTAGCTTGGAATATTTTAGTAGGTGTGCCCACGTTAACCCCGTCGACTTTTTTTACCGGGCACCATCGCGACCATCATTCGCAACGAGTCTATGGCACACCGCAGGATCCAGAATACGTTGTCAACGTCTGTGAACGAGGAAGCATTTTAAACTTGCTGTTCTATTTCTTCTTTGTCGCGATCTTTCCGCTAATTGTTTTCACTAGATTCGCGTTGGCTCCGCTGACATTTATCACGCCCGGAATTCGTGATTATTCGCTCAAACGTCTTTCGGCATTCACGTTTAACTGGAAATACGAAAGACAACTTAGTCGTATCGATCGTAAGTCATTTGCGGCACTCGAATTGTTTTGTTGTTTTCGTGCCTGGTGCATTCCAGGGGCCGCTTTGGTGGGAATTGCGGCGCCATCCCGAATGCTAATGCTCTATTCACTTGGGGCATCGGTCGTGATCTTGAACCAGCTTCGGCAACTCGCCGACCATCATTTCGAAGGCGACGGGAATCACCTGACGATGTCCGAACACATTATCGACTCGTGCAACTACACCAGTCGCGATCCAGTTACTTGGCTGTTTTTTCCGTTTGCGATTCAGTATCACGCGCTGCATCACATGTTTCCATCGCTTCCGTATCACAACCTCTCGGGTGCCCATGAATATTTGTTGAGAACGTTGCCGGGAGACTCGCCGTATCATGATTTGTCACAGCCGGGTTGGTGGTCGGTGGCGAAGAAGATGTTGCAAAAATAACGGTTGCGATTTAGCTCTTTGGATGTGACCACAGTAAACGGTATGCCAATGAGTTTTGTTCCGTTTTTAAGTCGCTCAATCTCGAGACTTGATCGCGGTCTCAGTAAACGTTGGCTTCGAGCTGAATTCCAACCGCAAACGCGTGAAAATATTTGCGTTTGCCCACTCTGGTTGCGAAAACGACGACCCAATTCTACGATGATGGGCTTTCTATCTTCGTGATTGACCCAATTTTCAAGTGAATTTGAAGTCGGTTTTGCTTGATAGTTTAAATCGACATCAACGCAATCAATATTCGGTTTGAAAGGCCGCTTACAACACCGTGCAACAGGCCATCGAAAAAGCCAATACATTAATCGAAGCCCTTGGGTGGATTCGGGAGTTTCGCGACAAAATCACTGTCGTCAAACTTGGCGGAAGCATGCTCGACGATGAAGACGCGCTTCGGCATATTCTTTTGGACATTCATTTTATGGAGACCGTCGGAATGCGTCCGGTGGTTGTTCATGGCGCCGGCAGTCGCATCAGTGCAGCGATGAAAAAAGCCGGAATCGAACCTCGCTTTGTTGAAGGCCGCCGATACACGGATGAAAAAACGCTTGAAATCGTTGAACGCGTTTTAGCCAACGAGACCAATAATTACTTGGCTGAAGAATTCGAGAAGATCGGTGGCCGGGCGATGACTTTGAATTTTGAATCGACGCCTGTGTTGACCGGTGAGCAACTGAAACTTGATGACGCAGACGGAAATCCGGTTGATCTAGGGTTCGTTGGCGAGATCACGAAAGTCGACCGCTTGGTGATCGACAATCTTTGCTATGCAGGCCAAGTCCCATTTATTCCGTCCATGTGCACGACGGCCGATGGTCAAAAACTAAACGTCAATGCGGATACCGTTGCCACAAAACTCGCCCAGGAACTTAATGCGGACAAACTAGTGATCCTTTCTGATGTTCCCGGTGTCTTGCGTGATGCGTCAAAGCCTGAATCGATCATTTCAAGTTTGACAAAAGACGAGGCGAACAAACTGGTCGCCGATGGAACGATTACCGACGGCATGATTCCAAAAGTTCAGGCTTGCATTGAAACGATTGAACGGGGAGTTCGTAAGGTGCATATTGTTGATGGGAATATTCGGCATTCGTTGCTGTTGGAAATTTACACCAGCGGCGGTATCGGAACGGTTATTTGCAATTAACGCTAATCTATCGCAATCAATCAAACGCTATTTGAAGGGTGTTTAAATGCGACACGTTTTGTCTTTACTGGATTTGACTTCGGAAGAAGTTCGGCGCGTCCTCGAAATCGCAGTTGAATTGAAATCAAAGATGGCCGATGGCGATCGGCCTGGAATTCTTGAGAACCATGTTTTAGGTTTGCTGTTTGAGAAACCTTCGCTCAGAACACGCGTTAGCTATGAAGCCCTGGCGATGCATTTGGGGGGTTCGAGTCTTTTTCTTGGCGAAGACGTCGGCTGGGGAGTGCGCGAACCCGTGCGAGATTTCATGCCGATTCTGACTAGCTATTTGGATGTGTTAGTCATTCGCGCAAAAAGTCACGTCAAGGTCGAAGAAGCAATTGGTTACAGCCTATGTCCCGTTATCAATGGCCTGACCGACGTTGCCCACCCAAGCCAGGCACTCGCTGATATTCTTACAATGCAGGAGTTGGCAGGAAGCTTGGACGGAACAAGCCTTGCCTACCTCGGTGATGGAAACAACGTTTGTTATAGCTTGGCGTTGATTTGTATCAAGTTAAATATTCCATTGCGGATCGGTGCACCCAAGAAATATCAGTTCGACCCTTTGTTCATTGACGGGCTTAACAAGCAAGCCGGCTCGGAGCTGATTGTGCAAACTTCTGACCCACGCGAAGCGGTTGACGGTGCCGGATTCGTCTACACCGATGTTTGGACAAGCATGGGGCAGGAGGCCGAATCAAAGCAACGGATAGCGGATTTGAAGGACTTTCAAGTCAATCAGGAAATCATGAACTGCGCTGCAAAAGATGCCAAATTCATGCATTGCTTGCCCGCACGTAGAGGCGAAGAAGTCTCCGAAGATGTGATCAATGGTTCATCAAGTGCAATTGTTCAGCAAGCCAACAATCGTTTGCACGCCCAAAAGGGATTGGTGGTTTGGCTGTTGAATGAAGCACAAAAAGAATCTCAAGCTTAAAAGAATCCCCGCACTCGACTGCCCGTTGCAAGCTTTCCGAATCAATAATCTAAACATCAAGCAATTTTCAACTTGAGAACCCTATGGCCAGAAAAGCAAATGAAATTCGCCCCGTAAAAATCAAACGCAAGTTTACCAACAAGACTCCGGGCAGCGTGCTTTATCAGTGCGGTGGAACCGTTGTGCTTTGTACGGCGAGTGTTGACGAGAATGTTCCGCCGTGGATGCGTGATTCGGAAAAGGGTTGGATCACGGCCGAGTACAACATGCTTCCCGGCAGTACGAGCCCGCGAAAACGCCGTGATCGCAACAAGGTCGACGGGCGTACAACAGAAATTCAGCGTTTGATCGGTCGGAGCATGAGAGCGGTCGCGGATCTTGAAGCACTTGGCGCTCGCCAGATCACCGTCGACTGCGATGTGCTACAAGCCGATGGTGGGACGCGGACGGCCAGCATCACCGGTGGAATGATTGCGTTGATCGATGCGATTAACTCGATCAAGAAAGAGTTACCCAATCCGAAAATTTATCCGCTCCGAGATTCACTTGCCGCGATCAGTGTTGGAATCGTGGATGGAAAAGCGGTTACTGACTTGGACTATCCGATGGACTTTGCTGCCGCCGTTGACATGAATGTGGTGATGACAGGAAAAAAACAATTCGTTGAAATTCAAGGCACGGGTGAAGAGGCAACTTTCAGTGAAGACGAATTGGCTCAGCTTTTAAAGTTGGCCAAGAAAAGTATTGGCGATCTAACAGCGATTCAGAAAAAAGCCATTGGTGCTAAGTGGCCTTTTTAGGTTTGTTTTACACGAACGCAGCAGTCCACTGCCCTGTTTTCTTTTTTTCAATGCGTGCCGCGCCTTAATACTCGCAAAATGCCAGTCAGCTCACTCGGCTTAAGGCGGCATAACCACGAACACAGTCGGGCCACAATCGGATAGAATGAGTGGCTTCCAATCTAACCACTGATATGGCTTTTCTAGCTACAAAACAAAAGGCAAATTGATGAGTGAAAAACCAACGGATCCAATTGAACTTTACGGTTGGCTTAAGCAACAGATCTCTGGGCTTGAAAAAGAACTGGACGGAATCAAAGACGAGGTTTTCGAACTCGTTGATAAAGAAGGCGGCAAATTCGAAACCGACGTTTTTAAAGTCAGCTGCACCAAGCGCCCGAAATACAAATACTCAGATACGTATGACCAGAAAAACGAAGAGCTAAAGGCGCTTAAGAAAAGCGAGATCGATAATGGCGTGGCCACCATCGATGGCTATTCGCAGTACGTGACTTTCAACGTCAAGAAAGAAAAGAAAGCCAAAAAAGCGAAAAAGGGTTAAACGATGAAACTTCGAACCATTGGGTTGTTCTTGCTCGCTTGTTCAGCAATTTGCTTGATGGTTGCGGCGGAACGTTATCAGGCAACAGTAAAAGCTGCGCAAGAAAAGTTCGCTCCGATCGGCCTGGAAGTCAGCTCCGTTAGTCTGCCATTGGTAAGTTCTGTCTGTGGACTGGCTGGCATCGTGCTTTTTGTCGCTGGCGTCCGGTTGATGTTCGAGCAGGTCAAAGCCAATCGCGCAGCGGCAAAAGACGATGGAATGTTGAAGGCGAAATAGGTTTGCAATGATTGACTTTCAAAAGTGCTTCAACCTGATTGAAAGACACATCGAAGACCGATATGAGATGCCCGTTTCCATATCCGATGTGCTTGATCCAAACACTGGCGATTTTGACGGTGTCTCGATCAAGATTGATTACGCGCTTGAGTTGGATTTGGCGTTTTATGTTCTCTTGCATTTGTTCGGGCATAGCGTCCAGTGGAATCTATCGGAAGAATATCGCCGGCTGGGTCAGGACCAGACGATACCAAAGCCGCCGGAAGAGATGGAGCGGCTGCACGAATATGAACGTGACGCGACTCGTATTGCTTTGATGTTGTGCCGAGACGTTGGGCTTGAGCCGATCGACGAAATTGATCGGTGGGTCAGCGATTGGTTTGACGCGGACTATGCGTTTTTGGCACACTTTTACACGACCGGCGAACGGCTTGAGCCGCGTTCATTACTCCGCCCCGGCGAAGGCGAGTTGCTAACGCCGCTTGCGATTCCAAACTTTACACCCCAGCGCTGGACCAGTCGTTGGTCTTTTTGACGGAAGCTCAGGTCGATTACGGAGCCTCCGCCTGTTTTACGCGCCGGTCAAAAAACCAGCCAGCCACATCAAGACTAGAGAATCAGATCCGTGATTCATTGCAACTTATTATCACAGCGGTGTAGCTATTTGTCAGTGTAAGAAAAATTCAATTTGATTTTGTCTTTTGGCCAAAGTTTGCCATCGACTTCCACGTGTGGATAGACCAGATAATTCAGCGGTTGGGCGCTGGCGGCTGGAACGAGTTCAATGTCGCGTCCAGTTGAAAAAGCGACTCGGTCCTGGGTTAGTTTGCCGAAATAATACTCTTTCATTTCTGGATGCTTGTCGGCTTCGGAGATATCAACCGGAGCCCAGCCTTTGCCTTCTGAGTGGAACCATGCCCAGCAGTGATAGCCTTTGACGACTTTTGGCTGGCCATTGGAATCGCCATCTTTCTTGGGTGAAAGCGGGAATCCTATTTCGAAGCGGGCCGGAATTTTTTGATTCCTGGCCAGTGAGATAAACAAGCTGTGAAAGTCTGTGCAGTTTCCAGTCTTACTATCACAAGCCCACGCGGAGTCTCCATTGCCATAACCTGGTTGCGATTTGTCATACTTCATGTGGTCTTCGACAATCTCATAAAGCTGTTTTCCAGCAGCCATTGAGTCGTCAACCAATTCTTTGTCTTTTAGCAGTTCAGTCGGTTTGCCATCGACTGGGACCAAAGAGTTTGCGGCAAGGAAAAGGCTCTTTTGTTCATCGGTCAGGTTTTTCGCGGCATCGTCGACACTGGCTTCGTGACGCACGACGTCGTATTTGAGTACGAACTCAATTTGGTTTTCTTTTAACGTGTCTGGTTTGACTTCGAAATATCCAATTTGGTTGTCGTATTTCTCGTCACGATTGATCTGCATTTCTGTCGGCGTGTTTTTTTCGGCCAAAGAAACCTCTTGCTGGCCATTGCTCTGAGCGATCGGATACCAAACGCGAACGGTGGCGTCGGTTGGCACATCGAGGATGGTCGCGCCGTAATTAAAAGCAAATGAACGCGACGATTTTGAATCTGCGTCGTTGGAATTTTGGCTATTTGCAGTTTCTTGTTGGCAGCCAGTAGTACCCGCGATGACGAGAGCGAATAACGTGACGAATAATGAAGCTTTTGATTTCATGGAATTTCAAAAAAGAAGGTCAGTGGATGAGTTGACAAAAATTGGCTCAAACGAGTTGATAAATGGAACTGACTAAATCGAATTGATCAACCCGTCAGTCACGCGCGCGAGGCCTTGATAAAACTTTGATTCGCGTTGTTGAACTTGCGCCAGGAACACGGACGACCATTGTAGGTGCGACTGCACGAACTGGCGAACGATTTCATCGGTTGCTTCGTCTGATTGACGCAGCAAGTGGCTTAAGAAATCGAGTTGGACGCCAATGTGATCCGGAAGGCTTGATCCAGGTTCGTAGTTGGGAAGTAGTTCAAAATATTGCTTCATCGACGAAGAAGTTTCGGATTGAAATTGATTAGACTGCCAAACGGATTGAACCGGGGACAATTGCCCCTTGGGGCCGATCAGCAATACGCAATACTCAACTGCGAGTTCATCCATCAACGATTCGTTTGGCTCTGGGATGAATCCGCCCAGCTCTTCATACGTTTCGCGGAACGGTTTTGTTCCCATTGCGTCGAGTGTGGTTTGATCGATTTCACGCAGCCAAAGCTGGCCGATGAGTTGGGCGACGCTGGCGAGTTCAAGGGAGGCTTGTGGCATTTTGCTAATTTAAAAAATTCGAATTACGATTTTGTTTTGTTGTGACAAACGTGCATTCTAAGTCGGCGGGATCGTAGTCGAAAGCCGAAAATGGATTTGTCGTTTGGGCTGCTTTAAATGCGAATCAATCAATCGGTTTTGTTGAGCGTGTGCAAATAAACAAATTGATTAGCGAGCTTAGCCGATCTCCACCGCCCCATCCGTCTTCGAAAAAACCAGTCAGCGAGAAACCAGCGGATAATTGTTTGCCAATTAACTCTTCCAGTGAATGCCCAAACTCGATGGACCGCTCGGGGCTGATCAACGCCTCTCGCTCTTCTTCGGGTAAGTCGAAATCGCAATACGGAATCGAATGACGGACTTCAAATTCATCACGGTCCATTTTTACAGCGTCGAACAAATAATAAAGTGGATTGATGAAGCCGACGATCAGTGAGCCACCGGGACGCAAAACGCGAAAGGCCTCTTGCCAAATTTCTTCGACGGTTGGGCAAAAACAAGTCGCACACGGGCTGACGATTAAATCAAAGCTTGCTTCGTCAAAACAACTAAGATCGCGCATCTCACCGGAAACGGTTTTTATCTCAAGCCCTTCACGATGGGCAATTTCGGTATCGCGTGCTAATTGTTGTTCGCTTAGATCAAACACGGTTACGTTTGCACCGAGCGCGGCAAGTATTGGCGACTGTTGGCCTCCGCCGCCAGCCAAACACAAAAGGTCCTTGCCAGGTAATGGTTCGAGCCATTCTCGCGGTACGGCTTTGGTTGGCGTGACGCGAATTCTCCATTTACCGTCTTTGGCGTCTTGGATCTGCTTGGGGGTCATCGCTCGATAAAATTTGTCACCTGCCAACGCCATTTTGTCCCATGCGTGGCGGTTGTAATCTACGGGATCAATGGTTGCGTGCTCCGTTTGAAGTGGGGGTGTCGTAGGTTGAATATATTTCGTTCGTTGAGGTTAATTGAAAATGTAGACCAATTCACAGACATTCGCATCGGGTGACGCGTGCCAACTGGAATTATTTTGCGAACCGACTAGGCTTATGGTTTCAAAATCAGCGAAATGTTGAATCCGAAACATGTGCAGGCACGCTGATCAGACCTGACGTTCCTATATATCGAGAACCAAAAATGTACTTGTTGAATTCGTTTCGGTTTTGTTTAGCTTTGTTTCTTATTTGCGCCGCGACGTTGTGCGTTTATTCAGAGGCCAATGCCCAGTACGCCGATGCCGTCAAACCTCCTGAAAATTTACAAGCTGGTTTTGACGCAATCACGATCGAACAGTCGAAAGAGTGGCTAGGGATTTTAGCTGGTGCAAAATTTGAAGGCCGTGGCACCGGCCAACCTGGCTACACCAAAGCTGCTCACTGGGTATCGGGAAAGTTGGCAGAGTTTGGGCTTGAGCCGATCGGCGACAACGGAACTTACTTTCAAATGTTGCCGATGAAGCGACGGTTGCCCGTGATCGAAGAGTGCTTCATCGAAGGGCCGGACGGAATGAAAATCCAAGCCGAAGGAAAAATCGGATTTGATCGGTATACCGACAGTCAAGAAACCGTTGGCGAAATTGTGTTTGTAAATTTCGCGAATGATGAAGCCGAATTTGCTGAAGGTGTTTCCCTTCGAGATAAAATCGTAATCTATCGCTCACCAGCCAACGCACGATCTGCAGCGGTCAAAATTGTTCGTCAACGACCAGCGGCTTTCTTGCGTGTTGTCGAAGGGGTTCCGGGATCACTTGCTCAATTGGTGCGAGGTGGGCGTCGGCGTCGATCGACCAGTGTCTCTGGAACTATTAATGATGAGGCCGCACAAGAAATGGTCTCTGCATTCAAAGAGAAAGACTGGCTTAAAAGTACAGACGATGAGTCAGATACGATTTCCGTTCACGAAACAGGCGAAGAAGTAACATTGCGAATGCGATTCCGGGAAGAACAAGCCGCAGTGCCTAACGTGGTGGCTTGGCTTGAAGGGTCAGACCCCGACTTGAAAAAGGAATACATCGTTTTGGGATCACACTTGGATCACCTTGGCATTCAAGGCGGACAAGTGTTTCCGGGTGCTGATGATAATGGCTCGGGTTCAACGGCGGTTTTGAACATTGCCAAAGCGTTCGCAACCAATCCCGTTCGGCCAAAACGAAGCGTCATGTTTATCTGGTTTGCAGCAGAAGAAATTGGTTTAGTAGGATCACGACACTATACGGACAACCCTACAAAACCGCTCGAGAATATGACCTGCATGTTTAACATCGACATGGTCGGACGTAACGAAGAAACCAAAGACGAAACATCGGCTGAAAACGAAGGCGCAATCCACTTGGTCGGAAGTTTGAAAGGCGAAACGGATTTGCATTCGTTGGTTCTGGAAGCCAATAAGCACGTTGGGTTTCGATTTGAGCTGGATGAAGAAAAAGTTTGGAATCGCAGCGATCAAGTGAACTTTTACAGAAAAGGCGTTCCCGTTGCGTTTTTGTTTGGCGGTTTCCATCCTGACTATCACAAGCCTTCAGATAAGGTTGGTGAGATTAATTTCAAGAAGTTGACTTCTGCGGCCAAGCTTTATTACACCGCGATCAATTTGGCTTCTGAGCACGGCCGGTTTCAAATGAAGAAACAGGAAGAGGAGCAAGGCCGTCGCCGCCGCGGTCGGTAGTTCGAAAGAATCTCTGCCAGGTTTGACTGCAATCGTAGGATTCGGTGCAATTCGAATTTAATTGCCCGTCTCTTAACGGCGCGCCACAGCAAGCAAGATGTCCCGCGACGGTATCACCCAACGATTCGGTCGCGGCCATCTGCTTTGGCTTTGTAAAGATTCTCGTCGGCTTCTTTGATCAATTGAGTTTGGGTCAAAGTCTGTTGTTCGTTGGATACGGCGATACCGCAACTGATCGAAACTTCGAGTGGGCCACTAGCGGTTTCAAAGGGCGTGCTTGAAATAAGACTTCGGCATCGTTCGGCTACAATGACCGCTCCTTTGAGATCGGTTTCCGCCAGAATGATTGCAAACTCTTCTCCGCCAAAGCGTGCGAATATGTCTTCTTCTCGAATTGACTGACGGATGCGTCTGGACAATTCTGCCAATACTTCGTCGCCAACCAGATGCCCGTGCTGATCATTGATGGATTTAAAATGGTCCGCATCAATCATGACCAACGATAGCGGAAGCTTTTTTCGCGTCTGCCTTTTAAGCTCGCGATCAAGCATGTCAATGAAATAGCGTTTATTCCACGCGCCAGTCAAACTGTCACGCGTAATCATCATGTATACGGCTTCGTGATAGTCGGCTTCAATTTGGTCGGTGGCCATGAATTTAAAAATTCTTCCACCAATTCGGATGCGATCACCAGATTGAAGCATGGTCTGTGAAACGGATTCTCCATTCACCCAAGTTCCATTGGTCGAGTTCAAATCGGTAACTTGAAACCCATGGTCCAATTTTTCAAAGCGAGCGTGCTGACGAGAAACGGCGCCTTCAGCAATCATCAGATCGCAGGATGGCTCACGGCCAACGATGAATTTGTCGTTGGTCAGTTTGGTCAAACCGTGTTGTAAATCGACGGGGTGGATTTGTAGAAGGCGTGCATCTAGCGCAGGCACCGAAGCGACATCGGGCATGTTATTTGAAAAAATAGTATTATGTCGCGCAGTTCCGGACATGATATTTTTCGGTGCGGGGTTGTTTGGCAAAACAGGAGGGACTGAAGTTTACGTTTTGATTTGGGAGCGGGCGGGCTAATCAAAAATTTATGCAGCAAAAAAACATGACATACCTCTTAAGTCCGGTGGAAATCTCTCCGGTATTAACAGGAGCATTGCAAAAAGGCCGGATTGGGAGATCTGGACGGATTTGACGGACTATCGAAGTGCACTGTATGTCGCGTCACGGACAATCTCGCCATAGCTTTTCTTGACTGGCATGATCTGCATCATGAAAATCACAGCCGTTTGTTTGGTAGGGTTTACCCAAAACCTGGTCCCTGCCGCTCCACCCCAGCCAAAATCGCCTTGCGGAAATTTTCTAAAGCCCAAACCAAACTCGAACTGACGGCCTGGCGGGCGTTCAATCTTTGCCAGTTGGTTAGTAAACATTTCATTGATCGTTTCTGCTTTTACGATTCTCGCCCCATCAAGTTCGCCTTTGTTGAGTAACATTTTGCAGAACTTTAGATAGTCATCTACGGTCGAGCAAAGCCCACCACCACCGGAAAAGTAAGCGTTGTCTTGGTTGTAGAATCGCAGAGACTGGATGGGGGAAGCCGGAATCAGTTTGCCGTTGATACCGGGACGGTAAAGTTGAGCAAAGCGATCCTGTTTCGCTGTTGGGACAGAAAAGAATGTATCTGTCATGCCCAAGGGTTCAAACACATTTTCGTTCAAGTACTCATCAAACTCTTGCCCAGACGTGACTTCGATGACACGCCCAAGAACGTCAGTTGAAGCACTATAGTGAAATCTAGTGCCAGGATGATGAAGCAGCGGAATTTGCGCCAGTTTCTCCACCGTCGATTTGATCGTCCGCTCGGTAATCATCACACCGGATCTTCGATACCGTCGATCGACAGCAGTGTTGCCGAAAAAACCATAGGTCAAACCAGAAGTGTGCCGCATTAAATCCCGCGTGGTCATGATCCGTTTGGGAGGAACTTCGACTGATTTACCGTCTTGCGTTTCGAGAACTTTAAGATCGGCAAACTCAGGCAGATAAGTAGCGATAGGTTTGTCGAGATCCAGCTTTCCCTGTTCCACCAGCTGCATCGCGGCGATGCTGGTGATGGGTTTGGTCATGGAGTAAATCCGAAAAATCGTATTGCGGTCAAGCGGGATTTTTTTTCGCTTGTTCTGGTAGCCCCACTTGCCAAAGTAAACCTCTTTCCCTTCTTTAAGAATCAAGGCGGAACAACCAACGACTTTTTCGGACTTGATCAGTTGGTCGATCTTCCGATCAATCGATTCAAGTTTCTTGATGTCAAAACCAAGTTCGGCTGCCTGGTTGGAGATTTGAACATCGTCTGCAATCGCACCTTGTGATTGGGAGCCTTCGGTTCGCGAACTTTTTGCTGGTTGGTCGTTCGATTTAGTTTGCGCTGCGGAGCTCAAATTAGGTCCCAGGAAAAGCAATTGCAAACCCAGGACACAGCAACATGGAATTAGGTGTCGTAACAAGTTAAAGCCCCTTATGCATTTATTTTGAAGAAGTTAAGTCGAGCCAGATTGTGACCGTCATTCTGACCATTGGTTAAACCCCGGTCTTATTCATTTGTTGTGAAGGCATGCAGACGTGATGCGTATTTTTGCAGATTTTTCCGTTCAAATTTTGCGTTACCCACGTGAAAATGTTTGACTTGGGGTGTGATTGATTATCTCTTATTGGTCTCAGGATTTGCCACGAGTTGAGGGGCTGATCTACAGCCAGTCGCCTTAGAATTTTACATAATGGGAGAATACTTATGATACGAAATATCGCTTTCACCTTTGGTTTTGTTTTCCTTTCAGTTGCGATGGTTTCGCAATCAGCCGATGCACAAAATTATCGTTCTGGGTGCTATTGCCAACAGCCAGTTCAGGTTGTGCAAACTTTCGCGACACCACAACCAGTTCAATATTATCAAATGATACCCCAGCAGGTTGCTCAGCCGGTTACGACACTCTATGGATCGGTATCGCCGGCTCCCGTGTTTTATAACAGCGTCGGGGTTGTTTCACAGCCAATTTATTCTGATTTTTACGGAGCTGGTGTTTCAAATGCGATTTCAAATGGAATTCCAAATGCGATCCCAATTGAATATCCAGTAAGCCAAGCGGTTCCTGCGTTTGTCAACGGAATTATTGAAACGCCTGTGGCTTCAGGCGTCTTGCAATCAACGTACAACCAACCCGTTGCCGTTGAGACAGTTCAGCCAACGACGGTTGCTCAGTCAACGACAGCTCAGCCAACCCCGGCAGTGGCTCAACCAGTTGCCGCTGGCGAAAGCGATGCTGCGACAACGTCTCCGGTAGCCGATACTGCCAAGGAAGCATTGAAAGTTGAAACATCAACCGAGGCTCCAACGCCCGCCAAGTCTATATTGAAAAAGTAGGCTTGAATTTGTAGTTTTGAAAACGAAAAGACACGCATGCGATTGCCGTGTCTTTTTTTGTTTCTTAAGCGTCGTAATTAGGGTGCAAAGTTCGTTTTGGTTGACGACAATTCTTTTCAAACTACCGTGGACTGTTCGATATTCCAACCTAACTAACTTTTGTGGTATCAACTACAATCTATCTTTCTGTATTTGTATTTTAATTGTGAAATTTCGTTCCCAATGACTGAGCCAACCGAAAATTCGACTATTGATTTGGAGATCAAAGATGCACAGGTCATCTTTGGCAACGTTTGGGAATTGCTGAACGAAGAAGTCGGCCACGAAAATTTGCGTTTCCCCAAAGAGCTTATTTTGCTTGGTGGCGCCCCCGGTTCGGGTAAAGGCACGCATACGAAATACATTTTGAATGCACGTGGGCTGACTTGCCCGCCAATCGTGATCAGTCAATTGCTGACGACTCCCGAAGCACAAAAGATCAAAGACCAAGGCCAAATGGTTGGCGATACCGAGGTCATCGGAATTTTGTTGCGTGAATTGCTCAAACCAGAGTATCGTGACGGAGCGCTGCTCGATGGATTTCCTCGAACCCGGGTTCAGGTCGAGTGTTTGAAGTTGTTGGTCGATCAGATTGATCAACTCAATAACGAATTTTCGGAAACGGAATTGGCGATCCATTTTCGACGGCCAACGATCCACGCGATGGTTTTGTTTGCCAGCGAGCAGACCAGTGTTGAACGCCAGCTTCAGCGTGGTGTTGAAACTGAGGAACAGAACAGGAAAGTCGAAGAGACGGGAATCGGAACAATTCAACAGGTGCGTGCGACCGATCTCAGCTCTGAAAAAGCCACCCGCCGTTATCGCGTTTTCAAAGAGCAGACGTGGGACGCGCTGCAATCGCTTCAGGAAATTTATCACTACCACTTCATTAACGCCGAAGGGCCGGTTGCTGAAGTTGAAGCCAATATTCTCAAAGAGCTTCAATATCAAAGTTCGCTTGAACTCGATCCCCGTACGTTCGACCGACTCAGTCCGCTGCCGTTGGCTGAAGAGATTACGATTCACGCGAGGCAAGAGTTGGTCCGGCGACTCGATGGGTACGAATTAAGTCATCGTGATTTGTTCATCAAAGTCGTTAAGATCATTGATGAGAAGTTTATGCCAATCATCACACGTCATGCGCTTTCAGGGCGAGCCAACGTTAATTCGGAAGATCGTTTGTTTGAGGATGCATTGGCACTTTCGATGTTGATCGATATCTTTTCTGAACGTGGCTATCACGCGATGGTCGACAAACGCATTCAAGACGTTCCCGAACGTGTTGATTTGGAAACCGGCAAGATTTATTGCCGCGAGAAACACGTTTATCGAATCCAGATTCATTTTGAGGGTTCATCGATTCGACGCGGTTAAATTCATCCGGACTCGCGAAAGCAGCTTGGTAGGTTGGAGTGAATTTCGAGCTACCGCTTCACCTTGTCAGAAGTCACGCATTGCGAGAAAATCTGGGCTTACTGTTCCCGGATTATTTGTGCGCACCAAATGAATTTTGAAATCTTTGAAATCTGTTCAATCGTTATCGTGCTTTCGGCGCTTTTTGGCTACGTCAACGTCAAGGTATTGAAACTGCCAAACACGATTGGATTGATGATCGTTGCGATTGCGTTTACGGCATTTTTGTTTGGCAGCACGTACTTCACGGATTTCTTCAAACGATTTGCTGACGACTTGATCGCGCTGATCGACTTCAAACACGTTCTGCTCGATGTGATGTTGGGTTTTTTGCTGTTCGCCGGCGCAATGCACACGAACTTTGATCAGCTGAGAATTCAACGATGGCCGGTGATCGTTTTTTCAACGGTTGGCGTTTTGATTTCTACGTTTCTCTGTGCGACGTTGGTGTATTTTGGATTCCAACTCATTGGAATCGAGACAAAGTATATTCACTGTCTGCTTTTTGGTTCGCTGATTTCTCCCACCGATCCGATCGCGGTATTGGGGATTTTGAAGAAAGCGGGAGTCCCCAAAAAGTTGGAAACCAAGATTGTTGGCGAATCTCTATTTAACGACGGCGTCGGCGTTGTTGTTTTCATGACGATCTACATGATCGCAACAGGGGGCGGTCATCCTGGTGAATCTCATACGCAACTCGAGAACGCGCCTCCCGTCGCTGCGTCACTCAGTGATGACAGTGATCAGCAAAATAATGAGGCAGGCGAGCACGACGAACAAAAACACGATGAAAATGATGGTCAAAAAGCAGCCCACGATGACCACGGGCACGCGAATGAAGAAGCCACGGTGTTCACAGTGGCAAAGCTGTTTGCAAAAGAAGTCTTGGGCGGGCTCGCGCTGGGTTTCATTCTTGGTTATGGCACGTTTTTGTTGCTGCGTTCGATTGATGATTATGAAATCGAAGTGCTGATTACACTCGCCTGCGTGATGGGCGGATACTCGTTGGCAACCGCATTGCATATTTCGGCACCCTTGGCGATTGTTGTGGCGGGACTGATCGTTGGCAATGATACGGTGCGTGGGACAGCGATGTCCAAGCAAACAGAAATGTACGTCAACAAATTCTGGGAGTTAATGGATGTCTTGCTCAACGCCGTTTTGTTTGTTCTGATCGGGCTTGAACTTCTGGTTTTGGATCTTCAGCAACAGTATCTTTATGCAGCAGCCATGGCGATTGCCATCGTATTGGCTTCGCGCTTCTTTTCTTTGCTTGCACCAGTAAGATTCTTTGCGCAGAAACTCGATTTTGTTCCTCACACAACGACGATTATGGCTTGGGGTGGTTTGCGAGGCGGAATTTCAATCGCGCTTGCACTGTCGTTAACCAATGATATGAATCGTGACTTGTTCTTGACGGTCACTTATGGCGTGGTGATCTTTTCGATCGTGGTTCAGGGGCTGTCCGTTGGCAAGCTCGCACGAAAATTAATTGGAGCAGAAAGCATCGAAGCAGAAACCGAGGACGATCATTGAGGGTAAAGCTAATTGTGACAACTACTTTCCGTATTTGCGAATCTAAGATGCTTTATTAAAGGTGAATAGCGATGGGGATGAGCTTTTTCGGTTTCTTGCTTGTGATCCTTTTTGCTTTTGGCTTCGGAAATATGGGCATCCCAATGGGGATGGCTCCAGGTCCCGAAGATCCGATGATGTCCAAGATCGCGCCCGATGACTGCGTCGCGTATGCGAGTTGGAGTGGTTTTGTTGATGTCGATGCCAAAGCCAACCCTACTGAGGCTTGGATGAGTCAGCCGAAAGTCAGAGCCGCTGGAAACAAATTCAGAAAGGCCATTTGGGATATGCTTTCCGCGAAGGTCGCCAAGCAAGACCCGATTGTGATCGCTGGTACCGAGCTTTTGATCGAAGTAGGACGCATTGGTTCGGTGAGCCCAGGAGCGTTTTATGCTGATCAAATCGAATTCTCAAAGCCACAGCCTGACTTCAACGGAGGCCTGTTGGTTTCACTTGGCGACGACACTGCCAAGGTTCAAAGGCAATTTGATGACTTCGCTGCTATGTTGCCAAAATTTTCCGACGATGAAAATAGTACGTATCGAGTCAAAAAAATTGATGGCGAAAAAGTCATTCATGTTGAAGCGCCGCAGATTGATTTTGAAATGAATCTCAAAATGCATGGCAAATATTTCTTTATTGGTTTCGGTGAAGGTTCGGTTGCTGAACTTAAAAAGAACTCCAAAACAGACGCACCGAAATGGCTGGTTGATCTGCGCGAGACATTAAAAATTGACCGAGTCAGCAGTGTCTCCTATCTAAATTCGAAACCGATCATGAAACAAGTGAAAGATAGTGGGGTGTTCGACGGTTTGTTTCAGGGTGGGCCGTTGGAGAAAATCGTCGATGCTGATTCAGTTGGTTGGGTTTCAGGTGTAGACAGCAAGGGCTTTTTGACACGGGCCGATATAAAGAAAAGCAAAACAAAATCTGGATTGTTGTCCATCATTGAACTTGATCCGATTCCAAAGCGATTGGTCAACGACATTCCCAAGGACACGAATTTTGTGTTGGCAACGAGAATTTCAACGAAAGCGATTTTGAAACTGATGCGTAAGGTGACCCGCGCAGCTGGTGAAGAATCCATCGAAGATTCACTGGCCGAGTTTCAGAAATTTACTGGAGTCAAACTGGAAACGGAATTGTTGGAGGCCGTGGGAGATTTCTTTTACGCTTACTACGCGGTTGACTCGGTTAGTTTTTTTGACAAAGGCTGGGTTATCTCGGTCAGAATTGAAGATGAAATGTCGTTCCCGGCAATCTTTGATCGACTCAATACCGGACTCAGAAAATGGGCGAAAAGAAGTGAGAGCGCAGAGTTTAAAGTCCAAAAAGAGGGGCTCTACGAAATCTATAGTATCGTGCCCGAAAACAAGAGTGGAAGGTTTGCGTGGGCGGTTGTGGAAAACCAATGGTATTTTGCAGCGGAGCCTAAAGATCTAGCAGACCACATTAAGAGAAGTAAAGATAAAAATACGAAAGAGGATCGTTTTGTCGCTCAACCATTTGTCAAAGAAGTTTATGAGTTTGGTGACAAGTCTGGTTTCGGTGCGCCTGTTACCATCGGTAGTATTGATGTTGCTAAAAATATTAAATTGGTATGGCCGTTCTTTGCACCAATGAAACGCGACGATCGAGTCGAACCGGATCTTGATTTTTTGTGGTCCGATGTTCCCCCGCTTGAAGAACTAACAAAAGATGTCCAGTCAAATATTTCGGCAATTTACCGAATCGAAACCGGGTTTCAGTTGTATCAACGTCAGACTTATCCTGGGTCTTCACCCGTCGTGGCGTTGGCTACAAGCTATTCGCTGTGGTTGGTCTGGCAAACGACTTGGATGAATCAGAAGTAGGTTTGTTTAATAAAGTCCTTTCAGACAATCCAACATTTTAACTCCCGCTACAGTGCATTCGACATCGAATTGATCACCATGCGATCAAGTTGATTGCGCTTCGCAGAAGTATCGGAAGGCTAAGCTTTCACTTGTAAAAGCGTACATAAAGCCGCAAAAAATTGGCTTTTTGTCGAGTCTTTAATCCCAGTTGGGCAGTGGCACACGACGTGCAATTCCAAAAGCCAGTGAAGCAACGACGCTTCGCTGACTGCATTTTGCTTTTTGCAGAACGCACTTTGAAAAACTTCTGGGAGGAAACCGATGACCCACATCACGAAACTAACTTCACTTCTTGCTGTCACAGTTATGGCTTTGATGAGCTCACAGGCAAACGCCGATGAGTACGGCCATATCGACCAGTTGGCAGTTGAGATTCAAGCCAAGACTCGATTGCTGCTTCAGGAATCGATTCACTATCGGCATACTCCCCAATACCGATACATCGTCAATGATGCTCGCGAGTTGTACAAAACAGCGTCCCACATCCATGACGTAACCCACTTTGAAGGCAACCTGACTCACTTGGCCATCGACTTGGCTGCTCTTAATCGACAGTTTCATCACTTGGAAGAACTCTTCGATCAAGCCGAATATGAAGATGCTCAAGGAGCGAGGCGTATTCAAAGTAACACAGCGCATGTAAAGCAATTGTTAAACGCAATCGAAGACTGCATTTGCCAAATCCAGGTAGATATTGATCGACTGCAAACTCGGGTCGTGGTTGTCTCGCGACCAGTATACAAGCGTCCTGTTTACAAGGCACCAGTTTACAAAGCCCCGGTTTATAAAGCACCAGTTTCTAAACGCACCGTTTACAAAAAGCCAAACTACACGCCAGTGAATCGACGACCAGTTTACAGCGGTGGCAAGAAACAAGGCGGAAAAGGACAAAAACGTGCTAATCAACGCTACGGGCGCAGTGGAATTACAATCGGCGGCGGCAGCTCCAAGATTCACATTCGGTTTTAGGTCAGACGGCAGCCAATGATGAAGGTTAAATGGCGACAAGTAAACTTGAGACGTGAATTTCACAATTTGTTTTTTGAATCCCCCAGCGGTGAAAGGCTGGGGGATTTTTTTGGCAAAACGACAATCAGCTTCGACAACCAAGCCACGCGTCAAATCTTGAATTCGGCTATTTGATTGAGTTCAGCCGGTCGCAGTAGGCATTTAACAACCGCGTTGCCAGTTCGCTTCCAATCGTGCTGCGATCGTATTGCAATGAGACGCGAATTCGTTTGGCGTATCGTGAGATGGTCAGGTTGACTGGTGTGCCGTGCCGGATTGGGCCGGTGAAATCAAATTCATATGGTCGGATGAATGCTTCAGAGTTGGGCTGGCGTGCACTGGTTCGTTCGCTTTTTCGCAGCGGTTCGCCCAGATTGGTAAACACCGCCATCCCGCGAGATTTTCCGTTTCCTGCAGCACGGCGCAAAATTGGTTCGAATACAGAAAGTATCCGAATCGCCAGTAAGAAAATTTTGTCCAACTGCCAGCCGCGTATGATCATGATTTCGCGATTGAGATGCTGGTAAAATTTCTTCATATCCTGCATGTCTTTTTCGCAGCGGTCGATTTGAACCAGCGTCGCGCGATTGGCAACCGGCAATCTTCGATCAGAAACGTTGCGGATGCTCATCGGAAAAATGACTCGTATCCAATCGCGAGTCTGGTGGTCTGCGTGTTGCTTTCGCCAGTCAATGATTGCGCTATAAAATTCGCCCAGTAAAACCGAGTTAAGCATCACGTCATTGGATTGGGCATGTTGCGAAAGCCGCTGGACTTGTTCTTCAGAAATCCAATCTCCCAGTATGTTTGGATAGTTGTCATCGTCTTTTCGTGATTCGGGTTGGTGGTTTGCAGGAAGCAGTTCTGCCGTTTTTCGAAATACAAATTTTGTGGCCCCAAACAAGGCAATCGGTTGCTTCCACAAGTGTTTGAGGTATCGCCAAGTCAGTATCCCCAAAGAATTGCGTTTTCTTAGCAGATCGGTATCGAGTCGATGCAACCCTTTGTCTGAAACTTTATCACCAACCAGGTTCGCATAGACATTCATCCAGTCGTTGATGCATTGGATTGACCCGGCCCCGTCGCCGATCGCATGATGAACGTAAAGCCAGACTTCGGAGATGTGCTCGCTGTTGTTGGCTGGATTGGGATAAGTCACCACGCCGAGGAAGCTTCCGGTGGGAGACTTGATACGGTGGTCGTTGAATTGCCAGTCATCCGGAACTTGGTCAAATTCTTCCCAAATGAATCTGGTTCCGTCCCATGAATCGAAACTCACATTGTCCGGGTTTTCCGCGCGAGGCCCTGCGACCCAGTTCCATCGCCCATTTTGCTTTTCTGGCCGCACGTCACCAAACGGCTGGCGCTGTACAACGACTTGCCAAGCGTCGTGTGAAATTTTCTCGTCCAGTTTGCCGTGAACCCGCATCCTGCAAAACACGACGTTGGGATATTTGGGGTCGTCATCAAACCAATGAAACTTTTCAATGCTTGTCATGGGCATCGGGAAAAGTTCGGAAAACGATTGGTAGTCGGGCATAGATGAAATGATACGAGACAGGGCGGTGTTTTGGAATGCGGAATTGAGAGTGCGAAACGGAGAGTGCGGGTGTGGATTCAAGGTTGGACTTAGTAAACGTTGCAAAAAAAAAACAGCCACGGCGCTTTGTGGCGCCGTGGCTGTTGGGTTAGTCAATTCGATGATCAATTTCGAATGATCTTTAATCGTTAACTTGCGTCAACGTTTAGAGAATCGAAGAGAGCATGTCTTTCACGTAAGTCAGGTCCAGATTGCCGGCTTTGTAAGCCATGTCGACGCCCTTGGTGACGATCGCCATATCTAGTAGGCCGACCGCATAAGGTACCTTTCGTCCGCTGAAATTTTTCACTCTTTTTTCAAGCCGTTGACGCTTGTTCAGCTTCTTCTTCGCGGCAATCCATTTGGATTTGGCTTGATCGACCGCGTCGTAGTGTCGCATCAATCGCAATTGTGAGGAATAACCACCTGGTCGACCTACAACCACTTCGTCGTTCTTACAATCACGTTCAGCCTTGCGGAATGATTTGTCCGCCGATTCATATTTCGTCTTCAGCCGGTTGTGTTTTCTCGCAGCCAATTTGCGGAGAACCAAAACCCAGCTGCAGAACATGCCATATAGCAATGCCATCAGTTGGTCCTCTTCTCGTGTTAAAATTTGGAAACGCAAACTTCTTGAAGCGGCAGTGAATGGGAACTAAAAGCGAATCCGTAATCGCAAATGCACGTCGCATTCGCATAACGATTCGGTAAGCAGCAAAAGGGATGGCGCAGGAATCGTTCGGTGGCCTTGGTGAGTGCAAGGTGAGACGAAACCGTTGCGGCGAATTGCAACTGTCTTGAATGAATGATTGGATCGCTTCGTTGCCACATCCGAGGAAGCTTCAACGAAAAAGTTTGCCAGCATTCGGTGTCGTGTTCAGGTCCCGGGCCGTCCACAATAGAAGGCACATCCCGTGCCTGGCTTTAGATTAAAGCAACATGAATTTTGATATTCACTCTCACCAGCATGATAGAAGCCAACGCAAAGAATTGGTTCGCGAGTTTGTTAAAAAAATTGCAGCGGCCCGCTGGCAAAAAAGTTTGAACGTTTGAGTCAAAAAAACGACCTACTCTCAAATCTCTTTATGCAGACACGGCCAACTGCAAATTTGACTCTTGATTACTTCTTAACTGCTTCTAACTGTCTAACACTTTTTGGATCATCTCTTTGCTTACCGGATCAACGATCCCCTTCTCGGTAATAATTGCCTTAATGTATTTGGCGGGGGTGACATCAAAAGCCGGGTTGTAAACTTGAACGCCTTCGGGAGCCGTTTGGCGGCCGAAGCCATGCGTGATCTCAGTCGAGTTGCGTTCTTCGATCGGAATCCCATCCCCATTTTCAAGTTCCAGGTCGAACGTGCTACTTGGTGCGGCAATGTAAAAAGGGATGTTGTGCGCGTGCGCCAAAACTGCGATCGAGTACGTGCCGATTTTATTTGCGGAATCTCCGTTGGCCGCAATTCGATCGGCCCCCGTGACGACGGCTTGTACTCGGCCTTCTCGCATGACTTGTGCTGCCATTGAATCGCAAATCAGCGTCGCATCGATTCCGCGCTGCATCAATTCCCAAGCCGTAAGTCTTGCGCCTTGGAGTAGCGGCCGCGTTTCGTCAACGTAGACATGGAGGTTGTTGCCTTGGTCTTGCGCGGTAAAGAATACGCTCAATGCCGTTCCATATTCGGCGGTTGCCAATCCGCCTGCATTGCAGTGGGTCAAAACGCCTTTGACGTCGGTTAACAAACTGGCTCCGTGTTTGCCAATCGAGTGACACATCGAGCGGTCTTCTGCGTGAATCAGTTTGGCTTCTTCGAGCAATCCGGATCGAACGTCAGCGATGGAAGTCGAGCGAAGCGCCTCTGATTTTTCGCGCATCCGGTTGAGCGCCCAGAATAGGTTAACTGCCGTTGGGCGACTGGTCGCGAGGTACTCTACGACTTCGTTCAATCGGCTGAAAAAAGCATCTTCGGATTCGTCGCCAACGGATTGCAAGCCGACGATGACACCATAAGCCGCCGCAATCCCAATGGCAGGTGCACCACGTACTCGAAGCATCTTGATCGCTTCCCAAACCGTTTCGACGTCTTTGCAGTCGATCCGAAGCATTTCATTTGGAAGTTTGGTTTGGTCGATCATATCGAGGTGGCCGTCGGTGCCGCCAAGCCAGATCATGGTTTCGGTTTTGGTTGTTTCAGGCATGTTAGGTTGATAAATGGAGTTGGAATTGCGCTGCGAACTGAGTAAAGCTCGCGCTGCGGATGCTTGAATAAGTTTAAGCATTTGATGCTGATTGAGAAGGCACGCACTCTCGTCGATCGACGAGCGTTGAGAACTCTTTTTGCTACCGTGGCGAGCGGCACGAATTCGTGCAACGCGAATTCGTGAATGGTGTTAAGTTTCGTCCAAGGAAAAACCATCGGCATCGGATGAAGATCGTTTTTCGAGGACCAGCCGAATTGGGACTTCGCCAAACTCCAGCGAATCACGGAGTACGCCCAGCAAATAACGTTGATACGTTTTTGAAAATGCGCCAGGGTTGTTGCACTTCAACATGATGGTTGGCGGTTCGATTCCAATTTGGGCCGCGTAGTAGATCTTGGGCCGCTTTTTGTTGCTGGCCATCGGCGGCGGGTGCTTGACCAACGCTTCTTTAACAATTCGGTTGAGCTTTGGAGTGCCGACCCGTGCTCGTGATTGCTTGTAAAGCATTTGAGCGTGGTTAAGAAGCCGTTTGCAATTCTGCCCGGTCTTTCCAGTCACAAACGCGATCGGTGCATTCCACATGGTTGTAAAATTGTCTCGAATGTAGTCAGCCCAGCGAGCGGTCTCCATGTGCTCAGACATCAAGTCCCATTTGTTGACGACAAAAATAACCGGCTTGTAAGACTGCTCGATATACGTACACAGTTGCCGGTCGACTTTTGAAATTCGCTGACCACAATCGAACGTCATCAGGATGACATCCGCGTGCCGGATGGTTCGATGGGCGCGATGCGTTCCGTACCATTCAACATCAGTTCGAACGGCTTTGCCTTTTCGCAAACCGGGTGTGTCGATCGCGACCATGGTTTTTCCATCCATTTCAAAACGGACGTCGACGCTGTCTCGGGTGGTGCCGGCGACTTCACTCACGATCATGCGCTCGGATTTCACCAGCGTATTAATAAACGTGCTTTTGCCAACGTTACGTCTGCCAACCAACGCGAATTTCATTTCGGGCCGCTGCGTGTCTTGTTTGTCAATTTCTTCCTGAGAAGGAAGTAAAGCAACGATCGCGTCGAGCAAGTTTTGTTTGCGACGATTGTTGATGGCGCTGACACAAACGGGTTGTCCAAATCCAAGTGAAAAGAACTCGTTGGCTTCGATTTCCCAATTGTCGCCATCGCATTTGTTGGCGACCAGCAAAACTGGTTTGTCGAGTCCGCGAAGCCTTTCTGCAACGCGTTGGTCCAATCCGATTTTTCCGTCCTTGGCGTCAACGACGAACATCAACACGTCTGCACCTTGGATGCCGATTTCGATTTGCTGTTCGATCTCTTCGTCCAGTTCATCGACATCGTTGATGCCGATTCCGCCCGTGTCCACGATTTCGAAATAGCGACCTTCTTCGTCCAACATAAAATTCATACGATCGCGGGTGACGCCCGCCATATTGTCGACGATGGCCAAGCGTTTGCCTGCCAGCCAATTGAAGATGCTAGATTTGCCCACATTGGGGCGGCCGACGATGGAAACTTGAGGGAGAGCCATGACTTCAGAAAATTGTGTGCTAAGAAAATTAGGTGGAGAAAGAAGCATCAAAGAAGCCGAGAAAACCAATCCGATTCGGTTCTGGTTGGGCCACTTTTAATTTGCTTGAGGATTCTTTCAAATGATAACCGATTGTCAAAAGGTCGCGGACAACCAAATACCCAAACCTCACCAGAACTTGAAAATCTCCAAGGCGTGAACCGTGCATAAGATTCTGAAACAACGACTCGAAAGCCTCCATGCAGCGGGCTTGACGCATTTGCCCAAAGGGACTGGCGAGTATGAGTTTGGCGAATCAGACGCTGAAGTGGCTTCTGGCTCGACTGGAACAGCGACTGCTTCTCAGGAGGCGGTTTCGCCTTCGGAAGTTCGCGAGCCCAAATCCAATTTGGAATCACACCCAAAGTCCGAATCTGCACCGTCTGCCGCGCCGAGTGCCGCATCGGCTCCTTCCGCTGAGCCTGTTGATTCTGCAGCTGTGGCCGGCAGTCAAAGTTCGCTTTCAGGGGAATACGATTCGACAGTTCTTGGGGTGGACCAACGGCAAACGGCACTAAATGTCCTGCGGGATGAAATTGCCGGCTGCACAAAATGTGATGAACTTGCTGGGACTAGAATCCAGACCGTGTTCGGCGTGGGCAACCCGATGGCTCGACTCGTGTTCGTCGGCGAAGCCCCAGAAGCAAACGACGATCGGATCGGCGAGCCGTTTGTGGGAGAAGCCGGAAAATTGCTGGACAAAATCCTTGGAGCCTGCAAACTTTCTCGAGATGAGGTATTCATGCTCAACACCGTGAAATGCCGTCCGCCAGCCAATCGCAATCCATCTCAGAGCGAATTAGATAACTGTTGGGGCTTCGCCGAGCGGCAATTGGATTTGCTTCAGCCAGAATTCATCTGCTGTTTGGGAAGCGTGGCCGCAAAAACGGTCTTAAAGACCACCCAATCGTTGGGCCGGCTGAGAAAGCGATTTCATTCCTATCGGGGGAGTCGGGTTCTGGTGACTTATCATCCGGCTTATTTGCTTCGCACCCCTTCGGCCAAAAAGCACGTTTGGGATGATATGAAGATGCTTATGAAAGAAATGGGCGTGGATTTGTCGAGCTAGTCTTGATAGCGATGATTATGGCGAAATAGGAATTGGCTCACCAATCCAACCATTTGATGAGCAATTTGAAGCGATTGACCATCCAGTTTTTCGCCTTCCATTCGACAAAACCGGCATTTTCCGAGTATTGTCAAAGTTGCAGTCATAACATTGCGAAAACCCCAGAATTTCTTGCCTACTTTGAAACCCGCGATTAATATTAGGGTGGATAAAAAATAGCTTTTAAGGGATCTGTCGGGGCAAACTCAACAGACGGATTCTACAGATACATATCAGGAAACTGATCGGAGAACCAAATGCTTGGTCGATACATGCGAAATTTTGCAATCTTGTTCGCAGCAGTCGCAGCCGTTATGGCTTGCCAGTCTGATGCATTCTGCCAAGTCGGCGGTAATAACGGCGGCGGCAATAACGCTGGTGGTAACGCTGGCGGTAACGCCGGTACCCAAAATGGTGTAGGCCAAGGCGGTGTCGAAATTGATGCCGAGGGGGTGCTTTCAGCTCGCATCCTTCCAGGCAACGCTCGAATGCTTAATAAGCAACAGTTCGAAGCCGCGAAAGCTTCTTTGAACAAAGATTTGCAAAAGCCAAGTAACTTGCGAAAAGTTTCGCTGACTCGTCTTGAGAAAGAAGTTAAGCGGATGCTTGAAGCGGGCGAAGACATTCCAATGGACATGAAATACCTGGCTGGTCTCACAAGGATCACCCATGTTTTCTTTTATCCAGAATCAAAAGATATCGTGATCGCTGGACCAGCAGAAGGTTGCTTTGTTTCAGCAAACAACCACGTTATTGGTATGAAGACTGGTCGAGCTACATTACAGCTTCAAGACTTGATTGTTGCCCTTCGTTGCTTTGACGCTCAAGGAAACAAGACACCATTGATCTCTTGTTCAATTGACCCAACTCAAGAAGGTCTTGCGAACTTCACCGAAACCTACACACGAATCGCTAAATCGGGACAATTCCGTGCGGGTCGCGAAATAGAAGTCATGAACGCATATCGCAACGCGTTGGGCATGCAGCGAATCACAATCAACGGCGTGTCACCAAAAACACACTTTGCTCGCGTTCTCGCTGAAGCAGATGTTGAGATGAAAATGATCGGCGTTGGGTTGAAGCAAGCTCCCGTTAAGATCACCAGCTTTATCGAGAAAGCCAAGGCTACATCTGGAAGTTCACTGACTCGATGGTTTTTCCAGCCAGAATACGACTGCGTTTCAATTAACGAAGACGGATCAGCCATGGAATTAGTTGGTAATGGCGTCAAATTGGTTGGTGAAGACGAAAGCGTAAACAAAGCTGGCGAACGAGTTGGCAAAGGCCGAGCAAGTCGTGCCAGCCAGGTATTCTGCACATCATTTACTCGCATGTACCCAAAACTGGCTGAAAAAGCTCCACTTTGGGGCGAGCTACGCAACGTGATTGATCTTTCAATCGTCGCTGCTTTCATCCAGAAAATGGATCTATACAACAAAGCTGATTGGAACATGGAAACATTCGGTGACGAGTCAGTTTTGTCAGTCGAAACACTTTCAGCTCCAACTCAAGTGCCACCAGTGGCCAATGGAGTTTGGAAAGGTCGACACTTCATGTCACCAATCGCTGGTGGAGTTAACATCCAACCACGAGTCGCTTTGAACTCAGATCGTATGAAGGTCGATTCAGAGGGCACGATCAACAAAGTGAAAAACGAAATCAAACTTGACGGCTTGGCTGAAGGCCAATGGTGGTGGGACTAACGTTTCCCGTTGAGTTAAGAACTAGATAAAACAAAGGCGACCCAGAAACGGGTCGCCTTTTTTTGTGGTCGTTCGTTCTGTTGGCCGCTGGAAAACATGAAAGGATAAATAGTCGATGTGCTTGGCAAATGCGTTCTTGTTTGTAGCCGATGTCGCCAGACTTCGGGCGAATTCCCGGACACTTGAACGCTGGGAGCCCGCCTACAGTCAGTATTAGACTGCGAAGCAAACTTTGACGGCTGGGCAAATTGATTTACGTGCATCCCTTTTACTGCGCCAATGATGAAAAGGATGTTAAAGGCCACGTTTCCAAATTGACTTTGGCGCCTGCAAAAAATATCGCAATCACGGCAGCGCTATCAGCTAGGTAAGCCAATCTTCTTTTCAGGTGTTTTCCACCACCATCAATACACTTTGATGATGCGGATCAGAATGATTGGCGGGGCGGGGAATGTGAATCCGATACAGATTTGGATGAAATAGACCGGTCGAAGCCGCGCTCCCTCCTCAAATCAGCATCTTCCAGCAAGTCAGGGTGTTGAAACTGGCGGATGCGACCCAACCCAGGAGTTTTCCATGATTCAACGCCGACAGTTTATCGGTTCCCTAACCGCGTTTTATGCGTCGATTTCGTTGCCGCAATTTGTCTCTGCCACAGTCACTCGAGACAGGCTCAACTGGCGATCTGACGTAATCGAGACAATTCCTCACAACAAAGCGTCTCGAAGTCCAGTTGTAACTGGTGTAAGTCTTCAACCAGGCGGCAATCAACTCGCGATTGCAGGTGATGATCACTACATCGGAATTTATGACACTGTTGAGCGACGATACACCCAACATCTGGACCGCCATACTGACTGGATTCGCGCGACACGATATTCTCCCGATGGAAAACAGTTGGCCACCGTTGGAAACGATCGCAAGTTGCAAATCTGGTCCGTTGATGAATGGGACGCGCCGGCAATCACCAAAACGCACAGCGAAGCAATCATCGATGTGGCTTATTCACACGACGGCACCAAGATTGCAACCGTTGGATTCGAACAAACACTGCGTGTCTACGATACCGCCAGTGGCAATCTGGTACAGCGAATGGCTTGTCATTGCCCAGACAATCACGCGGTCGCTTTTTCGCCAGACGGATCGTTGATCGCAGCTGGAGGCCGTTGCGGACACATTCGCGTTTGGAACACTTCAAACAGTTCACAAACGGCCGAATTCAAAGCCCACCGGAAACGAATTCGCTCGCTTGAATTCACTTCCGACGGGAAACTTGTTAGTGCCGGCGATGATCAAATCGTTCGCTTGACCGATCCTGCGAATACCGCATTCACTCGAACGTTGCCTCGACATGCTTCCAAGCTTTATTCGATCGCTTTGTTGGATGGTAATTTGATTGCCACTGGTGGAAGCGACAACAACATTCACGTTTGGCAGCGAAGCGATTTCCAACCGGCCGGCACACTAAAAGGCCACACCGGAACGATTTCCTGTCTTGATTACGTCAGTGGCAAACTTGTATCGGGAAGCTACGACACCCACGTTCGACTGTGGACCACCGAACATCACACTTCGGTTCCTGCGGCTCAACACTCGACAACAAACAACCAGACAAACAATGGTTGGAACCGGAAGCTGAAATAATTCGGCAACCTTGGATCAGCAACACGAACACGCCAGCTTGAACGGTTTCAACTGAGCAACAAATCTAATCTGCGGCGCTTTTACATGGAGGTAAGAGAGTTGGGTCTTCTAAAAAAAATCACCAATCGCGTACTGGGTACGAATTCTAAATCCGAAGTCAGCGAAGAGAAAAAAGCGCTTTTGCGCAAATGCTACTTTGAGGTCATGGAGCAACGCCGTGTGCTCACCGCCGATCCCGTGATCGCAGCCGTGACCTACCTCGAAGGCGACGAAGGCCAGGACACAACGCCTGACCATTTCGAAGTCACATTCGAAGGCGGTGCGGAGACGACCCAATTGACTCAGTTCACCATCAACGGTGACCAGGATAGCAGTGGCGATCTGTCTGACGGGGACGTGTTTTTCGATGCCAACAGCTCAGCGCCGGGTACTGGGGGTTCGCACGACTTCATTTTTGACGCTGCCAACAGTCAAGGCATTTCTGAGTCGGACATTCTCTCAGTTTCCGTTTCCGATAATGGTTTGATATTGCAAGTCGAACTGGACAATTTTGAAGAAGGCGACGTCCTCGCGTTCACCATCGATGTGGACGAAGTCGAGCGTTTCCGCGTTGATAGAATCGCTTCGGGTGTTGAATTTGAAGGCTCGTTCTTTGATGCTCAATTCGTCGATCAAAACTATGATTTCGAAGCCAGAGACGTTGCGCTTGATGTGTCTCTCACTGACGGATTTGTGCAGCCTCAGACCGAAGGTATTTTCTTCGACGAGTACGACCAAATCTTTGCCGAAGGCGAATCTCTGGCGCTGAACTCGATCGACCTGACTTTGGATAACGAAGAAGGCAACGGTGACCGAACAGCCGGCTCGATTGACGCTTTCAATCTCGTGCCCAAACCAGTGACCATCTCCGGAACGATCTACCACGACGATGACATCGATTGTGTGCACGACGAAGGTGAGGACGGTCTGCAGGGCATCGAAGTTCAATTGATGAAGCTAAACGAGTCCACTGGCGAGTACGAATTCGTCGCAAGTACGACGACCGATGCCAATGGAAACTACGAGTTCGGCGAAGACCTTGGGCTTACGCCTGGGAATTTCCAGTTGGTTGAAGTTCAACCCGATGGCTTTCTCGATGTCGGTGCAAGCGCTGGATCACTTGGCGGCACCGTTTCTGAAAACGCGAGCAATGACCAAAACGTCATTACAGATATCAACATTCCGCTCGGTGGAACGGCTGCTACGGACTACGATTTTAAAGAAGTTCGACCAGCATCACTTAGTGGTCATGTTTGGCACGACGCAAACAATGACGGTGTTTTCGATTCAAACGAAGAAGGCATTGCCAACGTATTGATTCAAGTCACACGGGTCGGTGCGAAACCTGGTGTCACCAATGATCCGTTTGCCAATACGGCTCCAATTTCTGTGCGAACTGACGCCAACGGACACTACGAAGTCGATGCGCTTCCTCCGGGCATCTACGAGATTGTCGAGATCAATGAGTATCCCGAAGGGGAAATTGACCCGCTTGCCGCGTTCCTCGATGGTCAAGATTCAGTTGGTAACGTCAATGGAACCACAGTTGGAACGACATCCAACGACAGATTCACACAGGTCGAATTGTGTCCCGGCGAACACGGTAATGAGTATAACTTTGGTGAAGTCCGACCTGCCGAGTTGAAAGGAACCGTCTGGCACGACGCCAACAATGACGGCGTGATTGATGCCAATGAAGACCGAATCGGTAACGTGGTCATTGAGTTGTTTGACAAATCAGGCAACAAGATCGCGGAAACAGTTACCGATGCCGAGGGTAATTATTGTTTTGAAGACCTCTACCCAGGCGAGTACGTCGTACGCCAGACTCAGCCGACTGGATTTATAGACGGGATTGACTCCGTTGGCCAAGTCAACGGAATGGATCACGGCGAAGTTACCGCAAACGATGAGTTTTGTGTGACACTCGAAGCAGGCGATGAAGCCAACCAGTTTAACTTTGGTGAAATACAAGCCGCATCCATTTCAGGATCCGTTCATGCCGATGCTAATGGCGATTGTGTTTTCAATCCAGACCATGGTGACCAACCGCTCGAAGGAGTACTGCTGGTCCTGTTCAATAGTCAGGGCGATGAAGTCGCACGCACGTTAACCGATGCCGAAGGAAACTATTCGTTTGATGATCTTGAGCCTGGAACCTATTCCGTTCGCGAATTCACTCCAGATGGATTTTTGGATGGAGCCTCAACGGTTGGCCAAGTTGAAGGCATAACCCAAGGGACGTTTGGCGAAGGCATTCTGAGCAACATCACCGTTGGTTCTGGCGAGCAAGCAACTAACTACGATTTCTGCGAGCACATTCCGGCTGAGATTTCCGGGACCGTCTACCACGATCGAAACAACAACGGCGTGCAAGACAATGGCGAAGAAGGCATCGAAGGTACGCGGTTGGTGCTAACCGACGAAAACGGTGACGTGATCGCAGAAACATTCACCGATGCTCAAGGCGAATACGAATTCACAAATTTGATCGCGGGAATTTACGGGATCACAGAATTCCAACCTGATACTTTCGACGACGGCATCGATTCAGTTGGAAATGTTGATGGTGTGTCGGTCGGCGAAGGCTCCAATGACAATGTTGTTAACATTCAGCTCAAAGGCGGAGACGAAGGCGTCGAATACAACTTTGGCGAATTGAGATTGGCTCAGATTAGCGGCCAAATCCATGTGGACGCTAACGGCGATTGCAATTTTGATCCTGGCGAAGGCGAACGCGCGTTGGCCAATGTAACGCTTGAGCTGCTGGACAATGACGGAAATGTTATTGCAACGACAGTAACTGATTCCGATGGCCAGTATTCGTTTGACAATATTCTGCCAGGTGAATATTCAATTCGCCAATCGCAACCAGATGGATTCTTCAACGGTGGGGAAGTCGCCGGTAGTGGTGGAGGCCAGACCAGTGAAAACTTGATCGAGAATATTGTTGTTTCTTCTGGTCAAAATCTAATTCACTACGATTTCTGTGAAGTTGAGGCTGCGGAAATTCATGGCCGTGTTTTTGTAGACGGTCCCGCAATCGAATCTGAAGGCGGAGTCGTTCCTGAGAACTTTGTTGACACGACCGATGGCATTTTCCAAGCAGGCACCGACACCCCGTTGGCCAACGTGGAATTGCAGTTGTTTTTCTTCGTTGATCCAAACGGAGGTGGAAGTCTTGTGCCACGCCCAGTTACGCTAGGTGAAGTGCAGCAAGAGTTCTACACGGATCTGGGAACGGACCCAAGCACTCCCCTTACCGCACTGACGGACGCCAACGGCGAGTATTGGTTCCAAGGATTGCCACCGGGTCGTTACATCGTTTTGGAAGTCCAGCCTGATGGCTTGGTTGATTCCAACGATACTCCGGGAACGACTGAAGGTTTTACTTTCAACAACCCTAGTGAAGTAGGCGAAGCTCCAGCTTCAATCATCAACACTTTCTCAAATGAGCAGATCCAGGACGCGGTTGTAAATATCAACCTTATGCCTGGTGGGATTTCAGAGCAGAACAACTTTAGCGAGTTGCGATTCATCCCTGCTTCTTTTGAGCCAGTCGAAAATCCACCAGAAATTCTAGTGTCCAATCCTCCCGCTCCACAAGCGCCAGGCAATCCTGTAACCCCGCAAGCTGGAATTAGTGGATTGCCAGGTTTGGCTGGTTCACAGCCGACCGCGTTTACAACGTTTGTTGGAACTTCTCGTGGTGCTTCGTTCCAAACGCGAGCTGAACCTTCACCTGCGGGCGAAGCGTACACATGGCACTTGAGCGTCGTCAACGGCGGATTGCCGCGTGGCACTGAGGATGGTGTTGAAAATGATTCGGTTTGGCAACAAGCCGGCTTCATCAGTAACGCTGACTGGTCACGTTTCGACATGGACGATGCGATTTGGACATTCAGTCAAACTCGCGATTCTGAAATCATCCAGACGGGCAACCAGCTTCGCTTTGGTATGTTCGGCGGAATTCCGTTGGCAGGCGATTTTGACGGTGACGGAATAGACGAAGTCGCCGTCTACAAAGATGGCTACTGGCTGATCGACATCAATCGAAATGGTACTTGGGATGAAACCGATCTGTTGGCTAAACTTGGTGATTCAGAAGACCGCCCTGTCGTTGGTGATTGGGACGGTGATGGAAAAGATGACATCGGAATCTATGGCCCAATTTGGGAGCTTGATGAAGAAGCCATCGCACGCGATCCTGGTTTGCCGAACCCAGATAATAGCCCGTTCACCAAACCGAAAAACGTTCCGCCAACCAATGATGATGCCACCAATGGCGCCCGCATCATGAAACTGACCAGCTACGGCAAGCAGCGTGCTGACGTCGTTGATCACGTATTCGGAATGGGTGAAGAACAAGAGATTCCTGTAACAGGTGACTGGAACGGAAACGGTATTCGCTCGATCGGAACCTTCGAAGACGGTGTTTGGAATCTTGACATCAACGGTGATGGCCGATTCGATCACGAAGACATTACCGTGAACTTTGGACAGGCTGGTGACATTCCTGTTGTCGGTGACTTTGATGGTGACGGCGTCGAAGAGATTGCTGTCTACCGAAGCGGAACCTGGATGATCGACACCAATGGGAACCGCGAGTTGGAAGCCACGGACAAGACGTTCCAGATGGGCGGCGCGTTTGATCGCCCGGTTGTCGGCGACTGGGATGGTGACGGCGTTGACGAGCCAGCCATCTACTCCGAGCGTTCTGAAGGCCTGGTCGAGTAAGCTTGCCCGCGTGAAATAAAAGCGGCAAACTCGTTGTATGTGTCGTGAGATTAATTCAGCAACCGTTGCAACGGGAAAGTGAATAACCAAAAAGGGCGAAGCGCCATGCTTCGCCCTTTTTCATTTTATGATGTTCGCTTTTGTGGTGATGTTTCGTTTTTAAACGACGACCGTTACTGTTCGAGTAGCACTCGACCCGAAGTGCCAAATGCGGCTTGAAAATTGTTCGGTCCGCCTGATCGGTCAAACGAGATTGATAACAATCCGACGGCTCCTGGGACAGGTGGATCGCCAACGTTCGGAATGTCTGAAAAAACGATTCGCCCTGACGCTTGATTTCCCGATCCGTCAAATGCTGGATCGGTAACGTAATCAAGTCCCATGCGGGTTACTGTTGTCAATAACGAAGTGTCGTTGTTGCGAGTTTGAAATAGACCAAAGCTTTGATTGGGAGCAATTGCATCGGGCAGGATCGAAAAGTCAGCATTGTTGATCACAGATCCATCGCTGAGAGTAAGCGTAAAATTACCAAGCAAATTCTCCGGCGAGCCAGTTATGTTTGCCAAGTTGCGAATCCAAAACTCAAATTCAGTCAGCGGGTCGTCATAGGTAATCGTGAATGTACCACTGTTGAGATCGTTTTCGCGAAATCGAATCTCACTGCCACCCGTCGTCCCAGCAATATTGCCAGTGTCGGTCGTAACGGTGAATCCAGTGTCAATCGTGCCGTCACCAATCGTTCCCGTTGCCGAGCCGCCTACGCCTGTAATCGCATTGTCAATATCGAGTACGTTTGGATCAGATAGGATGAATGTGGCAGGACCTGACTCTTGTGTAGGTGCAACACCAAACGTCACGCAATTGTCTGCGCCCGCAGACGCGTCGTCTGCGGAATCACATTGGTCTAATGCGTCTTGATAATCAGAACCGCTTGTTGAAGAGCTGTGTCCTTGGACACCAAAGATGGAAAACGACTGATTGAAATCCTGTACAGAACCAGCGACGTCTGAGATCTCACTGACAACTGCGTCACGAGTCGATGTAAAACCGATTAGCAAACCCAAAAGAACCGTTGTGGCAAGCATCAGGAGTTCCATAGAGAGAACCGCGCCTGCTTGATCGCTTGTTAGCTGGGCAAATTGTTTTTGAATGCGATTCAACATCTAACAATTTACATTTTTTTTTATCCAGATGGTGGTGGCGACCTGCTTTTGAAGGGCAACTATTTGCTTATTTGCAATTGCAGCGATTCCAATCGTTATATTCCCACCAGAACTTCCGCGAAACAGCCATTTTCTTTCCCCGCCAACTGGCCACGGCAACTGGACGAGGTAGCCAAAGTTTTGGCCTTGAGAGACGTGCAAAATTTGTAGCTGGACTCGCCAAGAGTTCGGCCTCGATGGACACGTTCAGAATACGTCGTTGTGCGCACCAGAGTTTAGACCTTGCGGAACTTCTGGCGACTGCGGCTCAATTGGTTGCGCCGTCCCGATACCAGCGTTCGAAAAAACTCAGGGCATAAAAAAAGAACCCACTTGGGGTTCTTTGAGTTGGCTTGATGGTTCTATTTTTAAAACCAAGTGCGATGCTTAGAGGTCGCCCATTTTTCCACTGATGAGTTGGATAAACTCTTCATTGGTTTTGAATCGACCGAGCTGCCGGGTCAACTGCTCCATCGCTTCAACGTGATGCATCGAAGTAAGCGTTCGACGAAGCATGGTTACCGCGTGCAGGGTGTCTGGGTTAAGCAAAAGTTCTTCGCGACGCGTACCTGACTGGGAGATGTCGATCGCTGGCCAAACACGTCGGTCTGCCAGTTTGCGATCAAGCACCAATTCCATATTACCCGTGCCTTTGAACTCTTGAAAAATAAGTTCGTCCATTCGACTTCCGGTATCAACCAAAGCGGTACCGACGATCGTTAGTGAACCGCCTTCTTCAAAAGCACGTGCTGATGAAAAGAGCTTTTTGGGAATATCCATCGCTTTGATGTCGACACCACCAGACATGGTACGTCCAGTGTTACCCACCCATTTGTTGAACGCACGAGCCAAGCGGGTAATGGAATCCATCAGCAGGAATACGTCCTGGCCCATTTCGGTCAGTCGCTTGCAACGTTGGATGACCAATTGCGAGAGACGCACGTGGCTTTCGATGTCTTCGTCCAAACTACTTGCGATGACTTCACCGTTGACATTTCGTTTCATGTCGGTGACTTCCTCCGGACGCTCGTCGATCAAAAGAACGATTAATTTAGTGTCCGGATAATTCGTTGCGATGCCGTGAGCAATATGCTGAAGCATGATCGTTTTACCACTGCGAGGTGGAGCAACAATCAACGCACGCTGGCCTTTCCCAAGCGGCGTGAGCAAATCCATCACACGCGTCGTTAGTGGGGTTGGCCCTGTTTCCATCTGGTACCACTGCTCCGGGTTGATCGGAGTGAGTTGGTCAAAGTTGGGAATTTCGAGATATTCTTCGGGCGTCTTTCCATCGATGTCGATCAATTCGCGAAGGCGTGGGCCTTGTTGACGTCGAGCCGGTTGGACTTTGCCTTTGATCATCACGCCAGGTCGCAAGCCAAATTTCTCGATCATCGTTCCAGGAACAAATGGATCGCTGCGTTCGCGTGAAAAGTTATTGGTTGGTTCACGCAAGAATCCATACCCATTTGGATGCAGTTCCAGCAAGCCAATGCCTTCTGTCAATTCTGCATCATCAAATTCTACTGGCTCTGGCGAGCGTTTCTGTCCGCCCCGTCGACCGTTTCGATTTTGATTGTTTCCACCACGGTAGTTGCCATTGTTGCCACCGCCATTTCGTGAGCCGCCACCGGAGCGGCGGCGTCGAGAACGGTTGTTGCCGCCGTTATTGTTTCCGGAGCGTCCACGATTGCCTGAACGGTTGCGCGATCGACGTGAGCCTCCGCCGCCGCCATCGGAATTTGATCCGCCTTCGCTACCACCGGATTCATTGCGAGGTTCACCGTCTCTATCGGTGCGAGGGTCAACGTCTGATTTGGATGCCCGAGATCGGGGCTTTGAAGTGCGTGTTTCGCTTTGTTCATCGCCCGCGTCTTCGCTACTGCGAGATCGTGAGCGGGTTGTTTTTTTGCGACGAGGTCGGTCGCTTTTAGAATCGTCTGACTTGGATTCTACCCGGACATTGTCGTCCATTGTCGCTTCGTCATTATCTGAACTTCGCGAACGGGTTCGTTTTTTTGCCATTTAGCACCTGAAAAATGATGTACCTGAACGAGGTACCTTGGTCTGTCAAACCATTTGTGAATTGTTTGACAAGTTGGTCTGCTGGTCCAAAAAATGGAGGAGAACCACCAAAAATCAGACTACGAAAACAGACATAGACATTCAAACTGAGCGATTAACGCTACATGAACAACGCCGACCCGGAACACAGAAAAAAGTGTAACCAGTGTAAGAGCGCATCCAATGCTTGCTCAAAAAACACACAGTAGGGAAGATGTAGACGCCAAGTTTTGTCTCAACAAACTTTGGAGAACTACAACAAGGTTGATCGATACAATCGCAGCCATGGGGAACATTGAAAACAATCCAAACCGAGTATTGGGTGAAGATTGCAGTTCATTACCAGGGGAGAGACTTTCGTCTTCATTGAGTTCCAAACTCGCATACTCAACCACGTATCAGAGATAACTCTTGGTTGATGCCAGAAAGAAACCTGAATCCATCAGGTATTCAAAGGACGAAAGGCGACCCTGCTAAACACAGCCCGTAAGCAACAGGCGAAAGCTTGATCTGCTGAAAGTGTTAACGAAACACAGTTAGCTGTCAAGCATAAATCAAAATATTGCCTAATTTCACATTCTTCTTGGTTTGGCGCTCGTTTTTCCGCAAATATTCGCCAGTGGTCAAGAAAAACCGTGCCAAACCGACCGGTTTTCTTAACCCACTTAACGCGAAATGCCGATTTTGATGATAGGTACGTTTACGTCCGCGCGCTTAGATCGGCCCCAACCATGAATTTTCAATTCAACATATCCAAACACGTTCTCAACCTTTGTTTGGTAACCGTTTTTGCTTTCTTCGCTAGTAGCACGACTTATTCTCAGGCTCAGGAAATCGTTTGGTATCCAGACCTTAGTTCGGCGACTGCCGCGGCGGCAAAGAATAACAAGTTGGTCATGATGCATTTTACCGCTTCATGGTGCCGACCGTGTAAAACGCTCAATACCTTTGTCTTTAGTAATCCAAGCGTTCAACGAGCTTTTGAAGATAACGTCATCGCGGTAAAGATCGATGTTGATGCAAACCCTGAGTTAGGGCAAACGTACGGCGTCAATTCTGTTCCTTATGATGTTGCCATGACTCCGTCCGGTAGGGTCATTTCCAAACGCAAAAGCCCAAAAGATCCGTCCGGTTATACGCGAATGGTCCAAGGCTTCTCAACAATCCTGAGCGAACGACAAAACGGTCAGAGTCCTGGGATCGCTCAAAATTTAGCGGAGCTTCAAGAAGCGATGCAGAGCAAGTTTCCGAAATTCGAAGGCCAGCCGACTTCGTTCACTCCTGATGCTCCTTCGTATCAAGCACCGGCGCCGTCGAGACATTCAAGCGAACTTCAGCGTAAGTCACGAATCATCAGCAATCCATTCACTGCTCCCTCGCCTCAAGCAGCACCCCAACCAAGACGTGTTGCTAATGCGTTCGTGAAGCAAAACTATTCTCAGCCGCAGCATCAATTCAACAGACAGTTTCAGGGCCAAGGCAACGCACAAGGCGGACAAGGTTTTCAAGTCGAGCCCAGAATTCAAGGCTCAATTGTTCAAGACCGTTCCTTCGCGCCGTCCGAGCCTAACGATTCGCCAGCTTTGACAGTGCCGCCAACCATGCATCAAGTTCAAACGTCGGGACCGGCGGCCCAGTTGCCAGGTTTAGATCAAGCTTCAATTGAAAACATTTTTGGTTCACAGTTAAACGCCCCGCAGGATCAATCGCCACCGAAACTTACTAACGAATTTGCGAATCCCCAACAAGAAATTGTTCAGCCGATGCAATCGTTTGAGCATCCGCAATCGTTTGAAAATTCGCCTTCGTTTGTCCACCCATCTGATATCGCTCAATCCCCGTCGTTTGATCAAGAAATAGCTCCGCCACCTTCGGATCAGGATTGGATCGCACCGGGGCCAGTAGGCTCAAATCAAGTTCAATCGCAAAATCAACTGCCGAACAATCCAGTTGAATTGTCACCGCCGCAGTCCCAGTCAGACAGTCCGGTGGATTTCAATGTTCCCGATATCGTCCAGGGAGAATTTCAGTTTAACAAAGAGCCGCCTTACCAGTCGGGGCAACCAGCCGCAAAAACCATCGCGAATGTTGCACCATCTGTTCCTCCACGGAACGTCGCTTTGCAGCGGCTTGAGCAATCCGATGTTGCTGCAAAATTGATTTGGGAAAAGGCTCAGCAGAAGCGTAATGCGTTTCAAGTCGATCCTAAACTTGTCACCGACGACAGGTTTTATGGAACACCTCGTGCGATTCAAACTGATGGAATAAACGGAAACTATCATGCGAAAATCAAGCTTCCAAGCGTCGACAAGCAAGTGCCCGATTCGAATGATTTTGCACCTCAAGCCAAGCAAAGTTTAACGGCTCAAATCATCAACAATGGTCCAAGTCGTCATGACGAATTAATGCCTGCGGTGGAACAACCACCCGAGCTGTCGGCAACTCGCCAGCGCACAAAAGCCATGACCGTCTCAAGTAAAAAAATGGTCGGGCCAGCTGCACGCTCACCACAACCCAAGAACGAATTTGTTGGTAGTAGTTCACTTGGCATCGAGCAGGCTTCTGCTCAGCCTGCTGCACCGGAGTTTGCGTTGCATGGAAAATGCCCTGTCACTTTGTTGACTCAATCGAAATGGGTTGACGGCGACAAGAACTGGGGGTGCGTCCACCGCAATCGCATTTACGTTTTTGCAAGCCAGGAAAATCTGGACCTGTTTCAATCAGATCCCGATGCTTACAGTCCAATCCTTGCCGGATATGATCCTGTGGTTTTTCATGAGACTGGAAAATTGGTCGATGGTCATGAAAAGCACGGCGTGTTCATGGGAAAAGTACCGCATCAGCGAATTGTGCTATTCACCGACTCCAATACAAGAGCCCGTTTTCAATTGGACCCACGTAAGTATCTGGAAAACGTTCGCCAAGCCATGTCAAACTCAGGCGGAAGTTCATCCACTCTAATTCGCTAGTTG
>CAYZGP010000019.1:40700-49212 GCA_964478065.1 uncultured Pirellulaceae bacterium
TGCCGGTTGCGATCTTAAGCCGCACGAGATTTTTGCCGACCATGTTTTTGGTCTGACTTAAGACGCCGGGCGCGGATGCGGTTCTCGACTTCCAAAAGCTCTTCATCGCTCAGAGGCTCCCCCGTTTCCGGATGTACGCCGATCATTTCCGCTAACTCAGTTCTGACCGCCGTCGTCAACATATGTTGAATCTGCGAAAGCGTTCGGGTGATAGGCGCGCCATCTAAAACGCGATGGTCAAACGTGAGCACGATTCGGCTTACGCCTTTGCGTGGAAAGGGATCAACTCCCAGCGTCGTTGTGTTGGGGCCAAGATGCTGTGCGCCATAAGAACCTTTGTGGCCCGAGATGCTCATCCCAAACGTACCCATGTGGCTGGCTCGTTTTTGTGGCCAAACATTGAATAAAGTCCACCATGCAAATCTACGCAGGAAACGAGGGACTTTGGCAAACATGATTTGATGACGAAATTGCTTAATCTCTTCGATGGGCGCTTTGCGATAATGATCGTACTGTTCTTGAAGATCCGACAAACTTTCTTGGTCCGGACAATTGAAGCGAGCAAAAAACAAACGCTCTTCGCCTTCGTACTCTCGCGAGATCGTCATCATGCAAACGTTATAGTCATGCTGATACATGTGGCCCCAAGGAAACGACACGTAAGCACGTCTGAGTTCCGGGTTCTGCTGCGCGACGGACGCGTAAGCTTTCATGTACAAAACGTTCCAGCAAATTTTGGGACGTGTTTTGCGCCGGAACTGAGCCACCTTTCCTGAATCGAAATCACCGGCGAGCGCGGCCAATGGCATTTTGTTAGCCATGTGGATCACGTCGTCAACTAAACGTCGTCCGTTGGATAGTTTTATTCGCTGGCCCATTGTTTATCGTTGGATGGCTAGGTCGTTTTTGTGGATCTCTAATAACACCGTTTTGTTGAGAAGTGGCCAATCAAAGTGGCTCGATTGATCGGCGGGATTCTGTCAGTTGGCTGGAGATCAAACAACCTCGAATTTGCTAGCAAGCATTTGACGCGTTTTCCTCGGTTTTCAGGCCGATTGTGAAGCAAGTTGGATTGATGGCTGGCAATGAGCAAGACGTCCCAAGTCGCATTCCGGTTTCAATCTGAAGTCAACGTTTGAGAGAGCGCACGCATTGGCGGCACATGAAGCACATGAGTTGAGTTAGTTGGATGAACCACCAAATATCGCGCAAGAATATCGTCTCGGCAATTTCTAATGTCGCAAAAAGCCACGCGTTAGATCTGACTTCTTGACAACACAAACACACGCTCTAGACTCGGCTTTCACAATCTTTTTTTGACTGCCTTCTTTCTTTTTGTCGCTTTCCAAAATGATCTTCTTAACCGCCGAAGAAACGCGCTACAGAAATCGCTACAGCGGGCTCTAATTGACACTGGTACTTTTGAGAGTTGGGACCATCCGTCAATCGAGACTTTAAAAGAAAATTCATGCCTCAAAAAACAATGTTTCATTCCTGCCTGGAGACTTACAACCAGACTGGTATTTGGAAAAATTGGTCAGGGTACCTCGTAGCGCCGCGATATCAATATTCCATCACCACCGAGTATTACTCGATTCGAAATTCGGTGTCACTTTTAGATACCTCGCCGTTGTTTAAATACAAAATCAGCGGCTCCGAAAGTAAAGCTTTGCTCCAACACGCGCTGGCTCGCGACATTGGAAAGTGCAAACGTGACCAAGCTCAGTACACCGTTTGGTGTGACGAAAAAGGTTTTGTGCTTCAAGACGGCGTGATCATCCATGTTGCCGAAAACGAATACTGGCTGACAGCGGCCGAACCATCACTCAGGTACTTTCGCAACCTCGCGCGAAAATTAAACCTCGTCGATGTTCGTGTTGATGACATTTCTACCGAATACGGAATCCTGTCGCTTCAAGGTCCACATGCGTTCAACGTGTTGCGGCAGTTAACCGACGAAGCTTCCGATCTAGAATATTTCGAATCAACCAACGCGACAATTGCTGGCCATAACGTTTTGATTTCGAGAACTGGGTTCACCGGGGATCTTGGATATGAATTTTGGGTTCGCAAAGACAGCGCGGTTTCAGTTTGGAATGCGTTAATGGATTCGGGTGCTGGTTATAACATCACGCCGATTGGAACGACGGCACTTAAAATGGCACGAGTCGAAGCGGGCTTGCTCTTGATGGATGTTGATTTTTCGTCATCTCGTTATTCGTGGGTTGATGCTCAAAGAGAAACTCCACTCGAATTGGGCTGGAACTGGATGTTTCGTGGTTTAGCCAAAGACGATCGTAACTTTGTTGGGCGAGCTGCAATTGAAAAGGAGCGCAACGAGAAAACAAGCCGCTGGACGACGGTCGGGCTTGAGATTGACTGGCATGACTACGAGCGTGTTCACCTCAATGCGGGGATTGCTGCTCCCAAACACGAGCTTTATCGCGAAACTACGATGAGCATTTATCGGCGTAATGAAAAGGATTGGGACTACGCCGGTTATGCGAGTAGTTTTCTGTTTTCGTCATTGCTGAAGAAACCCATTGCGATTGCAAAACTTCCTCTTGATTTGACCAAGCCTGGAACGGAAGTCGATTTAGAAATTCCAATCATTCGAAAACCTGTCAACGTACTTTCCCGCGTCACCAAGATGCCTTTCTTTAATCCTGATCGCAAAACCGAATTGCAATCCGTTACCCATGGAGCCGCATCCCAATGAGCGACACGAAATACGATGCCATCGTTATCGGAGCTGGCCACAATGGTTTGACCAATGCGGCCTATTTGGCAAAATTCGGATTGAAAACATTGTTGCTTGAACGACGAGAGTTTGTCGGAGGTGCAACGATTACCGAAGAGCTGGTCGAAGGCTATAAATTCACGACTTTTTCTTACGCGATCAGTTTGCTGCGCCCAGACATTGTTCAGGATCTTAATTTGGCCGAGCATGGGTTGATGATTCTTCCGTTAGCGAACACGTTTCAACCTGGCTTCAATGGTGAGTATCTTATTTTGGGGGCCGACTCCAATGAAAATTATCACGAGATCGCAAGGCACTCGATCGAAGACGCCGAAGGCTATAAAGAGCTTAGCCATTTGATCAACAAAGTCTGTTTCGCGCTCAAGCCCTGGATGGATCGCATCCCACCAAACAGTCTCAGCCAAGACCCACGCGACATCGCAGTGATGGCTGAGCTTAAAGAGTATATGGAAAACCTGGATCCTGAAGTTCAGGAAATGATCACCAAATTTAACGAGTGCAGCGCTGCTGAAATTCTGGACGATTACATCGAGAGTGATTTGATTAAAGCCATGATCGCTTCGAGTGGCATCATTGGCTCTAAAGTCGGCCCTAAATCGAAAGAGTCCGGGCTCGTCTGGCTGTTCCATAAATTGGGTGAGTACGATGGCGAATTTGGTGAGTGGGGATTCCACAAAGGCGGCAACGGTGGTTTTACTCAAGTGCTTGCCAAAGCGTTTGAATCGCTCGGCGGCACGATTCAACTAAATGCTCCGGTCGATCAAGTCGTCTATGAAAACGGCGTTGCGTCTGGCGTGAGGCTTGACGACGGAACCGTCATTCATGCTGATGTTGTGGTCAGTGCTCTGGATCCTAAACGAACGTTCACGCAGTTGGTTGAGCCCAATGATTTGCCTGAAGATCTCGTCACTGCGATCAACGATTTCAAGTTTCAAGGTACGGCGGCCAAAGTGAATTTCGCGCTCAGTGACGTGCCTCAGTTTCCCGGTTTGGAAGGCCGAAAAGATATCTACGCAGGCTTCACCAACGTTGGACCGTCGATTGACTATCTCGAAGAAGCCTTCGCCGACTGTCAAGCGGGCCGTTACAGTCGCAGGCCGTTTCTCGATTGCTGTGTTCAGTCAACGATTGACCCTGATATGACGCCGTCGGGAAAACACATCATGTCGTGCTTTGTGATGTACGCTCCGTATCACCTGGCTGAAAGCGATTGGGATGCCGAGCGAGAAAATCTGGGTGACACCGTTCAGGAAACGCTTGAAGAGTTCTTTCCGGGATTTGGCAAATTAGTTTTGCATCGCGAAATCATTACGCCGCTTGATATTGAAAGATTAGTTGGACTCACCGAAGGCAATATTTTTGCGGGTGAATTGTTGGATTCGCAAATGTTCTTGAATCGGCCGGCTCCCGGTTGGAACCAATATCGCACGCCGATAAAAGGTTACTATCAATGCGGATCAGGAACGCATCCGGGTGGTTGTGTGATTGGCGGGCCGGGAAAATTGGCTGCCCAGCAAGTTTTGAACGACCGAAAAAAGAGCGTTGTTGCGTAAGTCGATTTGGAATATGGAATGACTCAAGCTCTGGTAGTGGTCGCGGTTTTGCTGCTCGTTGGTGTGCTGCTGCGCCAGTCCATTCCGCTATTCAAATGGTTCTATATTCCGGCTTCAGTGATCGCTGGGTTGGTTGGGCTGGGGTTGGTTCAACTCGGATTGCAACTAGGTGAGCAATCAACCTTCGCAGCGCTGGGCGAATGGACGGCAAACATATCTGGCGTATTGGGTAAGTGGCCGGGGTGGTTGATTGCGGTCGTGTTCGCCGGAATGTTGCTTGAGAAAACATCGACCCCTGCCAAGGAAAGCGCGCGACGAGTTGGCCAGCAGGGCTTGATGGTCTGGATCATTGTGTTGGGTGAAACTGCCGTTGGTTTGTTGGCGACATGGCTCATTGTCCAATCCTTTTACAACGTCCCAAATTCGTTTGGCATGTTGATCGAAACAGGTTTTGCAGGCGGGCATGGAACCGCGGCCGCGATGGGAGAGGTTTTCGCCCATCCAACCGTGATGGTTGAAAGCGGAAAAGACCTTGGGATGCTGATGGCGACAGGCGGATTGGTTTACGGGATCGTCACGGGGATTTTCTGGATAAATATCGGCGTCCGTCGCAACTGGATCACAAAACCTGAAACTAATTCCAATGAGGATTCACTTAAGTTACAAGAAACCGGATCCAAGCCAGGCAGTGACAGTGTGTTCAAAGGTTTAATCGGATTAAAAACTGAACGGGGGGCAATCGCCTCACTACTTTCCCAAATCATCCTGTTGTCGCTCGCTTTCGTAATCGGAATGGCGATGCAGACTGGGGTAATGAGTCTTGCCGGTTGGTTGGATTCCATGTTTGCCGGTGAAGCTGTCGAAGGTGCTCAGGCTCAGCTTTCAAAGCGGCTTTCCATTTCCAACGTGGTTGATTTCCCGCTTTTCATCTACACGCTGTTCGGTGGCTTGATCGTTCAAAAATTGCTTGGTCTATTTGGCCAAAGTCATCGTGTTGATGGCGAAACGATTAGCCGATTGACTTCGATGGCGATGGACGTCCTGGTCGTGGCCGCGATTACTTCGCTTAATTTACAAGCCGTTGCAGCGATGCTTGTTCCGTTTTCTGTCTTGTTTGTTTGTGGCGGAATTTGGACCGCGGTGTGCCTACTGTTCATCTCGCGCTGGCTGTTGCCACAGGAACATTGGTTTCAACTTGGGCTGATCAATTACGGAATGTCGACTGGAACGACCGCGACGGGTTTTGTGTTGTTGCGAATGGTGGACCCTGAGCTGAAGTCCGGTGCTGCCGAGGATTATGCACTTGCCGCCCCAATTTCGGCTCCGTTTATTGGCGGCGGAATGATCACGATCGCGTTGCCGCTGTTGCTACTGGAGCGTGTGCCGATTTGGATCTCTGCGATTGCAATTTCTGCAATTGTTGCGGCGATGATTTTTGTGGGCCGACGAATTTTCTATCGCCGCGAATCCATCTGAGGTTACACAGAGCCGTTTTGGCCATAGCCACGGTTATGAAAGAAATTTCGCGAATGATTTTTTGCGTCTCGCATTAACTTTCTACCTCGCCACTGCGATTTCGGCACCACAGCATACCAGCATGCACACCGACAACGCCCAAGTTAGCAATCTGCTGAATTCAAATGTTCAGAGTCGCATGTAGGACAAATCGAATGACCAAGCATATTTTTATAACCGGCGCCTTGGACTGCGGTTCAAGCGATGCGAATAGGGGTTTCAATCAGCCTACCAAATCCTGTAATTTCCAGAAAACGAGTCTACGGAATGACCTCGTGCGTTTATTTGATTAGAATCTGCGGTTTTCCCGAACCTAATCGCATTGAGCCATTCTCTAAACAAGAGCCAATGCATTCACATAATTAAACGAACCGATTTATGACTGATATTTTTGCGGATTTACAATGGCGCGGATTGATCCATCAAACCACCGCGGATGATTTTTTGCCGGGCTGGCTTTCATCTGGATCGCGGACTTTGTATGCGGGCTTTGATCCGACTGCCGATAGTTTGCATGTGGGAAGTTTGCTTCCGCTGATGATGTTGCGGCGTTTTCAAAAAGCCGGTCATAAACCGATCGCGATTGCTGGCGGTGCGACGGGAATGATTGGCGATCCAAGCGGTAAAAGCGCCGAGCGAAACTTGCAGACGCCAGAGCAGTTGGCGGCCAATCTGGCAGGCATCGAGCTTCAAATGCGTCACGTTCTCGATTTCGATTGTGGCGATCATTCGGCGTTGTTGGTTAACAATAACGACTGGATGAGCAAATTTAGTTACATCGAATTCTTGCGTGACGTCGGAAAGAATTTTCCAGTCAACGTGATGCTTGGCAAAGACTCCGTTAAGAGCCGTTTGACGAGCGAGGCCGGTTTGAGCTACACCGAGTTCAGCTACATGCTTCTGCAGGCATACGACTTTGTACACTTAAATCGAGAGCACGGTTGCGAGTTGCAGATTGGTGGAAGCGATCAGTGGGGCAATGTAACAGCTGGAATCGATCTTGGCCGACGGATGTTTAGTGCCCAGTTGTACGGGATGACTTGTCCGTTGCTGACCAAGTCCGATGGCACAAAAATGGGCAAAACAGAATCCGGCGCGATTTGGCTTTCGCCTGAACGAACGAGCCCTTACGAGTTCTACCAATACTGGTTCAACGTTGCAGATGAAGACACGGGCAAGTGCTTGCGATTCTTGACTGAGTTATCAAAAGAAGAGATTGAGGCGCTTGATCATGCACGAGCCGACGCGCCGCAAGAACGCGCAAGCCAAAAGAAACTTGCTGAGCAATTGACGTTGTTGATTCATGGCGATGAAGGATTGAAAGTCGCACAACAGGCGACGGATATTTTTTTCGGCGCGGAAATCAAAGACCTGACTGACAAATTGCTTGGGCAAATTTTCAAAGGCGTGCCCAATGCTGAATCGCCAAAATCTGAATTTGAAGGCGAAGGGTTTGGGCTGATCGACGCACTTGCCAAAACGGGTTTGACCAAAAGTAACGGTGATGCCCGACGCGGGATCCAACAAGGAAGCGTTTACGTCAACAATCGTCGTGTTGAAGATCCAAAATATCGCCTCACTTCAGCCGACCTCGCAAGCGAAACCACAGTCGTATTGCGGTTTGGAAAAAGAAAGTACGCGCTCAAGCGTTTTGTGTAGGCCACAGGCATCAGCCGATGCGGGCTACCAACCGACGCGCATAAAAAAGCGTCTGTTGGGGAGAGAGGCCCGCACAAGAGTACCCCGCTTAGGGCTGCACCATTTCTGGCCTGACCACGGTTCACGGCTCCCCCTCGCGGACCTCACTCTCCAACAGACGGGACTACAACTTTATGCTTGGCAGTTCGTTTCGTCAAACCGTAATTGGCAAAATGTGAATACATTTTCGTGATGTGAAAAGACCAATGGCAAATCGGACGTCGTGATGATAGCCAATTTCCAACGTGATGTTTAACTTTCAATCAGCCGGCTCGGCTCTCTTTGAAAGTCTGCGTTTTTTGACTCGCCACAAAACGATCGTGGGAACAAGAAACAAAAGCGAAATTGCGTGGACCCAAATTCGCCAAAATCTTGAAAGCGGCTTTTGGCTTGGAACATGTTGCTGTCCGTCAAACCATGGCCGGGCATTGTGCGAATAAGCCACCATGATGTCGCCGATCGGCAAAACGCCACCCACGTATGATTTTTTGTCGCCAGTTGTCCAAGGCAAACCGACGGTTTCACCTGCGATGGCGATAGCGTCGGCGGTTGGCTGGTCTTCGAAAACCTGAGCCGTGCCGATCATAAACACGGTTGCGGACAGGCTTCTGCCAAAAATTAGTGGACCAGAATCGATGTCGCCATTGCTCTCCGATCCATCTGGGTATTCGAAGACGCATGGGATACCGATAAATTTCGTCAAGAAACGTTCGCGAAAGACTTCGTACTGTTGTTTGGCAAACTCGGCGTCCAAGTCAGGCAACATCCGAAGCAATATCATTTGCGATGTTGCGCGGGCAACACTGTTGCGACGTCCATCGGGCAATAGACTGACATGTGGAATTAGACCCGTTGCTGGATCAAGCCGGTCACGGGTGTCTGCAAGCCATTTGTCGATAACGGATTGGTAGCGCTGCTCTCCCGTTATCGAATCGTAAGTTTTCATCGCGTGGATTGCAGGAATTGAATCGCAAGGCCACACCGC
>CAYZGP010000019.1:49312-66439 GCA_964478065.1 uncultured Pirellulaceae bacterium
AATCGTAAGTTTTCATCGCGTGGATTGCAGGAATTGAATCGCAAGGCCACACCGCGGTGGCAAGCGAATCGCAATCGCGTTGAAGCTGATTGAGCTCTTCTTCTGATTCGCCGTTTTGAATCAACACAATCCCGGCCAACAAATGTGCTTTCCAAGCCGAATAGAACATGCCGTGGTCCGGCGGCAACTTTGGATCAAACGGAGCCTTTCCGTCAGCCGACTCTAAATGTTTGAATGCGAATTTGGCCTGTTGGATGGCTTCGGGAGCATGAGTTGGTTCCCGAATCGCGGCTTCGACCCACGTCAAACCGTGCAAGACGTAGCAAAAATAATATCCCTCGGGAAACAGGTGCTGCATCTGCTTAGGAGTATCAGTCTCCAAAACGGCTCGGCTGGCATTGAGCTGGCGGATTAGTGTCTTGGGAATGTGAGCGTTGTCACTAGGTAGCGGCGATGGCGCGTAGAGGCGGAGGTTGAAAAAAAGTATTGCAACCAAAAGCAGGCGCCACGACCATCGAAATATGAATTGGAAGAATTTCAATGGAGCTAACTGACCAACAAGAAGAGATCGGAGGCGCGTTACGTGCGAATTGCCTTAACGGAAAACGAACAAGCAATCGAATGAACAAGCAGTCGAATGATCAAGCAATCGAATGATCAAGGGCGCACAATCAAGCCACCGAATCTAAACGTAAATGGTTCGCTAAGCAAACAAATTTGCGTGTGCCGGATTATTGACGATATGCTCGGCGATGCGATCGGAAATAGCTCCGATGGTCATGTACGGATTGACGCCCAACGCTGTCGGAATTACCGAACCATCGGCCACGTAGAGGCCTGGGTGCACTGCTAGGTTGCCTGTCTGATCAAGGTGCCCGCCCAGTTCATAGTCGTAGACTTGGCCAAGGTGATTGACCGGACCGCCTTCTGGAGTGTCTGACATTCCGCAGCTGCCTAGTGGATGCACGGTAACCAGGTTGTCACCGAACGCTTTTAATCGCTTGTATCGTCCGCCGTGTGCTCGTGCAAGTTTGTCAAATTCGCCGAATACCATTTTCCGATATTTGCTTTCCTTGAGCCCTTCCCATTTGACTTGCCACCGGCCATTTTTCTTGATCAAGCGTCCCCGTCCTTCGTCATGGCCCATGCCAAGCATCGCCATCGAGTGATCAAGTCCAGTGTCCCCAAGCAGCGCCGTAAATAGATTGCTTACACCGCGAGGGATTGCTGCATCTTGAATTAACAATCGTCGACGGAGTTCAACATCGCGATAGAAATTTAAACTTGTTTGGACGGTTGGACCAACGGGGGCTTTGGTGGAATGATAGGCGCCAAACCCACCAATGTTTGTGCCGTTTTGCATGCCGATCACAAACCCGATCGTATCTCCGTTGCCTGACCAGTGGTGGCCAAGTTTTGGAGAGAACTTCAAATTCTCACTCTCTGAGTCCATTAAAATCGTGGCGCTGCTTGGACTGCCGGCGCCCACGACGACCATTTGTGTGTTGATTGCGACGGGGTGACGTGTAATTTTTTCGTATTGATCATCAATGTACGTGCAGTGAATTCGATAGAACCCGTCACGACGTTTTTCAATTTTGTCGACTTGAACCTGCGTGTACATTTCTGTTCCGTTGTGCCGGGCGACGGGCAAGTAGTTGTGGGCCAGCGTATTTTTCGCACCGATGTTGCAGCCATTGATACAGTCGCCACACAAAGTACACGGACGCTGGATCATGCCTTGCTTGTTTCGCATTTGCTGATCCAAATGGCGATAGTCGTACATGACCGAAAGATGCGAGCGATCGAAAAACGACGGGTTGTTACTCAGTCGCGCGGCCGCCAGACGGCGCATACGGACTTTTGGAGTTTGGTCAAAAGGCGTTCTGCTGAGACTCAACGCGTTGGCGACACGATCGTAGTAAGGCCCGAGTACTTCACTGTTTTGAAGTGCCATCGGCCAGCGGGATTGCTGGAACACTTCGAAGTGCGGACGCAGTGCGATGCTGGCGTTGATGAGTGAGCCACCACCAAGTCCATTGCCAGAGAGAATGTTGACTTCATCGTTCATCATCAAATTCATCAGGCCGAGCGGCTGGGTCAGCTGACCCTTGGTGGGCCCCGAAAGCACCGACCGCGCGTTTCCTGATACTTTGGCAAACGTATCGGGGAACGTTCCAGGGATCCACTCTTTCCCTCTTTCGAGGATGCAAATGCGATGTTCGTCACGCAGGCGCTGCGATAATTTTGCTGCCGCGATTGAAGCTCCGTAGCCCGATCCAATTACCACGACACCAAAGTGAATCTTGTCTGGCTCTTCGGCGGTCAAGAACAACTCGCGCGTCGAAACGGAGAGCTTTCCACCGTACTGTGCCAGACTCTGGCGATAGTCTTTTATCGCGCGAACCTTAAGCGGCGAGATTTCTGTCTTGGTTCGTTTACCAATTTGAACCAAGTTGCGGGCTGGCTCCTGAGCCTTTGACTTCTTTGAGGCAAGCGCCGATAACGCTGCAACAGAAGCGGCTTTGAGGGCGCTTCGTCGGCTGAACGTTGAAGCAGATTTTGATTGCGAGTCTGTATTTCCTGCCATCGCTAACGTTACTTCCTTGTAAGTCGGTTGATCGAAATGCACGATTAATACGGCTTGAATGGCTTGAATCGAAAGTAGGGTGCTTTGATTCGAAAACCACCTGTAAGTTGTATCGTTCAACCGTGATAAGCAGACTAACACTAACTTGTGATTCAATCGTTTTGACCCAATGGATGTTCGGGCAGTGCGGAACCGCGAAGAAAGACTGGAATGAACAGTCGTGCGGAATTGGTAAAGTCTGCGGTTGAGGCAAACAGCCCGGCGCAGCGCATAGACGGAATTTTTCGAGGAAGATGCTACTTGGCCAGCAGATTTGGCCAGTCAGGTTAGCCAGTGATGCGCGTTCTGACGGCCTGTTCAACTGCTTCTTGAAGTTCAATAAGACGGAACGGCTTTTGAATGATCGTTACGACTTGAGGTTTTTCCAAAAAGAACTCAATCTTGGTTTGGCTAAATCCGCTCATTAGTACGATTGGAACATCGATACGGAGTGCTTCGAGTTCGCGAATCAACTCGTTTGCTCCCATCTCGGGCATCATCACGTCCAGCAAGACGCAGGAGATTTTGTCGGCGTGCCTTTTGATTTTTTCAAAACCAGCCACACCACCCAATGCAGACCTGACGTTCCAGCCGTTGAGCCCGAGCGCCTGTTCACAAAGCTCAATGACTGATTCTTCATCGTCAATGACGAGAATATTGTAATGTGCTTCCTTGTAATGTGCTTCCTTGTAGCTTGGTTCCGAACCAGAGAAAGGGGGTTGTAAATGGAACCCCGAGTCAGAGCTTGGATCGATGGGTTGTTGGATTTCTTCAACCGACATGGGTAAGAGGATTCGAAACGTCGTGCCGATTCCAATTTTTGATGAGCAACGAATCAACCCATCGTGGCTTTGGACGACGCCATAAACAACAGACAGCCCCAAGCCTCGGCTATTGGAATCCGAGTTTGTAAAAAACGGCTCGAAAATTCGATCCATTTCAACTTCGGCGATTCCAGTTCCTTGATCGGTGACTTCGATGAAGCAAAACTCGCCTCCTTGACTGCGTGTGCCGTAAAGACGGTTGTCCGTTTCGACACTTTGGATGGATTCATGACCGGTTTTGATGGTGATCGGGCTTCCCGCTGGCGATGCTTCAGTGGCATTGGTGACCAGATTTAGCAAAGCCTGTTCGATTTGTGTCAGATCAACTTTGGATACCGGTGGGGATTTTTCAGGCAACTCAAAAACAAGTTTGTGTTTCTCGCAGACGGACGAAAGTATGGACTCGTACTGCAAAACGGCTTCATTCAAATCCAGTGCGTGTCTTTCGATTTTTTGCTTTCCAGCATACGCCAACATCTGCTTACTGAGACTTGCGGCTTTTTCAGCTGAGTTGATGATGCTATTGATGCGAGCAATTCTAAATTCTCCATCTGAATTTTCGTTCTTCATCTGCAGCACTTCAGCGTTTCCAAGTACCCCGACCAGGATATTATTGAAGTCGTGTGCCACGCTTCCGGCCATCAATCCCAGGCTTTCCATTCGCTGCGCCCGATTGAGTCGGTGTGTCAGGTCGGCGCACTGTTGCCTGCTTTGACGAATGTTCTCGCGCTCATTGACAAGAAGTTTTTTGACCATGACCAAACGTTTTCGAATAAATATGATTGCGCTGAGCATTGCCAAAGAAACCGCCACCAGTGTGATGGCCATTCCATAAGCACGAAGCCAATCGAGTTTCGCTTTCCATTTTGCGTCGGTGAGTTGCTGCTGTTTGTATAGGGAATCAATTTCGTTTAGCGATTCTTGTTTTTCAGCAAGGCGCAATTCCTGATGCGCTTTGGCTTGTTGGGTTAATTTGTGAATCTCAGTGACCGCGCCGCGCGGCATAATTCTTGATTTATAGTTTTCGGCATCTGTCTCGTTGCCCAGCGATTGGTGGAGCAAGCAGAGCGCACGGAAGATGTTGTTTTTTGTGGCATAGGAAAGGTCTGCGAAGACAGCGCTTTGTTCAATTTGCTCAAGCAGTGCCAGTTCGCTCTGTGAATTGCCCAGACGTCTTTCGGTGCGAGCTAAATGTGATTTTGCTTCGTAAATTAAGAATTGAGCTTTCAGGTAGTTGGCTGCACGGTTTGCCAACTGATAGTGTTGCTTCGCTTTCTCCAAATCATTGAGTTGCCAGTAGATATTCGCTGTTGATAATTGTGTTTTGTAAATGAGAAATTGATTGCCAGTCAATTCTGCTTCCGTTACGGCAGCAAGCCCGTGTTTCAATTGTGTTTTTTTGGGATTGGCCCCATCGATCATCTTCGCCATTTCAAGCAACGTTTTTGCATCGAGGTAATCCCTGCTTGCGGATTCGAGACGTTTCGTCAAATCCGATTTTTTATCATCAGAAGAATTTTCAAATTGCCAAAATAGATGGGTATAAAACTCTTGTGACTGTAGTTGAATTAGTAGATCGTCATCTAACAGTCGTGAAGCGTCTTGAAGAGGCCGCAGGAATTCTGTTGTCGACACGTCGAATCTGGATGTCCAAAAAACCAGGTCCAGCATTGCCGAATTGTAAAAATAAACGAGTTCTGCGGAAGCGTTTTCTGACAATGTAAGTTCAAATGAATCCAGAGGGCTTTTCCTGTCCTCACCATTTCCGTTGATTAAGCAATCGATAACGTTAACTTGAGCGAGTGCAACAACAAGAAAGTCTGGATCTTCAATTTTTTTTGCGAGCTGAAGCGATTCGGTCGCGCTGGCGTAGGCGGCCGGCAGATTTGAAAATCTCAATGCGTTGGTCAATTTGAATTTTGCAACGACATACTCCGGACTCTCAGGGGCCAACGATTCCAATTCGGCCCGGCAAATTTCTGCGAAAGGCGTGTCGGTCAATGGGTTCTCGGCCAAAGGAGTATTTTTACCGAACCTTTCGATTCCTGATTCAGTCTCACGTGTTGTATTGGGCGAGGGCGTGTGCCTCTTTTTAGCCAAATCACTAATGTCAAAATTCGACAACATGATTGTTGCGAAAATGAGAAATGTGAGTTGGTAGAGAGAAGGCAGCATTAGATGGCTTTGAAATTGAGCTCCAATTATGCCCAGGAAATCCACACTGCAAAGTGATGAGATTTCCAAGAGGCGGGATGACCCTCTTGGTAGGTGCAGTGTTCGATTCATCGACATTCAATGGCCAGTTTAACGCGAAACGGCGTGAATTACCACTTTAGTTTTTCTCAGAATTCTTGCCGAGTCTTGCACATCTGTTTTTTCAACAAAAGTTCCGCATCATTGGTTCGATATTTCGAGCTGTTTTTTTTGACACAGATCCTGTGAGACGCGGGAATAACTGGTAGACGTTAACAAATTCTTTTCACCAACTTTTCAAATTCAAACTGTGCCAATTGAGACGAATTGCGCACACGGAATCAAAGCAATAAATCAAACGATGTTTTGTTTCTAGCTTCTCTTCCACTTTTCTTTAGACGTGACGGCGACGGCGTTGAGGCACGCTTGCGATAGAGGTCCGTCTAGAGAGAGCTTTTCAATTCTTTTTCAGCTTTTTCTTTAGGAGATTCTTTATGTTTCGTACGTTAAAAATTGTTACAGTTTTACTCACACTAGGCGTGGTGCTGGCCGGCAGCCAAACGGTGATGGCCGATTTGACTACTTATGAAATAGGGCCAATTGAAGTCATCGGAGTGGGCCTTAATCCGAGCCTATCGCAGGATGAGGCTTGGGGGCAAGTGTATGACATCATGATCGACATCCAGAATGAGTTACCCGAAGGCCATGAGATACTGGATTTCGAAATCGAATCAGCGGGAATGCTACAGGATGGAACCTTTGAAATCATTTTCTGCGTGGTTATTGGATACAACTGTCCTCCGGGACCTCCTCAGGGTGGTGGAGGAGGGCTCTAAGCCAAAATTAATTAGTTCAATTTTGATGATATGGAAATGCGATAATCAAAATTGGTTATCTGGATGAACAAGGTTGTTCTCCAGAGATCGGCCTCAGGCAAACAACGGCGAAAGCGTAAAAGCTCTTGCCGTTTTTTTTTTACAAAGGCGATTGTGCTTAAACGCGAGATGGCGACCGCAAACCTGGTAGCGCAAAAAAACTCGGTGGATGGCCACCGAGTTAATGTTTCACATTTGTTTGGAAAATTCCAACCAAATTACACTTCTTGAGAAACTTTGCGGTTCTCGATTGCGACCCATTCCTGATCACCTGGCCCGATGTAGTCTGCGCCAGGTCGAATCAAGCGATTGTTTGAGCGTTGTTCAAATACGTGAGCTGCCCAACCAGTGACTCGTGACAAAACGAAAATTGGCGTGAACATTTCTGTCGGTATGCCGAGAAAGTGATACACCGAAGCGCTGTAAAAATCGAGGTTTGGAAACAGCTTTTTCTCACGCCACATGATTTGCTCGATCCGTTCAGAAACGGGATACAAAACTTTATCACCATTGGCTTCGGAAAGTTTCTTCGACCAGCCTTTGATGACATCGCTGCGAGGATCGGAAACAGTGTAAACCCGATGGCCAAATCCCATGATCAAGGATTTATTGGCAAGCATTTCCATGATGCCGGCTTCGGCTTCGTCTGCTGTTTGGAATTTCTCAATCAACTCCATCGCAGCTTCGTTGGCACCGCCGTGCAGCGGGCCTCGCAACGTTCCGATGGCCCCTGTAATTGCGGAATAAAGATCTGACAAAGTCGCCGTGCAAACGCGGGCGGTAAACGTTGAGGCGTTGAATTCATGCTCGGCATAAAGAATCAATGAGACGTCCATTACCCGTTTGTGCAAATCGGTAGGTGGCGTGTCATGCATTTTTTCTAAAAAGAATCCGGCGATCGAATCCTGACTCGACTCAAAATCAATTTCGACTTTGTCTTTGGTGTAACGATGCCAGTACACCAACATCGAAGGTAAACTGCCTAGCAGCCGTTCGGCTTTTTCCATTTGCTGATCAAATGAAGTTTCCGATTCGAGCACGCCCAGCATCGAACAGCCCGTTCGCAAGACGTCCATCGGATGTGCATTGCCGGGAATCGCTTTTAACGTTTCTCGCAAACTCTGCGGAAGAGAACGATTGTTTGCCAAACGTGATTTGAAACTATCCAGCTCTTTCTGAACGGGCAGATGACCAAACAGTAATAGAAAAGCGACTTCTTCAAATGTCGCGTTTTCAGCCAAGTCATGAATGGAGTAGCCGCGGTAGTTAAGCCCTTTGCCCTCTTTGCCGACGGTTGCGATTGCTGTTTCGCCAGCGACCACGCCAGCCAAGCCACCTGTTTTTTTAGCCATGTTGATTCTCGTTATTAAGGTTTTGGTTTTGAGTTTTTAAATTGATTTTGAAAGCGATGCTTGAACTGAATTGCCAAGCCAATCCCGGTTTGTTTGAACTTTTATTTACCAGCAGTTTTATTCAAAATCTGATCGATCATCTGCTCGTATTTGTGATAGTCCAGCACTGAATAAAGTTCATCTCGTGTTTGCATTTTGTCCACCACCGCCGATTGCGTGCCATCAGCCCTAATGGAACGATAAACCGCATCTGCGATCGCGCTCATTGCTCGAAACGCCGACAGCGGATAGAGCACTAAATCGACGCCAACGTTTTTAAGTTCTTCGGTGGTCATCAACGGGCTCATTCCAAACTCCGTCATGTTGGCCAAAACGGGGGCGTCGAGCGAACTGGTGAATTTTCGGTATTCGTCGGGATCGGTAATGGCTTCGGCGAAAATCACGTCGGCTCCGGCTTCGATGTATTTTTGACATCGCTCAATCGCCGCGTCCAGCCCTTCGCCAGCCAGCGCATCGGTTCGAGCCATGATGACAAACGACTCGTCGGTACGAGCATCTACGCAGGCATGAATCCGATCGACCATCTCGCCCGTTTCAACGATTGCCTTATTCGGGCGATGTCCGCAACGTTTGGCGGCTCGTTGGTCTTCGATGTGCATCGCGCCAGCGCCAGCTTTTATGAACGCTTTGACGGTTCTCGCGATACACAGCGCATGCCCCCAACCGGTATCCGCATCAACGAGCAACGGCAGAGAAGACACGGCCGTGATTCGTTCGATGTCGGCAACCACGTCTGACATGGAAGTCATACCCAGGTCGGGCATGCCGAACGAAGCATTCGCAACCCCTGCGCCAGAGAGATAAATTGAACGGTAGCCTGAACGCTCGGCAAGCAAAGCGCAATACGCGTTGATTGTTCCAGGGATCTGAAGCGGATTCTCTTCCGCCATCGCTTTTCGAAAGCGAGCGCCTGCTGTCTCGGGCTCACTTTCTGAAGCCTTTCCTGTCGGCATTGTTGGTTCCATATGTTGGATGACTTTTTGTGATGGATCGCAATTACGATCGCTTGAAATAAGATTATCAACATTACATCAACTCGTTGCTAGATGACAAACGTTAGCGGCGTCGCTAAGGATAAAATCTTCTTCAAAATGATTAGTAAAATGCTAGTAAAGGTATACGAATCGACTTTCATTGAATCAGTCGCAACGCTACGCTTGATTCAAATTACTGATCAACAAGCAACTTAAATTTTGCCCATACTCTGAGCAAAAATTTATCGCCAATTTCAATAAGCCAAAATATAGCCGGATCAAAATCATGGCCACAGCAACCAATTCCCGAGTCGCAGCAGTTCAACGCGGTGAGTTTCCAGAAGGCCTTTTGCGAAACACGGCCCCTTCGCGACTGTACGAGGAAGCACTTCAATACGACAACGGAACCATCACCAGTACGGGTGGGCTTTCATCTCGTTCGGGTGAGAAAACTGGGCGTAGCCCTAAAGACAAAAGAATTGTCAGACAGGATAGCATCGACAAGGACATCTGGTGGGGCGATGTCAACATTCCGTTTTCAGAGGACTCATTTGAAAAATTGCGCGAGTCGGCGGTTGAGTTTCTTGACGAATGCCCACAGTTCTACGTGCTCGACGCGTTCGCTGGTTGGGACCCAGATTGCCGTTTGAAGATTCGGGTCATTTGTTCGCGTGCGTACCATGCGTTGTTCATGCACAACATGCTGATCCGCCCGACTGCCGAAGAACTCGCAGATTTTGGCGAACCGGATTATGTGATTTACAACGCTGGCCAAAAGAAAGCCGACCAATCAGTCGAAGGCGTCGAGTCAGATACTTGCGTTGCTCTGAATTTTGATCGTGGAGAGATGGTGATTCTTGGAACCGAATACGCCGGCGAGATGAAGAAAGGCGTCTTCACAATCATGAATTACTTGATGCCCAAACGTGAGATCCTTTCGATGCACTGCTCGTGTAACGTTGGCGAGCAGCACAATGATGTTTCATTGTTTTTTGGTCTTTCGGGAACGGGAAAGACAACTCTGTCTGCTGACCCAACTCGTCCACTGATCGGTGACGACGAACATTGCTGGACGGACAACGGCGTTTTTAATATCGAAGGTGGCTGTTACGCAAAGTGCATCAATCTCTCTGCCGAAAAAGAGCCGCAGATTTTCAACGCGATTCGATTTGGTTCGGTCCTTGAGAATACAGTTCAAGACCCAGTCAGCCACGTCATCGATTACGACAATGTTTCCATTACGCAAAACACGCGTTGCTCTTATCCAATCGAATATATCGACAACGCAAAAATTCCCTGTGTGACGGACTCACCCAAAAATATTATCTTCCTCACCTGCGATGCGTTCGGCGTGTTACCTCCGGTGAGCAAACTGAATTCTGCCCAAGCGATGTATCACTTTATTAGTGGCTACACCGCGAAGGTTGCCGGGACAGAGGTTGGCGTCAAAGATCCTGAAGCCACATTTTCAGCCTGTTTCGGCGCAGCGTTTTTGGCTTGGCATCCAACGAAGTATGCCGAATTGTTGGCCGAGAAAATGTTGACACACGGCTCAAGTGCTTGGTTGGTTAACACTGGCTGGAGCGGCGGTGCGTTCGGAGTCGGTTCACGAATTAGTTTGGAGTACACACGCGCGATCATCGATTCGATCCACAATGGAACGTTGGCGACGGCCGATTACGTAACTGATCCGATTTTTGGATTGACGGTTCCCAAGTCTTGCATCGGCGTGCCGGGACGTTTGCTACAACCGCGCGGAACCTGGGACGACCCCGAAGCGTTCGATAAAACGGCTCAAGTGCTTGCCCAAAAGTTTCGCGAGAACTTTAAGCAGTACGCAGACAAAGCAAGCGACGAAATCAAATCAGCCGCACCAACGATTACTTAAGACAGTGGTTGTGATTTAAATAAAATCGCATTGGCATAAGTTCACTCGTTGGGCGTCTCAGAACCATGGCAAAACCGCATGACATCCCCATCATTGGCGAGACGATCCCTGAGCTTCTCAAATCCTGCAATGAGATTGTTCCCAGCATCGAACCGGAACTGCGCAAACGCTTCGTCGCGATTCGCTCCGAGTACATGGGTGCTTATGGATTAGAGCGTGCATTGGACCTCATTCGTGGCCGTACTGTTGCGCAGGTGGTCGTTGAATACAAACCCACGGGTGTTGTGCCACTCGAAAAGGGCGAACGCGACGGACTCAAATTCACCCTGTACGATTCGCCTTCCGATAAAGATCCTTCCTGAGGCAAAATCGACGTTCAACATGGTTTTTACGCAGAGCCCCTACGGGCACACCCACGATGTGGTTTTGGCCTCGCTTTACAATCAGATTTAATTCAACCACCTTCGCTTTCGCGGCGTAGGTATCGTAAAAACCTTCCCGTCGGAAGCCCATGCCGACCAGTGAATCCCGCGACAAATTGCTTCGCCCCACATTTTTCGCACTGATCGAGAGCCTCTGTGGCGACCGTAGAAAGCTGCACGCTCGCTTTTGCTTGCCATCGGCTAAACGAAAACCATTTGTTACAATCTTCGCTTGGTCAATTTCGACTTCAATGCTGGCTTTGGGCCGGCTCGATACAGTGTGCGTCGTTGGACGCACTGAACTCAAACTATTTTCACGGAGCCCTCGATGGACTCGCTACTCGTTGATATCGCCAGCTACATTCACAACCATGAAATCACAAGCGAGTTGGCTTATGAAACCGCTCACCATTGTTTGATGGATAGCCTCGGCTGTGGCTTCCTTGCTTTGGCTTATCCGCAATGCCGAAAAATGCTTGGCCCGATCGTTCCTGGTGCTTCGATGCAAGGCGGTTGTCGCGTGCCTGGAACCGGCGTTGAACTTGATCCCGTCAAAGCCGCTTTTGATATTGGTGCGATCGTTCGCTGGCTCGATTTCAATGATACTTGGCTGGCTGCTGAGTGGGGGCACCCGTCGGATAACCTCGGCGCAATTTTGGCCGTTGCCGATTACCAAAGTCGCGTCAAAGGCGAATCAGTAACCGTACGCGACATTCTCACCGCGATGATCAAAGCCCACGAAGTCCAAGGCATCCTAGCCCTCGACAACTCGTTCAACCGAGTCGGTTTGGATCACGTGCTGCTTGTCCGCATCGCCAGTACTGCCGTGGCAAGCAAGATGTTGGGCTGCGATTACGATCAAACTTTGAACGCACTTTCCAATGCTTGGATCGACGGCGGCGCGTTGCGGACGTATCGCCATTCGCCCAACACTGGTTCCAGAAAAAGCTGGGCTGCCGGCGACGCAACTAGCCGTGCGGTACGACTTTCGTTGATCGCTCAATCTGGAGAGATGGGGTACGCGACCGCGATGTCGGCTTCTGTTTGGGGCTTTTCCGATGTGCTGTTCGGCGGCAACCAAGTCACTTTGGCACAACCGCTTGATGCTTATGTGATGGAAAACATCCTCTTCAAGATCTCTTTCCCTGCCGAGTTTCACGCTCAAACTGCAGTCGAATGTGCGATGACGCTTCACCCGGACGTGAAAGATCGTTTGGACGAAATCGAACGCATTGAAATGGAGACACAGGAACCGGGCGTTCGGATCATCGACAAGAAAGGGCCACTTAATAACTTTGCCGACCGCGATCACTGTCTGCAGTACATGGCAGCGATCGGTTTGGTATTTGGTGAGTTGACCGCTGAGCACTACACCGATTCGTTTGCCAAAGACCCTCGCATTGATTCGATTCGCGAGAAAATGGTTGTGAAAGAAAATGAGAGTTTCACAAAAGACTATTACGATCTGGACAAACGAGCGATCGGCAACAGCATTCAGGTCTTCTTCAAAGACGGATCAAGCACCGATCGGATCGAGGTTCAGTATCCAATCGGACATCGCAATCGGCGCGACGAAGGCATTCCTGTTTTGAAAGAGAAATTCAAGAACGCGTTGCCAGGCGTTTTCGATAACGAGCAATGCGATTCAATCATGGCGACGTTTGCCGATCTATCCAAACTGGAAAAAATGTCGGCCAGCGAATTCATGGATACGTTTGTGAAAGAGCGAGCCGACATTGGTACAATGTTGGCGTAGCCAGAGTGAATACTTGGTCCGTTCCAATGGCAGCGCAATTTATCCAAACGGCTCTTTCGCTTTAATGCTGATTTTGGTCGCAGATTTCTCGCGGCCAAATTCTGCCTGACCGAACATCACAAGCCGGTAGCTTATTAGGTCAAGCTACCTTGTTTGTGTTGTTGTGATTGAATGCATGAATGAACCGTCGCCCGCCTTTGGACTGTTGGTAAAGGATTCCCAATAGACAATCTATACACGTCGCAATTGTCAAAAAATCGTGTTTCAACCCAACGATTTTTACAAGAATTAGACGTCCTCGCTCACGATAATAGATGAAATTCTTTCACCTAAATCATCGTGGTTTAAACTCATGGCTGATCCTTCCGATATTGATTTCCAAGACCTCGCTCAATCTGCCGTCAAACTTGCGGCTGAAATTTTGAAGCATTCGCGCGAAAATGAAACACGCGCCGAGCGTGATCGTTCGGCGATGATGGCCCGCATGATGCGTGACGAACCGGGAAAGAAATTCACCATCGCAATGGCAGATCAAGTCTTGCGAATGGAACGCCCGGCGCGTGCGGCCAATCGAATGGACAGCCTGGTCGATGAATATGGGGTCCCGAAATATTTTAGCTCGACTGATCGGCTGGCGCTCAAAGCCGGAAATCAAATGGCCGACTGGTTCCCCGGCCTCGTCATGCCTCAAGTCAAAAAGAAAGTCAAACAGGACTCGGCTCACGTCATCATCTCGGCGGAAGAAAAAGAGTTTGCGAAGTACCTTGAGCAACGAAAGCAATCAAAGATTCGAGTCAACTTTAACCAACTCGGTGAAGCCGTTCTTGGTGACCACGAAGCCGACCGAAGACTTCGCGACAACATCCAACGATTAACCGAACCGGGCGTCGACTATATCTCGATCAAGCTTTCGGCAATCGTCAGCCAAATCAGTTTAACTGGCTACGAAAAAACAATTGAAACGATCAAGCCTCGTCTGCGTTCGATTTACCAAGCCGCGATCGACGGCGGCGGTTCAGCCGGACCAAAATTCGTTAACCTCGATATGGAAGAGTACCGTGACCTCCATCTCACGGTTGACGTTTTCAAATCCGTCCTCGACGAGCCTGCGTTCGAAAAATTCGAAGCCGGTATCGTCCTCCAAGCCTATCTTCCCGATTCGTACGTCGTACTAAAAGAGCTTACCGCGTGGGCGATCGAGCGAAAGAAACGTACAGGCACCGGGATCAAAATCCGATTGGTCAAAGGCGCCAATCTTGCGATGGAGCAAGTCGAGGCGTCGCTTGAAGACTGGCCGCAGGCTCCTTATCACAGCAAACTCGAAGTCGATGCGAACTACAAACGGATGCTTGAGTTTGCTTGTCGCCCCGAAAACGCAGAAGCCGTTCGTATCGGAGTTGGGAGTCACAATCTATTCGACATTGCGTTTGCGATGCTGCTGAGAGAAAAACGTGGTGTGCAGGACCGAGTCGAATTCGAGATGCTTGAAGGCATGGCCAACGCACAAGCCGAAGAAGTTCGTGAGCGTTCGGGCGGGCTGCTCGTTTACGCTCCGGTCGTTTTGGACAAAGAATTCGAAGCCGCGATTGCATACCTCGTCCGCCGGCTGGATGAAAATACTGCGCCCGGCAGTTTCCTTGGCGCATTGTTTGCGCTTCGTGAAGGCACGCCCGAATGGACCGAGCAACGCAATGCGTTTCTGGAGGCGGTTGAACTGTCTCGTGATGAAAAATTGCTTGCCGGACCCAACCGAAGTCAAAATCGGTTGGGTGAAAATGCTCAAACGCTTAAGCCAGTTCCCGTTGGCGATCCGTTCCATAACGAACCGGATACTGATTTTTCACTTCCCGACAATCGTCAGTGGGCGGCGGACATCATTGCGAATTGGGAAAACAAAACGATCGAGCCCGTTCCCATCCAAATCGGTGGCGAACTTAAAACGGACAAACTTACTGGGCAAGGCAAAGACCCGTCGCGCCCTGACCACAAAGCCTATCAATTTTGCCAGGCCAACAAATCTGATATCGAAACGGCTTTAAAAACTGCAGTCGACGCCCAGCCAAAATGGGAAGCAGTCGGTGTTGCGGGACGTGCCGCCATCCTCAAGCAATGCGCTGTTGAAATGGGACTGCAGCGAGGTGAAACGATTGGTTCAATGCTAATGGACGCCGGCAAAACAATTACCGAAGCCGACGTTGAGGTCAGCGAAGCCATCGATTTTGCGAATTACTACGCGGAATCTTTGAGCGACGCAGGCTGGATGGATGGAACGTCTGCCAAAGCATGTGGCGTGGTTGTGATCACTCCACCATGGAATTTTCCTTACGCGATTCCTGCCGGCGGCGTGCTTGCCGCGTTGATGGCTGGCAATTCGGTGATCTTGAAACCGGCTCGCGAATCGGTTTTAGTGGCTTGGATGTTGGTCACTCAATTATGGAAAGCCGGTGTGCCCAAGGAAGCACTTCAATTCGCGCCAACCGTTGACGGCGAAACTGGCAAGGCGCTTGTTTCCGATCCGCGAGTGGCTTCCGTGATTTTGACGGGCAGCATTTTCACGGCTCAGCTATTCCAATCATGGCGACCGTCACTGCAACTCTACGCCGAAACCAGCGGCAAAAATGCTTTGATCATCACGGCCGCCGCTGACATGGACTTGGCTGTGAAAGACCTTGTTCGCGGCGCGTTTGGTCACGCCGGTCAAAAATGTTCGGCAACCAGTTTGGGATTGGTAGAAAAAGAAGTTTACGACAGCCCGAAATTTATCCAGCAGCTCAAAGACGCCGCAGAGAGTCTCACGATCGGTGGTTCGTGGAATGCTTCTTCAACAGTCACGCCCGTCATTCGCCAGCCAGACCAATATCTCGAACAAGGCCTGACGAAACTCGACGAAGGCGAGACTTGGTTGATCGAACCCAAAATGATTGACAACAATCCCAACCACTGGAGTCCGGGAATCCGTTTGAATGTCCAGCCGGGCAGTTGGTATCACACGACCGAATGTTTTGGACCAGTGCTGGGTTTGATTCGCGTTGAGAATTTGGAAGAAGCGATCAAGATTCAAAACAGTAGCGAGTTTGGTTTGACGGGCGGGCTTCACTCGCTGGACCCACACGAGATCGATCTTTGGCGCGAAACGGTTGAGGTGGGTAATGCTTACATCAACCGAACCACGACCGGAGCCATCGTTCGTCGCCAGCCATTCGGCGGTTGGAAAGACTCTTGTGTCGGACCTGGCCCCAAAGCCGGCGGACCCAACTATGTGGCAACTTTTTGTGATTGGACCGAGAATGCTCTGCCAGAACTTCGCAGTGATGTGGCAAGCGAAACTCGTTCCGTACTTAGCCGTTTGAAATCTTTGGTCGGCAACGACAATAGCGAGCGATTGGGTGCCGGTGCCGGTTCGTATGCCCATTGGTGGAACGAAGAGTTTTCAATTGAGCATGACCCTTCGCAGATTCATGGCGAGACCAATCACTTTCGCTACCGAGCACGGCCGTGGCACATGGTGCGGATAAACTTGCCAGAGAACGGTGAGTTTGATTCGAAAGATCTCCAATCGCTGGCTTTGATTGCTTTGGCTTGCAAAACCGTTTCCAAGGAATCGGCTGAAGTCGATTTGCACCTCAGCGTCTCGCTTGAAAACGAATTGTTAACCCGATTTGCGAAAGCAACGTCATGCCACTTGGTCGTTGAAACCGATGACGAATTGGTTTCACGTTTAAAGTCGATGAAGGGCGGGACGATGCGGATCTTTGGCGACTATGACGAGTTCAAATTCGCGCCCGCCGAGATTGGCAACATTCCAATCATCCCGGCAACCGCGTTAGCCAATGGCCGAATTGAATTACTGAACTATCTCAAAGAGCAGTCAGTGTCCGAAACTGTCCATCGCTACGGAAATATCTTTGAGTAAGTCCTGCCGAAGAATAGTGAAGCCGTTTGAGTGAGCCGAAGTCCTTTATTCGCCATCCTTTTCAACAGCTGGTGACAAAAGCAAAATTTTGACTGTTCGTTTGTTCGATGGTCTAATTGCATGCCCACCGAGTGGTTGGCTGGCTTTGGCCTACGCCTTCCGGCTCGTCGTTAAATTTTGCGTTTTCACGTACGAATCAATGTCGATATCGAAAGGTAGGAATGGCTTGGAAATGCGATTA
>CAYZGP010000020.1:0-1934 GCA_964478065.1 uncultured Pirellulaceae bacterium
AAGAGTCGAGGGAAACAGCCTCACGCAAAGGCGCAAAGCCAACAAATCAACAAGCTTTGTGCCTTTACGTGATCAATTCATGCTGCGTTTTCCTTGTTGTTAAGGGCTTTAGTACGAATGTCACGGTGGCGTTCATCGAGAAGTCTGTTAATTTACGTTCGTACAACAAGTAAGTAGTTGCCAAAATCGCCAAGGCTTGTGTAGACCATGGTGACCCGTGTAGGTCATGCTGTTGCTAACGTTAAGCACCAGCATGTCCTACGACGACTTTCACTAAACCCAAATGTCAGAAGTACAATCGCCGCCGGGAAAACGAATCTCGTGTGCCCGAGCCGCCCCATTTGGTTCTGCGCCGAAATCAATCATAAAATCTTCGTTTAATTTCATGCCGCCGTTTACGTTGTCGCAATCGAGCTGCAACATGTACGAACCTGATTCGGCAATATTTGGATAAAACTGATTGTCCCAAGGACTGAACAGCGAGTTGGTGACATACAACCGTTTTCCATCAAGGCTAAGTTGAATCATCTGAGGCCCGCCAGTCAGTGCCTTGCCTTTGCATGTCGCTTTCTTGCCAATCACGCCACCCAACCAGACCTGCCCAGTGAGTTTAGGATTGGCCGGGTCACTAACATCGTACTGACGCAAATCGCCGTGCAGCCAGTTGGCGAAGTACAAGAAACGATCGTCCATGGACAAAACCAAATCGGTGATCAATCCAGGAACAGGAAACGGCCAGCCTTCTGTCTCAACCGATTCGACTTGAATCACATTGTCGGCAGTCCATTTGTCGTCCTTTTTGTACCAATGCCACATGGTGCTGCTCAACGCCGCGCCGACGAAGCCGTGAACGCTATCTGGGTCATGGTGAAAACGAACTTCCAAAGGAATCATTCCGTTTTCGCCAAGCACCAACGATTGTTTGATTGTCTTTTCTTTCCAATCCCAGAAGTGGATTTGATTCCCATATTTTCCAGCCTTCACGTCCTCAAGCTTGAAGCCTTGGGAAACCGTATTAGGCGCACCCCATTCGCTTGACACCATCACGTTGTGTCGCGGCTGATACCAAAAATCGTAACTGTACTTCATCCCCTTGAGATTCTTTGCCCAGCGACCGGTGATGTTGAATTCAGAATCCAGCAGCATAAATCCGCCTGGCCCTTCGCCTTTGGCGTCACCGAGCATCGAAATCATGATCGTGCCATCGGCCAAGCAATGGATCGTGTGAGGCGCCGAGAGGTTGGTCTTTTTGGCAATCTCATCGGCCTCGATAACCTTATGCATCTTTGGCGCGCGTTCATCTTCGGTGTCAACGATGTGAATTCGCCCAGATGAAATTCCGGGCAAAATGATATAGCGTCGATGCTTTCCTTCTTCGCCATGACAACTGCTGCACGCGTTCCAGCCAAAGTGATGCAGTTCGTCACCGACATTGGGCATCTCCAATCGCGAGAGGACCGTGCCATACGTTTTCGAATTCGGATCAACGTCGATCGTGGCAAGATAATCCGGCTTTTTGATTTTCGTTCCAGCATAGATCACGGGAACATAGGCAACCGTTTCCGGTGGAGCTTTCATCGCATCGGCGGGCGTCGCGTAAGTCCGATCGCAACACGCATGTTCGTCTTTGTCTTGGGGCGTGGGTTGTCCGGCGAGCAATTGGCTTGCGGAAAGAGACGCCGTCAGGGTGGTAGCGGCGGCAGACGATTTCAAAAAGTCTCGACGTTTCATCACACACTCCTTAGAAAGTTCAAGTCAATGCTCGGTATTGTAACGATATTTGTAAAGCTGAAAATTCAGCGCATTCAAATACGTTGTAAATAGTCTGTATGTGTAGGCTGCAAGTTTCCCCAAAAATTGAAAATTGGCGTGTGCCGTTTTTCCAAATCGCGATACTCACTGTGGCGAATCGGCGATAGCCAAGGTTTAAGCGC
>CAYZGP010000020.1:2034-30086 GCA_964478065.1 uncultured Pirellulaceae bacterium
GCCACGGTTTATGCACGATGAACCAAGGCTACCCTCCTAAACGACTTGTAAAGGGGACCGTTTGCCAGTTGCGTTTCGAATCGCAACGTGTGCTACCAGTTCAAACCGAAGCTTATCATCCTCGCGTTGGAATTTACTGACGATGTCTTATAATCACGATTTCGAGAACGGTTCATCAAATCACACTTTGAATGAATCGAAATTTGTGAGCCTTAATACATGACACACGACACCATCCGTCGAGCGCACGACTTGGTCGAAGAGCTACGCGCCGAAATTGATTTTGAAATCGACGACGTAATCGCCAACATACTTCGCGATCTACCAGACGATTATTTTCGTCGTTTGAATCGAGTTGAACAGATCAAGCATCTCAAGACACTTTTGGCAATTAGCATTTGCCAGCTCGACAGTGAGATCGTGCTTAGAAGCGATGATGGTCGGCACGTTGCGGTGATTGCCCGGCAAGACTATCCGGGTTTGCTTGCCAAGATTCTGCGAAATCTTCCCGCAAAACGAAAACTGATCGAAGCCCAGATCTTCACCTCAAAAGCACACGACTTCATTATCGACTTGTTCGAGTTCGAGACTCCCGAAACTGCCAGCGCGACTCCCGTCGTCGAAGCTCACGAAATCGAAGTGCTGGTTGATTCGATTTGTAATTCACTGGGCGTGGAGAGAGAACAAGTCGCTGAGTTCGTCAGCCATTACCCAGCGTCCAGTCATGTGTTCAGTTCACCCGAAGTAGTGATGGACCACTTTCTCGCTTACCTCGAATTGCAAAAAACAAACGAAGTCTACGTCGGGTTACGCGACACCGATCCGGAAATCAGTGAACATGAATCCGCCGGAATTTCGCAACTGACGATTGCGACAAAGCACTTAACCGCACGCGAAGTATTTCAACGTTCAGCCGAGTTTTTGGCCGAAAAGTCGATCGAGATTGAAGAAGCGTTTCTTAACGACCTTTCGACTCAAGACGAAAATTCCTCTGTTTCCAGCTTTTTGGTCTCACCAAGCGATGGCGAAAATAAGGCGGAATCCGAGTTGGATCCAGAAATTGTTAAGGAATTGGTCGCTATATTAAATTCTGCCAAATAATTTCATTGCAGAGACGAATGGAGGATAATCAGCTTTCAAATAATTTGGCTCATGGGTTTGGGCAGAGCGGTTCAATCTTCAATAAATCACCATTGGGATATGTTGAGAATCAAATGTGGTCACTCGCTAACAAAATGATGGTCGTGTTAACGCTAGTCGTTTGCGTTTCACAAATCGCACTTTGGTTCAATGACTTGCCTGAGCAAGTCCCTTCTCATTTTGATGGCAACGGCCAAGTCGACGGTCACATGAACCGAGTCGCTTTTTGTTCGACGATGGGCCTGATGAATCTTGTTTTCCTGATTGGATTTCCATTGTTAGGACTGTTGACAAAGTACATTCCTGACTCGTTGGTCAACATGCCCAACAAAGACTATTGGCTCGCGCCTAACCGACGCGACAATTCGATGAGGACAATGACCGATTTTTTGACGGCTATTGGTTGGATGACCAGCTGGTTGTTCATTGGTATCTTTCAGATGTCAGCGCTGGTGGCGGTCAAAGCACGGGAAACGATCAACCCGGAGTTTTACCTCGTGATGGGGATCTATCTCGTTGTGATTGTGGCCATGGTGGTGTTCTTGCATTTCAAGTTTCGTATTCCAACAGACGACGTTTCCACCAACGCCACGGATTCATTTGGGCCGGCCGCGTAGCTGGTTTGTTTAGCAATCCCAAGCATGCGAAACTCAAGCACGCGATGCCAAGGTTCACGACGCAATAAGAAATCAAAATTCAAGCAACTTCAACCGACCAAAATTCAACCAATTAAATTCATCTTGTTTCTTGTGAACAGATTGAAGACTAAACCAACCAACTATATCCCTCGCAGAGATAAATCATGAATCGCAATTTCACCACTAGTTTCATTTTGCCATTGGCTTGTTTTGCCTCGATCGCTATCAGCGGATTTTTTGTTGGCTGCCAGCCGTCCGATGCTCCAGCGATGGGAGTGCAGGAAAAAGAGTCAGCTCCTGCTGCGCCTCCGACACAAGAAAAAGGCATGCTGGATAAGGCCACTGATTTAATGAAGCAAGCCAAAGATTCCGGCGGTGAAACTGCAATGGGTGCATCCAAGTGGGTCCAGGATAAACTTGGTGGCGCCGCCCAAGCCGGTGGGCAAACGGCCGAAGACACATTGAAGTGGGCCAACGATGCGTTCAAATCGCTAAAGGACCAAGGCTTGACCACCGCATCGGACACGGGGGAGTGGTTGACTCAAGACTGGAGGAATATGGAGTCTTGGCAATACAAAGTGAAGACCTACCAAGGAGGACTCGAAGACGAAATGTTGGAAGCAAAAATGAACGAGATGGGAACCAAAGGCTGGGAGTGCTTCAACATTCAAGGCAACTCTTACTACTACAAGAAACCAACTCACAGTTACCTTCGCCAACTCCCCTTTAGAGACTTGCTCCGATTGATTCCTTTGATGGAAAAGAACTAAGTCGGGCGAATCCGGCTCGAAGCTGTTTGTCGCTGCAAGTTGGAAGTCCTCTTTGGTAAAGCTAATCCGCAGAGTCGGCTTGAAGATCACCCAGCGTTTTTGTTGCCAGTGTTTTGATCACTTCGATTTCGCTCGATTCGATCAACGCACCAAGTTTTTCGATCGCACGCTTTGTTGAGCTTTTGGTTTTTGCTGACAACGCTGCGTCGATTATTCTGGCTTCGCGAAACAGTTGCGAGTGTTCTTTCCTGGAAAGCAATTTTTGGAACGCGAGAATTTGTGGTTTAACTGACTGAAGACCACCGTAATCATTCTTAAGCCGAAGGAATGCCATTGTCGTAGACAATCGTATTTCGGCTTCCTCGTTTGCAGACGATTCTTCGAGGGATTTTTGAAGCTCGGCCAATTTATCTGCAACTTGCTTCGACATTTCATTGACCAAGTCATTGAGCTGTGTTGCGCTGGTTGCGTAGCTTTTGATTTTTCCAGGCACGCCGAGTCTCTTGACTTTGCTTAACGCCTTGATCGCGCGAGAGATGTCGCCGGCGTCTTTGAGTTCTTGGAAACGTGCAGTGGTCTCCATAATGGTAGTGGCGTCGCGAGGCGTTAAGATACTTCCCGAGTGCCGAAGCGCAGACGTAAGCATCCTCGGCAACGCGTTTCCACTAAGCGATCCGGATTTTCCATACAGCGTTTCACCGTCGGCTCGGACGATGAACAATTTTGGGATCGTGCTGCCTTCGGCTTTGTGGTTCGATCTCCACTCACGATATTCGGGGGAGTCAACATCCAATTTTACGGGCACAAACTGTGCAACGATCGGCGCGATTTCTGTGTCGGTGTTCAACCGTTTCATCAACGCCGCGCATGGAGGTCAGGTGCTCCGACCGGCAATGGCAAAAATCGGTCGTCCACTGGCCGCCGAAAGTTCTTTGGCAGCAGCTAGGTTCGCAGCGGCAACGCTTTTGTTGGCCGAGTCAGCCGCGTTTTGCGACCAAGCCATTTCAGAATTGAATCCAGCCGTCCCAAAAGCAACGCAGGCAGCGAAGATTAGAATTCGATTGCGAATATGGCTGGTTGAATTGTACGTTTTGACATTCATAAATATGGATCGAATGAAAATTCAGAAAGCAAATTTGATTCGTCTATTGTAGACCATATCGGCGATCGAGTTCAATAAATTGTTGTCTCGCAAAAATCGAATGCAAATCAACCAGTAGAAAAACGCTTGGCCGAAATCCGACCAAGCGTTTAGCTTTTTCAAATGTTAACTTGGCCGCCAAAGTAAATTTGGCCGCCAAAGTGAACTTGACCAGCGAAATTTGATTTTGGCCAGTCAAGTTGGCTAACGCGAATCCGCTATCTGCGATAGTAATACCCCTGGCGCGCACTTCGCGACGGAGAGTGATAACCTCTGTGTGGTTTAACAATCACCCGTGGTTGAGGGGCGACAACGATCGGACGCTGATTGACGACTACGGGACGCCGGTCAACAACTACAGGACCTTTATCAACGACAATTGGGCCACGATCAACGACAACTGGTGTTGCAACCGTTGTGGCCGGCTGAGCGATTCCGCGAAGGCTTCTTTGCTGCATCTCGTTAATCACCAATTCCGAAACACCGTTTTGGTGCATGGCAATGATTTCGCGAACACCAATTTTTTGACGCACGCCGTTGCTGCGAATTTGGTTGATGATCAATGAGTCACCAACGCCGCTTTGGGCAAGTGAGATTGCATCGTTAACCGAAACCGATTCTTTGATCTGTTGCTGTCGCTGTTGTTGAAGGATTTGGGTTTGTTGGTGATATTGCTGCTGCTGTTGGTAGTCGCGAACGATTTGGTTTTCTTTGGCTTTACCAAGTAGTCCACCTGCGATCGCTCCAACGGCTCCGCCAATCGCGATGCCTTCAGGAGTTTCGTCGTTTTGGTGTCCGGCAATTCCGCCAATGATCGCGCCGGCAATACCACCAGCTACGGCGCCTTTTTGCGGTTCCGTTGGGCCGAAGCCCTGAATCTGAGCGAAAGCGGAATTGGCAACAAAAGCCAACGTCAGGAACACAATACTAAAACGAATCAACACGTTCTCACCTCGTAACAAAGTCGGGCTAACTATCCAAATCCGCAGAATTAGCAGTTTTGAACCTGTGCATCAATATCGGACATTGCACCGAGGATCTGTATTGCGATTCGGTTTACATGGATACTGAAAGCACTCTTGCTGGACGTTTCGCTCGCAAGTCCAGTGATTCCTGCGTAATTGAATCCGCCACTACCCGATGTGCTGTCAGTACTGTTGGGGAGTGCCAGCTCAGAATTTGCTTACGTGGAGAAGTGCATGTTAGTTACCATCCAGTTCGGTATTTTGGGCTTAAGAGCGCGTTTGCCTGGGCTACTTCTGCGCCGTCGCCCGAAAATTTGCAGTTAGCCGCGTCCCAATCAAAAGCCTTTTCAGGCCAACGATTGATTACCGTGCCAAGTAGTACCGCTTCGGTGAGTGGGCCAGAATATTCAAACGGCGCACTGGCGTTTTCTTTTTGACCAATCGCCGCATCGATCCAATCGTGAAAGTGGTTGGTGCTCTCGACTTTTTCCGGAAGCTTTTCCATCGGCGTTTCGTCAAGATTGTAAACTTGCGGTTGAGCAATGTGCGGAAGAATCAAGCTCCCTTTTGTGCCGATGAAGACGGAGCCTTGATGTGGAAGCTCAACCGTCTTAGCGATTCCAGGAAGTTCTTTTGGGCGAAGGGAGCCGTTATACCACGTCAAATTCACGGTGTCGGTTGTATACTTTGTGCCTTTGAACTCATAAACGCACTTACTGATCAAGGCAAAATTTTCCTTGAACGGCTTTGGCCCCAGCGAAGTGACTTTAGTTGGCTCCTTCAGCTCAAGCGAGGTGAACACGGGATCGACAATATGGCATCCCATGTCGCCTTGGGTTCCCGTACCAAACGCCATCCACTTTCGCCAGTTTCCGCGGTGATACCAGCCCTCGACGTACTCGCGCGATTCCGAAACACCGGTGTATAAATCCCAAGCGAGATTTTCCGGGACAGGCGAGGCTTCTTTGGGCTCCATCTCTCCGCCCCAGCCTTTGCCCGACCAGCTGTGAACGTCTTTGACGGTTCCGATCAGACCATCCTGAATCCATTTAACGGCAGTGCGATAGGCTTCATAGGCATGGATCTGGATTCCCATTTGCGTTTTCAACTCAGGTTTCTTCGCGGCGGCGTCGGCGAGCAATCGGCATTCGCCAATGTCCTGGGCAAGTGGCTTTTGCAGGAACACATGTTTGTCGTGTTCCATCGCCATCAAAGCGATCGGTGAGTGCATGTGGTCGGGTGTTGCCACAAGAACCGCATCGAAATCGTCAGAAGCTTTTTCAAAAAGCTGTCGGTAGTCTTGAAACTTTTTAATCTTTTCACCAAAGACGTCGACGTTGGGGAAGAACGATTTGTCGACGTCGCAAGCGGCAGTGAGTTTGAACGATTTGTGTTCCTTCATTCCATTTAGATCAGCCATGCCGCGTCCGCCAAATCCGATGGCTGCAATTCGCAGTGAGTCATCCTTGCGTGTTGATTGACCGAACACCATCGAGGGAGCAAGTGCAGCGATCGAAGCGGACGCTGCTGCGGATTTTAAAAGACGACGTCGGGAAAGACTCATGTTGGCCTCGTTTGGTAGCTGGTGAAATGGAAGTTTGCTAGATGTAGTTTACCAGTTTGAACGATGGGCGAGCTTTTTTGTAGGTCAGGCTGTCTGACGTTTCTCTGATGGCGAAATCTCGGTTTACGTGCAATGTTATTTCTCTACTGCGATTGGGAGGATATCCTCTGGTTTAGGGATAAACTTGTTTTTCGGCAGACTCTTGATTGCTTCAATTAACTTTGCCTTGCAGCCCGTATCTGCCGCAAGTTTTGTTTGAAAGTCTGTCTTATTTGCGGCAATATCCTTAAGGCATTTTGCTTTTTTGGCTTTTGTAAGAACCTGCGCAATAGACGCCTGTGGCTGTGAACGAAGCGGTCAGGCACACAGGCTGCTTGAGTACCGGCGAAATAAAAAAAGCCAGTCGAATGATCGACTGGCAGTTTGTTTCCAAGCTGGAAAGTTGTCAGGGCTGAACCAATAAATTACTGACCAAATCTTGGCGGCTGGTTGGGCGTGTAGGTCGAGCGAAAATTGGGTGTTTGCGGTGTTTGTGTAGCTTGCGGCTGAGTGACAGGGCGGCTTGGTTGAGTGGGTGGCGCGTACTGCGGTGAAGCGGTAGCCTGCGGGGTTGGGGTTGGCGCAGTGCGTGGTGTGGTCGTAGCTGCCGCTTGGGCTGATTTTTCGTTCTCAATCAAGACCTGAAGAAGCTTGGAAATGCAGAGCTTGTTCATGCTAGTATTGTGATCGCTAGCTTCTGCTTTGAGTGCTTCGTGGAGGCTTTCTGGAAGTCGCACAGTGATGACTCGGGTGGGCTCATTTTTGCTGCCGCTGGCCTTGCGAGTTCGGAGACTGGCAACCATGTTTTGGATCTCGGCAAACTCTTTTGATTGCTCAAATTGAACGTACTCAGCCTGGTTGATAAAGACAGACCTAGCGGCGCCTTTTACGCCCAAAGTCTCTCGGAAGAAAGTTACCCAATCTGGCTTTTCCTGGTACAGCTGCTTGGCAACTTGAAGAACCTTTTGACAGCGTCCTGAAAACACTTCTCCTTGAACCATTACATCATTCACAGTGGACTCCTTTCGCTTATGCGAGTATTTGAGGTAGGTGGGTTTTTCGATTTAATTGGCTGGCCAAGAGCTGCCTCGCTCTGGCCTGATGCCGTTACGAACCCATAATCCGCCTCGGGCAAGCAGTCAGACTAATGTCATTATTCTGCTTGCACTTACGCATAAATCGGCTATCTGCAAATAACATATGCATCTATGCCTGAATTTCGTGCATCGAAATTGTGCACAAGATTTAAGCAAGTCAACGAGTTGCATTTACTAGGTGTCCTCGTTTTGGTTTTTTTGAAAAGTTGAGTATAAGTCACGAAAAAAGCCCAGCTTTTACAGCTGGGCTCATAATTTGATAGCAATAGGTGATTTGGGGTAAATGGGCTGTTTGCGTTGGGCTCGATTGGCCCTCGGGAGCTACTTACGCTTTCGAAAGCTCTTCGTGGCATTTTTCAAGTAGCTTTTTCGTAGCCTTGATCCCCGCGTATTCACCCAACTTGTTGCCTTCGTATTCGATGCCAACCCAGCCGTGATAGCCAGCGTCCATGACGATTTGCATCACTTTCATGAAGTCCGTTTTGGTCTCGTTTCCTTCGTCATCAAAGTCGTTGCTCTTGGCACTCACGGCTTTTGCGAAGGGCATTAAAGACGCCATTCCCAAATAGCGGTCATACCACACATCGCCCTTCCCTCTACTACCTCGCTTGATCCTGAAGTTGCCAAAATCGGGAAGCGTTCCGCAGTTGTCCATGTTGACCTTTCGGATGACTTGGGCAAGCCATTGGCCGTTGGAAGAGAGGCCGCCATGGTTCTCAACGATCACGTTGAGGTCGACACTATTGGCGTACTCAGAAAGGCTTGCTAGCCCGTCCGCCGCACGTTCAACTTGCTCTTCATAGGACCCCCCAGATTGGGCGTTAACTCGGATTGAATGGCATCCCATGAACTTGGCTGCAGCCACCCATTTGTGGTGGTTTTTGACGGCCTTCTTTCGCCTCGATTTGTCGGCATCTCCTAACGCGCCTTCGCCATCGATCATGATTAGGATGGGAGTCACGCCGTGGTCTTCGCAGCGTTTTTTAAGCTGGGCAAGATAGGCTGCGTCCTCGGCTTTGTCTTTGAAGAACTGATTTACGAACTCAACGCCCTCGATTCCAAACTCTTCCTTGGTGACTTTGGGAAAATCCAAGTTATCCAATTTACCACTCTTGAGAGCTCGGTGAAGCGACCATTGGGCAAGTGAAATCTTGAATAATTCGTCTTTTGAATTTCCCGCGAGGTTTGTCTCGCTGGCTGAGGCCAATCCGGGAACCGTGGAGGCTGCAGCAATCGCACTTGAAGCTGCGATGAATTGTCTTCGGTTAAATCCTGAATTCATTGATATCTCCATTGATTCGGAACGTTGGTGTTTTTCAATTCGATGAGTATAAATCGGGCCATCTAAAGTCGCAAATGCGAGAAGCGGTTGGTTGTATCACAAACGGTGTGAATTCTTGGCCGGAGTCGCCCATTTTCAGCGCGAGCGTTTTCGTTTGCTTTTGAATTTCGTGTAGAATCGCAAACCGGCCGTTTTGTCGAGAATTGGACGCTTTGTTGATCAATTCCGGCAATTTGTTGCACTTATTTAGCCACAATCACCAAGGGTAGTCTGCAATGTTGTCCAAAGGCATCAGTTTCTCAGTCCTTTTAGTGTCCGTTTTAGTAACCAGCCTCTTTATAAATCCGATTTCTCTGTCTGCGGACGATTTGTCTGAAGCATTAAAGGCAGTCCAAGCCGTTGGCAAGAACGGAGACGGCAATGAGGAAGCCGTCAAAGCCATGCGTTCTCTCAACGCTGCTTCCATTGATCAGATTCCAATGATTCTTCAAGCGATGGACGATGCGAATTCGATTTCGATCAACTGGATGCGGGCCGCGGTCAATTCGATCAAGCGTCGTGGTGGAGAATTGCCTCGCGCTGCAATTAAGGAATACTTCGACGACCAAAAACACAGCCAGATGGGACGGCTATTGGCGTTCGAATTACTAACCGAAGGCGATGAGGGGCTCGCCAAATCAATGATCCCTGGTTTGATCGACGACCCAAGTATGCCGCTTCGTCGAAAAGCCGTGGCCGTGCTGATCGATGAGGCTTCTGCTGAAGATGCACCTCCTGTCGAAGCAATCGGCAAGCTCGGGTTCGCTTTTAACAAGGCCCGTGACGTTGGGCAAGTTCAGGCTATTGCCAAAAAACTCGATACGCTTGGTGTTAAAGTTAATCTTCAAGAGCAGCTGGGGTTTATGAATACCTGGAACATCGTTGGCTCGTTTGATAACAAGGACATGGCCGGATTCGATGTGCCTTACGGTCCCGAAGAAGCGATTGGCATGATCGATTTGAACGCGACCTATAAAGATCTTGATGACAAGGAAACGAAATGGAGAGAGGTCACAACGGCGGACCCAGTCGGGAATGTTGATCTCAATAGTTTGGTTGGCAAAGTAAAAGGCGCTACCGTTTATGCGTTTGGTATTTTTAAGGCTGGCGAAGATGGCCCGGCAGAAATTCGGATCGGCACCGCCAATGCGACCAAGATTTGGGTCAACGGAACGCTGGCCATGTCCAACGAGATTTATCACAACAGTAATTCGATTGATAAATTCACTGGCGATATCACGCTTAAAAAAGGCGATAATCAAATCTTGATCAAAGTCTGCCAGAACGAGCAAACGCAATCTTGGGCGCAAGACTGGCAATTCCAATTGCGCATTTGCGACTCAACCGGAAAGCCAATCGCGCGGCAGTAATCTCCGGACGTAGCAGCGTCGCAGTATACGTTTCGATCTAGATTTTGTTTCGATCTAAGAATTGATTTTTCGAATCCAATAAAACAAACCAAACAACAATAAATATTATGAATACAAAAACAACACTTAATCTAACGATCGCTTTGATTGCCGTGGCGTGCGTTTCATTTGTCCATGCTGATGACTGGACGCAGTTTCGGGGGGCGGGAGGAGCGAGTTCAAGCAATGCTTCGGTTCCAAAAACGTTTGACAACGAAAAGAACGTGGCTTGGAAAATCGACATGCCTGCCAAGGGCGCGTCTAGTCCGATCGTCGTTGGTGACAAAGTCATCGTGACTTGTTCTGGTGGTGATAACCAGGACCAGCTTTACACGGTCTGTGTCGATGCAAACACTGGCAAGGAGCTTTGGAAGCAAGAATTCTGGGCAACTGGCAGGTGCTTTGTTTTTTCAACCAGCGCCAACGCGGCTCCGACTCCAGCAAGCGACGGTAAGCACGTTTTCGTTTTCTTTTCGTCCAATGATTTGGCTTGTTTAGATCTCGATGGAAACCTGGTTTGGTATCGCGGCTTGGCCGTTGATCATCCTAAAGCTGGTGACGACGTCGGGATGGCTTCTTCGCCCGTAGTCAAAGACGGGGTAGTCGTCGTTCAGATCGAATGCCAAGGCGACTCATTTGCGACCGGACTCGATGTTGCAACGGGTAAAACATTGTGGACTAACGAGCGAGACAAAGTATCCGTCTGGACGTCACCCCTGATCATTGACAACGGAACTGCACCGCCAATGGTGGTGCTCCAATCGAAGGCTAAATTTGATGTCTTGGAATTGAAAACGGGAAAAGTTGTTTTCAGCCAGGAAGGATCGGTCAGTAGTATTCCTTCTTCAGCTACGGTTGGTGGAAAATTGTTTGTCCCGATTGACGGCACAACAGCTTATGCAATTTCAGCCAATGGCCAGCTAACTAAGGAATGGAATTCGAAACAGATTCGCCCGAATTCAATGAGTTCGGTCGTTCACGACAACAAGATTTATACGCTTAACCGAGCAGGTGCACTTTCGGTTTACAATTCGATCGACGGTGAAGAACTGGGAAAGGTTCGCGTCATTAAAGATAGTCAGAATTGGGCCACGCCTGTTGTCGCTGACAACCACATGTATTTCTTTGCACAAGGCGGACAGTCGTACGTGGTGAACTTGAAATCCGATTCTGGCGATCCCGTTGTCGTTCATGAGCATACTTTTGAAGGTGAAATGTTTCTTGGTTCTCCTGCAGTCGCCAATGATGCGATGTATGTGCGAAGCCATAAATCTCTTTGGAAGATCGCCAAGTAAATGCCAGACTACATCGAAGTCAAACCTGCTTCTGGCGCACTCAATTCCACAATCCAGCCTCCCGGATCTAAAAGTTTGACCAACCGCGCATTGCCCATTGCGGCAATGGCCAGCGGTCGGTCAGTACTTTCAGGCGTCTTGGATAGTGATGACACAAAAGTCATGATCCAGTCGCTGCAAACGATCGGTGTGAAGATCAGTCATGATAAATCGTTGCATCTCGTAACCGTGGATGGCGTTGCTGGAATTGTCGAAGAACAGAATCAGGCCGCAGAGCTGTTTATTGGCAACAGCGGCACGACGATTCGATTTCTAACTGCATTGCTGGGGTTTGTTGGCGGCGAGTACACGTTGGACGGGATTGCAAGAATGCGAGAGCGCCCAATCGGTCCACTCGTTGAGGCATTGAATGCGCTTGGAGCGACCGTCGTGGCTGAATCGCCCAATGGTTGTCCGCCTGTCAAAATTTCTTCCGCGAGATTATCCGGCGGAAGAGTAAAAATTCGGGGTGATGTTTCCAGTCAATATTTAAGCGGGTTGATGATGGCCGCGCCTCTGGCCACCAACGATGTCATTATCGAAATCGAAGGGCCTTTGATTTCAAAGCCATACGTCGAGATGACACAAAAAGTAATGAAAGATTTTGGCGTCGATTGCCAGATCAACGACGCGTTTAATCGGTTCGAAATTGCTGGCGATCAAAGCTACACCGCTGCCGAGTATCAGATCGAGCCGGATGCTTCGGCGGCAAGTTACTTCTGGGCGGCGGCCGCGATCTGTGGCGGAACCGCGACGGTCAAAAACTTGAATCAAGACTCACTCCAAGGCGACGTTCAGTTCGTTGAATGTCTTGAGCAAATGGGTTGCAAAGTAAAATGGGGCGAGAACGAAATTTCGGTCACTGGCCCAGCCAAAGTTGGGATCGACGTCGATATGTCTAACGTCAGCGATACCGTCCAGACTCTCGCGGCCGTGGCTTTGTTCGTCGAAGGCACAACAATCGTTCGCAATGTCGCTCACAATCGAGTCAAAGAAACCGATCGTATTGGCAATCTCGCAATTGAGCTGCGTAAATTTGGAGTCAAGGTCGACGAACACGAAGACGGTTTATCGATTCACCCAGGTCCACTCAATGGTGCTGACATTGAAACTTATGACGATCACCGAATGGCGATGAGTCTGGCTTTGGTGGGGCTCAAGCAACCGGGGGTAAAAATTCATGACCCAGGTTGTGTTTCCAAAACTTATCCCGATTACTTTGCGGATTTGGAAAAGTTCGTATCGTAGGGACCGCGTTTGCGGTAGTGGCTGTCAAGCTTCCAGCAGCCTTTCAATCGCCGCCAATCGCACCGCGCGTTTCCCCTCAAGCTGATCGAAAGCTCGCCAATACTCCAGCTCTTCCTTAAGCTGAGCGATCAATCCATCATCCATTCGGCGAATTTCATGCGGGCCAAAGATCAAAGCCGAATTTAAATCGAGCCCCTCATAAATTGGGTCGGGATTTTTGGCTCGTTCAAATGTCATGATTGCGTATGGCCAGTAGCCGCGCGAAACGTGCTCGTGAATTAAATGGAATCCATTTTCCAACGCCCAGCGACGAACGACTTCTGGGCGCAAATTCGGCTGAAGTACCACTCGATCAGGCCAACGATCTGGAAACGCCAACAAAATGTCACGCATTGTTTCCGAACCAAGCCCGCAAATGCTGAGACTGTCGCCTTCGCCGGGCTTTAACACGGCAAGGCCATCACCAAAACGAACTTCCGCGTTTACGCCGATCAACGTCCGCCGCGAGTTTTCAAACGGTTGCTGGTTTGACTCGATCGCAATTCCACGCTCAATCCTTCCGCTTTTAATAAGTGCCAAAAGCAAATGGCCGTGATCGGACCCGATGTCCACATGGGTGTGCCCACGAATTTGCTTGGCCACGGCTTTGAGTCTGGCGTCTAGTTTCGGCATGGTTAAAAAACGAAAGATTGGTTTGTTGATGCGGCGGGTTAAAACGTCGGACGTCGCCGATCAAGCTGTCCCATCCAAAAACGCGAGTGCGAAAGCAATTTAGTTTTCGCGGGCGGATCTGACAAGCCAACCGAGCGGCTGACGTTCGCGATCTTCAGCTTGACGAACTTGAGACGAATTAAATCCTTATAAATTTCCAACTGCGCGAACCTTGTATTAGAGCGGTTGTCCGTCTGGCGTAGCTGGATTCGCCAGAATTCAGGCCTAACGCAACAATGCTAAAGACCGAAGTCTGGCGACTCAGGCTACAAGCTACATTCATTTCTTTAATCTTCACCGGTTTTGCCGTGCAAACGCGTTATTTCTTAACTCAGCTCGCCATCAGATTGCCAGGACGATTCGTCGATAATCGTGCCGCAATACTGTCTTGCGCTGTAACGCGAACGTAATAAGCACGACACCCAATAAGAAAATTCTAAACGGATTTTCAATCTTTAGTTTTGGTTCGCTTGGTGAATTTTCGTCAGCAATTCCGACGAATCAATTCGCCAATCAATTGTGCTCGTTGAGTTCGCCGTTTGCAGCGCCTTTATTGAATCGCTTTTTCCATTGCACTCGGTGGCGCTGTTTGTTTGTTCAAACAAGTCCAACTGTTTAGACAGATCCAGCGTTTGTTTCTGTCTGTTAATGCGCGCCGATTTTACAGATTGCCAAAACACGAATATAAAATACAAAACGAGAATAGAATGACTACACTTAATCGAATCCAGCAACTTCGCAACATTGGTATCTCAGCCCATATCGATTCGGGCAAGACGACTTTGACCGAGCGGATGCTGTTTTACTCTGGCCGAATTCACCGACTCCGCGAAGTTCGTGGTGGCGATGGTGGTGCGACCATGGACAGCGGCGCAATTGAGAAACAACGTGGCATTACCATAATGTCAGCAGTAACCAGTGTGGATTGGAACGAGCACACGATCAACGTCATCGATACGCCCGGCCACGTCGATTTCACTGTTGAAGTTGAACGGAGCCTGCGTGTTCTCGACGGCGCCGTTTTGGTTTTGTGCAGTGTGGGTGGCGTTCAAAGTCAGTCGTTAACTGTTGACCGGCAAATGCGTCGCTACCGCGTTCCCCGAATTGCTTTCATCAACAAGATGGACAGAACGGGAGCCGATCCTCAGCGCGTGATCGCCCAAATGCGTGAACGGCTGGAGACGAATGCGGTCGCGCTGCAAATTCCAATTGGAAGCGAATCTGATTTTGAAGGCGTTGTCGATCTTGTCACGATGAAAGCCATCTATTTCGATGGTGAATTTGGCGAGACTCGGCGACGCACGGAAATTCCGGATTCTTTATTGGATGCCGCCAGCTCTGCCAGAGCCGAATTGCTCGAGTCGCTTTCGCTGCTCGACGATTCGATCATGGAAACTGTGCTTTCTGGTCAGCAACCCAGTTCCGATGAAATGCGGCGAGTGATTCGTGCGGCCACGATTGCGCACTTACTTACACCGGTTTTGTTGGGTAGCGCTTATAAGAACAAAGGCGTGCAGGAAGTATTGGACGCGGCGACCATGTATTTGCCTTCGCCAAAAGAAAGAGAGGTTTTTGCAAATGATAATTCCAAGCTTGAAAACGGATTGTCGACCAAAATTCGATTGTCCAGTGATGATGAGCAACCCGCTGTGGCAATGGCTTTTAAAACAGTCGTTGAGAAATTCGGGCAGTTAACTTATTTGCGCGTCTACCAAGGCCGGATTGAAAAAGGGCAAGCGTATCAAAACGCGCGCACTGGAAAATCCGTTCGGTTTGGCAGACTCGTACGACTTCACGCCGACCAGCGCGAAGAAATCGAATGTGGAATGCCTGGCGACATCATTGGTGTTGTCGGGGTCGAGTGCGCTTCGGGAGATACGTTTACTGCAAGCGGATGTGATTTGTCATTGGAAAACATCATGGTTGCCGAGCCGGTGATGCAGCTGTCGATCGCGCCTGAAAAACGGGATGACGCTGATAAACTTGGCAAAGCACTTGATCGTTTTCGAAAAGAGGATCCGACGTTTCGAGTTACAACTGATCCCGAAACTGGTGAGACGTTGATTGCCGGAATGGGACAGTTGCATTTGGATGTGTTCGTGCAACGAATTGAGGACGACTACGACTGTAAATGCGTCGTCGGTCATCCACGAGTCGCTTACAAAGAACGTCCAACGGCTTCGGTTGAATTTGAACATACGCTCAAGAAAATGACTGGCGGTCCCGGTCAGTTTGCCCGCATTGTCGGGCGGCTGGAAGTGTTGCCGGATGATTCTCCTGAGAATTTTGTGTTCGAAGATACGATCGTTGGTGGCCGTGTTGAACGAAAGTTCATTGCGGCAGTTCAAAAAGGCGTTTTAAATTCGTTGCAGCGTGGTCCGTTGGGCCAGTTCGAAGTCGTCAATGTGAAATTCACTTTGTGCGACGGCGGCCAACACGAAAAAGACTCGTCCGAGATCGCGTTTCGTGATTGTGCGAGTCAAGCAATGCGCAAAATCGTTTTTCCAAAAGCGAAATTTGTTTTGCTTGAACCAATCATGAAACTCACCAATGAGGTTCCAAGTGAATTCCAAGGTGCCGTTACTGGTTATCTTGGTCGCAAACGGGGTTTGGTTACTTCTTCGGAAGTCAATGAAAATTCGTGCGTGATTGTTGCTGAAGTGCCATTGGCGGAGTTGTTCGATTACGCGAACAGCATTCGTTCGATGACTCAAGGCAACGGGGATTTCACGATGGAGCCTTGTGGGTATCGCGAGGTGCCGAAGAACGTTCAAGAACAGGTTCTTGCTGAACTTGAACGAAGGGATGGCTAGCAAGGTTGGGCTGAAGCATTGGGCTTCACCAAACCCTGTTTTAGTTTCTATCAAGTGAATGTTTGACGGTATGCCGACGAACGATGGACACCGTGTTGCTTTTTGTGACGCGGTGTTTTTTTGTGCGCTGAGTTTTTGTTCTTGTGAAGCACGAGCACGAATCGGTGCGTGGTCAAGAACGCCCAATTAGAAAGTTTCTAATGCAACGATTTCTTTCTCAAGATCACGTTTGATATCGTCGTGGAATTTCTCAATTGACTTGCGGATCTTTTTGATCTGGCCGGTGTACATGTTCATGGTCACACGTTGACGGCGAAATGGGGTTTTGCTGCTTCGCAGTGCGCGGCAAAAGTGCGTCCGCACCTGGTACTCTGTTTCTTTGTTACCGGAAAAACGCAAGCATTTGTTCATCCAGCGGATCGTTTTTCGCAGCGTTTTCTTGTGAGCGTTTGGCGTTTCGGCAAATTGGTCGTCGATAATGCCGCAAAGATAACTTGCGAAACCTCGTTCGTCCTCGGACATGAACAGCAAATAAGTCAGAAGCTCTTTGTTGTCTTTCTTGAATCTGGCCAACCTTAAGCATGCATCGAGTAGCTCTCCATGCTCCATTCGCATCAGCACTTTTTTGATCTCTGCAAGTGATGCTGCTTCCATTGGAAGTCTCTTGGTGGTGCGGTAGTAGGGACAACGAACAGTTTAACGACTAGCCAGCAGGCGTTGTCGCGTAACGGATGGTTAGGACACGGTCGCCTTATAGCTCGTCGTTAAACTTAGGCTTTAAAATTCTGCGTTGCCGGGAGTTCGTGGGAATGGGATCACGTCACGGATGTTGCCCATACTTGTGACGAATTGAACGGCTCGCTCAAGACCCAAACCAAAACCGGCATGGGGAACTGTGCCAAATCGGCGAAGGTCGGCGTACCACCAGTACTCGTCAATGTCGAGTTCCTGATCTTTCATTCGCGACGCCAATACGTCCAAGCGGTCTTCTCGCTGGCTTCCACCGATGATCTCGCCAATGCCCGGGACCAGGACATCCATCGCTCGTACGGTTTTGTCGTCGTCGTTGCAATACATGTAAAACGGCTTGATCGTTTTCGGGTAGTTAAAAAGGATGACCGGTTTCTTGAAATGCTTTTCCGTCAGATAACGCTCGTGTTCGGATTGCATGTCTATTCCCCATTTCACCTCGTAATCAAACTTCTCATCTGACTTTTCCAGAATTTCAATCGCTTCGGTATAGGGCAAGCGTACAAAGTCCGTGTTGGCGACGGCTTCGAGGCGCTCGATAAGTGTTTTGGTTTCGTCGATGCGTTCGTTAAAGAAAGCCATGTCCTCGCCGCATTTTTCCAACGCATCTTTGATGATCCGTTTCAGGAACGACTCTGCCAAATCCATATTGTCATCGAGGTCGTTGAATGCAACCTCAGGCTCGATCATCCAAAACTCGGCAAGGTGCCGGGAAGTGTTCGAGTTCTCGGCGCGAAACGTTGGCCCGAAGGTGTAGACTTTCCCAAGCGCACACGCATAGGTTTCTGCTTCGAGTTGACCACTGACGGTAAGGTAAGAAGGTTTGTCGAAGAAGTCATATCGATAGTTCAGTTTTTCGATTTGATTCTTCGCGATATCATCCAGCTTCATCGTCGTGACTTGAAACATTTCGCCCGCGCCTTCGCAGTCGCTGGCGGTGATGAGCGGCGTGTGAACGTAGAGAAAGCCTCGTTCCTGGTAGAACTGGTGGATCGAATTGCAAATGCAATTTTTCACTCTGGCCACCGCGCCAAATGTGTTGGTTCGCGGGCGAAGGTGAGCCCACTCGCGCAGTTTCTCAAATGAGTGTTGCTTTTTCTGAAGCGGATAGTCGTCTGGATTGGCCAAGCCGTGAATCGTAAGCTTCGCGGCGAGCATTTCGGTTTTTTGACCACGTCCGCCAGACTCTTTGATCTCGCCTTCAACGGAAATGCTGCAGCCGGCCGTTAGTTGTTTTACATCCGATTCGTAATTTTCAAGCGAAGCCTCGGCAATGATTTGAATGTTGCCTTGGCTCGAACCGTCATTGATTTCGATAAAACTAAACCCGGCTTTGGAGTCACGGCGAGTACGCACCCAGCCTTGCAGCATTCCCTGTTTGCCAATCGCTGACTCGTCTCGCGCATCCTTGACTGAAATCTTATCCATTATTCTCTCGGGTTATGTTTATCTAAATCTATTCGAAATGTTGAATCTGCAATTTACTGTTGGAGCTCGCGGGCTTCGTCGTCGCGCGGGCGAGCGGAAAAACCGACCAACGCCAACAGCATGAACACCGCGACGCCGCCGATGACAAATGGACCCTGCAAGGGGTCGCTGAATTTCGTTTGGATCGCACCGTAGGCTTGGAGTAATGCACCGATTACTCCGATGGCCATCAAGAAATTCCAAATCGACATGCGAGCGCCAGTTGGTTTTTCATCGCCCAGCAATCGATAACTATTCATCAATGCGAAAAACGAAATGTAAGCGATCGGCAGTAGAATCGCCCCAAACGTAGACGCCACGATTCCCAACCAGGTTCGCGACTCGCCTTCCCAAATCCAGAACCAACAAAATCCAACAGCTATCGCCGCCAGTGCGCCGATGGTTCGCCAAGCCGTGCTTTCGTATCGTCCGGCAATTTCAGCAAACGCGTAACCGTTGATCAGGCTGAGAATGATAATGGTTGAGAATCCCATTCCCAGCGCACCAAACCCAAAAATCAAATCGGCGTACTTTCGATTTTCGTCACCCAGCAATGGCTTAAGCGTTGCCGCAAGTTGTGACGAATTTGGTTTGACCAACGTTGGAGCCAATCGTTTTTCGGCGTCACTGAGTGCGGCACCGAACTCGGCTAGGGTCTGTTGCTTTTTCGCGTTCGCTTCTCCCAGCTCTTTCTTTAAAGCTAGTGTCATTGCGGGAGTAAGGCTCGCATTTTTTAATTTTGCTTTAACTGCGTCGACGTCTGTGTTCAACGCCTTGGTTCGCGCTTTGACATTGTCCTCTCCTTCGTCCCAAGCGTAGCGTGACTCCAGAATGCCAAGCGTACTTTTGAAAAGAACCGATTTTTGCATCACGGCTGGATCGTTACTGAGAAAGTTAGGATCTGCCTTGGCGTGAAAAGCATGGGCCGAAGCGATCACGATGCAAGTTGTAACCAACAAATACGGAATGGCCATTCCCATGATCAAGTCAACTCGAGCGAGCCCGCGAAATGGCTTGTCCCAACCACGGGCAAGCATCGAATAGGGCAGCAGGAATGTCATGTTGAGTCCGACGGCCGTCGCGGTCACGCCGATCATGGCTTCTTGCTGTTTGGCGACAATCTTTCCGTTCCAAAACGTTTGCAGCGAACCGTCTAAACCGGTGATGAGATCTTGGATGGACGGCGCGGGAGTATTCCAGTTGTTTAAGTTTGGAATAAACCCAAGAAGAATTTCTTCCCAGTTAAGCGAATCGGCCGAGGCGAGGTAATAGACCACCGCGACAAAACAAAGCACGATCATCGCGACAATCAACTTTAATATCAAATCGAAAATCGTTGACATCCAACCGGGATTAAAACTCATGACGACAATGAAAAATCCGGCCAGCGCAAGCAAACCGGAGACTAACATTTTTGTATTGTTCGCGTCACCAAGTCCGCTTTTTTCCATTTCCAACTGTCCGTTGAGAACTTTCAAGCGATCAATGTTTTCCTGAGATGCTTCGTTTGCAGTGCTCAGCGTTGCAATTTCAGTTTGAATTTCCGTTCGTGCTTCTTCCGTCAACGGCCGAACCAGCAAGTTCTTGTCCAGAGCGTCGTAGCAAAGTGAAAACTGCGGAAGGATCCAAATCATGTTGGCCAAAATCGTTGCCGTGATCCAACCCGCTCCCAGGATAGGATTGACGTATTCATTGATCGCTGAATACGGACGTTTTTTGGTTGACAACGTAACAAAGCTGATTGCCGAAAGCATGATCACGCCAATCACAATCGCGACCAGCTGTAGCCACAACATGCTGGTTCCACCAAGCATCCCGAGGTACAACGCACCAATCAGCGAACCACCACCTAGCGTGATCGCCGCTTGCAGCCAACCCGGCCCAGAGAGACGGAGAAAGGCAAACATGGTCGAAAAGATTCCACGCTCGTGCGCGTTGGACAGAATTTCGCGATTTCGATTAGTCTTGTTGCTCATCAGAAGTTTTCTTTTAGCTTGATTTTGAAAGCGATCATGTTTGGAAGTTACTTAGATTTGCAATCGTAAGGATTGCAATTCCCAGGCAATGCATTCACAAGGATCGCACACCCAAGGGAACGCAATCGCAAGGATTACACTCCCAAGGTTTGCACTTCCAAATTACTCAATGCCTTCTTCAGCCAGCCATCGCTCAACATCAAGCGCGGCCATACAGCCGGTGCCGGCCGAAGTGATAGCCTGTCTATAGTAGTCGTCAGCCACATCGCCTGCAGCAAAAACGCCTTCAACATTTGTGTTGGTTCTAAATGGCTTGGTCCACTGGATATAGCCTTTTTCATTTGTCGTGATTTTCCCACCCAAAAACGCTGTGTTAGGGGTATGGCCAATCGCGGCAAACATTCCGCCGACCGCCAATTCGCTGAGCGAGTCGTCTTTGGTGTTTTTGAGCCGAAGCCCGGTAACGAAATCTCCATCGCCAAGCACTTCATCTACAACCGTGTTCCAGATGACCTCAATCTTTGGATGATTCATTGCACGTTGCTGCATGATTTTCGAAGCACGCATTTCATCGCGGCGAACGATCATGGAAACTTTCACAGCTGCTTTTAAGTTCGCGAGATAGGTGGCTTCTTCGACAGCCGAATCACCAGCGCCTACAACGGCCAGCGGTTTGCCATGAAAAAGTGGCAATCCACCATCGCAAACCGCACACGCGCTGACGCCTTTGTTTTTGTAAGCTTCTTCTGACGGCAACCCCAGATAGTTCGCCCTCGCTCCAGTCGCAATGATGATCGCATGCGTTTCGACAGGATCGCCGTTGGCCGGGATGACTTTGTATGGTTTGGAGGAAAGGTCGATCTCAACAACGTCTTCTTCAATCGTTCGTGTTTCGAAGTTGAGCGCCTGTTGCTTCATCAACTCCATCAGCTCAAGGCCTTGAACCGCGTAGTGGTACTTGCCATCTTTTTTGTGATCTGGTGGCTCTGGCAAGTTCCAATGCCGGTCTTTTGAAACGGCACTTTGGGCGAACGAGTGAATGTCGCCGAATGGAAACCCAGGATAGTTTTCGACTTCTGTCGTATAGGCCAACTGTCCCAATGGGATCATGTGGTCGTGAAACGCACCTTCGAACACGAGTGGTGACAAGTTCGCACGCGCGGCGTAAATAGCGGCCGACCAACCTGCTGGTCCCGATCCGATGATGACGACTTTTTCTGCCACTGATTAACTCCCTTTTCTAGTCTTTAAAAATAATGCGTTTGGTGAGTCGGTTGATCGTTCGTACTTGGCGAACCCGAACTCGAAACGTCATTTTGTGGTTTTGATATAAGTCGAAAATTATAAAGCATTACGCGTCCGATGGCAGTACGGCAACGGATCAATTGGCGATTCTCACCTGGTTTGATTGGCGGACATTTTTTGCGAAAGTGTCCTTTGCCTTGCGTTTCGATGCAAAGCGAATCAATCGGTGCCTACTAGACCTCTGGCGATGAGCGTTCAGATTGCTTTAAAGTGCCTTCATGAATCTGTTACACCTTCAGAACGCAACCGCATACCGCGGCCAGACAAAAGTCTTCGACGATTTCGAGCTCACAATCCCCGTCGGCCAAAGCACCGCGATCCTTGGCCCAAATGGAGCCGGCAAATCGACGCTGCTGAAAATAATTTCGCGAGAGATCTATCCCGTCCAAACGCCAGATTGCAAAGTCGAAATTTTCGGCCAATCACGATGGAATGTGTGGGACCTTCGCAAGCGACTTGGGCTCGTGTCGGTCGATTTGCAAAACAACTATCCGCCGGATTCAACCGGGCACGACGTGATCGCATCGGGGTTCTTTTCCAGCGTCGGGCTTTATCAGACGATTAGCTCCGAGCAAGAGTCGCTCATTCAAAGTGCATTTCGGGAATTGGGGATTGAGCATTTGAGTAAGAAACCGATTTCAAAAATGTCGACGGGCGAGCAGCGTCGATGTTTGATCGGGCGTGCGATGGTCAACAAACCGGAAGCCTACATTTTTGACGAGCCGACGTCTGGGTTGGATATGAAAGCCAGTTTCCAATTCCTCCGCACTGTTGAAAATTTGATTCAAACCAAACACACTGTTGTTGTGGTGACGCATCATTTGCATGAGATCGCCCCAAGCGTCGAGCATGTGGTGTTGCTTAATTCAGGGAAAGTCCAAATGGCTGGACCAAAACGCGAGATGTTGACTAGCGAACATCTGACTGAGTTGTTTCAAACGGGGATCGAAGTGGTCGAGTCTGGTGGTTACTTTCGTGCGATTCCGTCAGCATAAACCTGATGCGGCAACGTAAACTTGCTAACCTAAAGCACAGCACGCCGCTCGCGAGGTAACTTTTTCAATTACAATAGATGCTTTGTCAAAGCAATTATCAGGGAGTGATTTGGATGTTGATTGAATCTTGGGATTTTATGAGCAAGCTTCGTATCTCGTTGGCGCTGGCCGTTTGCTTGATGGCGATCGGTGTCACAAATCCAACTGAATCGTTTGCTCAGGACAAACCCAAAGACCAAGCGACAGACGGTTCGGCCAAACCGACTTACTTTTGGCCTGACGATGTTGAGTTCGATCCCTCGATTCCAACTCCCAAACAGTTCTTTGGTTTCGATATCGGATTTCGCCACCTCTCGCATGCTCAAGTTGCCGACTACGTGCGCAAACTTAGCGAAGTCTCCGATCGAATCACACACGAGCAGTACGGCACGACTCACGGCGGGCGCCCGCTGTTACTGTTAACGATTACTTCATTGGAAAACCGCGAACGTCTACAAGAAATCCAGCAGTCTCACAGGAAGCTGACAAAGCGCAACTCGGACGATATCGAAATCGATAGTTTGCCGGCCGTGCTTAACATGGGATATGGCGTACACGGCGACGAACCAAGTGGAACCAACACTGCGCCGCTTGTGACTTACTATCTCGCTGCAGCCAAAGGGGATGAAGTTGAAAAGTGGTTAAACGACTGTGTTATTTTGCTTGACCCAAGTCTCAACCCGGATGGATTCAATCGTTTTGCCAACTGGGCGAATCGTTATCGTGGCCGGACGTTGAATGCGGATCCGCAACACGCCGAGCACAATCAGATGTGGCCAGCGGGACGACTGAACTATTACTGGTTCGATTTGAATCGCGATTGGTTACCGCTTGTTCATCCTGAAAGCCGCGGGCGAATGAATTGGTATCACAAGTGGAAGCCAAATGTTGTTTTGGATTTTCATGAGATGGGAACCAACTCAAGCTACTTTTTCCAGCCCGGAATTCCTGAACGTACCAATCCGATGACGCCGGCTCGCAACCAGGAGCTTACACGAGAGTTCGCAAAGTTTCACGGCAAAGCTCTCGACAAGCGTGGCAGTTTGTACTTCACTCAAGAGCGTTTTGACGATTTCTATATGGGCAAAGGGTCGACTTATCCTGACCTTCACGGCTGCGTTGGCATCCTGTTTGAGCAAGCCAGTTCGCGAGGCCACATGCAGGAAAACCAAGACGGCATTTTGCATTTCCATCAAACGATTGCCAACCAATTTACAACGTCGCTTTCAAGTTTACGGGCGACAACAGCGATGCGAGAGCAGTTGCTGGTTTTCAAACGCAAGTTTTACAAAGAAGCATTGGAGCAAGCCGATTCGCAACCGGTTAAGACCTATGTTTTTCAAGCCAAAAACAATCGCTCGCGGATCAAGGAGTTTGGCAACGTGCTGCGGCGGCACGACATTAATTGCTTTTGGTTAAAAGAAAACCTCGAATACGGCGACGAGATATTCGAATCAGAATTCAGTTTGGTCGTTCCAGCAAAACAGGCTGAATTTCGTTTCCTGAAATCGTTATTGATGCGACAAACGGACTTTCGCGAAAACATTTTCTACGACGTTTCCAGTTGGACGTTACCTTTGGCTTATGGCGTGTCGCAAACGGAGTTAAAGAAATCGGTCGACACAAGCAAACTTGAAAAATTCAAGATCACTTCGCCCGTTCAGGATTCCACATTCGAAATGGCAGAAGACGACTTGGCTTACTTGATCGACTTTCGCAATGATGCAGCTCCCTGGTTGCTGGGGCGATTGTTGTCGGCGGGCATCAAGGTGCGTGTGGCCAACAAGCCAATGCAGATCCACGGTGATGAAACAGGCCAGACAAAATTTGGTCACGGAACTTTGTCAGTCGTGCTGGGAATACAACGTGACAAGAAGGCGGCGATCGAGCGGATCTTGAAAAAAGGAGCGGCTCGCGGGGCGTTGATTACTCCGGTCAAGTCAGGCCTAAGTGCTGTGGGGCCGGATCTCGGTAGTACTTATTTTTCTGTTTTGCAGAAACCGAAAATTGCGATGTTGATCGGTCAGCGAATGTCGCCTAATTCGTCGGGTGAAGTTTGGCATTTGCTGGATACCCAAATGCAGCTGCCGGTGACGATGTTGAAAGGCAAAGATTTAGGGCGAGCCGATTTGAGTGACTATACGACATTGATTCTTGCCGATGGATCAGTGGATTCAGCAAACTGGTCAGTCGTCGAGAAATTTGCTTCGGAGGGCGGGACGGTAGTTGCAATTGGCCGACTGGCGGTTACCGCTAATGGACGGCTTGGTGGTGATTCTGGCTCTATTGATTCAGGTGGAAACGATGGCTCAATTCAAAAACCATTCGATTCTGCATCAAACCAGCGTGCGCTTCGGTTGATTAGCGGAGCGATCTTCAAAACGAAGATCGATACGACTCACCCATTGTTGTACGGTTTTGAAGATCCGCATCTTGCTGTCTTTCGAAATCATGCTCGGTTCCTTTCACCTTCTTCCAATCCGTATTGCAATCCAGTGGTCTACGATTCCGAAAGCCCGTTGATGGCAGGCTATTGCTCGGATGAGAACGTTGAAAAATTCAAAGGTTCAGCGAGCGTTGTTGTGCGCCCAAGCGGCAAAGGGCGGTTTGTGTTGATGGCCGACAATCCGAACTTTCGCGGATTTTGGAAAGCAACCAACCGCGTGTTCTTGAACGCGATTTATTTTGGCGAATTGGTTGATCCGTAATCGCTGGAAAACCTGTGACGGGTTTTGGTTGACGCTTGTTCGAGATGCTTGTAGGCGTGATACTAAAGTCACGCCTGTTTTTAAGAGCGGTAATAGATCTTCAATTCGTTTATTGATGCCGATTCGTGCCAAGTAAAACACCCCAGCATATTGTCCGTGGTATCACTCTTTCTCCTTCCGGGCAAGCAACCGTCGAGCCCGATTTGACGGAAGTTCTGATTGACCTTGCCATCAAGATTGACGACGACTCAAAATTTCCGGTTGATGTGGAGCATGTGTTGGCGGCGATTGTGTTTGCCAATCAAGCCGGCGAAGTTGATTCGACGACTGAGTTGGCTGAAGCCGATGAGAAAATCGTTTCCATTTTGGCTTCGCATGTCGAAACTGTTTTTCAAAAGTTCGATGGCAAAGTTGGTCGAGACGATTAAGAACACTACGTCTTTATGAGTGTAGGAAGTAGTGAAAGATAGAAACGCAGAGATCGCCGAGTTCCTGACCGCACATCCCCTCCTTGGTCTCTGCGATTCAAAATCCCCGCCGCTGGAGATTCCAACCAAGGCCCAGGATTCTTGTTTTAAATAAAGGATTCAAAACGCTTTTGCAACTTCCACAAAGCCCGCGTAGGATAGGCACCTGCCTGTTATAGTTGGCAGGCAGAAATTGTCGAATAACCATTGCCTACTTGGAAACATTGTGAACAGACTAAACTTGCTACGAGTAAATAAAATGCACAAAGCTGCCGTGATCGCCTTCCTCTTTGTTTCGTTTCATGTTGCAACGAGCTTTGGTTTTGTAAATGACACGGGTGCAAAAGTCGATGACAAGAAAGAACTTCCCAACATCATCATTATTTACGCCGATGATTTAGGGTTTGGTGACCTTTCTTGTTACAACGACAAATGTGCTTACAAAACACCGCGACTTGATCAGATGGCCAGCGAGGGAATTCGGTTTACCGATGCCCACAGTCCATCAACGATCTGTTCGCCTTCTCGTTATGGGCTTTATTCGGGCCAGCAGATTTATCGTTCCACAGGCAGAGGTGGCGGCGCGTTTGAGGGGCCGGGCGGACCAAGCTACTTAAAACCCGGCACGCTGACGATCGCGGAAATGCTTAAATCAAAAGGCTACCGAACCGGCGTGTTTGGGAAATGGCACGTTGGTTTGTCCTGGTTCGATAAAGACGGGAAACGATTGGGTGGCGGATTTGAAAACTCACTGCTTATCGACTATGAGAAAAGCACTCCCTTGATCGACGGCCCGAACAAGCGAGGTTTTGACGAGTCGTTTGTGACGCCAAATTGTCCAACAACCGATCCGCTTTATTGCTACATCGAAAATGGCATGGTGCCCGTGCCAGCCAGCAAGCGACATAAGCGAGATACGCTGCCCAACCCGGGTGGGAAATGGCGATGGGATAACGACGAAGGCTGGATGGCGCCCGGTTACAAATTCGTTGACGCCGACCTGTTGTTTTATGAAAAAACTCGCAGTTTCATTACTGATCACGTAAAGGACAATCCAACTCAACCATTCTTTGCTGTTTTCTCGACGCAGATCGCACATGCACCCGTGTTGCCGGCAGATGAATTCAACGGAAAAACAACCGCCGGTGCGCGAGGCGATTTTGTATTCGAATTGGATGCACTTGTTGGTCGTGTGATGGATTTGGTGGCTGAGCTTAAGATTGATGACAACACTTTGATTTTATTCAACGCTGACAATGGAGCTGAAACGCTTCACGTTCATTGGATGCGTGAAGACCACGACCATGATGCCTCCGGTGGCTTTCGTGGCATGAAACGTGACGGCTGGGAAGGCGGGCATCGCGTCCCGTTCATCGCTCGCTGGCCGGGCCGGATACCTAAAGGCCAAGTCTCAAAACAAATCACAAACACGACTGATATTTTTGCTACGTTGGCATCCGTGGTCGGTTACGAGTTAAAAGAGAGCGACGCTACCGACAGTTTCGATATGTTGCCCGCGATGCTGGGCACGCAGGACGAAGCAACAATGATCCGTCCCCATATGTTGACTCAAAGTTTTCGGGGCCAGTTTCAAATTCGACAAGGCGACTGGAAATACCTTGATCACAAAGGCTCCGGCGGCAACGGGTATGACAAAGGCAACCTTAAGAAATACGCTTTGCCGGAAAAAGCTCCCGAAGCGGAAGGTCAGCTTTACAATTTAAAAGACGATCCTGGCGAGACGAACAATTTGTACTTTGACAACGAAGCCAAGCGTGTCGAGATGAAGGCGCTGCTGGAAGAGCTAAAGTCATCTGGGCGAAGTGCTCCCAAAACGCGTGAACCGATCGGCATTGTCGCGGCAAGCCAAAAAGCAAAGAAGCCCAACAGGACTTTGAGGCAGAGCAAACCAAGATAAACTCCCGCAAGTTTTTGACCAACAACGGGCCGAAAGCAGGGCCACTTCAAGGTGAATATGAAGTCGATGATGACGGTGACCCAAAAACTAAAGCGGTACCGATACCTTTCCCGCTTCCTGCTCCTCACGATCCAGCGACGGATGGGCCTGTTGTGGGCGGAACTAAAGGGGTGCCAAGGACAAAGACACCGATAGTCAAAAACCCAAACACAGCACCAAAAACGACAACGACAACGA
>CAYZGP010000020.1:30186-48034 GCA_964478065.1 uncultured Pirellulaceae bacterium
AAGACACCGATAGTCAAAAACCCAAACACAGCACCAAAAACGACAACGACAACGACAACGACAACGACAAGGACGAAGTGAATGCTATGACCGAAGTCGCAATGTTGTGTTGGGACAGACCCAACGCGAACAAGTATCATCTAGTTGAGCAAGTAGGCGGGGTGGAAGCCGCCCACGTTTATGCCCACTTGATGGAGGGAAAACGTTTAACAGAGCCAGACGTTGCCGCACTAGTCTTTTCAGGTACGGAGATTAAGAACGGCGTTTGGCCTGATTATGCTGACCTTATGGCGGGGCTTTGCCTGTTCAGCCCTAGGTTGATTGAGATCTTGTGTGACGCGTGTGATAACCCAGACGACGTTTATCAGTTCTTTGAACCTCAATGGATGTCGAAACCGGACGGCACACCTGACTACAAGATTTGCAACTTATTGGATGTTCGGCTAGACGCGTATGCCGGGGACAAAGTAATGTTAACTCCTGATGACCCCGAAGTCCCCCACGGCCGTGTTTCCTTTGTCGATAAAGCCAAAGTTCAAGGTTCCAAACACCTGATTCGGCTATTGGCAGGACGTGTGATTGCAGTTCAGCCATTGCTTGGCGAACTGATCGATCAAAGTGTGACTGGTATTTGGTTCCGCAACCGTGTTCGGTGGGTCGAATAGTATTTGAGTAGAAGCCCCACCAATCAATTGATCGGTGGGGCTTTTCTTTTAGCTATTTCGACCGTACGTTCTTTCTCCGCGCTTTTTAGCGTGCCTGTTGAATCCGGCAACTAATTTATTGCTTTTCAGATGAATCAAATGGCCGAGTCCAGCCAAGCTCGCCTCTTGCGACCGCTCGCCGCCGTTTCGCTTTTGGTCCTGGCGTTCACGATTCGAGAATACGCACCGCACCTGATCTGGCTGTATCTGGCTGGGGAACGTTGCTGCGTGTGCGGCCGCGGCGCTGATCGTCACTGGCTTGGCGAAGTGATAAGGCCGGTACCGCTCCGTGTAAAAATCCATCAGGAAAGTTTCGGACTTTGGTGGCTACTCATTTGACTGACCTCCATTCGCTCGAGAAGTAGGACTTGTAGGTCAGGCTGTGCCGATAAATCGCTTTGTTGCATGCTAAACCCCAGGCCGTTCGCGGTGTCTTGTCGATGTTCCATTCAACCAAGGTTTGACCGATGATCTCTTTCTACATTCCCGACGAGTACGGATCGGAATGAGACCAGTCCAATGACAGCCTGACCTATTTGGATTGCTTGCTCGGATCTCTTTTCTACCAATCCGATTCTTCTTCCGCAGATGCAGGGCCCAGTTTCCCTTTAACACTTTCAAGCAATTTCTTGGCGTCGTAGACTTTCCCAGCCTTCATCACTTTGAGAACGTTTCGCGTGTTACGAATCTTTTTGATTGGGTCGCCTTTAACCATCACCAAATCGGCGACTTTGCCAGCTTCAATCGACCCATGGTCTTTGTCAATCTTAAAAGCCTTCGCGCCGTTGATCGTTGCGATCTTCAAGACGTCTGCGTTGGGAATGCCAGCTCGTGACATCGCATCCATTTCACGGTGCACACCAAATCCTGGCAAATGATTACCGTTACTTACGTGGTCAGTTCCCAGCGTGATCATCCCGCCAGCCTTGTGAAAGTCCGCAATTGTTTTGAGCTTCGCATCATAGATTCGCTGGTAGATTCCCATGCGCTTCATTGGCTCACGAGTTTCTACAATCGCTTGTACGTGATCGGTGAAGAACTGAGTCTCGTCGATCCAGTACGAGTACTCTTCACGAACACCGACCTTAATTCCAAGATAGCCGTAAGCAGTTAACGTCGCGTCAAAGTAAATGCCGTTGTCGATGAAATGCTTGACGATCTTTTCCCACTCCGGCGTTCCCGATTTGATGGACTGCAGTGAAGCGTATGCCGATTTTGAATCGGGCATGGCATCGCCGCCGAGGAAGTGCTCAATGCGGTCGATGCCAACTGTGATCGCATCGCGAGGGTTGACGCTGTTGCGAAAACCAGAATCAAGATGGCCGGTAACGGTTAGGTCATGCTTGTGCGCTTGCTCAACTAAAATTTTCAGTGAAGCAGGATCGATGGATTTTGCTTTGAAACCACCAACGCCTTTTTTCGCCCAAAAATCGACTTCTTCACGGATGCGTTTTTCCTTCATCCCGCCACGCGGCCAGCCCGGTCTGGCTCGACCAAAATACGGTCCACTGTTGAGAAGCTTTGGGCCAGCCTGTTCGCCTTTTTCGATCCGCTTGCGAAGTTTGTACATTTCCTCAGGAGCAAACTCACCGCAAGAAAACGTCACCGTCGCGCCGTTGGCCAAATAGATAGTCGGCATCACTGAGAATTCTTCGCGTCGTTTCTTAAAAAGTCGCACGTTGTAATGTGCGTGGCAATCAATCAAGCCAGGAAGAATAAACGTTTCATTATCGAGTTTCACCGTTTCGGCAAATTTTGTTTTTGCCAAATCGATGTCGCCGATCTGGATAAATTTTCCATCGTCGATCGCGATGCCAGTGTTTTTCTCAAAAGCCGATTTGGAAACGTTAAAGTACGAGCCGCCAGTGACCAGCGTGTCGTACTCTTGCGCTTTGGTTTCTTGCGAATGAACGTTCGGGCTTGTGACTAACAAAGCGAAAACGTTAGCGACGAACAGGGTAGCAATGTAAATGATAATTCTCATGTGTTTCTCGTATTTAAATTTGCAAGTTCTTGTTCGCCGCGTGTGTTTGAAGTTTACCAAGTTCCCACGCGAAACGTTCTATTGGCCAACACTGACAAAACGATTCTCTTTCACCGAAGTGGCTTGAAGTTGACAGATCTCAATCGCGTCTCGGGCCAATGCGCCATTGAGAATTTTCGATGGGCGGTTTTCGCTCATGCACTTGGCCACTTCTTCGATCTCACGCTGGAAACCGTGAATCGGATCGCCATCTCCTAGCTCGGGCCGGACAATTGATCCGTCGGCTTCCAAAACTTTTAACGGAAGCGTTTCAGCGACATCTGCGAAGCCTTGAAAGTCAAATTGAATGGTCGCTTTTTCCAAGTGGATTTCAAAACCGTGAGTAAATCCGCGGCCTTGCTGGTTGATCACGCCGCACGTACAAGTCACTGCCAGCGTAGGGTCTTCAAACTTGAATATTGAATTGCAGTAATCAACGACTTCGCCGCGAACTCGTCCGCAACTGTAAACACCCTGAGGCATCCCAAACAGCAAACGGATAAAGTGTGCATCGTGAACGTGCAAATCAAAAAGCGGCCCACCGATGACTTTGGGGTCGTAAAAATTCTTTAGCCACTGCGGATCGGAGATGACACGTTTGAACGAACCACCCAACAGCTTTCCATATTTTCCTGAAACGATTGCTTCATGGGCAAATTGGAACTCAGTGAAAAACGGAAGGACTTGACCCACCATCAAGTGTTTGCCGTTTTCCTCACAAGCAGCAACTGCGCGATCGCAATCCTTAAGATTAAGTGCCAATGGTTTTTCGCAAAGCACATTTTTACCGGCTTGGGCGGCAGCGATGATCGCATCAACGTGCATGGCGGGCGGCAAGCAAATGTCGACCAAATCCAAATCGGGGTTGGCGAACATATCTGTCATCGATTCATAGGTCTCGATTCCCGAGAGATCGACTTGTTCGCCTGGCGGGCCAAAATTGCCTTTGATCCCAGTCCAGTCCCCTGCCCTTCGTTCGGCTTCCGGTGTGCAAATGGCTGCGACTTCGATACCAGGGATGTTTTTGTAGGCAAGCCAATGGATCCATCCCATGAAGCCCAGCCCGACAATTCCAACTTTAAGCATATTGTTTTCTATTTTGAGTGTCTGTGTAAATTCAAGGTAAGTATGTCTAAGTCTCAAGCAACCAAGTTTAGTCAAGCAAGTTTCACGCGAGGATGCTTGGGCGAAAACGTTTCGAGAAAGAAAGCACAATGTACCTCAATGGTGCCGGCTTTCTCGCGGTTTCGCTCACCGTTTCCCTCGCCCAATCGCTTGGTATACTTTATTGTTATAACAGGTTGGGTTCGAGTCGGATGAACCAGCCCATACAGTCTAAAGGAATTCCAATGCCCGTCGAAATGCAACTGTCGAAAATCATTATCAGCGAGATCAATGAGAACCAGATTGTGTTTTTGAAAGAAGTCGACGGCAAACGCGAATTTCCTATTTTGATCGGAATTTTCGAAGCCACCAGTATTGACCGACGTGTCAAGAAAACCCCCCGCCCAAGACCGTTAACGCATGACTTGATCGCCGAAGCCGTGGAAGCGATGGGTGGTGAGTTGGATAGTGTGGTTATCAACGAGCTCAAAGACCACACGTATTTTGCAAGCCTGCGGGTCAAATGCGACGGCGAGTTGATCGAGATCGATTCTCGTCCATCGGATGCGATCGCGGTTGCCGTGACGTGTGACCCAACGCTTCCGATTTACGTTGAAGAAGAAGTCTTGAACGAAGCGATCTCTTCAAGCGATTGACTCGTAGTTGAAGTCGTTGAAATCATAGAGAGTCGTTGAAATCGTAGCAGAAGTCGTCAAGACTTTTGTTTCTCCAACTTACGATTGGACGATCCAATTGCCTAGAGGCTGCTATGCAGTCCGTAGATCTACGCCGTTCCCAAATCCGTTCGTATATCAATTTCACAGCCTTCTTCCGACTGCGCGATGCCAGTCAACTCACTGAGTTTGTCCAAGTGATTTGAATATCGTTTCGAGAAAAGCAGTTTGTCGTTTTGGTCACCGGAAACCGCGATGCTGTTAAGCAACATTCCGGGATGCATTTTCATTTGGAACTTGTCAGCCGAAAGCTCAATCGACTTGGGCGGCAAAAACCAACTTGAACGAGCAAGCTGCCAACCGGTGTTTGTTTTCTGGAGCTGTAGTTTTGACTTTGCCGGAAACGGCCCAATGCCTGATTGCGGAAACACAATCAGCTTGCTTGTTTTGGGAACGCCGTACGATTTATTGACCATCGCCCAAATCGGATCGCAAAGCGCCGATCGCATGTACGAAACGCGACGCTGAGCCCAGCGGAAAATAAAGAGGCTGATTACAAAGAGAATCAAATTCAAAACGGTGGCAACAATCGGGCTCCAAGCGTAAATCGCCATCAGTCCTGCACACAGTGTCTTGTTTCCGATCTCCAGTAGACCGTCGATAAACGGAAACGGGATCAACCACACCATGACTTCGAAACAAAACTTAACGGTATTGATCACAATGATGTTGATGATCGCAGCCACACTCATCAGCACATCGGCCGAGAAAGTGAAAATGCCCATCTCAACAAGCATCGCCGTTTGCGGCTCCGAATTACCTACGGACATTAACACCCGAATCAATACGATGGTAATGATCCCGGCGTAGGCTTCCAGCTGATCAATGGCCTGCGCGGCGGGTTTGCTAACTTTTGTGAATCGTGGCAACGAAGTGAAAACGGTCAGCCCCAGAAAAATCCAAAAAACCGCAGGGTTGGAAAGCACTGGATTGTTGCTAATAAAATTATTGGAGCCCAACAGCTCGCCGCCGAACTGAGAAAACCCAGCCAGAATTGTGATCCCGAAGAACGGTGAAATCGCGATTGGTGCAAGCGGACCCAGCCACTCACTCACGCTTGCCGTGGCAGTGCTCATCATCAGATGGTCACTCGCCGTCAACGGATCCTCGGTCAAATGCGATGGCAGCTGAATGCTGGGTACTTCTTGGGTCGGTGTGTTGAACGAAAATAAAGTGACGACGCCAATGATAATTAAGAGCAGTCGCGGATTTAGAAATGTCATGAGCGTGGTTCAGTAAAGTGATGGTGGCAACCAAACTGGTCGGTCACTTATTAATATAGTCGTTTCCATGGTATCGCGAAACTTCGACCGCCTTTTGCCGTGCCAATGAGAACTCGACAATCTGGCAAAAGTTAGTCGCAACGGGTGCTTAGTGTGCCAGATTCGTTTATCCAGAATTGTTTTGCTAACAATGTCGATACCGCGGCAACGACTGCCGTTTCGACTCGAAGAACTCGAGATCCCATGCTTGCCATTACGAAACCGCGATCACGAATAAGGCTTCGTTCGCTGTCCGTCCACCCTCGCTCCGAGCCAATCAACAAACGGATCGGTGATGAAGCTGCCGAGTCGATCGTTGTTGCCAAACTCGTTGTTGCTTCGTAGTTGTCAAGGCAGATGTTCGTTTGAGGCGAATCGGCATTCGTGTTGTCTCCGATCGCTTCATTCAACGTTCTTCCCAATCGGATTTCTGGAAGTCTCGTTTCGAACGATTGCGAAACAGCGGTGGTTACAATGTTCAGGTATTCGCCGGACGTCCAAAGTTGGCTGGACGCGTACGATTTTTCGCCTGATTCAGTTTTGACAAATTCAATCGAATTTACGCCCAGGCACGCTAGCGAGCGCAATACAAACCTACACGTTTGCGGGCGGCTTAATCCGACGACTACGTTGATAGGATAGAGTTTGGAGGATGGCTCAGTAGTTTCGAAATCAATTTCAAGCTTTCCATCTTTAGCAGGTCCAAATTTTGCTTTACCTCGCATGCCATTGATAACGCCTGCATCAAACGTGTGGCCATCAGAAATCGACAACACGTTTCGTACGTGTGCGGCGCGATGGTCATCAAGCTCAACTCCATCCGCCAGTTCTTGCTGGGTAAATAAAATGATGTTCATGACGTTCAAAGCGAAAAATAAATCAGGGTCAGCCTGTTTTTTGGGCTACAAGCATCAATATAGCTTCGTAGCGGGCGTTCTACACGGCGCTTTCAAGAGTTAGCCAAAACGGTCCGTCAAAATGACACTCAAAATCAGTCAATATGACACTTCAGCAAAAGTAACTTCCCAATAAAAAAGAAATGTTTCCGAACTTAGATTCGATTGGGTAGACTTTGTTCGTCACCAGCTAAAGTCAGCGAGAAAAGTCGGCGCGAAGCGGCGTTTGCTGCCCAAAAATCGTGACAAAAAAAAACTTGACACCGGATTGCAAATCGCCTACTGTACTATCACGGTAGCACACCGCCCCTTGAGGTGGCAGTTGGTTGACGTGCAAGAATAACGACAATTATTTTGGGAGAAAACCATGAAACCAAGAACGATGCTCTTATTTACGATGGCGATTGTGATTTCTCTTTCGCAAGTGTTTTCTCAGACGGCCGATGCTCAGCTGTTGGGTTCGAAAAAAAGCAAAGTCAGTGGAGATTTCGTGCCGAGTTCGTCTTGCGCTGCTGCGACGTTGCACCCTAACAAGATTCTCAAGGATCCAAAATTTAAATGGTTTCCGAGCGAAATCATAACGGCTTGGGGTAAAAAAGAATTTGGTTTTGACCCAATGCTGCTTAACCAGATTACGTTTGTAATGCGAACTCCAACTTCGCCCGAGGAGCTGATGGCTCCACCGCAAATTGCAGCGGCACTTTATTTTGAGGAAATGCAAGGCTTGAGTGGAAATCTGATCGATCAAATGGAAGAAACCACTCTTGGAGGGAAAACGCTTTTTTCGGGCAAAGCAGGGGGCGGGCTAAGCGTCCTCGTTTTTGACGAAGCCACGATGATCATCGGCGAAGAAGATTTCTTTGGTGATATGATTAAGGCTGATGGGAAATCAAAATTAGCCAAACTGGTTAGGTCGAACAAAGTCAGCGGTCAGATTCAGGCCGTGATCGATATGGAAACGTTGCGGCCAGTTGTGGGGCCAATGTTGGCGAACATTCCTGCATTGTTGCCGCCGCCCATTCTTAAGCTCAAAGAAATTCCCCAGTTAGTTGATGAAGTTGAATTCGGCATGAAAGCCGAAGGCCGAATCACAGGCACGTTGATCTTGCGAACCAATTCTCCAGAAGACGCCTCGGACATCGCCGATGGACTAAAGGATGCGTTGGAATTCGGGCTCGAAATGGGCGTCGGTGTGTTGGCTACACAAATGAATTTTGACGATCCGGTCCAGGTATCGACCGTTGAGTACGCCCAGCGTGCTGGGGCGTTTTTGCAAAAACGACTTGTTCCAGAGGTAGATGGATCGGATGTAAGGTTAAACTTAAAAGAGGAAACGACGATTCTCCCATTGTTGGTAGGTATGGCTTTGCCTGCGGTCCAGCAAGTTCGGGTAGCCGCTCGCCGCACTCAAGGCATGAATAACACAAGACAGTTAGCTTTGGCGATGCACAATTACAATTCTGCGTACGGTAAGTTTCCGGCTCAGGCGTCTTACGACAAAAAAGGCCGGCCACTCTTGAGTTGGCGAGTTCATATTCTGCCGTTTATGGAACAGCAAGCGTTGTACGATCAATTCCATTTGGATGAGCCTTGGGACAGCCCCCATAACAAGAAACTGATCAAAAAAATACCACCGTATCTGATGTCTCCAGGCATTGCTGATCGAGGCGATGGCAAAACGGTTTATCTTGGCGTCGCCGGCGAAGGGATGGCGTTTGGAAAAAAAGGCCGAACGATTGAAGAGTACACGGATGGAATGAGCAATACCGCCTGGTTAGTGGAAGCAGACCCATCCGCTGCCGTGGAATGGACGCGCCCGGTTGACTTACAAGTCGATCCTAAAAACCCAACAAAGCATTTGAACGGCATTTACCCAGGGGGCTTTTCGGCTTCGATGGCGGATGGTTCGGTGCAGTTCATCTCCAACGGCATCGATCCACAGGTGTTTCTTAAATTGTTAACAATTGGTGGCGGTGAGATCTCAGATCCAAATGATTTCTAGACTTTCATCCAAATTCAAATTCGAAATCAAATTTTCAAATCAAATTACCTTGAGGTAAAAATGAATACACCAAAAACATATTCCAGATCAATTTCGATCGCCGCGTTGCTCTTGGTCCTCATGATTATGGTTCCAGTCACGCCTGCCCGATCACAAACCGAACTGAAAAAGATGCTGGGCTTCGGTGGCTCGTCAGACAAAGTTAACACCGAGTTTATGGCTCGATCATCGGTGATGTCACTGACCGTGTTTCCAATGAGTTTGGATAAGGATCCCAATTTCGAATTGTTCCCGCGCGAGATCGTGACGGCTTGGGGCAAAAAAGAGCTTGGTTTCGATCCAATGAAAATTCGCGAAGCCACTTTGGTTGTTCAGGACATGGATTCAATCAACGAAGAGCCTGGATGGTCGATCGTCATGCAATTCGAAGAGATGCAAGGGCTTTCGGGAAACATGCTTGAGCCGCTTAAAGAGAAAACGATGAGTGGCAAAACGGTTTTTTCTGGCAAGCCGTACATGCCCAGTTTCATGATTTTTGACGAGTCCACGATCTTTTACGGCAACGAAGATTTCTTTCAGGAGTTGATGACTTCCGACGCGTCAGGAGAACTGGCGCACTTGGCGAAGAACTCTTCGGTCAACGGTCAGTTTCAAATGTTTTGGGATGTTAAAAAGATGCGAGTCTTTTTAAACAAAACCATCGAGGAACAGCTCTCAGGAATTGACATGCCACCGCAGATTGAAGCGCTCAAGCAATTCCCAAGCATGGTTGATTCTATTCAGGCGGGACTTGATACGAATAACAAACTGTTAACGAAAGTTGTTATCGAGGCGGCCAGTGAGCGAGATGCGGAGAGCCTCAATGAAATCTTGTTGGAAGCGATTGAGTACGGTATCGAAACCTCGATTACGCAAATGTCCCAAGGCATGGATCTTGGTGATCCTGTTCAGGCGGCAACGGTTCTTTACACTCGGCGTATGTCGGAGGACTACCAGGAAAAACTAACGCCTGTCGTCGACGGTTCAACGCTGACGATTGAGTTACAGGATGAGTCTTCAGTTGCTTCGGTGATCGTGGCTATGATGCTGCCTTCAATTGGATTCAACAGTGTATCCGAGCAACAGCGTGTTTTGACTCCTGAGAATAACGCCAGACAGGCTGCTTTAGCGCTGCACAATTACGAATCGGCGCACCTTCATTTGCCAACGCTATATCTAAGTGACGAAGAAGGAAAACCGTTGCTTGACGACAAAGGCAAACCGCTGATGAGTGGCCGAGTTGCGTTACTTCCATTTCTTGAGCAAAACAATTTGGCTAACCAGCTTCGCATGGATGAACCATGGGATAGCGAACACAACTCACAGTTTACCCAGATGGGAATTACGAATTTCAATCCGGCAAGTGACTCTCGGAAGGTTAAATTGCGGTTTCCGGTGTTCCCAGGTTCTCTTTGGGCCGCCGAAGGCCATGTTGGTATTGGAGATATCACTGATGGAACTTCAAACACAATCATGGCAATTGAGGTTGCCGAAGAAGATGCCGTTGAGTGGGCCAACCCGGAGCCGTGGACTATCTCGGAAACCAACCCAATGAAATCCGTGTTCGGCGATCGGGATGAGGCCATCGCGACGATGCTTGATGGATCGGTGAGGATTTTAAAGAAATCAGAAATGACCAACAAGAAACTCAAAGCGATGTTGACGATCCAAGGCGGCGAGATCGTTAAGTAAGTAATGTGGGAACGAAAACTGGCGAAACCACCCATCGTTTCGTCCACTTGAACGTTTCAAGAAATCATGACACGAAAGTGAATGAACCGCATGTTCAACCGCATGTGTTCACCTTACTTTCGTGTTTTTTTCTTTGCTAGATTGGTTATTTCGCCAACAATAATTTTCCATTGAAAAAGTGAGCTTGAAGATAGCATTGAGTTTCTTATATTGGAATTAAATTATTAATACTCCTTAATACCGCCAAGTGGAAACTATGAATAGCCAAGAAGTACTTGCCCGATTGAAAGAAGGTAACGGAAGATTCGTTGAGGATAAATTGGATGGAAAGCTGCAATGCAGTTCGCGTCGTAGCGCATTGACCGGTGGCCAAGAGCCATACGCGATCATTCTTAGTTGTGCGGATAGTCGCGTTGTTCCAGAGCTTTGTTTTGACACTGGGCTTGGCGAACTTTTTGTCGTCCGGGTTGCTGGAAACGTAGCCAATACTTCTTCGATCGGAAGTATCGAGTACGCCGTCGCTCACATTGGATGCCCGCTTTTGGTTGTGATGGGCCATGAAAGCTGTGGAGCAGTAACTGCAGCGATTGCTGGAGGAAACAACGGCCACAACATCAATCACTTGCTCGCTCACGTCACGCCAGCGATTGCTTCTTCTGGCAAAGACGCTGGAGTGAACGATGTCGTTAAGAAAAACGCCGAGCTAACAGTGGCCGAACTATCAGCACGCTCGTCGATTATTGCCGACGCGATTTCCGGCGGAAAGCTACAAGTCGTTCCTGCTTACTATGCTTTGGGAACCGGCCAGGTTGAGTTCCTGTAGACTTGCCTACTGAGACGCTTTCGTCTGTGGCTTGCCGTTTGGTTGATCACAGAACGAGGTTAATCACAGAACAAGCGTTCAAGGCGAATGTTGCCTGCCTGAATTTGAATGTTGAAACAAAAAAACGCCCGCTGATTCAGCGGGCGTTTTGTATTTGTTTCTCAAAGCTCTCTCACAGCGTGTTTGAATCACTCACGTGGGCGAACAGCACCAGTCAAGCCTGAGTAGTCTTCGCGATCTTCTCCGTGCCAAAGTGGCATTCCTGACAAAACGCGTTGACGAAGAGCTTCGATTTTTGCTTCTGAACCAGCAGGGGCATCAGTAGCTGTAAACTCGTCGCCTTCGTGTGGCACGAAGTCTTCATCGTGACCGTACTCAAGAATGGCTTCAAAAACGTTCGTAATTTTTTTATTATTGTTGTTCATAAGTATGTACCTTGATCATCAACTAAGTTGTTGGGTGAGCCATAGAGTGTCGGATTCGGGTTATTGGGCGATGGGTCGAACAAGCGAAAATTGAAAGCTTGTTTAAAAGCCCGTTTTTTGGTCTGCGAATCCGCGGGATTGAGTTTGGCTCGTAAAAAGGACGGCGTCTCAAAACGGCTTCAAAATAGAAGGCGTCTCGTTTAAATGACGAAGGCATTATTGACGAGGTTGGACCAATGTCAAGAATTTTGTTTTAAGATTCTTTCAAGTTTTATTAACTCGAAAGCCGAAGCTGTCGCGCAGAATTTGAACCGCGCGGTGGCCTGTTTCGAGCCAGTGATGTTAGCGCTTGAACACCCAGTCGACCTCCCATGCGGCTATGGTGTGATCGCCCACTTAAAATACCGCTAATGGTCGGAAACTGTGTTGTGTTAGGTAAAAATGAATGATATTCCCCTTCAAAAGGTTTATCTCTCGACGACGGTTATCCGCAAATGGAGGGCCTAACAAGTTAACAATGCGGCCAAGATTGGTTCAATATTTGTCGATCGCAGTTATTTGAATTGGCAAAAATTTATTTCAAAAGAGAAAGTCCAAAGTGTCTCACTGGCTACAGACAACCGTCACACTCCGCGCCCGTTCGCGCGGCTTTCATTTGATCACCCACGAAGTCATCGATGCGATTCCCGAGTTGGTGAAATTTGAAACGGGCCTGCTGCAAGTCTTCATCCAACACACCTCAGCGGGTTTGACGATCAACGAAAATGCCGATCCGGACGTTCGCGTCGACATGGAAACGGCCGCCAATCAACTTTGCCCCGAGTCGTCGCCATTCATTCACACTTGCGAAGGTCCTGACGACATGCCGGCCCACGTAAAGGCTTCGCTATTCGGCTCAAGCGTCACGATCCCAATCGCGCAAGGACGTTTGGCATTGGGAACATGGCAAGGGATCTACCTCTGCGAACATCGAGACCACGGAGGCGGAAGACGGCTGGTTTTAACGGCTCACGGGGTGCAACGTTAAGCGGACTGGAGCACGACTTTACCAGTAGATTGTCACCGGGAAAGAACTCAACCGTGGAAACTCTAACAATGACTTCTCTTTCGCTTCTTTGATGACGATTTAAGCGCGGTCTCGTCGTGGGGCTCTCCGTCGCGCAGCTCTTCTTACAAGCTGGCTGTCGATGTTATCTACCTCGACTAAAACGGCGATTTTCAGAATTATCAAGCGATTGCCATTGTCCGTTTGGAAGCTTTTTTCGGCTGCCTGGGCCTGACGACTCACCTTCTAACTCAACTGGCCGAATTTCGCATGTGTATTCTCTTTTAGGGTTCCGACCTTTTATGCGATACCAGTCATCGACCAATCGGAGTGCACTTCTGCGACCGGGCAAACGAATATTATCACCTTTTTGCAGGACCACTTCGTGTGCGCCCGTCCAGCCAAACCAGCTATAGGCAGCTGTATGGATTGGAATCCAGTGCCATTTGCCGTCGTGGTCGTGCAACGCGATCTCGGCCCAAACGTGACTCGGTATCCAAACCTGCCTCGCTGGAATTCCAATCGACCGACACAAGGCAATAAAGGTACATGCACGCTCTTCGCAATCGCCTTTGCGATTTTCAATCGCTTGTTCAACACTCGTATATTTTCCGGGAACGCCTTTAATGTTCTCCCTAACCCACTGATAGAAACGGTACGAGATGTCCCAAGGGTGAGTCTCGGAACCGAGTGAGTCCACCAACGAGCGAGAAAGCTTTTTTACTGGCGACGAGATTCTTATGCCCGGGCTGTTCCCGGTGAACGGATTCTTTCCCTTTGGTTTTTCTTGAACTTCAGGAAATCGAGTTTTGTCAAAACCATGGTAAGACTTGAAAAGTTTCACATGGAATTTGGCTTCGGCGTGCGCCTGTTGCCCGTCGCCGAGACTGGGTGCATAGAGTTGCAATTGAGTGACGCCATCTGCGATGTTCGCCAGTTTGGCTTCGCAATTTGTGTTTTCGATTTTTGTATCGAGTATTTTTTGTTCTGGGAATTCTGTCAGGGCAACTGTCGATCCATAAAGCTCTGATGCATCACCTCTCCCGGTGAACCGCATGCCAACACTGACTTCGAACTCACGAGGCTCGAGCAGACCCGTCTCTTTGGGTGGATCATTCCAAATCCATTTTCCATCTCCGATAACTGGAATGACTGAAAAAGCTGGTGGCTGTGAAAAGGACTCGACCGTGGAATGTTGATCGCGTGGGGAGCGCGTCGAAGTTAAATTCAAGGAGGGCAATGCGGAAAGACAAAGCCCACAACCGGATTTCTTCAAGAAAACTCTGCGCGAATCCATGTTCAACACCCCAATGGTAGTCCTAGCCCAATCAGATTGTTTCTCTTAGGCCTCTAGATGTCAACGGAATTGTGGATCAGTTGTGATCACGAGATGCGAGTTGGAAGCTGTATTGCGTTTGTCAAACCCGTTACAATCATGTCGTCCAATGTCTAAGGAGCGAACTATGAATAACTATCCGTTGAAGAACCTTTTGTTGGGTTTGGTAGGGGCAGCGATCGGCGGCGTGGTCGGTTACTTTTTGACGGATTGGGCCCAGAGTCAAGGGTTTGTCGCGCTCGTTGTTCCGGGGGGCGCTGTGGGGCTTGGGTTTGGATTGGCTGCCAGGAAACGGCATATTTCCTTTGGGGTGATTGGAGCCGTTTTGGCTGCAGCCGCTGGTTTTTTTACTGATTGGAAACTATTTGAAAACGGGCTTTCAATTTCCGAATATTTTCAACAGCTCCCTAAGCATTCGCCCATTGTCTGGCTGATGTTGGCAGTTGGCGTGTGGCTTGGATTCTCGTGGGCACACGGTCGCCCGTCACGCTACCGAAACGAAAGCTCAGCAAAAGGCTAACAGGCTTACTTGAACGTCCTTGGACATTCCTGTCCGATACATGCACCCGCCAAGACGATGGACAATGATTGTCCTTCGATTCAGTAACATAAAACGAAGTTTGTTTACACGGATGGACGATTAGTGCCCGCAACAATAGAAAACGAAACCGCGCCGCAAACTGACTACCTCAAAGTCCTCGGCGCTCGCACACACAATCTCAAAAACATCAACGTTGAGATTCCACGCGACCAATTGATCGTCATCACCGGTCGCAGCGGAAGCGGAAAAAGCTCGCTCGCGTTCGATACGATTTACGCCGAAGGGCAGCGGCAGTACATCGAAAGCCTTTCAATCTACTCGCGTCAGTTTTTCAACCAGCTTCCTCGAGCCGACGTTGATCAAATTGAAGGGCTGCAACCGACCCTTTGCCTTGATCAGAAAAATCAAACGTCCAACCGCCGAAGCACTGTTGGCACAGTCTCGGAAGTGTATGACTTTCTTCGCGTGTTGATGGCACGAGTAGGTGAGATTCATTGCTATGGTTGTGACCAGCCGATCCGTCAGCAAACGCCGCAGCAAATTCGCGATACGATTTTGTCGCTGCCGGAACGGACGAAGGTCATGATTTTGGCACCGATGGTCGCAGGCAAGACAGGTACGCACAAAGAAGTCCTGAAAAAGATTCGTCGCGAAGGCCTCGTGCGCGTTCGGCTCAATGGCGAAACGCACGACATCGACCAGTTGCCCGATCTCTTCGAAACAAAAACGTATTCAATTGACGCCGTCACCGATCGAATCATTGTTCGCGAGGGAATCGAGTCTCGTTTACTCGAATCAATCGACAACGCGGTTCGTTTAAGCGGTGAAGGGCAAGTGATTTGCAGCTGGCTTGCGCCGGCAGGCGATGGTGAGCCTGCCAATGAGTGGGAGGAAAAGCTATTCAGCACACTTTACGCTTGTCCCGATTGCGGTATCAATTACGCCGAAGTGCAACCGCGCACTTTTAGTTTCAACAGTCCGTTTGGTGCGTGCAAACCATGCGGAGGTATTGGCCGATTCCTGCAATTTGATCCACAGTGGATTGTTGATCGGACGAAATCCCTCGACGACGGTGCGATTGTGGCTTGGGGGTCGTTCTCGAAATCTGCCATCAAGAAAAATATTCAGCAGCTCGCCGCGAATTTGGAGTCTCAAGGCCTTTCTAGTTCCATTCCGCTTGATCAATTGAACGACGATCAGTGGGGCACGTTTTACAACAACCGAGAAAAGGGAAAACTTGGCCTCAATGTGTTGCTTCAAAAAGAACTTGCGACTTCAACCGACGAAGATCGCCTGGATCAACTTGAGCAGATGCAAGACGAGATCACTTGCCAGGATTGCAACGGGGCGCGGGTTTCCAAAACGGCTCGCTCGATTTTTATTGACGGGAAACACATCGGCGAGATTGTAAATTTAAGTATCGACAACGCTGCCGAGTTTTTCTCGCAACTTGAAACGAAACTCGAAGGCGACAAGTCCATTATTGCCAGCCCTTTGATCAACGAAATTTCGCATCGACTGGGCTTTCTGCAAAAAGTGGGTGTCGGTTATTTGTCGCTTGGCCGCGCTGCAGATACGCTTAGTGGTGGTGAGCATCAACGGGTGCGATTGGCTTCGTCGATCGGATCTGGCGTCACCAATGTTTGTTTCGTCTTGGACGAGCCTTCGATTGGTTTGCATCAACGCGACAACGACCGTTTGATCGTGGCCATTCGTGATTTGCAACAGTCGGGTAACTCGGTGATCGTCATTGAGCACGATGAGGCAATGATTCGATCGGCTGATCATGTGATTGACATGGGGCCGGGCGCCGGGCGCCGCGGGGGCGCAGTGGTCGCTCAAGGTACTGCCGAGTCCATTACCGAAAATCCGCACAGTCTGACGGGCAAATTTCTTTCGGGTTCGATTGAAGTAAAAACGCCAACTCAGCGGCGGGCGATTTCTGATCGAGTGATTTCGGTCAAAGGCGCCGCTGGCCAAAATCTGCAATCGGTCGATGTCGATATCCCGTTGGGTGTTTTGTGCTGCGTTACGGGCGTCAGTGGAAGTGGTAAAAGCACGTTGATCAATCACACTGTCGCGCCGGCCATTGCAAGGGAACTTGAACTGATGGTTCCTTCGCCCCAGCCGCATACTTCGATTACCGGCGTTGAGCAAATCGACAAACTGATTGTCGTTGACCAAAAACCAATTGGGCGAACACCACGAGCTTGCCCCGCGACGTACAGCGGCATGTTCAAGGAGATTCGCCGACTGTTCGCGGCTACGAAAATGGCTAAGCAACGGGGATACGGCATCGGACGATTCACTTTTAATTCAAAGTCCGGTTGGTGTCCCGAATGCCAGGGCCACGGTGTCCGGAGAATGGCGATGAATTTCATGCCTGACGTGTTTGTTACCTGCGAGTCATGCAGCGGAAGGCGTTTCAATCTTCAAACGCTTCAGGTTCGTTTTGGTGAGTTGACGATTTCCGACGTACTGGAGTTGACGGTCGACCAAGCAATAGAGTGCTTTGACGGCTTCAGTAAAATCCGCATGATTTTACAGAGTCTCAGCGACGTGGGGCTTGGCTATTTGAAACTCGGTCAGCCTTCAACGACGCTTTCGGGTGGAGAAGCCCAACGGATCAAGCTCGCGACCGAACTAGCGAAAACCGAAACGGGAAATACGCTTTACATCTTGGACGAGCCAACGACTGGCTTGCATTTTGAGGACATTCGTGTCTTGATCGAGGCGCTCAATCGATTGGTCGACAAAGGCAACTCGATGATTGTGATCGAGCACAATTTGGATGTCGTTCGTTGTGCTGACTGGGTAATTGATCTTGGTCCGGAAGGCGGATCGGGCGGCGGCCAATTGGTTGGCGTTGGGACGCCGGAAGAACTTTCGCGAGTCGAAGGTTCCCATACGGGGCGGTATTTAAAAGCTGCTTTCGCGTAGCGTTACAAGTGTTCTTTCGCAGGGATATGATTTGCGTAGAATCAGAACCTATGTAACTGGGCTCGCCAGAGTACAGGCCACCCTTTTAAAGATATAACAATTCCCAACAACCCAACTTGATCGCAGCCATGCGAAGTCTGGGTGACCCCGGCACTACTAAAACCTTTGAAGAAGCCACTCCCGAAAGTCCAGGTTGACTTACTTACATAGCTAACCAACCAACCCAGCCAACCAACCCAGCAATACAAAGATTCAATATGACCATCACGATTCGGCCAGCAA
>CAYZGP010000020.1:48134-64189 GCA_964478065.1 uncultured Pirellulaceae bacterium
CCAACCAACCCAGCAATACAAAGATTCAATATGACCATCACGATTCGGCCAGCAACGATTGACGACGCCAAAGCAATCGCAAGTTATCAAATTGCAATGGCTATGGAGACGGAAGAAAAAACACTTCTTCGAGAAGTCGTCGAGCCGGCTGTTCGGGCTGTGTTCGAAGACGAATCGGGCGCGAAGGGTTTTTATCTGGTCGCGGAAAGCGATGGAACAACTGTTGGCAGTTTGCTGGTCACGTTTGAATGGTCAGATTGGCGAAACAGCAACATGTGGTATATCCAATCTGTCTTTGTTGATAAAGACCACCGTGGCAAAGGGGCTTTCAAAGGTCTTTATCAAAGGGTGTTGGAGATGGCGAAAGAGAAAGACGTGATGTACGTGCGGCTTTATGTGGAAACCGAAAACGAGAAAGCACAGAAAACGTATGAGGCGCTTGGCATGAAACGAATGCCTTATTACATGTACGACGTTAAGGTTTAGAAGCCCGCTAAATTGCTTCACGTTTCATTTGCCCAATTCGCCAATGGAAACGGCTTGAAAGCAATACCGCAGCCGTTCCCAACCCCAACGTCATACCAAGCCATAAACCGACGCCACCGAAATCAAGTTTGAAACAAAAAAGCCATCCGGCGACCGAGCCGACGAACCAATATGAAAACAAAGTCAGCACCATTGCGGCGGTGGTGTCTTTGAGCCCGCGAAGTGAACCCGATGCACCGACCTGCAAACCGTCAACGATTTGAAACATGGCCGCGACACCCAGAAAAGCAATTGCGAACTTAACCACTTCGGCGTTTTCCGCTGCTTTGGCATCGATAAAGAAACCGATGATCAACTCTGGGAAAAACCAAAACACAAATCCGGTCAGACACATCACGCCCATGCAACACGCCATGCCGACATGGCCGGCGACTTCGGCGCGAGTGGGTGAACCGGCTCCAACTGCTTGCCCCACACGCACGGATGTTGCAATGGCTAGTCCCAGCGGAATCATGAACGCAATCGATGCCATCTGAAGGGCGATTTGATGCGCCGCCAATTGATTGTCTCCCAGTGTTCCCATTGCGATTGCTGCAGCGCTGAACATGCTGACTTCGAACGCGATCGACATTCCGATTGGGCCGCCGACACGGATGACTTCTTTTAGCATTGAAAAATCAGGCGTGCGAATTCTGGAAAATACGTTCAGCTGTCCGTACTTTCTGGAAACATAAATTGCCGTGAACAGAAATACGCACGTATAAACAAATGAACTTGCGTATCCCGTCCCGACGAGTCCCAAAGCCGGCATGCCATACCTGCCGAACATCAAAACATCATTGGCAAAAATGTTAAGCAGTACGCCCGCAAAACTGATCAGCATGATTGGCGTTGTATTGGATTTACCCTCAAGCAATCCACGCAGTGCCATTGTCCAAAGTGCCGGAAGCAAACCCCACGAAATCGCGCGAAGATATTCCGAACTGGCTAACGCTGTTTCTGGAGATTGCTTAAGCCAAATCAAAATTGGATACGCGTTCCAATACAAAATGAACGCGGGAAGAAACAGCATCAGCCCTAACCAAAGCCCTTGGCGAGTCGCCCGTGCGCAAGTGTCTTCATCGCCAGCGCCAGTTGCTTGTGAAACGGTGGGACTAACTCCCAGCACGACCCCGGTAAGGACGACCATCACAAAATGGAAGACAGTACTCCCGATAGCGATCCCGGCGAGTGCCTGGTTTCCCAGTCGACCAACCATCAAGGTGTCAACAAAGGCGACGGTGTTTTGAGCTAACTGAGCCAACACGAGTGGCAAAGCGACTTTTACCAGTCCCTTGAATTCCTGGCGGTACAGAAGGGGGCCTTTGGGGCTCGGTGCGGGGACGGAAACCAATGAATCTAACGCACTTCGATTTCGTTGTGCACAATGCGAACGCCTGGGATTTTAACGGCGACTGATTGTGCAACTTGCTTAAGATAAAACGACGCCAACTCGCCAGAAAGTTTCATTTGGTCACCATCAGCGCTGCACTGGATGGCGTTAAGCTGTGGATAGCCAAGCTTTTCAAAAGTGAGTCGCAAGCGATCTTCGAGGGACAGCTTACTCGCGGATTCAGGCACAAGGTTATCCGATAGCCGGACAGGCGTTTGGTTGGAGTTCTTTTTTTGGGAAGCGGAGTCGGTCATGTTAAGAAGAAAATAAGAGGAACGTGGAATCTTCTGTCTGTAAACTTAGCAGAATTCCCAAATCAAACCCATGGCAAGATAGAAGTGTTTACCCGACTTTTGCTCCTATTGAACAATTTGGTTTGAGTGATACGCTGCACCATCTTTAGTGGGTAGAACATTTTTCGGCAGACAATTTCGATATTCTTTCGACCTTCATCTACGCGCCGCAAGCAGTTGTTTGCCGTCAATTTTACCAAGAAAACGTTTCAACGGATAAGCTCACAATGCAGGGACTTTTTCAATTTGTGAAGTCCAATTTCCGTTGGCTGGCAGGTGGATTGCTACTGACTGTCTTCTCCAGTTTTGGCCAAACGTTTTATATTTCGCTTTTCTCGAAACAAATTCGTAAGACTTTTGATCTCACCGATGGAAACTTTGGGACGATCTACATGATCGCTACTCTGGCGAGCGCCGTGAGTTTGGTCTGGGTTGGAAAGCTGGTCGATCGTTATCCCGTTTCCAAAGTTGCGTTTGTCGTGATGTTGTTTTTGTCGCTGGCTTGCGTTGGAATGTCGATGGTGTCATCAGTAGCAATGCTGCTGGTCGTTATTTATGCTTTGCGCCTGTTTGGCCAAGGCATGATGACGCACACTTCGCAAACGGCGATGGGCCGTTGGTATTCAGCCGAACGCGGTCGCGCAATTTCATTGACCGCGATGGGGCACCAAGTTGGTGAAGCCATACTCCCGTCCTTGGTTTTGTTCTTGATGCTTGATTCCGTTGTCGTAGATGACCCTGGTGTTTTAGTTGAGGCCGGTAATTCTCAAGCAGCTGCCGGTTTGAATTTTGGTTGGCGTAAGATTTGGCAGTTAGCCGCAATTGCCGTGATAGTCGCATTGCCGGTCGTCATGTTACTGATGCGCGTGGAGCGTCAGCCACAGAAAGTCGACGTCGATCAGGACGGATCCAATAAACTCGCAGCGCGGGATTGGACTCGTCCGGAAGTCTTACGTGATCCGGCATTTTGGGGGCTATGCGTTGGAATCCTGGCTCCCGCGTTTATTGGGACTTCGGTATTTTTTCACAGCATTCATTTGACTGAGATCAAGGGATGGTCGCCACAGGTTTTTGCTTCATCGTTCTTGGTGCTTTCAATTACCACGGTGATGTCGACTTTGGTTGCAGGGTGGTTGGTCGATCGTTTCAACTCAAAACGATTGCTACCCACATTTTTATTACCGATGGCGGTTGGATGTTTACTGTTGGGAACATTCAGCGCGACTTGGGTGATATTCGCGTTTATGTTTTTGCTTGGATTGTCGTATGGACTTTCAAGCTCAGTATTCGGAACGATTTGGCCAGAGACTTACGGCATCAAGCACCTTGGCTCAATCAGATCGGTCGCAATTTCCGCAATGGTGTTCGCGTCGGCGCTAGGTCCTGGGATAACGGGGCGTGCGATTGATTTGAAAATTGGTTTTGAATTTCAGTTGATCTTAATGGCGGGATACTCGTTTGGAGCAGCGGCGCTAATGGTTTTTGTTTCGCGCAATCTATTAAGCCGTACCGAAACTTGAAATTCAACTTGAGCCGTTTTGGCGCACGGTTAAGTAGGATGGACATTCTTGTCCGTCACCTTCCAGTTCAGGTGCGCACTGTCGGACAGGAATGATTGTCCAACTTGCTGCCAAAAACGCTAAAGCGAGCCCACGCGTTGAAATTACTTTTTCAACTGGTGCTTACCTTCAGCGAAGACCGTGTGGCATTTGTTGCATTGGTCAATCATCATTCCATAATGCTTTTTTGCGTCTTCGTATTTACCGGCAGATTTATAAAGCGACTTGCCTGATTTATATACGGCCAACGAGATGGCTTTCCACTCTTTCGATTTGGCTTCGTCGTCTGGCCCGCGCTCGGCAACCAATTTGCTGGTCTCTGCCAAAACCAAAGCGTGGTTTTTGAATGCTTTCCACGCGCGGCGATTCTCTGGTTCAGTTTCAAGCGCCGCACGAAGGCCTTTGTAACTAGGCTCGCAAATGTACTCCATGAAGTGATGCATGTTGTCGACGGGTTCAAAATCCTGTTCGTCGTCGGTCGCATCGGTTTCTGCAGCTTTCGTTTCCTGAGCGGCTTCCTTCGCCATTTCTTTTTTGTCCTGGACGACTGGCCAAGCCAATCCCAGCGATAAAGTAACGACGGCCAAAAGTGCAAAGTAAACTGATTTTGTGAATTTCATATTTTTAAGTTCCGGTTGTTTGTTGTGTTGGATGCCGCGTGGGCATTTTCGCTGTACTGCTTCATTCAAAATCAAAACAGCACGATAAAGATTAATCGCCACCGACGGAGGCAAACGCTTTTTTCATTGCTTCGCCTGTTGCCGCGGCTGCTGCTTCATTGTCCATTTCGTTTAGCGATTTGCTAAACGGCTCGGCGCGAATTGGTCCGTCGTAGCCAATGGCCACCAATGCATTCAAAAACGCTTTGACATCAATTACGCCCGTCGCCATTGGTAGTTCACGTGTGGTGTCGTTTTGTTGATCCTGCTCGATTCCAGCCGGAGCATCGTTCAAATCACAAGCCACAATTTGTTCGTTCTTAAGTGATTTAATGTCGTCAACGCTTTCACCGGCCATCGTCCAGTGCCAACTATCAAGAATAAAGCCGACGTTGTCCAACCCGATCACCGCGATCAACTCGCTTGTTTCTTTCATCGTGTGCATGAACGGATAGCGTTTTTGCGTCCAAAGCGATTTTGTGCCAACGTATTCGAGCCCCAATCGCAAACCATGATCCTTGAGAATTTTCGCCGCTTCATTGAGACGTGTTGAATGCAAGCGGAAATTTGCTCGGTACGTCAACGATTCATGACACGGCATGATCCATGTCCCGATCCGGGTCACGCCAGCGTTCTGAAGGCCTTTTGCGAAATCCGGAAGTGCCGCAAGGTCTTCCTTGAATTTTTTGTCCGACTGGCGAAATTCGACGGGCAAGTTAGCGGCACTCCAAACGAGTTTTTTCTCCGCCAATTTGGATTTCAATGCAGCGACTTGTTCTGGTGTTTTTGACTTAAGCTCCCAAACCAATGGCTCGACAGCATTGAATCCGTTCTTGCTGGCCAGTTCGATCAATCCGTCTTGATTGGCATCGATCCCAACTCGGCCTCCGCAAAGGTCCATCTGATATTTCGGCTCACCACGTCGATTGGTTTCTGTAGATCGAGCCAGCGACCATGCCGGAGTGGTGAGTAGGGTTGCTGCGGTAGCGAGCGAACGTTTTAGTAATATTCTTCGATTCATGATTCGAGGTGAATTCCGATTAGGTTGTTTGGTTGGCGACACGGCAAACGCTATTTGTGTTTGCTTAGGTCCAGTCGGATAAATTGCTTGTGTTTTCGATTGGCAATTGTATCAGATTTCTCCCGCCAGTTTGCAGTACTAAAGCCTGTTTTGAGGCGTACATTCGGAGTAACCAGATCCCTCCAACCGGGTTAGCTGTCAAGGCTCACGTTTTCCTGCGGATCATATTTGGGTTAACTCCCGTTTCGGATAAACTGAGTTTTAGCTGGGTATTTAAACATTTATCTATCGCGATACCCTTCGCTCCATCCTATCGAATTCAAAACGCTCATCGGGAGATACTCCGTGCGTCAAATCTATCTGGACTATAACGCGACCACTCCAATCGCACCGAGTGTTGTCGAATTGATGAATCCATTTCTAACGGGGCACCATGGTAATCCATCGAGTACCCATGCGATGGGAAGGGCGGCAAAAGAAGCCATCGAAGACTCGCGAGTTAAGCTCGCCGGCTTGCTCGGTTGTGACAGCAAGGAAATTGTTTTTACGTCTGGCGGAACCGAGAGTAACAACATGGCTCTCAAAGGCGTTATGTTCCAAGGCCAACCTGGTCACGGTCACATGGTCATTTCTGCAATCGAACATCCAGCCATCACTGAGCCAGCTCGGTTTTTGGAGCGTATTGGATATGAAGTCACCGTTGTGCCTTGTGATGAGCAAGGCTTCGTTCATCCTTCTTCGGTTGAATCGGCTTTGCGAGCCGACACGAAACTGGTCAGCGTCATGCATGCCAACAACGAGATCGGAACCATTCAGCCGATCCGGCAAATCGCAGAGATCTGCCACGGACGTAACATTCTCTTACACACTGATGCTTCACAAAGCGTTGGAAAAATTCCGAGCTACGTAGACCAACTGGACGTCGATCTGTTGACGCTGGCTGGCCATAAAATTTACGGACCAAAAGGCATCGGCGTTTTGTTTGTTCGCGATGGCATTTCACTTGAGTCATTCATGCACGGCGCTGGTCATGAAAATGGCGTCCGAGCGGGAACGGAAAACACACCGTACATTGTCGGGTTAGGACAAGCCGCACATTTGGCTGCCAATTGTCTGGACGAATCCGCCGACTCGATGACGCGTTTGCGTGATCGTTTAAATGACCGACTCGTTAACGCTATTCCTGGTTTGCAAGTCAACGGCGCGAAAGCCAAACGTTTGCCTAATACACTCAGCGTCTCGTTCCCAGGTGTTTCTGGACAAGAGATTCTTCAACGGGCGCCTGAGTTGTGCGCTTCGACAGGTGCGGCTTGTCACAGCAGCGGCTTGGTTTCATCGGTTACGTTGGCGGCGATGGGCAAGTCGGCTTCCGAGATGGCTGGTACCGTTCGCTTAAGCGTTGGATGGTATTCTTCAGAGGAAGAAGTGGACCGAGCGTCAAATTTGCTGATCGACGCATGGGAAAATTTGTCGGTCGGTGTTAGTTAGCTTTATTAATTGTTTTTTCGTTGAGTAGGTGAGCGGCGGCGCAAACTACAGCTCAAAACTAAACGCAAGCCAATCATCTATAGCTCAATCTCGCGAATCCAGCTTGAGTTTGGACAGCGAACATCACGGTGTTTTCCGGTCAACCGTTCGCGGTCTTGTTCTCGGGTGCTTGGAAACTCAACGAACACGGCGGCCAATAAGCGTTCTGACAAACTGATTCCCAATTTTTCAAACATCGTCGCCGTTCGAAATTGCCCACCGCTTGACCAGTAAGTTCCCATTTCGTTGGCGGTCAAAAGCAAGAGCAAGTTTTGCACCATCGCCGACGTCGCGGCCAAGTGTTCTTCATCCACAACGATCTGTTTGTCCTTTGACGTATCGTTAACCCCGTTGTCTCCGCCAGCACCAAATGAAAATTGCGGAAGCCAAGTCACCAACACCAACGCACCGCAGGCAGACAACATCAGCGGGAGTTTATTGTTTGGTTTAACATCGTCAAACCAATCGCCGAACTGAGCGGCAACGGTTCGACAGTCTTGATGCCAAAGCACATGGGCGCGCCAGGGTTCGGCCAGTCCATCGACGGCACGATCGTAATGAAACGGCGCCCAGCCAGCGGACTTGATCGAATTGAGTACCAGTGGCTGATAAGTGTCGGCCGATTCTTTGCTGATTTCAGCTGGCTGACCAACCGGCGAAAGCACCTTGAGCGTTTTACGTTTGCGAATCAAAGCGTCAATTGACTTGGCCCACTGCATTTTGTTTTCCATATCGTGATTACATGTTGTGTTGGCAGGATTTCCGGTCATCACTTTGTAATTGAACTCGCTGAACTGCGAAATCGCCAAATGGAACTCTTACCGGTAGTCCCAAATCAATCAGCAAAAAATATCCGCATACCGTTTAGTTTGATCAATCAAATGTTAGAATGGCGATTCAATAATTTCGGTTGTCTCGACCGCTTACTAAATATCAAGGATCAACTTGTGAAACAATCCATTCAATTCAAGCGAACGCGATTCGCTTTACTCTTCGGATCAGTGGCCGCTTTCGCCATTTGTCTTTTGATGCCCGGCGAAGTCGATGCTCAAGCGACTAAAAAAGTAGCCGAGGTCGAAGGCATCACTGAATACGCTTTGGACAATGGCGCGAAAGTCTTGTTGTTCCCGGACAAATCCAAAAACCAGTTTACGCTAAACGTGACGGTTCGCGTTGGCTCGCGTCACGAAGGTTACGGCGAATCTGGGATGGCTCACTTGCTTGAGCATATGTTATTTCGTGGAACTGACAAACACCCGGACATTCCAAAACTTTTAAAAGACCGTGGCGTTATCAATATGAACGGCACGACTTCGCTTGACCGTACCAACTATTTTGAAACGTTGGAAGCTACAGACGACAACCTGAAATTCGCGATTGAAATGGAAGCCGATCGACTGGTAAACAGTTGGATCAAGCCAGAACATCTTGAAAAAGAAATGTCGGTCGTGCGAAGTGAATTCGAACGAAACGAGAATAATCCGCAAAGCATTTTGATGCAGCGAATCATGACGGGTGCTTATCAGTGGCACAACTACGGAAAATCAACTATCGGAAACCGTACCGACATTGAGCGCGTGCCTGCGACAAGCCTTCGCGTGTTTTATCGAAAGTACTATCAGCCAGACAATATTACGATCGTGGTTGCTGGTAAATTCGATCAAAAAAAGGCATTGCAATACATCGAAGGTAGTTTTGGCGCGATCGCACGTCCAAAACGTGAATTGCCTAAAACATATACCGAAGAGCCGCCGCAAGACGGTGAGCGGAACGTTATCTTACGTCGCTCTGGTGACGTCCAACTGGTTGGCGTTGCCTACCATGTGCCGTCTGCATCAAGTGTTGAATACGCTCCGATTCAAGTGCTCGCGTCGGTCCTTTCGAACTCACCAAAGGGCCCGCTTTATGAAGCACTTGTTGAATCGAAATTGGGGACAAGTACTTTTACCTTCGCTCGCGTGGGCCACGACCCTGGTTTGATCATGTCGTTGGCTGAGGTGTCGAAAGAAAAGAGCTTGGAAAAAGCTCGTGATACTCTGATCAACAAGCTCGAATCGGTCGCCAACGATGGCATTACCGACGAAGCGATCAAGCGTGCGGTTTTGAAAATCACAAAAACGCGTGAGCAAGGATTTGCAAACACTGAGCAATTCGCAACCGCACTTAGTGAGTGGGAATCTTACGGCGACTGGCGACTATATTTTCTTCATCGCGATCGTTTGGAGAAAGTAACCGCAGACGATGTCCGCAATGTTGCTAAAAAATACTTGCTGCAAAGCAATCGTACGGTTGGAATGTTTTTCCCAACTGACCAGGCCGAACGTGCGAGCATTGATGCCCAGAACATGGTTGCAAAAATGGTTGCCGGTTACAAAGGTCGTAAGAAGTTGTCTGAAGGTGAAGCTTTCGAAGCCACGCCTGACAATATTCAAAAACGAACCAACTTCGGCGAACTAACTAGCGGCATGAAGTACGCGTTGCTCTCCAAAGAAAACCGAGGCGATCGTGTTACGTTGACCGCTAATCTGCACTACGGCGACGAAAACAGTTTGAAAGGTTTTACCGCGGCGGCTCAAATGATGCCTGGGTTGATGTCACGCGGAACAAAGAAACTTGGATTCCAGGAATACCGCGACAAGCTGGACGAGCTTAAAACGACGCTGCGACTGGGCGGTGGCGTTGGTACGCTGTCGATCAGTATCGAATCCAAGCGTGACAATCTTGTCGAAGCGCTTGGCGTCCTGAAGCAAGCGCTTCGTGAGCCGTTGTTGGAAGAAAAAGAATTCGACATCCTACGCGATGGAATGAAGACTCAAATTGAGGCTGGTTTGTCGGAACCGGTCCAGTTAGCCGGCATCGAATTCACCCGTCGGGTATCGCCTTTCGAAAAAGACGACGTGCGTTACACGCCGACAGTTCCCGAGCAATTGGAGTTGGTCAACGCTCTCAAAGTTGAAGATGTGCGAAAGCTGTACAACGATTTTGTATCCGGCGAACACGGTGAAGTCGTAGTTGTCGGTGACTTTGACGAAGAAGAAACACTGGCCAAATTGAATGACGTCTTTGCTGATTGGAAGTCCGATATCGCTTACAAGCGTATTGAGCAACGGGCAAACTTGGATGTCAAAGGCCAGCGACTTAACATCGACACGCCCGACAAAGCCAACGCGGTTTACATTGCGGGTATGGTTACTGACATTGGCCAGGGCCACCCTGACTACGAAGCCATGTTGATTGGCAACTACATCATGGGTGGTGGACCACTTTCTTCTCGAATCGCAGATCGCGTTCGAAAACAAGACGGGCTTTCCTATACTGCAGCGACTCAGTTCCGCGGCGACTTACAGGACCCCCGTGGTCAGTACATGATGTTCTGCATTTCCAATCCGAAAAACACTGAAAAGGTTGTTACAACGGTTCGGGAAGAAGTAGATCGTATGCTTTCCAGCGGTGTTACAGGCGAAGAGCTAAACAAAGCGAAAGAAAGTTTCTTGACTAATCGTCAAGGCGGCCGTTCGAGAGACGGACGTCTGGCTGGTGAACTTTTGCAGAACCTTCGAACCGGTCGTACGATGGACTTTCAAAAGGCAAGCGACGAAAAAATTTCGAGTTTGTCAAAAGAGCAAGTCGATGCTGTGCTCAAGAAAGTCATCGACCCAGAGCGATTGCTGATCGTCACAGCGGGTGACTTTAGCAAGGTTCAAGACGTTGATGAAAAATAGTCGAAATGACAATTAACTTTGTCAGGTAAAAAAAGAAGCTGGTTGCAAATTCGCAATCGGCTTTTTTTATGAGCGCCGCGAACCGCTTCGCCGAAATCGTGATCCGTTTGCACGTCTCGACAGCAAAGCAAAACAGCAAAGCAAAAAACGGCCCCTGAGGGTCTCACCCCAAGGGCCGCTTTTCTCAACGCAAACACACAACCTTTATATCTCAAAAAAGAAGCTGTCGTCCGCCTACCATCGGAGTATTTTGTCTCTTATAGCCAAGAGAATTTTATCCTGTTAGTGCCAAACGCTCTTATAACCAACAGCGTTTGGCTCAACTGAAACATACGTTACGTTTCACGATCAGGTAGCGAATTTATCTGGAATTTCCGTTGAAACCCAAAGACAATGCCCCCTACCCTGCCCTCCAGGCCAAACTGCTTGCAATTTCCATCGGGCCTTGATTGCAGGGTTATGCCCGGTTTTTCGTGGGTTTTATGAAGTCCATTTGTATCAAGAAACTTAACATTGGGAACTTTGCTTGGTTTTGTTAGATTCTCACTGCCTCGAAGGTAGCTGCTGAATTTGGATTGGATTCCAAATTCCACCTTCAAAACGAGAATTCAAAAGGAATTGACCCATGAACGTTGTTTTCATGAAACACATCGCGTGTTCTTTTACTGCCATCGCTGCGTTGTTAATGCTCAACAGTGGATGTGCCGCACAGCAATCAGCCGCCTCAACGGCATCTGGATTTGGCTCGCAACAGAATGCGACTCAAGCAACTAGTACAGGAGTATCAAATACGACCTCTCCTGGTTTGTACGATCCGAGCCAAGCCACCAAAACAGCGCCGGCGACTTTTACCGTTGTCTGTCGGACAGACCAAGGCGTTATGCATATCCGTTGTCATCGAGACTGGGCTCCCAATGCGGCGGATCGTTTTTACAACATGGTTGATGTTGGCTTTTTCAACAATCTTTCGATCTTCCGGGCCATCGAGGGCTTTATGTTTCAGTTTGGAATCCACGGCGATCCTCGAGTAAGCAGTAAATGGGCCGAGGCTACGATTCCAGATGATCGACCGGTCGGTAGATCAAACAAACGCGGAACCATTTCATTCGCACAAACGGGACGCCCAAACAGTCGTTCTTGTCAGATGTTTATTAACTTGAGAGACAATACAGGTTTGGATGTAGCCCGAGGTAGCGGATCTGCTTTCGTCCCATTTGGTGAAATCATTGCTGGCCACGAGGTCATGGACAAGATCTATACTGGCTATGGAGAAAACCAAGGAGACGTCCAAGGCCAATACAAAAGACGCGGCGCGGAATACATCAATGCAAAATTCCCGAAAGCGACCAAGATCTTTTCGATCACTTTGAAAGAAGAGTAAGTTCATCGCGATTGGGCGTTTACTAAAGCAACAAAAAAGAAGGTTGCCTTTTAAAGCGATTAAGAACGCAACGAAAATTCAAAAGCATGGTTTCGCAATCGCGGCGCCATGCTTTTTTCGTAAGAAAGTAGCTTGACTCTCCGAGTAAGCTGGTGCGCTACGATCAAGCTCCCAAGCAAGTGCCTGGAAACCACCAGGCAAACAATTCATTTTAATTCGCTTTGAAAAATTCTCTGGCTGCGTGTCAACTGAACTCCAGCAACGCGAAAGGACAGAAGTAATCCTGCCAAAAACATTCCGTTCAGTAACGACCATGACATCCAGGTCACCATCTGTTCCGTATTCGTTTTGCTCCAGCCACCAATCTTCCATTTGACAGATGTATCGATGGAATAAAGTGCAAATCCAATTCCAGCCAAAATGAAAACCAGGCCAATCAGTCTCATCCACATCAAGCTCCTGTTTCCCATCACCGCCCAGAGTGTGGCGGCTGTGGACACGGTGATGGTAACTGCACGACTTGCCGTACCGCGGCCAACAAAATCGAAAAGTTCGTCAAAGACATCGCTCCAAGGTACGAATCTTCCTATTCCAAACAAAAGCGCAACGACCGTAGTCCAGATGAACAAATGCATCACGGTAAATTGCCCTCGATTGTCAGCTCCATTCTCCGTCGTTGCCTCGTTTTGTCCCAGACGGAAACGCATCCGGCGAAGAACAAAACAGGTTATGAATGATGCAATGATGTAACCGACAAAGGCTCCGTACCAACGTTCTCTACTCATGGCAGTCCAGAGTGGATACGTCGCGACTGCCAACAAGACACTGGAAAGCGTCAATTTGATTCGCCAATCTTCTGAGCCGAGAACACCCCAAAACACGACGAGTCCAATCTGTGCAGAGAAAAAAGCAAAGACCAAGGCATTAATATCAGTAGTCATATAGTTTGTAGTAAACCGCACCATGTTCAGGTGAATGTTGATCAACACCAACATCCAACCGAGAAAAAACCACCACGCCTTGGATTGTTTAGATTGAAAGCCAACGAATGCACCCAGACAAGCAGTTTGGACAACGTAAACTGCAAAAACAAAGATCGTCTCCCAACCGATTCCCTGTTGGGACATTCCCACGATGCCAATGACCGAGTAATCAAGTATGAAGATCCCAATGCAAATCGCGAATCCCATCAAAAACGTAGCAATGATGTTTTGATTGGGACCAGCCTCAGCACTGGGACTAACAGGGGCATTCGTCGAAACGACTTCAACCGTGCGTTTTGAAAGTTCTGTATAAGGGATGGCACACCTGCGACTTTTTAAATCAGTTTCAAACTCAGTTGAATGATTTCCTCATCCGGCTCTTGGTTCCGGCGATACTTACAATGTCGATACGAGCTTTAAACTACTTCTAAATTTTAACGTGTTTTCAAACGTGACGCACGCAATTTTTGAAGTCCGATTTTGATTTTAGATCGCAGCAAGCAGTGTGCGCCCCGAAGAACTTCTTGGTTTGGCAAATAGCTTCACCAAGACGATCAATCAACCATGGATCCGGGGTCGCCTTTTGGCAGATGTGGATTGTATTCGTCGATATTGGAAACATCCAACTCTTCGTTGAATCCCTCATTGGGCACAATCAAAATCTCGCTGTACAGATCCTTTTGCTTGGCAACAACATTGTGATGTCGCGTTAATTCTAACACGGCAAGAAAGATTCCAACCATCGCGGATTTGTGCATCCCAATTTCAAACAGCTCAGAAAACGAAACGCTGTTTTGGCGAACGATTCGTGAGTGAATACGCTTCATATAAATATGAATGGGCGTGTCATCGTATGTAATGTTGGCTTGGGGGACCGGACGATTGTCACGCAGCACGCGACCAAATGCACTGACCAAGTCCCACAATTCGACTTCCTGGATTGGCTGTTCAGCCATATCAATTTTCTTGCTTGGCAAATCATCCGCTATCCGAGAGTATCGCCGTTGCCACTGGATCCTCTGCTCATCCAAAAGCCCGCTGGCGTCTTTGAATTTTTTGAACATCAACAAACGCTGAACCAAATCCTGCCGAGGGTCAGCGACTTGGGCTTCTTCCTGTTCCAGCTCGTTTCGTGGAAGAACGGCACGCGCTTTTAGTTCAACGAGAATACTTGCGACTTCGATGAAATCGCCTACTGCGTTGATTGAGATTTCTTTTAGCACATCGATGTACTCAAGGTACTTCTCAGTTACCGGGGAAAGAGCAATATCGGTAACTTCAACCTCATGCCGCCGTACCAAGTACAAAAGCAAATCGATTGGGCCTCGAAAGTAATCACTATCTACGTTGAAACTCAAATTTGGCTTTCAGTTTTTAGTTTTTGAACGAGAAAAAATGAGTTTCAGCTCAATGGAGTAAATTTAGTGTATTGAGTTGTTGGGAAAGAAATGAGTTCTTGTGTTTTGAGATCTCTTGGTCAGTAACATTTTGCCCTCACATTAACCCTCCATGGGTATTCTTTCAAAAAATCATATCTTGTGATCGTTTGCAACGGCCATGCCAAACTTGCCAGTCGCCTAGGGAGTCGTTCTGACGCCTCTAACGGAGTGGCGGACCAATCCGGTAAATCTTATTTGACCCGGTTATATTGGTTGTTTTTCCAATTCTACGCGATCCTGACAAGCTACTGAAAATACCTAGATTTACACTCGGAACCTTGGAATAGGTTGCCGATATTTTTCCTTGTTGACCCATTTCAATCAACACTTACTACCCCAAGGTACCACTGTTACATCGAATTCGTCGCATGTGGCAAATCCAGCGAGGAGTAACTCTGAGGATGTACCAAGATCCTGTCCAGATCAAAAATTTACAGCAACTACGACAATTTGTATCTCATACTCTCTGCCAGCAAAACGATTTTGAAGAAGGGATTTTTCAGGTCACCGAGAAAATTCTCACAAGAGGCAACCGGACATGTGGCATTTTCTTTTGCCTTCATGGACCGCGAAGTGTCAAACTAACGGCCGTTTGGGAAACCGAAAAAAATTCAATTTTGTTTTATGGCTCGACAGGTGAGCGATTTAAAAAGACGGTGCTTTCGACATCACCAAAAATAATGTCGAGCTAAGAAGATTATTTACCAGCAATCATACGCAAGATTTTTGCAAGATTCATTTTTACCTATTAACCCTTAATTTTAAGGATATTTGATATGCTCGTTCTTTCCAGGAAGGAAAGCGAAAAGATCATGCTTGGAGACTCAATCGTTCTAACGATTGTAAGAGTCTCAGGCGATCGCGTTCGGCTAGGGATAGAGGCTCCGTCTGACATGTTGATTCTCAGAAAAGAACTTGACCCTTCTTCCGACTCGCACTCGGACAAGCAAAGAGATTTAGATCAAAATAAAGCGGCGTGATGCCAAGCTTTATAAGTTGATACCCAATAAAAAAAAGGCCGTTGTGATCCCGCACAACGGCCCTTTTTAATGTCCAGTCAGTTACTGAAGAAGTAAGTTGTTTGATCCCAACCAATTTTCAATAACGGTTACTTTTCACGCTTCATCGTAATGGTTTTTGTTAACGAGCTATTTTGAAACAACCCGGTTAAACCAAATCCGTTTGCAGCGGTCAAAGGGACGGTCGCCGATACGGTGACCTCATCGGTTGATACGTCAATCGTGGCTGGCGTAACCGTGACTGAGTAGTCGCCAATCAATATGTCAAGTATTGATTCAGTTGTTGTTTGGCAAGCCGTTGAAGTAGCTCCCGGCACAATTCCGCGACGTGCGCCCTCGAAACATGCATTTTCTACAGCGGCTTGGATTGTGTGAACTCTTGTGAATTCGATGCTGGCGAAAATTAGCGCAAAGAAGATGGGTGCGACCAATGCAAATTCGGCGGCCATCACGCCACTTCGTCGGTTTCTGTTGCGCTTGCCTGAAAAAGTAAGTCGATTAGATTTTCTTTTGATCATGACTCTGACTTTGTTT
>CAYZGP010000021.1:0-26092 GCA_964478065.1 uncultured Pirellulaceae bacterium
TCGATTCGGGACGCCTTAAGGGCTACCGGATCCCCGGTTCGCAAGACCGTCGTATTCCACGCGAATACCTGATCAAATTCCTCAAAGAGCATGGTATGCCTTTGGGTGATCTCGAAGATGAAGCGATGGCAAAAATTTTGATTGTCGCTCAAGATCAGGTGTTGATTGAGAATCTCAAACGGGAGCTACCTCCCGAAAAATCTTTCAAAGTAGCTGTGGCTGCCAGCGGTTTCGAGGCTGGTATTCAAGCTGAAAGTTTTCACCCCGACTGCATCATCACCGACTTCTCAATCGGTAAAGTAGAAGCGATGCAAATTTGTCAAAACCTGCGTAAGAATCCGGACTTCACGGAAACGATTCTGATCGCACTACTGCCAGACGACGGACAACCAATCTCGTTCGATCGTTCAGCAATTAACGAAACGTTCAAGAAGCCGTTTGATGCCAGCCTACTGGCAGAGCGACTTCGAACACTTATCGGTTCACTCAAAGAATTGGTCTAACCTACTGTAGGCCCGACCCGGCCAAACATGGTTAACACGCCGCCAATATTCTAGAACCGAAAGTGACTTCGCCGTCTTTCGCATAGAACCGTTACCAAAGGACCCTTTGGTAACGGTTTTTTTGCGTTTCGATACCGGCTGATTCAGATTGCATTTCAACCGATCTGTCTGCTTAGCAATGCGCCGATTCTAAATCTTGCCACAACGCCTCGCCACGCCAAAGCGGACGCACACCAGGTCAGCTTGCCTATAGCCCAAGCGTTCCGTGAACAATTAGCCTTTTATTCAGGTGCCTTGCCTTAACACAGGCGGAATGGAAGCGACATGGCTAAAGCCAGTACTACGAACAAAAAAAGCCTACAATAGAAATATGAAACTTCTATCTGAGGCAGAGCTAGAATCGTCTTGCATCGTTGCCAACAACCGGATGAATCGAGAACGGGTTGCGCTTGGTTCCAACGGCTATGAAACCGATCTACAATTCGATCCAATTGAATACTTGATCGAGAAATACGAGAGCCAACAACGTGTCGGCTGGCTGGACCTTTGTTGCGGGCGCGGGAAAGCGTTGATCGAAACAGGCCAACATTTCTTAAGACTTGGAATCAGCGCCAACGTAAATTTTGTGGGTGTCGATCTGGTTGGAATGTTTGATCCACTTCCCGACGAACTCGACTTTATCGCGCTCATCGAAGCTTCACTCAGCCAATGGCGAACGCCGCAAACGTTCGACCTTATCACGTGCGTACACGGAATCCACTACGTTGGCGATAAACTCGGATTGGTCTCACGAGCGTTGTCGATGCTAAATCCAAACAGCTTGTTCTCTGCTAACCTGGATGAGAACAATTTGAGATTACTTGCTCCAGATCATCACAAGGGCGAATTTGAATTTAATTTTGCCGAGAGATTGCGTGTTGAATACGTTTCCGATTCGTTTGAATTTGATCCGACTTACAACCTGCTGCGCTTAACCAGTGATAGCCAAGCGAACGTGCAATCTCTGTTGACGATGTTGGCTCAGTTTGAGTTCGCTGGTGCTGACGACCAAGCTGGCCCAAACTACACAGGACAGGAAGCGGTGAATTCATACTACCGAGTCAAAAACGGCGTCGACAACTGAACATTCGCTTATGCCAATGACTTCGGACTTCCTCGGAATTTCGCCGCGAAGAACATGGACGTCACGAGGAGCATCGATACCTAGGCGGATCGTGTTTCCTTTCACTCTAAGAACGGTGATCTTAATATTTTCACCGATGTAGATTTCTTGTTCTGGCTTCCTTGAAAGAACTAACATTGCACATCCTTTGACTTGTTAATATCACTGCTTCGTTGCGTCGGTTAAGACGTCGAACCACATAAACGTCTTACTGAAAAATCTCGAAAAACACATCCTGGATGCAAGCACATGTTGTCATAAATTTCTGCGAGCGAGTTGTTGTGATCACGCAAGCCACGCAGAATCCGACACTTGAATCCTCGAGGTAGCCAAGCCAAATTCGCGCGAGAAATTAGAGCTATAGCAGACTGTTTGCGTATAACCCGCAACCAAAGATTTGGCATAACAAAGAATTCGCCATAATAAAAATGGCGTTCACTAGCAGTCAGAAACTGTTTGTTTTTTTACTTTTAGTTTCGCTGCAAAATGTAAGTCAACGCACCGTGATTTATCCGCATCCGATTACCGTCGATCTCGCCGGACATGGATGCCTTTTTGGGTTCTTGATCGACGTGAGTTTGATTGATGGAAATCTTGTCGCCGCTGAGTGACCATCTGCCTTCGGAGTCTTCCAAGACATCTCCGGCGTCGACTTCGCATTCGTAAGATCCATCAGCTTTGAAATCAAAATTGACTGTGCCATCCTTCAAACTGGTAGACCCAGCATCGACAGAAGCGGAAGCGTCGAGCTTCCAATAGCCTACCGCATCTGGCTCGGCCTCTTCAGGTGGGGCCGACTCACCGCCGCCAGATGAATCATTTGACTTTACAGCAGGCGGAGTGCCTTTGGGTGTTTCGGCCAGACGTTTGGCATAGGTTCCCATGTCACAACCGCTCATGATTGGCATCGCCAACGCGATGACTAGCGAAACGATCGACAAATAGAAAAACGAATTGGAGCGATTGGATGGGGACATGATTGTTTTCAATTTTCGGATTCAGAGAAAGCCTTCAATCACATTTTAATTGGAAATTCGATTTCTACCCAGAACCCAAATTGGCTCCAAGGACGAGATAATTCACCTGACAACCCTGTTAACATTTGAACTCGCAATCTACAGCGTTGGTCTGGTCAAAAACAACCAGTAATTCCTGCAAAAGATAGCCAATTACGGCACCAATGCCGCTGTCTTTTTCTGAACGTTTCAGTTATTCTTGGGCGTTTTAAACGGTCTAGTTAATAGTAAACACTTAACAAAACCATTTTTAACCCATGCCCTATCCACCAACCCTCGTCGGCTCCAATGCCTGAACTTCCACACTTTGACGCTCAAGGCCAATCCCACATGGTCGACGTTGGCGAGAAACCAACAACCCGACGGGTGGCCGTTGCGAAGGGGAAAGTGGAGATGAAAGCGGCAACCCTTGAGCTGATACAGGATCGAAAAATCCAAAAGGGAGACGTACTGGAATTGGCTCGGATTGCCGGTGTCATGGCCAGCAAAAAAACTTCTGACTTGATTCCGCTTTGCCATCCATTGCGTTTGGATTCGGTCGAAATCGGTTTTGAAGTACTTGACGAAGAATCCATCGAAATTTCCGCGACCGTATCGGCAACCGAAAGGACGGGAGTTGAAATGGAAGCACTTCACTGCGTCTCGGTCGCTGGTTTAGTGATTTATGACATGTGCAAAAGTGTCGATCGCGGGATGAAGTTGACGGACATTAGGCTGGAAGAAAAACAAGGTGGCAAAAGCGGCCACTTCAAACGAACTTAGGATTTGAAGCCAGATAAGGAATTTTTGGTGAGCCACGCAACGAGTCACGGAATCACATCCAGCACATCAAGCGGCGAAGTTACAAACAACGTCGTCTTGAAAGAGCGTTCGCTTGCCTTGCAAGAAGTTTACGCGCCTATCGAAACGGAGCTTCAAGCCGTTGAATTGATCTTGAAGACTGAACTCCAAAGCGAGACACCGTTTGTTGACCAATTGCTTCAGCACAGTTGGCTGTTGGGTGGCAAACGGATCCGTCCAGTGTTTCTTTTACTCTCGGCTGCCAGTTGTGGAACCATCACACCCGCCCATCGACAAATGGCGGCGGCACTTGAGATGATTCACACGGCAACTTTAGTCCACGATGATGTCCTGGACGAAGCGGAAACTCGTCGGCATCGGGCAACGGCCAATTCAACATGGGGTACGAAGGTCAGCGTTCTGTTGGGCGATTACTTGTTCACCCATGCGTTCCACGTTGCCAGTTTGTCTGGGTCGGCGGAAGCACTTCGCCTGTTAGCGCGAGCCAGCAACCGCGTTTGCGAAGGCGAGATGCGGCAGAATGCTTGGCAAGGCGATTTTGAATTGACCGAAGAAAACTACATGCGGATGATCACCGAAAAGACTGCCGAACTTTGCGGTGTTGGATGCCGTATCGGCGCGATGCTTTCGGAATCAGAGATTCAAAACGACTACGAACTGTACGGACGCAATCTTGGCGTCGCGTTTCAAATCGTTGACGATGTACTCGACATCGTTGGCCATCAGGAAGAAGTCGGAAAAACGCTTGGCACCGATTTGCTTAACCAAAAACCCACACTGCCAGTTATTCACGCATTGGCAAATTGCGATTCTGGTGATTCGGCAGCTCTCAAAGAGGTTTTGACAAGTAAAGAATCCACGCCTCAAGACTTGATGCCTTTTTTGATCAAAACAGACTCGATCAAGTACGCACGTTTAGTTGCTCAAAAACATGCCCAAGCCGCAACGGAGTTCGCGCAATCGCTTGACTCCAATGCCTACTCCAAAGCGCTTTGTAAGCTTGCGACATTTGTCCTTGAGCGGACGCACTAATTAATCTCGTCGGGAGCGATTCAGCTTTTTCCGCAAAATCAATCCAAGTTCTCAATAAGTTTTTCAGGATGAATGATTCAAGCCAAGAAACCGAAGACGATGACGACCTGCTCAACCGCGAAGAAATCGCACAATCTCTGGCTGAGTTAGGATTCGAAGAAACTGAGCAGTTAGCCAATCTGGCAGACTGTTGTCACCGAGTGGTTCCCGTTGAGGATGTTGAGGATCCGATTGAGGGCGAGCTAACTCGATTAGGCGGTGCACCTGACGTATCGTCTGATTTCCAATGGCCAACTTACCAAGGTCGGCATCTTTCGTTTTTGGGGCAATTCGATTTTTACGAAGACGGAATACTGCTCTCTTTTTTCTACGACACAACAGAATGCCCTTGGGGATTCTCGCCCGAACACATAGGCAGCTGCAAAGTGTTTGCTTTTGACAGAACGGCTTTGATTCCGGCCGAATTTCCCGCTGAGCTGGCCGCCGAGAATCAGTTTCCGACTCGAGACTTACGACTTGCGATGGACATCAACCTTCCCAACTCGAAAAGCGAGATCTTGAATTATCTTGAAATTCCAAAAAGCGACATCGAGTTGCTTGAAAAACTTGAAAACGACGGAGAGAACGATCTTGTTTGCCACCATCTTTTAGGTTTTCCAATTTTGGTCCAAGGCGACATGGAATTGATGTGTGAAAAGGTCGCCAACGGAATCGACTGTGGATCTCCAAGTGCGTTTGAAGATGAGACGCTTGAGAGTTTCATTGAGCAAGCCGAGCGATGGCGATTACTTTTTCAGTGCGACAGCGACCCTAAAGCTGGATGGAACTGGGGCGACGAAGGCCGTTTGTTCTTTTGGATTAAGCGGGAAGAGCTTGAAGCCGGCAACTTCGAAAACGTGCTGGCGATCCTTCAATCGTCCTAAATTCCTGCCCACAGAGGGAAGCTCACCCCAAAAAAAATTGCGCTTCGTAACAATGCGAAGTTATTGGGCGAATAAATTAACCACCAACAGCCGTTATCGTGACTTTGCATGCCTGGCATCGGTTTCGATATTGATGTGATTGCGATCAAGGATCGGACGGACTTCCTCAAAGAAGTCATGGATATCACGAAATTCCCGATAGACGCTGGCGAAGCGAATATAAGCCACGTCATCCAGCTCAATCAGTTTTTCCATCACCATCTCACCAATGACCTGACTGTCAATTTCGGAATCGCGATACATGTAAACACCTTGAATAATCTCGGTGATCACACTTTCGACTTTATCCGTCGGAATCGGGCGTTTCCAACAAGCCCGCTCGAGACCTTGTCGAATTTTCTCAGGCCGAAATGGCTCACGAGATTTGTCTTTTTTAATCACCCGAATCTCAAGCTCAGCCACACGTTCGTGTGTGGTAAATCTCTTTTCACAACTGACACACATTCTCCGACGTCGAATCACGAATCCCTCTTCGTTGGACCGTGAATCAATCACTTTGTCATTGTCGTGTTGGCAGTAAGGACACTTCATAATAAAGAGTTAACCGGGAATAATAAGTCTGAATTCGCTGGCGATTGAATCATTACTATAACCCAATTTTGAGATTTGCAACGAGAAAGATCGTAGAATTAGCCTTGAAACCAATGGCTTGATGGTTCTTTTGGGCAAACTTTGCGGCTCTGTTCTCCATCTCGAGAGATCGCTGGCTCCCATTAGGTGCGTCAGAATACGTCACCGGCAATGGGTCAGTCATGGGCTGTGGTTATTGGCATCTGGCTTTTCGTTATGCACGCGCCGCCCTATGTCCCGTGCGCTTTGGCGGGACTTGGCTCTTGGGCACAACGCTTCAAGTTACGCTTCAGTTACGCTTGAGTTGGCCAAAAGGAAAAACGAATTCTTCGGAAGGAGTGAACTTCGAAAACGATGTTCTTTACGCCAACGGCGTTGAGCTTCAAATCCCCATGAGGTAGGCACGCGATCTGCGCTAGAATTCGCCTTGAATTCTCAACAACCACCGATCGAAAAAGAATAGGGAGGCGAACGCAACTGTGCTTACACCAAAGATTTTCAAAACGGAAAAACCTGTTGTCGCTTGATCAATAAGAACGAAGAATACCACCAAAGTAGTTAACGCAAACATTTCGCGGAGTTGGAATTGAATCATTTCTGACCTTGGTCGTTTGCGATCAGTGTAAACCCATTTGCCAAATCGCCCAGCCGAAAAAACGGCCCCGTAAGCTCCGAACCAAAGTCCAACAAAAAGCGCAATCGCTCCCGCAAGTTGGCCATACCTTATTGTAAAGTAAAAAAAACTCAACACACTAACGGGAATCAACGAAGTGGCTCCACCAAAGAGAATCGCTCGCCTTGGTGAGACTTTATCCCAGAATAATACCAGGCATTCAATAAAAAGGTGAACGATCCCGACGGCCATAAAAGTTAACACCAAACCAGCTGCGGCTAGGGTTATAGCAACAGTAAAATCTTCAACCCAATATTTTAGAAAACGATGTCTAAGTCTGTTATAGACCAGACCAGCAAAAAGCGAATACAACCCCGCCGCCATCAATACTCCCGACCAGGCAAACCTAACAACCTGATTAGATTCCTTATAGACAGGCTCAATCATGTCTCTTTCTGATGGCCATTCATAGGCATACATAAATTCCTTGCGGATCGTCAATTTTCCGATTGGAGTTTTGATTTCATCAGCATCCGTTTTCAACGTGGTTGATGGTGCCGTTTTCAACGTGTTTTCTTGATTCGTTTTCAACGTGGTTCCTCGTTCCATAACCTCGAACCTGTGCCAGTTGGCGTATCATTCCTCAAATAATCGCACCCTTTATTAAACCCTCAAATGCACACGTTGTTTCCCTTGTTTTCTCTGACCAAATTTTGCAAACAGGAGTACAGGAAAATTGGATGTCTGAAACTGCAAAGAATCGACAATCGTGAGACTGAAAAAGTCACACGCTGAAAAGACAGAATGTCCAGCTTTCATTCTAAGTAAGACTCACGAAGCGGGTTGCCTTTTAACCAACAACAAACTTTGCAGTCTTCCTGCCCCATCCCAAGAAAATGCTTTGCGCCGAGTCGAGGCAAGCTAAAATCAATCGTTGAACGATACCTTTTTCGAGCGAGCGAAATTTGACAACATCATTCGAATCAAACGACAACCAACGAACTTCAAACACACAATTCCCCGATGGAGCCGATGACGATCAAGAACGTGATCTCTGGCGAGGTGGGTTCTCTGCTAAGAGCATGATGGGGGCGTGGATTGGAGCCGCATTGATCACTGGCGCAATCGTTTTTGGTGTACTCAACATTGCACCGCTTCGTGAAACCAAAACCGTTTGGGCAACCATGATTGCGCTCATCGGATTAGTTTGGATCTTGCTGGTTGGTTTGGCCATCTGGCGAAAACTTGGCCAACACTACGAAATCACAACCCAACGTTTGAAGCATCGTTCGGGCGTGTTTATGAGACAAATGGATCGTATTGAATTGATCGACATCGACGATGTGAGCTATCGGCAAGGGCCACTTCAAGCGTTACTCAATGTTGGAACAATCGAGTTGCTTTCAAGTGACACAAGTCATCCCAAACTGAAACTGCCTGGCATTGCCAATGTTAGTTCAGTAGCCAATATGATTGACGATGCCCGTCGAACCGAGCGCCGAAAACGCGGGCTGCATGTTGAGAGCATTTGATATCGTGATCGGTCATAAATTATTATTAATAACCGATACCAATAATAATTGGACTCAGAAAGAATCTGTCAAAAGGTGATCTTATTTGAACGGCTTGATCGACAATTTTGATCGCCCACGACAACCCTTTTTCGATCCATGCTGGGATGAAGCGCAAAGAGCCTGATAGCGTCGGAAGCACTTACCACACTTCATCAAATGCAAAGTGATTTCGTTTTTCAACGAGCATTCTTCGATCGTTCCACCTACATAAGCGACCAAGTTATCAATCACTTGAACACAACCAATACCGCCAGGCAAACTTGAGTTGCGCTTCTTGGAACTGTTGGAACTGATCATACTATACGACGTGACACCGGTGATCACAGAAAACACTGCCCCCGTTCCCAATAGTTTGATCATCCTGCGTCGTGCAAGAGTTGGCTGGGCAGCAGTAACATGAATCACGCCGGGGGGACAAGGGCCCCATTTTTCATGCTCTTCTTCGTTCAATTCATTCATTGAATTAAATTACTCAGGTAGATTATTTTAGGAAAGTTGGACAACAAGCAACGAACGGGAATTATCTTTAGATATACGTTCTATGGCTGTGTAACGATACACAGCGAGAAACAAAGCTGGAATAAATTTCAAAAATCTGTTAATCACGTTACCTGACGACAAAACCAATGTCAGAAATCAAACCAAACCCGCACAAAATATTCGTAATGGTTGGTGTTGTTGCGCACTTTCAGATCGAGAAAAATACTATCCCAAAAAACTACAACAATAAACAGCAAAACATCAGATTCAAGACATCAATCCCTTAGACATCAAGAATCGAGACGTTTTTGCTATTGTCGGCCGTGCTAGGAAGATAACCGAGGGATGAAATTTGGCTGTCCGACAGGACGCTCTTTCAAGACAGGCGTAGTTTCGTTGACTTCAGCTGCCAAGCGATCCAAGTCCGTAATCAAGACTCGTCGGCGTGAGATTCTGAGCAAGTTCTCTTTTTGAAGCTGACCCAAAACGACAGTTACTGTCTCTCGAGTACTTCCAATGATGCACGCCATTTCCTGATGGGAAAGTCGGATGTTCAAAGCGATTCCTTCGGCAGTTGCTTCACCGTACTTTTCGCACAGTTCGAGCAACAAGTGAATCACTCGCTCACGGTTAGAGCGGAACAACAGATTTCGCAGCCGCTTCTCAACTCGCTGACGTCGGGTTCCAATCAATTTGGTAACGCCGAGAACCAAAGAAGGATATTTGGCAAGCACTTGTTCAAGGGCTTGTTTTGGCAACAGTACCAAAGTCGTTTTTTCGGTTGTCTCGACGTACTCATCTCGACGCTCACCACCAATTAGTGACAGTTCGCCAAAAATCTCACCGCCATCGACAAACCCAAGGATCGATTGCTTGCCATCAGGAGTCGCATGACAGATTTTGACTCGGCCTTGAGCGACCAAAATCACACCATCTGCTTGCTCATGAGGGAGGTAAACTGGCTCTCCTCGCTTTAGTTTCCTCACTCGCGATTGAGCCTCAAGCTCTGCGATGTCATGAGTGGCGAGTTGTGAGAACAGGTTAGAGTTCTTGATGTACCAGAAGCTATCAGCCATTTTATTCCTCGTTTCAAGATGACAGTCACCTGCCAATTAATTACGTGCCTTCACAGCCATTTCAATAAAGATGTGAGGTAAAAATCCAAGGTAGGAAGTGTTACCCGTAGGTCATGATACGCTTAGACGTGGCCACGAGAGATATCTTACAGAATTCTCTAAAACATTTTATACGTAACGAAATCAAATAAAGATCGCCATAAAATTCAGCAATTTGCTGCCTAAAAACGTTCAAACGTTCATGAGTTTGACCGTGTGCAGTTTAAGTTGTTAACACCCGATTTCGTCAATGAGCAAAAAAATGGGTCGCGACTTGGCGAGTTTCGAGAGCAACTGGCGGAATTGCTCTTAGCCGATCTGATCGCCCGCAGAACTAACTCTTCAAAAGTTTTGGGTACATGAACACGGTCATGTGCCTCCAAAAAAAAACGGAAGTCATATGACGACTTCCGCATCTGTTTCAGTTTAAAAATGCCTACCGTCCGCCACCGCGACCACCACGCTGAGCGCCGCCACGACCACCACGCTGACCGCCACGCTGACCACCACCACCGCGGTTCAAATTTCTCAGCGCATTCAACGCGTCTGTTGCTGCTTTGGCTTGTCCCGCTCCACTGGCCGCAGTGTTTCTGTTTCGAGCGTTTCCACCCGCTGCTGGCGTTCCAGGTGCACCTGCGGCTGCTTCTTCTTCACTGACAATTACAATTTTATCTCCAAAAACAGCTTTCAAAGTCTCCTTGATCGCAGCCGTATTTCCAACTTCTGGAAGGATTACGACATCTGGACGATTTTCGATCAACTCTTTCTTATCCAGCATATCTACAATTCTGACAACCTCTTCGTAAATGAATCGGGGGCCTGTTACGAGAATCTGCCGCGATTGAACATCGACACCAAGTTTTACTTTTGGCTTCTTCTGTTCAGCTTTAGGAGCCCCGCCACCACGTTTACCGCCGGCCACTTGCTGCACTAGCTTCGCAAGATTTTGAGCATCATTGCCTCCCTGACCACCACCTTGAGATTCCCCCGTGTCAACACGATCGGAAATTTGATTCTCAACAAGTGTTTTAACTTCCTCTACATCACGATACAGCACATCGACCGTGTATGTTTTTTCAAATACTGGCGTTACCGGTGATTCCAATTGATCAAGGAATTCAATCATCTCCGAAATCCTTTCAAGATCTCGAGTCGTGCCACCTGAAACGATAATGACGTTGTGGCCCTTATCTGCAACAAAACGGACTTCACCTTCAAACTCAACCGAAGCTCCGCCACCGCCAGTTCCTCCACCAAGAAGTCCACCCAACAAATCACCTCCGCCGCCTAAGACGTTATCAGCGATTCCGCCAAGCAATCCACCACCTCCGCCGCCGCCTCCGCCGCCATCGGAAAGGCCAAAGATTTCCTCAAGCTTGGTCAACAACACGTCTGCTTCACGATGCTTGATTAAGAACAACGACGGAAATTGTGTCACGGAGCTTTCAGATTCACCAAGCTGCCTGTAAATTTCATTTTCCAAGTCATCTAGAGCATCCAAGTCTTTCGAATCAAGCACAATGCCTTGGGCTGTGAATCGAACTTCAATCGGAGCACCTGGAACCGAAACAACTTTGGGAGCTGGTTTATACCCATATGGATCGTCTTTAGCGTTTTCAAGACTTGTTTTTCCGACCGCATCTTCCTTAGCGCCGTCTTGCATGCCTTTGTCTTGCATAACGTTGTCTTGAACCAAAATGCTGGTCAGCGCAAACGGGTTCACTCCGACGAATTGACCAAATAGCAAACCCGATTCCATCATCCGCGACTCGATTTGACTGGACTCGTATCGACTTCGCTGATCAATCCGACGCGAGCGTTGCTTTGGCTGTTTTGAACTCGTAGGATTACCAAGATTCAATAGATCCTCATCATCTCGATTCTCAGGAGCAATCAAACGCTGGCGAATGTTTCTTCGGTCTTCTGGCCGAATGATATTCATCGTATTTTGCCGGCCAGTCACACCCAACAGATCTTTGAGAATCGGGAAGATGTCGTCCTGATCGGTCTCGTCCATCGCGATAATTCTTCGCCCGGTTCGCGGTCCCGTATACTCAGGAAGTGCATTAGTATCAAACTTGAGCACCATTCCACGAACAGCAGAAACTTCTTGAGGCGTTCCTCTCACAATGATTTGCTTTGGATCTGAATTTGCCAACAATACTGGGCCAGACTCTGGACTGTCAGGTGAAATCCTGAACATCGTCTGAAGCGCCACAATCAGCTCGCTTGGATCAGCGTTTTCCAGGGGAATAATGTCAAAGCCGTCAGTTTGCCCGGCCAACGTATCAAGTGTTTCCTGAACCAGTTTGTGATCGGCTTTTCGTCCACGAACCAAAATGGAGCCAGTCGCTTCATCTTGGCCCATCTTCATATGGTCGCGACCTTCAAGAATTGTTTGAAGTGAAGCAAACGCGAGCGCTGGGTCTGTGTAGATTGGGTAGTTCTTTAACATAAGTGGTTCCACTTCGCCTCCAAAGTCACCACCCTCGTCATCGGTATCAACCAACTCTGCAATTTCGTACCATTTTTGGAACATCTTTTCTGTCCCACGCAGATATAGCTTGTCACTAAACGGTTCGGCAGTCACCGTAAGCGAGCCATCTTCAGCAACGTTCTCTCCTTCAGGCAAACCCAAATGCGGGCGTACAATCAACATAAACGTCTCTGCGTCTTGATGCTTCAAGCGATAAATACGCGTCTTTAATTTGCCAAGAACCGACCGCTTCTCAGCGGCTTTAATTACATCGCGGATGTTTCGCAGGTTGCCACCCGTTTCACGAACACGAATTTGGTTCGCAGCTAAAAACACCGCCGAGAAATCCCTGTTTGTGCTCGAAATGAAATGGCTGACTTCATCGTACATTTCTTCGGCGTCTAATTCGCCACAATCAAAAATACAACTGATCGTTTCATGTAAGCCACGAGAGTCCAGGTCTTCAACTTTGACCGTTTCAATCAAGTCATTTGGGAACTCTGCCTCTGACTCTTTTGCAAGAATCAACATCTTGCGATTTCGAATCAGCGTGTAGGCAGGAGTTCGCATTCGAAGTGCGTGGTTCAGTCGATCCAACGCTTCGATTGGGGTGTACAGCGAGTTGTCCGTCAAATTGAATGTACCGGTCGGCCATTCGGAAACAGGCTGCATCGAGAATTTAGCTTGCTCAGCAAACCAAGGAATAACGTCTTCCCAATCCTGATTCCTAAACGAAAACCGAATCTTGCCTTCGGTGAATGTATTTTCATCTGCGCCCTGTGTTGCATCGGCTGGTTTTTCAGCTTGGAATGCACTCGCAACATTGGTAGTCGACAAAGTCAATATTACTGCCAATGAGGAAGCAAAAACGACCATAAGCCTTGAACGGAGATTGGTTTTCATAATTTGAATCTGCCATAATTCGATGTTTTTTGGGACAAGCCCCGTTTTGTTAATAAACCTAGTATTGCTTGGTTTATACGGGAAAACTACTTGTAGATTAAGGATGCCTTCAACTTGCTCGGGATTGGTCCCGCATAATCCGAGCAAAACGGCATATCCACGTTAATCTGATGAGGTAACGCCCAAAAACTGCCCAAAAGTGGGAGCGTTCATCCGGAATTGAACAACCCAGCTTTTGAACCATCTTCCCAGCATATTGCCCTCAACAATATGATTAAACTCACAGATCGGCCAAATGTTTCGTCAAACATTTCAATTTCAAGATGAAGGCCAATTCCTCAGTGAAACACTCCATGAAAATCCTCTGCATTGAAACAACTTGCGACGAAACGGCCGCGGCAATCGTAACAGGCGACCGTGAAGTCCTTGGCAGCGTTGTGGCTTCTCAAGAAGACCTTCATGAACAATTCAATGGAGTCGTTCCCGAGATCGCTGCCCGCGCACACGTCCAGCGAATCCTCCCAGTGATCCACCAAACACTCCAGCAAGCCAAACTAAAGCTCACGGATCTTGACGCCGTTGCAGTCGCCAATACGCCTGGACTTTCTGGATCCTTACTTGTCGGACTGGTCGCCGCAAAAACAATTTGCCTCGCGAACGATTTGCCATTGATTGCCATCAACCACTTACACGCCCACGTTTACGCTTGCCAGCTCGCAACTCCTGACCCCGTATTCCCTTGCGTCGGAATGATCGTCAGTGGTGGCCACACTCATTTGTATCACTACCAAGACGCTTTGACGCCCGTTTATCTCGGCGGCACCATTGACGATGCCGCTGGTGAAGCGTTTGACAAAGTTGCCAGCATGATGGGCTTGCCTTATCCCGGTGGGCCTGCGATCTCCAAAGCTGCAAGCGACGGTAACCCAACTGCACACAAGTTCCCACGTAGCTTTTTTCATGAGCAGCGTTTGGACTTCAGCTTCAGTGGATTAAAAACGGCAGTACGATACGCCATCGCTGGCCCAGGAAATTCGGACGTCACAAAAGTCAAACTTTCCCAGTCACAAATTGCCGATCTCTGTGCAAGCTTCCAACAGGCCGTCGTCGACTGCCTTGTCAAAAAATCTCTTCAAGCGATCGCACAAACTGGAATGAAAAATCTTTGCGTCGGTGGTGGCGTTGCAGCCAACGGATTACTACGAAGTCAACTTGCCGCCGCGTGCGAAGAAAAAGATGTCAATCTTCAAATCGCTCCGATGGAATTCTGCACCGACAATGCCGTCATGGGTGCCATTGCGATCGAACGCTTTAACGCCGGTTTGTTTGAGCAACTGGACTTGGACATCAAACCGGGGCTCGTGCGACACTAAATTGATTTTTCCATCTGTAAATTTTCTCGGCACCCATCTGCCACGGAAAGCTTGAACGTTGAGTCCGCAACATGCCACGACTTTTCCAAACCTGCCAACACACTTTTTCCAGTTGGCTTTCGTTCGGAATTCAATTCGTGAATATCAACCGCATAACATTCGAAAAACGAAATGGAAAAGAATTCGTTAGCAAGTCCCGAACTCCACTGAGCGCGGGCTTGATCAGCACAGGCAATTTCGTTTTCCGCAATCGACGTGTGCCAATCCGCGTGCTTCATCGAAACGAATGGATCGACTGGGAAAAATCGGTCAATCAAGCTTTAGGCAACGACTCCATCAGTGACTCAGAAACTTCACCCAAGCGTCTTTTTCTAAACCGCATTCCCGGTCAACCGATCGGCACTTGCATGAATCAATCAACCGACGTCGCCACCAAATTACAGATGGTTGCTTCAGCCACTGACGGGTTATGGAACCTCCATCAACATTCCCTTGATGGATGGCCGCTAAGCCATGCCGATGCTTCAGTTCAAAACGTGATGTTTGATCGCGAAACTGGAAACACTCAATGGTTTGATTTTGATTTGCGACACTCTGGATCAACAAAAGCCGTCGCACGACATGCCGATGACCTTCGCGCATTAGCCTTTACTGCCGTGACATTTTTCACCAACGATTCGGTCGCTCAACTCGCCGACACCTTAATCCAAAACTATCCGACACCAGAAGTTTGGTCGGAGTGGATAGACCAATCACCTACTTGGTTTTCCGGCGACGTATTCCACCGTGCCCAAATTCACCGAGCCAAAAGATCAAACAAGTCCGGCAGCAAAATCTGTTCGCGAATTGAACTTGAATTGGCCCAGTCGATTGGAAAAGCTTTAAAGGTTCGTACTCAATAACAGACGCTAAACACGGAATGCCACTGCCCATTCTCTGAGAACCCTACCAAGCCCAAACAAGACTCGTTGAATCCTACAGAATTCATGACCTTAACGCTTTGACGGAAAGAAGAAGCCAAATAGAATCTAGCGTTCAGCCAATCATTGAAATGTGAGCTTTTTCAAGTTCTACCAACGAACGTTCTTCAAACTTATTTTTTAAGAAACCGAGACAGCAATGCTTTTTTGTCGAGTCATGATGTTGATCGTTTTTGTTTTGTGCCCAACGAGTTTGGGTTTCACACAAACAAAGTTTGAATCTCCACCTGAGTTAAAAGCCGCTTACGATTCAATCAACATACGCAGCGTCGAGTCAGCCGTCACGTTTCTGGCGTCCGACGCAATGCGGGGACGTCAAACGCCTTCTCGTGAGTTGGACATCGCCTGTGCCTATATTGCGGCACGATTCAAAGCAGCCGGTTTGGAAGGCCTTGGCGACAACGGTGGCTTTCTTCAAACCACTCGTGTTGCGACATCGTCGGTATCGACAATCGGAATCGAGTTTTCAGTTGGAGGCGAATCTGAAACGCACTTGGGAATGTTGAGCGCCGGCGATGCCTTGTCCTTTGAAGGAAAAATCACAGTGGTGACAGGTGATGAACCGGGTGACCAAACCTACGATGGGCCGATCAGCATTGTTGTGCCAGCTTTTAAACAGCCTCGCGATTCATCAAACTTCAATCGCAAGTTGATTCGCTATCGAAGAAGTGGAGCGACCGCGATTCTGGCACAAGTCGAACCAGACCACGCACTCGTTGGTGCTGCCAAACGGGCGACCAACCCACGACTTGTCAGGACACGCGGCGGAGCGTCAGGGCCCGTTCTATTGATTCCAAAAACGGACCTCAGTGGCAACGTCAAACTGAATCTTCCAAAACAAATCAGCGGTGAAGCACCCGTTAGCAACGTGATCGGCGTCATCAAAGGCAGTGATCCCGAGCTTTCCAAAGAAGCCGTCATCATCACAGCGCATTTGGACCACATCGGCATCCAAGGCCTTGTCGGAGACACAATTAGCAACGGCGCCGACGACAACGCGACTGGCTCAACCGCAATTGTGACATTGGCCGACGCATTTGGCGCAATGAAGACGCCTCCCAAACGTTCCGTGATCCTGATGACGTTTTGGGGTGAAGAGAAGGGCTTTCTTGGCTCTTACCATTACGTCAAAAATCCGACATGGCCACTGGAAAAAACGGTTTGCAACGTCAACATCGAAATGATCGGTCGTCCTGAGCCAGGCGGGAATGAAAAAGTTTGGGCCACCGGTTGGGGTAAATCTGACCTTGGCAAAATTATGAACGAAGGAAGCCAAAAAGCAGGTGTGTTAGTCTTTGAACACCCTAGATACAGCGGCGAGAGACTGTTTCGAGCAAGTGACAACTATCCGTTTTTCGAAAGAGGGATTGTTGCCCACAGCTTTTCAGCAGGATCGATTCATGCTGACTATCACAAAGTCACCGACCATGTCGAAAAGCTTGAACTCAAACACATGACTAGGGTGATCCAAGGGCTCTTTAGTGGCGCACTTCATATTGCCAATGGTGCTACGCCAAAAATGAGCGGAAAGCAGTAGTGGTTTGGTTAGACCGTAATTAAACTTCAAACCAAAGAAAATTGAATGACCATCTCATCTCACAAAACGACTTTGTTTCATCTCGCTTTCTGTTTGTTTTTTTGCTGGGTTTTGGTTTCGCCCAGCGTGGCTGACGAGACAAAGGAAGAGAAAGACAAAAGACCTAACATCATTTTGCTGTTGGCTGATGACCTTGGGTATTGTGATCTTTCTTGCTTTGGTAGCCCCGCAGTTGAAACTCCGAATCTGGACAATCTTGCTGCGGACGGAATACGGTTCAATCGGTTCTATGCTGCCTCGGCCGTCTGCACTCCAACACGAGCATCTGTTCTGACCGGTCGTTATCCGTTGCGATTCAATATCACGCAACATTTTAAAGACAAGAAACGGTTTTTGCCCGAGTCGTCAACGACGATGGCCGAGCTTTTAAAAGACGCCGGTTACCGCACAGCTCATATTGGCAAGTGGCACCTTGGCGGGTTGCACGTGAACAAGGATGGCATGCGTTTGAAGAATCAGCCCGGCCCCGGCCAACATGGTTTTGAGTTCTATCAAACTCAAATCGAACAACAGCCGCTTCGCTCGAAAATGGGAAGGGAAAAGACCATTTTTCGCAAAGGCGGAACGGCGTTGTTACGTAACGGTCAAAAGATTCCAGAGGACAATCCTTACTACTCCAAACATTTGACCGACGCCAATGGCGATTATGCAATCGAGTTGATCGAAACGTTCTCTAAAGAGGACCAGCCGTTTTTTATTAACCTTTGGTGGCTGGTTCCTCACAAGCCTTATGAACCGGCACCGGAGCCGCACTGGTCGAATACGGATGCGGAAGGAATCAGCAACGACCAACATTGTTTTCGCTCAATGATCGGGCATATGGATGCCAAAGTTGGAGCGATTCTGACGAAGCTGGATGAGCTTGGGATTGCCGACAATACGATTGTGGTGTTTGCCAGCGACAACGGCGCGGCGTACGAAGGAAACATTGGCGACTTGAAAGGCGGCAAGACCGATCTTCACGAAGGTGGGATCCGTGTTCCCATGTTTGTCCGCTGGCCGGCAGCGATTACGAAGGGACAGTCGACGGAGATGTTTGGACACACCAACGATTTAGTGCCTACGCTTTGCGAAGCAGCCGGGGTTAAGTTGCCCGATGAATTACCGTTGGATGGAATGAGCCTGCTGCCTTATATGACCAGTCAGAAAAAACCTGAGGAATTGGAGCGCGGGACTGTGTTTTGGCAGATCGATTTGTACAAGAAATTGCAACGCCATTATCCCAAACCAAAACCGTATGCGACCGAGATTGCCCGACGTGGTAAATGGAAGCTGCTTTCTTTAAACGGAGAACCGGTTGAGTTGTTTGATGTCGAATCGGACCCAAACGAGCAGGAAAACCTGTTAGAGTCAAATCTTGATCTCGCTCAATCGATGGCAGCCGAAGTAAAGACGTGGCTTGCTGAACCACGTACCCAGAAGTAGCGTAACGAGCGAAGCCCATTGACTTTTCTCGCTTTACGCGCTTACCCGTCGGGTTTCCAAGTTCAGCGATTCGATCGGCCAATAGTGATCGCCACCACTCTAATCAGGCGGCCAACTCACATCAGTAGGCTACTGCTGATTTGAACTGTTAACCTGAAGCTGGTTAACGATCCGATAAACTCCAGGCTCCAATCGCAACTGGCGAACCAAGCGCTCACTGTCAGTTCGGCTATTCACCATGCCTGTTAGTGTGGCCGTCCGATTCTCAACTCGCACCGTATATCCCGAGCCAACAATTTGCGAACCTGGCTGACGAACGAATCGACTGTTGAAACGTGTAGAAACTTGTTGGGCAGATGGACGTGGAGCATAAAAACTTGGGCGAAGTCTTGCACGAATGCTTCTACGCATGACGATCACTTGGTTATCAGGAGTCGTGAATTGCTGGTTCAAATTCACCTGCGCTGGCTGCAGACTATTGATGGTCTGTGAGCTATTAACGCCGCCACCGAAGCTTGCGCCATCAACTAACGGAGGACCACTTTGGTCGGTTGCTGCGCCAACGAACCCCCCAGTGTCAGCATTTTGAATCGATGCCGTAGTTGATCCAACGAAACCTTGGTTTCGAGTGTTTTCGGCACTTTCGATCATGACCGTGTCGTCTGACAAATCAATGTCAAGAGCGTCAACAGCACCCATCTGCCCTGTAATGCCTCCATCCATAGCAAGACCCTGGTTATTATTATTTGCTGGAACCTGCGGAGCGGGTGCCTGCGGTTGGGGTTGGGGTTGAGGTCCTGGACCTGGTTGGACGGGAGGAAGCGCTTGGCCAAAAGCGTGTGACGAAAACGTCAACAACATTCCAAAAATTGCAAAGGAAACGAGGTTTCTGAAAATTGTCATCTTGATTCAACTCGATTGGAGGATCATTTTATTGATGGGTAGCCCGCGCCCATTTGAATTTAGACATCTATTTAACCGATTGCAAACCAAGTTGTTGCGGACAAATGGTTTTACTTTTATTCGACATTGCCAGCAGCCAAGTAAAAAGATCTCATTCATGTTACGATTTGGAGGGCAAAACGTCGTGAATTCACCGACAAAACGACTAAAATGGAACCAATCGTAAAAATCCCGATTCTGGTCCATTTGACGAAACTTGCTTGTTTATCATTGGGTTTTATTGGTATGAAACCCGTTCAACCTAATCGTACGCTTCCATCGGACCGCATCCACAGGAAATTAAAGATGCCTTTCACAGTCAAATCTCGATTCTTGATGCCACTAGTACTGGCTTTCGTTACGATCGCTTCTCAACTCACAGCGTTGGGACAAGCCGATCCAAACTCTCGACCGGCCACACAGGATCTGCTTCCTGACACAACGGTCGTTTTCGTGCAGCTAGATAACTTCAAAGATTTTGCATCCAAGATCCGGGAAAGCTCTTTCGGCAAAATGACCCAGGACGAAGCCGTTGCTCCATTGGTCGAAGGACTTTGGGAAGAGGCTAATTTTGCTTATAGCGACATCGAGGCCGAAATCGGACTTTCGATGGACGACATCACAGCTTTGCCATCGGGAGAAATGACTTTTGCCGTCATTGCCCCACGCCGAAAAGATCCTGAGTTCATGATGATTCTTGAACTTGACGACGAGTCTCCAGCGTTGGACAAAGCCATGGATCGAGGCAGAGATTTGATTCTCGAAGCAACAGGCGAAAAAACCAAAACCGAGCAAACCGATGACGGATTCGACATCGAATCATTCAACGTTGACGGAAGAAATATCAAATTCTTTCGCAAAGACGGTTTGATCGTTGGATCAACTTCAGAAGATGAACTGAATGCCTTCATCGACCGCTGGATGGGTCGCGAGGTTCCCAAAGTTCGTCCACTTAGCGAGAACCGAAAATTCATCACGATCATGAATCGCTGCAAAGGCACCAAAGAAATCAAACCAGAAGGTCGCTTTTACGCTGATCCAATCACGTTAATAAAAAGTGCAACCCGAGGCGATTTTGCCACCCAAACCGCCATCGCGTTCTTCCCGGTTTTTGGAATTGATGGTTTCAACGGAATCGGAGGAAGCATGCTTCTCTCTGAAGACGATTTTGAATCTGTCATGCACACCCACATACTGCTTGCCAATCCTCGCAAAGGGCTATTCGAAATGATCGCGCCCAAACCAACCAGTTACGAACCTGAGCCATGGATTCCACACGATGCCTCCGGCTACCTTACGACCAGCTGGGACGTCGATCAAATGATGGCCGAGCTTGCGAAATTGGTTGATACAGTCAGTGGCACCGAGGGACTGCTGGAAGACCAAATCGAAGAGAACGTCAATCAAAATCTTCAACTTGATCTCAACGAGGATATTCTGGCTCATTTAACCGGGCGCGTTACGTTGGCTCAATGGGTTGTTCCGCCAATCAAACTCAACAGCCAAGTCAACGTGCTGGCGTTCGAACTCAAAGACGCCGAAGCATTTGAAGAATCCATGAATTCGCTTGTGGATCTTGCAAATGGCGATTCCGACGATGATGATGAGCGTATCGTGTCGTCAGAATACAAAGGAGTCAAAATCTGGGCTCAGTCTGCTGAGCGCATGGAACGACGCATGAAGGCCAGAAGAGAGCGTCGCGCAGAACGCAGAAGAGAACGTGGCGAAGAAGAGGATGACTTCGAAGTCGACTTCAACATGCCACAGCCAGCCTTTTGCATTCTTGATAACTTCCTGCTCATTTCATTCGAGCGACCGGCGGCAATCGAACACGCGATCGACGCCAACCAAGGCGACATCGAATTGCTCGTCGACAATGCGGAATACAGCAGCACCGCCAAGAAAATGGCCCGCATGCTCAAATCCGATATGCCTTGTGCAATCGCTTATCAAAACCCCAAAGAAACCATTCGCGCTTTGGTTGAATACGCCCGCTCAGAAAACGCCAAATCCTGGCTTGGCCGCGGAGCTGAAGACAACAAATATTTGAAGGGCCTCCAAGGGCGATTGGATGACAATCCAATTCCTGAATTCGAAAAATTGGAGCAGTACTTTCGACCAGCCGGTTGGTACATGACCAGCGATGACACCGGCTATCACATTTTGGCATTTAGCGAGCGATTCGATCACGAAAGTGAAGAAGATTAATTTCTCTTGCAAATGAACCAACCATTTGGGTTAACAAAAATTGCCGGCGTGCCTTTTCGGGACGCTGGCTTTTTTCTTTCATACCCCAAATCACTGTTTCTAAGATTCTAAATTGCCAGTCCTTGATTTGAAAATCGTGCGAACAATGAATCCGACGCCAAGCAAAACAATTCCTGCGATAGCCACTTTCTGGGTTACGAAAAATGCAAGTGACAAACAGCCAATCAATCCGCACCATGAAATCCAGGCTGGGTAAAGGCGTTGTTCTTTTTCAATCACAATTGCGCACAGGTTTGTAATCGAGTAGTAAAGCAAAACCGTAAACGCGCTAAATGACCACGAAATTTTTACGTCGCCGATACAAACAAGTGAGCCAATGATGCAGGCAACTAGAATTGTGGCTCGACCAGGAATTCCTTGTTGGTTGACGGTCGAAAAGAATCCTGGCAAATCACTTCGACGCGACATAGCCAAAGCGACTCGGGAAAGTCCCAAAATCAAATTCAAAACGACTCCCAACATTGCCGTAATCGCGCCGGCAAACAATGTGACTCTAACCCATGGGATGTCCAAACTTGAGGCTGCGAACAAAAGCGGAGCAACCGAAGTTTTGGTCGAGTTCGCAAGGCGTTCCGGCCCCACAACCGCGACCGCCACAAATCCAACAACGACATAGATCAACATCGTAAATCCCAACGTCGCAATCATCGCCGTTGGAATTGTCTTGCGCGGGTTTTTGACTTCTTCCCCCAACGTTGCAATCCGCCCGTAACCGGTGTAGGCCACGAACATCAAAGCCGTCGCGAATAATAAACTGGAAGGAGAGTCATCCTCGAATCCAAAAACGCCAGCCAAGTTTTCCGGCGCCCGCTCAAACGCGGCGGATGCTCCAAACGCAACAAAAATCAACAACGTTATAAGTGTCGTAGAAACGATCAAGCTGTTGGCGATGTTCGTTCGTTTGATGCCAACCAATGTCAGGATCGTCAGGAGAACAAGAAAGCCAAACGCAAGCGCCAACAGAACTCCACTCATCTCGCGGCCCATCATCGAATTGACATAGCCAGCAAGCCCAAGCAACGCAGTCGCCGCAGAAGCAGATTTGGCACACAGGAAAAGCCATCCCGCGGCAAACCCAAGCCAAGGAACCAGCCACCTGTGCCCATACTCATAGGTTCCACCACTGACCGGATGGCTGGCGGCGAGTTGAGCACTGCTCAGCCCGTTGCATGTTGCGAGAATGGCGGCTAAAAAAATGGCGAGCAAAACATTTGGGCCAGCCACGCCTGCGGCAACTCCGATGCTGACAAACACACCGGTGCCAACAATTGAGCCGAGCCCCATTAAAATTGCGCCAGGCAAACCGATTTCGCGGCGCATTGAGTTGTTTTCAGTTGTCATTTTTTGTTGTGATTCAGGGCCACGTTTTTGTGTTGGGCTACAGGTCGCTACTCGTCAATTTTGATCTACAACGCCGCCGCCAAAATAATGACAGAAACAACTCAAGCCTCAGAATAATGGCAAGTTCTCAGGGCAACCGAACATTCGGCTAAACTTCACGAGCGCCGACGAGAAATTGTAATGCGAACGATCTTGCAGGGAAACGCTACCGGTAAAACGCCAAGAACGTCAGTCCACTCGACCCGACGCATGCAACTTCCAAAGATAAACAAACCAATCAATCAATCGGCTTCGCGATCGTACACTCAGCATGGGGCTGGAAAAAACTTGGCCATTCCCCTTCAAAACGGAACCCTAAACCGGTCCAATGTTATTAACCTCTATTGGGATTCAACTTTGGATTCCCAGTTTCAGCTATTTTAAAACACAGCATCGCAATGAACATAGTGATCCTCGGCGCCGGTCGCGTCGGAGCATCCATCGCCGACCTACTTTGCAGACTTGAACACAGCGTCACCGTTGTGGACAGCGATCCCAAAAAAGTTGCCCGCGTCAACGAAGAGTTTGATGTGCGCGCGATGGTTGGATCGGCTTCCCAATCCAGCATCCTTTTCCAAGCCGGAATCAGTAGTGCAGATATTTGCATGGCCGTCACCGGCAAAGACGAAGTCAACATCGTTGCCGCAAGCATGGCGAAATCCATGGGCGCCCGCCGCTCAATCGCACGTGTCTACTCGCCCGTTTTCCGCGACCTCAGTACGTTTGATTATCAAAGTCATTTTCAAATTGACCGGATGTTGTCACTGGAACACTTAACCGCGATGGAATTGGCACGTGGTATTCGCGAGCCAGGCTCCGTCGTCGTGGAACAATTTGCTCGTGGCGGACTCGAAGTCCAGGAGCTGATCGTCGGACAAGAAGGCAAAGTGACACGAAGCAAAGTGCGCGAGCTTGGGCTTTCATCGACCGTCAGACTTGGCACCATCCAACGTGAAAATCGAATGTGGATCGCATCGGCAGATGACCAACTTCAAATTGGCGACAAAGTCACTGTTTTTGGTCGGCCAGAAGACATGAAGCCCGTCAAATCGCTTTTCAAAACTCCCACCAGTGGAGCACGTCGCGTTGTGATTGCCGGCGGAGGCGAGACTGGTTTGCACTTGGCCCGAATGCTTGAACGTGAAGGCTTCAAAGTGATGATCATCGATCAAGACGGTGATCGATGCCAACTACTGGCCAACTTGCTCGAATCAACATCAGTCATTCATGCCAACGCAACCGATCCGGATACGTTGGAAGAACAGCGAGTCGGCAGCGCTCACGTTTTCGTCGCCGCAACAGGTGACGATGAAGACAATTTAATGCTTGGCGTCAAAGCCAACGATCTAGGTGCCCAACAAGTCATGACCGTGATTGGACGTGCCGACTATGCCAACGTCACCGCACGATTGGGAATCGATTTGGCCGTCAGCTCACGCGATGTCATGGCCAAGCAGATTTTGTCGTACTTGAATGTTGGCCAAGTCATCTCGCAAGCCAAAATGCCGGGCGGTTTGATCAACGTCATTGAGATCGATGTGTCAGCCGACTCCTCGGCTACCCAAGCAACATTAGCCGAACTTGGTTTACCCGAACGCTGCTTAATGGTTGCATTAATCCACCAAGACGACGTGCGCGTCCCCGGCGCAACCGATCGACTCAGCGCTAATGACACCGCCATTTTGTTGGTCGAAGACGACGTCGTCGATACCGCGTTAGATCTATTTACTCCAACCAAGTGATCATTCTCAACCCGAGCAGTTCCAATCAGCCATGCCCACTCCACCACAAGTATCATTGTTGGTCATTCGTTCGGCTGCCCCAGATCGCGCAAGCCATTTCTATTCCACAATTGGTTTTGAGTTCGTCAAGCACTCACATGGCTCGGGTCCAGAGCACTTCGCCTCCGACCATGCCGGATTCGTGTTTGAGATCTACCCCCTCCAAGACAATCCACCGACGACTTCAACCAGAATCGGATTCACTGTCACGTCCGTGGACGCAGCGGTAGAGGCACTTCAAGAAAACGGCGGGACACTGGTATCAAAACCAAAAGACTCACCATGGGGAAGGCGAGCGGTGATGGACGACCTGGACGGCCATCGATTTGAGTTGGTTGAGCCACAAGTAAAACAGTAGGCGCAACAGAGTCGTTTAGCGACGTGCCAGAAGGCAACCGAGTTTCTCGATCACTTCTGGATACGACACCTAAATTTGCGTTAAAATGTCGGGCAGGCAAAAACCATCAACTTCCTTTTTAAAAAAAACACGGAGTCAAAATGAAAACTTCACTTAGCTTTTTTGCATATTCATTTTCACTGGCAATCGTTTTTGCGATTGGCTTTCAACAAAGTAACTTGAACGCTCAAGCTGCTGGCCCCGAATACGACATCTTTAAGAAAGACGTAGGTGAATGGGATGTTGAAATCACGACGTTCATGACTGAATCAGGTAAACCAGAAGTTACCAAAGGTACCGAGAGCAATCGCATGATGGGTGGTTTCTGGCTGATCGCCAATTTCGAAGGCAATTTGGGCGGACAAGATTTCAAAGGCCACGGAATCTACGGCTATGATCAGCGAAAAAGAAAATACGTCGGCACTTGGGCTGATTCCTTGGGACCAGTGGCAATGCAAACGAGTGGCGACTACGACAAGGAAACGGAAACGCTAACAGTGGAAGGTGAGTCCGTCGGGCCAGACGGAAGTCCTGCAGTTTACAAAATGGCCACGTGTTACAAGGACGGTAAACGTGTGATGACGATGTACATGACACCCAAAGACGGCAAAGAGATGAAGTTCTTTGAAATGGTCTATACAAAAAAGAAAATGGAAAACTGAACGAAAATCAAAACGGCTTAATGTGGGCAAGTCGCTCTCGTTAAGCCGTTCTCGTTAAG
>CAYZGP010000021.1:26192-58541 GCA_964478065.1 uncultured Pirellulaceae bacterium
TTCTCGTTATGCCGCTTTTCGATCTGTCCAGAAACCGGATTGGTTATGTTTTGCCATTCGCGAAAATAGATTTTCTCCCGCTTCCAACCGCAGCTTGATCGTCGCGAATATCTTGGCGACTCTGGGCGTGTGAACAAGCGTTCTCTCAACACGAGCAAACATATTTCGAGGCATGTCACCACGTAACAAGTGATAACTCGTTACGCCATCCCACAATTCATGCGGCCACGAATTTAAGAACTCAGAGGCAGTGTCATTCGATTTCGAAGCGACATTCCGACCCTCCAAAATTCGCTCTGTCTCGCTGAGCTTCGCCGTATTGACCAATACAATTACCGACAAACTGGCTGCTTTTTGAATCGTCGAACCGTGGTCGGCGATCGTATCGCAAATCGCAACCAGCCAACGGGTTGAAAGATGCTTACACAGCAGCCCAAGATTCGAATCGATCATCGAAAAGAACTCATCCACATTCTGCTCAAGCTCCAACTTTCGCCGGATCAAGACGATCGTTTTGGCAACGTGAAAACAGAGTACCGGAAGCCCAACAAACTCGGATTTCAGGTTTTCGAAATGCTCATCGAGATCGTTTTCACGCCCCACCACAACCGACCGCGACGAACCGGAAACAAGCTCTTGGGACATCGCGTAATAATCGGGACGGTCATTGGGCTCGCGAGCGATTTTCAATTGGGGCGCAGTATTCAATGATTGGGCATTTATTGAATTGGATTTCATAGCATCAGCATACGGGATCGTTGAAGCGTCCCGCAAACGGCGGTTGGATGACTTGCTTCAAGCGGCTTTGTTACGAGCGAAAGTACAGTAGTCGCCAGTTAGTTCCATCTCGTCCTCGAACTTGCCCATCATCTCTTGAACTTCGCGTTTCAACGATTCCTTGCTGTTAATCACAAACGCACCCATGTTCGAGATTTCATTATTGCGCTTTGTCGCTGGACAATTGAATTTGAATTGCGTTTCAATTGCGTCAAATAGATATTTCGCGCCGTTGGAAGGAAAGTCACTATTGATCAGCGGTAAATTTGTGTCATGCAAAACGACAACGGCGTTTTCTTTGAGGTAGGGCAGGGCGACGAGCATATCGATTGCGGGATAAGGATGCTTGTGATTGGCATCAATAAAAATCAAGTCGATTTCATTTGGCTGGTACCGATGTTGAATCGCGAACACGCTACGGTCACGAACAATTTCGCCTTTGTAGCCGTCAGCCGGAATCACTTCGTCAATCGTATAGCCGACTTGCAAACTTTTGTCATAGTAACAATGTGTATCGATATCGATTCCACAGAACTTGTAATCTTCATTCGGATTGGCTTTCATTAAATCATTGACGGCCATCAAAATGATTGAGCTCGACCAACCCGATGCCACGCCGACTTCGACGATGTTCTTGGGATTAAACGTCTGAATAATGTTATAGAGGAAGTAGGACTCTTCGTTCGAAATCCCACCCACCACGGACTTAGGACGAAGCGACTTGATTTCAGTTTGTGATAGGTGCATGGATTTGTTTCTTCAAATTTGAGGTAGGTTTCAACAATCTTCGGCCAGCGAGCCAAACTGCTGGCAACTTAGTGCACTCGTGACTTAACGTGCCGAGCAAGTCACGCGCGGCTAGTAAAGCGGGTTTCAAATTAAGCCGCTTGGGAACGTCGCTGAGAAAAATACTCAACAACGCGTTCGGACAAGTTCCCGAATCGTTTGTAAAAGTAGTCGTGAACCGCCAAGTCGATTGAAAAATCTCGATGGATAAGTTCACAAACGTCGTCAGTTAGCAGTTCCGTGACAGAGCGTTGGCTCTTGGTGATGTTTACCCGTGGTTTGACATGGAACTCACGTCCGAGACATGCCATCAGCACAAACATGCTTGTATTGTAAAACTCAGTCAGGCCGACAAACTCAAATCGTTTACCAATCTTCTCAAGTGCTTCCTCACTGGAATCACAATCCCCGATCATATATCGCGTCGAAAAATTGGGCTTCAAGTAATCGGTGATGAACGAGATCAAGCTTGGGTACTTGGCTCGATACTGTTCGTAATTTGGGCAGACTTCGGAATGGCAATACCGAAAATGCGAAACAGTCTGTTGAAATGGATCTCTCAAAAAACTGGCTGTCTGATAAGGCGTACCAGCTTGATCCAGGCGATCAAGATGATGCGACTTCATATGTCCGCGCAAGAGACGAAACGGTTTCCGCTCGTTGAGCAATTGAAACTGATCCCACGAGTGGTTTTCAACATTGTCTCCAAGCCAGTGGAATCCGTCATCAATCTGGCCAAGCTCAACGTGTACGCTGCTGCCGGCCGTTTTGGGAATGTGTTGGAATACGAAAAGGTGATCGCTGCGAGTCTTAAACTCGGCGATGTATCGCTCTAAGGGGGCATCAAAAAGTTGGAAGCAATTCATAATTGATCGTGGTGTTTGATAGTTAGGCAGCTACAAATGTCTCGTTTGAAAAATTGTCTTTACCAAAGCCAAACAAACTTTGGTTGACCTGTTCTTCAAACCCATTCTCAATCAGCGCCGGAATAATTTCGCTCTCGAGATTTTGAATCCTTGCAGCCATGGAAGGTATCGGGTCCAACGCATCCAGGGAAACATCAATTTCACAGGATGTATCTAAGTGATCCAGAATCCTGGCGATTTCACAATCTGATTCGCCGTTTGCGTTGCAAATACTTGAACCAAACAATGGCTCGGTAGTAATCTCGATCGAATGGATTGGCTCCAGCCATTGGCGAAAGACGTCAATTTGGGTTTGTTGAAACTTCAAATTCTGGATCAGATGTTTTGGATTCAACCAAACAGGAGTCGTCGAAGTATTAGCGCTCAACCAGTTTCCAAAAAAACTATTGAGTGTATTGCGACGAACCAAGTGAATGACTGGATGCTGTTTTTCTACAAGCCATTCAAGAAACAATGGTCGCGTTCCACGGTGGTACCAAGATTCATTGAGATTGTGCGATGAGTTGTATTTGACATCAAACATCGCCAACGGTGTTTGTGTGGACAACAAACATTCTGACAAATACGTTTCGAAAATTTCCAATTGGTGAGCTCGCGTTTTCACGCCCAATTCCGGTCTGCCAGCCAGCATTTCGTCACGGAATGCCCAGTAACCATTTTGGTTTGGATTAAACGGGCGGCCAAAATCCTTGAATTGTTCTGTTTTTCCCATACCTCGGCAAAGCGATTCTGAGCCGCTTTGCTGCAGCGACAACACGAACACGGGCGTGCAATCAGCTTTTGGCAAAGAGACACGAGGCACGTGTTTTAACACGTGAAAAGGCTGGACTTTTACAATTGATTTGGTGTCTTCAGTTTGATCTATAGCGTCGGTGGCACTGCTTGACTTTTGCTTTTCCGAATCGCCCTCAACGTATTCGCCCAGCCCATTAGCTTTCAAAGCCGGAACCAATTCAGAATCAAAATTGACGACAACATCTCGCAGCGGACGGCCAGTTTTCTTTGTTGGAACCGCGATCGATAAAGCTTCTTTGATTCCCAGGAATTCGCAAATCTGTTTTGAAACTGTCGTAGAAAAATGGCCATTTGAGCCCATCAAAGACTCGTACGTCAGCCCCAGCGAATTCGCGTTTCGCAAGTCGTTTTGAAAGCGGCGGATCTGCTGTTGACGGCGTTTCACCTGAAACACTGCGTGGTGCACATCGAGCTCAAGCTTTACTGGTTTCGGTTGCTGGGCCGTGGAACCGACGACCCAATTTTGGGTATGTGTCCCGACCAAAAAACTAACGTAGTTTTCCAGGCAATTGTCACGCACGAGATGGATCACAGGATACTGTTTTTTGATCAACCAATTGATAAGCATCGATCGCGCGACCGGAGAGTGCCACATATCGTCTTGTAAATGTGTGCTGTTATATTTGACATCCAACAACGTGAATGGAGAATCATTGTCGAGATGGAATTCGAGAAACGACTCCAACAACTTGATTTGATTCACGGCGTTTGGTCGCGCCAACTCTGGATTTTTCTTGGTCTGCTCCAAATAGAAAGGCCAAAACCCATCGCGCCGAGGATCAAACACTTCGTCTGAATCGCGAAAACGGCCTGACGTCGCCAATGATCGGCGCAGGAGATTAGTCCCGCTTCGTTGTTGGGCGATAATGAATACAGGCGTTGACATATGACTTGGTAAATTTAGCGTTTTGTTTTTCTTGAAAATTTGATTGATTCAGCCAGGAATCTATGCCGCGTTGAGCATCGAAGTAACATGCGGGCAATCAAGTGGGATAGTCGTTTCGCGACGCTCGGAATTTATCTGCTTGAATATTTCGGCGATCACCGCCTCGTATTGCTCACCCATCTGAGCAGCCGTCAGCTTGTACTGAGGCAACGTTTTATAGGCTTCCTCACTCAAACGTTTTGTCAGTTCCGGGTCGCGATAAAGTGTTTCGATATTCTTGGCCATCTCTTCCATGTCATACACTGGCGACAACATTGCGTTTTCACGGTGCTTAAGAATTTCACTCACACCGCTTTGGATATGTGTCACAACCGGAACGACTTGGTGAGCCATCGCTTCAAGCAACGACAAAGGCAGCCCTTCGAATTCCGAAGTCAAAATCAGAGCATCGCTTTTTTCCAACTCTTCACGCACTTGCTTTGGCGAAACACGCCCCAAATAGTGAGCCACGTTTCGATCAAGCCATGGTTTGAGTTCGCTCAAAAAGGCGACCTCGTCTGGCCCGCCGCCCACGAAAGTCATTTCGTAAGGAACCTGTTTTGTGTCAAGTTGTTTGAGCAGCTCGATAAAGTCAAAAATTCGTTTCTGCGTTTGAATAATTCGTCCCGTGTAGACCAATCGGATTTTGTCCGACGAGAAAACCTTGTCACGCAGGTCATGATTGACTGGAATGCCGTATCGAATGGTATGCGTCCGATCGGCAAACGCAGGATTCAGCGCGAGCATTTTTCCCTTGATCGTCTCACTGACTGCAACCATCGCGTCCCAATAATGTCCCAACTGATAGCCGTGCACATAGTGCTCATCGTCATCACAATGCAGCACACCTAATACGCCAACATTGTCCGGCAATTGTGGCGACACACTCGACGCGATGTAGTCGTAGTTGGGAACAAAGACACAGGGCGAATTGAGTTTCAGGTATTCAACAACCCGATCGCGTTGATCTTCGGCGTCGATCGTTTTCGTAGTCAAATATCGGTACGGCACCTTGGGCATGTGTTCGTGTGGAACTTTGCCTGAATCTCGGGTGGTAAACAAAATTGAAGCGTCGTAATTGTGTTTGCGAAGTTCAATGATCAAATTTTCTACGAATGTATTGACTCCACTCACATTCCAAGCGGGCAATGCAAAAATGACTTTTTCCTGGTTTGTCTTGGCGTAGAGACTTTCTCTGAGCGACGTGTACTGCGCGGTTTCTCGAAGCTGAAATTCCGGCTCAGCCATCGACGCAACCAAGCCATCCAAAATCTGCTCAACATACGAATCGTAATTCATATGATTGGTAACGTAATCGCGGTTTCGTTTGCCCATGTGCCCGCGCAGCTCGGGGTACTTTGACAATTCAATGATCGAATCAGCCGCACGCGCGACGTTGCCGTAAGGCACGACAGCGCCGCCTTCATTTTTGATCAGGTTCACGCAACCGCTGCCTTGATCAAACAGCACAACAGGCTTTGCAACCGCCATAGCTTCATTAACGACGCATGGAAACGGATCCATTCGTGACGGCAAAAACAACAGATCGCAAGCTTGAAAATAAGGCGTAACGTTATCCGTTTGGCCAAGGAATTTGACGTATTCGCTGATGCCCGCCGTTTCCAGATCTTTCGTCGCCCAAAAAGCGTGCTGTGTGTTGTCGGTATGTCCCGATCCACCCAGCCAACCAAAATACAACGTGCCTTTGGGTGCTTTTTCCAAAGCAATGATTGCCGTTGAGATAAACAGGTCCAGCCCCTTGCGGCCATCGCGCGTACCGCAGGACAACACAAACGTTGCGTCGGTTGGGATATCGAATTTACGACGAACAATTGCGCTTCGGTCGACTGAATCTACTTTAAGCAATTCCTCATTGAGCAATCCCTGCGGCAGGATATCGGTTTGCTTGTCCGGGAATTCTGCATTCTCAAACGCAGCATCCTGAACGTACTTTGAAGGAAAAATAACTTTGTCACTGAGTTCGGCGATCTGCTTGAATTCGCCCTCTGGATAACAACGAGCGTTTTCATGAATCAAAGAATGGATTGGGATGTTTAACTTGCGAAGCTCCGCCAACATATGGCGCGACTCGGCCGAATTGACGATCGCTCCCAGCACATTTTTTGTTGCGACCAAGTCATGGAAAAGATCCATCGCCGCGTAAAATTCGCCTTCGCGCCGATACCAGGTGGCTCCATCCAATTGGATGGTTGGTCCAAGCAATTCAAACTCGCCAGTCAACTCACCACCTCGACACAGCACATTGATGATGTCGACGCCATATTTCGAATGAAGCTTTTCCGCAACTCGAAGAATGATTAGCGGGGCACCTGTCATGGAAGCTTCGTGGGACACACAAATAATCGTGCGATTGGCCGAAGCGCCGGCCATTGAAGTAATGAAGTCCTGATGAGGGACTTCAAAATGTTTCATCAATTCGACTTCATATTCCGTACGGAATTTCAGCAGCTCAAGATTTTCAAGATCGACAAACGACTGACGACCGCCGTACTGGCCATGTGCCAAAAAGTTATAAAGCGGATTAGCTCGACACTCGGCAATGTCTTTGTGTTTTTCGATATAACGTTTTGTCGAAAACAAAGGCGATGGCGAGGCGAGGTTGTCGCGATTGAATTTCAGGAAATGCTCAAGCGGAGTAATCCCTTGCTTGGCCATTTCGTCAACAGTGGTCTCGATCTGCGAAAGATAAAACGCTGCGTCGAACAAAGGATGGGTATCCAATAGACGTCCAGCTTGTCTTTCATAGTGTGCCAACGGATCAATATCTGGCTGATCAGGAAGATACTTTTGTCGATAGAAAGCCGTATTGAAGATCGGGTTTGGATTGCGATTTTCCTTGTGGCCGAACTCGCAATAGTGACGCCAGGGGTCGATTTTTGATGTCCTGATATCGTCGTTGTTATCGAGATAAGCTCGCTCGTCAAACAACGGAGACCGCACACTCCAATCGTTGAATTTTTCGCGTCCACCTTTCTGGCCATGCGCCACGTAATGAAAAAGTGGATTGAGTCCTTGCTGCGAGATGTCTGGATAGCGATTGACGTAGCGCTCGGACGAAAATTGTGGCGAGGGAGATTTGAGATCCTGCAAATTGTGTTGCAAAAAATACTCAAGCCACGTCTGTTGGTTTTCCTTTAGTGCGAGTGCTTCTTGGTCAAGCTGCCCCACATAGAATGCGACGTTGAACAGGCAATGGGTATCCAGCTGCTCACTGGGGCGCTCGAGGTAATGCAAAATTGGATTCACATTTGGCTGATCGCGCAAATGTGTTTCCCGATAGAACTTGGTATCAAACAACGGATGCGCATTTAGATTTTCAGCGAATCCTATCTGGCAAAAATGTTCCCACGGACTCAGCCCTGAGTCTTTGACCTGTGGATTTTGGGCAAGGTAATACCAAGCCTTAAAGATTTCGGGCTGGGGCATATGGTCATGAAACGAATAAGGCTGGTCTTGATTAGACTCGTTTTTCGCCGAACCGTCTGAGTTTACGTTCGAATCCAACTTGCGTTCCTTCGCGATTCAATTTGTGCGAGCAGCGGAGAATACCGCATCGCCCGTCTAATTTTTGAGGATCAGTTAATACGTGCATCCCGCCATTTTGTGTACCTCAATTTTGCCTTTGCTAGCGAGAAAACTTCACTTTTATCCGTCTCAGTTGGACATATTTAGCGGAGCTTTCGTTTTTTCAGAAGCAATTGCGAGCATTGCTGGCATAGCCGACGAACAAGTAAGTTGGATATTCCTTCCTTCCGCCAGTCGCGAACATGAAAAATAATGGCAAGATTGAATGTCGTTGTACAAAATGCCAACTTCAAAACTTTCGTCGCATGTGGTTCCATGAAGCGAAAAACAAACTGTACAGTCATCCGCCACCAACGGAGCACCTTTCCGGCGACTTGGGCCGACTATAAAATCCAAGCATGACCAAATTTCGTCCCTGCATCGATCTTCATAACGGCCAAGTCAAACAAATCGTTGGCAGTACGCTGATCGATTCGGATGTTGATGCGGGGGATTCCTCAAAATCCGGAACCAGCCAAGCCACCGAAAATTTTGTCAGCCAACACGACGCGGCTTGGTTTGCGTCAAAATATCGTGATGACAAACTCACAGGCGGCCACGTGATTAAGCTTGGCGGCGGAAACGATGAAGCCGCCCGACTAGCGCTGGTCGCGTATCCAAATGGACTTCAAATTGGTGGCGGAATCACCCTAACCAACGCAAACCAATGGCTCGACGCAGGGGCGAGTCATGTGATCGTGACTTCGTGGCTGTTTGATGAACAAGGCGTATTTCAAACCGAGCGGCTGGACGAACTTGTAAAAGCAATCGGCCGCAATCGAATCGTCATCGATCTTAGTTGCAAACGCAGCAAAACTGGCTGGACCGTTGCAATGAATCGCTGGCAAACATTGACCAATCTAAACATCTCACATGAAAATCTTGATTCGCTGGCCGACCGATGTGACGAATTCCTGATCCATGCCGCCGACGTTGAAGGACTTTGCGCTGGCATCGACGCCGAACTGGTTGAACTCATGGGGACCTGGGCGAAGCTTCCGATGACTTACGCTGGAGGCGTGGCCAACATGACGGACATCGAATTGGTCTCTTCGGCCAGCGATGGAAAAGTCGACGTGACTGTGGGAAGCTCGCTTGATCTTTTCGGTGGCAATGGTGTGAAATACGACGACCTGATTTTGTATGGCAGATAGCCGTATTTCAGGCTTACCAAATTCATTCAACCGAGTTCATTCTCGAGTTCCTTTAACCGGATCAGCGTAAACGCCGCCGATCACGCGGAAGTATCCTTCTTCTTTTGAGTAAAGAAACATTTGCCGCGGAAACGACTCGGCGATGCTTGTCAGCAACATTACCTCAACCGCCTTCTGCAAGTCCCGACGACTGTCTAATGCAAATCGATAACCGTCCTCGTTCCGCTCGCCCAACGGCATTGGCAACTCCACAACAAACGACCCATTGCCAGCAGCTTTTTTACCATCCGGTGAATCATCATCCTTTTTGTTTTCTGGCGACTCTTCAACTTTTTCCAAAACCCCATCCGATTTCGAATCCTCTATTTTTTTGCCAGTCTCGGGATCCTTCACAACAAGATCGTAACTCTTGGATCCACTTTTTGGATTTTGTAAAATCCCAATATCAATCACACCACGACTTGAAACAAGCCGCTCAAAATCGATCTTCATTTCCACAGGCGTTGTATTTTCCTGAGCGTATGCGTCTTCGACTGCGTTGACGTTCTCTTGCCATGACCTACTCGTAAAATACTTGACCATCACGGTGGGCCCATTAGGTTTGAGGCGTTTCTCCAAATCCGCGATCATCTCGCGAATGGGTTCACCAAAATCCTTTCCTTCTTTGCTGTCAAACAAATCTACTTGTTGTTCAACAGCTGGCATATCACCTTGGACAAACCAATCTTTGCTAAGCACGTAAGCGTCTTGCGTGGTGTCCATAAAATCAAATCGGTTTTCTTTTATTCGATCCACCATAAAACCACCAGTGTTTTGCAAATTAGAAAATTCACTAAGTTTCTCTTCATTGTTTGAATTTGATTTTTTTGCTTCAACTGAAGCTTCTTCTAATCCTTGAAGAAGATTAGACAAATCTGCTCTGAAGTCGGATTTAGAGTCCGGTAACCACCAAACTTTTTCCTCAACTTCTTTGACCTTCAACTTCCGCTTTGACTCGACCTCACTTAACTTGGCAATTCCCGCCCCAAATCGTTTGGCCGCAAAGTAATCATTGACTTGATCCAATGTCAGCCGTCCCGGTTCATTGACCGAGTGGTTTTTATCAACAAAACGCATTTGCACCAGTGACCTACGCCTTGGTACGACGTCGTCAAAAAGGTCAACTTCACTGCCCGCGAATCTACTTTCCCAAAACGCCTCGGCAGTCCCAACGCCATGCTTGGCGTCATAAGTCTTAATCGACTCCTCAACCATACGTTTTTCATCTTGCGAAATCGCAAACAGCTCGATCGGCTCAACGGCTAATTTGGGAATACTGAAAGGTCGACAAAACTGAAATTGTTTCGCGTAACCTGACGCCGGTTGGGTAAATTTCACAACTGCATCGGCGAGAATGATCGGTTTGGGTGACTTGATCGAGTCATCCGTTTCTGGAATTACAATGTTGATTCCACAGGCCGGTAGCTCTTTTATCTGAAGATCTTCCCAACTCTCTTTGGTGTAATTGGGAAAGAATTGAAGCAGTTGTAGCGGCATTGCGTAAATCGTGACGCGCCCATCTTTCTTATTCAAAGGCGATTTGCGCAAACCGACGGCACGATACTTTCGAGACTTACCCAGCGACTTGAATTTTGGATCATTGATTCGCTCAGGCAACTCAGAGAAAAGAGTTGGGTGGTTGGAAAGAGCCAACCAAACGCCAATCTTTTGAACCTTGCACCAGCCAAGGTCTTTGGCCATTGGACCGATCTCAATTGGCTTGGACGGTTCGGATTTTTTCTGACCTGCTGACTCTGAATCAGAATCTTTCAAGTTATCTTTGACTTCTTCTTTTAATAAGTCATCGCCTGCCGCCTCATTTTCCACCGTTTTTTTGGCTTTAGTAAGCTTCACTGAACCTCTGAAAAGCTCATCCGCTTCAACGAACGCGTTTTCAAGTTTCTCCAACACAAGCTCATCCGCCGAACCAAGAAAAACCGACCAAGTAAACGCTTTTTCGTCAAACCTGTGAAGCACAAACGTGACTTGCCCAAGCCCTTTCAATCGCTCCTTTATTTCATCGAGTTTCTCCCATACTCTCACGTAGTCTTCTGACTTGAGAATTGGAAACCGATCATCCGAAAGCATTTTGATCGCTTTAAGAAAGCGTGGATTTTTGAAGAGATCCAATTCGCTCATTCGATCGATAGTTGTTGCGATGTTCTTCACATCAACAACAGCCGCAGTATCGCGATCAAGCCAATATGCGACGTCGTAGTTTGGCTGAGCTGCTACAAACGAAACGGGCGCGAGTGCGAATATAAAAAACAGCAGAGACTTGAGGAGTTTTTTATTGGGAATTAACGCAGCGCGAGCAGGGGTCATCATTACCGTCTCCAAAAGGTTGAAGCCTCCCCACCACGTTCCATTCTTACGTTCACGGATAGGATTGCAATACAGTTTTTAAAATTTGTGTTGCTTGAAAATAGTTTAATAGCACGATAGGTGGTTTAAGTAACGATCTGTGAGAGTTGGAATGTTGAGTTGCAGAGGTGTCACACCAGAAGTGGAATATGGCAACAGATTTTTCCCTAGCTAACGCGCTAACGCGTCAGGTTTCCATTCTTGTGTGACTCGCCTGCGGAAAGGTCACCAATCCAATGTTCCGTTGCTGGTGGCGAAGTTTTCTGTTTCGATTCCAGCTTTTAAGAGCATTGTGAGAAACAGGTTGCACAGTGGTTTGTTGTTTGTCTTGTCAAAGGCCACGTGCTGGCCATGATCGAATCCGCCGCCTGCAAACATGATGGGCAAGTTTCGCCAATCGTGTGAATTCGCGTTACCCAGATTGCTACCAAACAGAACCATCGTATTGTCAAGCAACGTTCCGCCCGATTCCTTTTTCTCTTTTAATTTCCCAAGCAACAATCCAAACGATTTCATCAGGCCAGTCTCGATCTTCTTAAGCTGCGCGATCTTTTTTTCGTCTTGCCCATGGTGAGACAAATTGTGGTGGTCGATATCGACACCGGGAACTTTGGGAACATCGCTTCGTCCGTGAATCAGAAACGAAATCATCCGCGACGAATCGGTTTGAACGATCAAAGGGATCAACTCCATCATCAAATTCGTTCGGCCGATCAAGTCGTTTTCTTCTTTAATGTCGTTCGGTATTTCGGCATCGACTTTTGGTTTAGGTTTATCTAACCACGCGTTGGCTTGGCTAAACTGTTTCTCTGCCGTTCGCACCGATTCAAAATATTCTTCCAATCGATCGCGATCAGCTTCACTGACTCGTTTTTGCAAGGTCCGTGTCTGGGAACTGAGTGAATCGAGAATACTCTGTCCATCGTTGAGTAACTTTCGCTGCCGCTGGATCTCGTAAGGCTTGCCTTGCAGGAACATTTTTTCAAATAAGACCGAAGGTCGATGCTCGGCGGGGATCATCACGCCGCTTCGAGTATATGACTGGCTGTTTGTTCCCGCGGTACTCAGCACGACGGAAGGAAACCGGGTAACGTACCCCAATTTTTCCTTTACATATTGGTCAAGCGAAATTGAATTGCGAAAACCACCAAGCCCTGGATTGCGAGCCGCCGATAGCCAAGTCATCTGTGACGAATGGCCGTCCGCGCCGTTCTGATCGGGATGCGAAAGCCCGGAAAACAATGTGAAATCGTCGCGGTGTTCTTTAATCAAATCCAGGTAAAGCGTTGAGCCATATTCCTTGCCAGACGTTTTTGGAAACAAAGACGGACCGTGTAGCCCAAGCGACGTGCAAATCGTAACAATTCGTTTGGGCGCTTCGGCAATCTCCCTCGCACAAGCCACCGGGCTCATGGCTTCCAAAGTCGGAAGTGCCAACGCGACTCCAGTAGCACGCAAAAACGTTCGGCGCGTCAATCGGGTTTGCTTTGATCGGTTATGCATATTGTTATCGGGCTCAACTTTCGTTGTGCAATTTACTTATTCAAAAATAACCTGGATTTGATCACTTCATGAATCATCGTTCGGATTCCAAAATCGGACTTTCGGCAGACTTCTAAAATACGCTCGATTTCGCTCCGATCAGAAAATTGAATCTCCGCCCCGGTTGAGTAAACCATCAATTGCGCGATCAAATTTCGCGCGACCTGATCCTTCTCTTTCAAAAGCAATTTTTTGTATTCTTTGATCCCATCAAACTTTTTGCCATCGGGAAGTTCGCCACTGGAATCAACAGCCAGGCCAATTTTGTATTCCCAAATCTTGCGCCCATGCAATTTTCGCTTGACGTTCTCGCCTTTTTCTCGTGAACGAAAACGCTCGCGGTATCCGCCAATCACATCGAAACTTTCTAACGCGAATCCGGGTGGGTCGATCAATTTGTGACAGCTTGCGCACGTTGCATCATTACGGTGTTTGGCAAGCATCTCGCGAATCGTGGTCGTGCCGCGAGTATCCGGTTCAATCGAACCAATCGTCGGCGGAGGAGGGGAGGGAGGTTGCCCAAGTAAATGAGTCAGCACCCAACTGCCACGGGTAACTGGAGAGGTCGTCGTTCCATTGGCCGTGACCTTGAGGACGCTTGCGTGTGTCAAAATGCCACCGCGTGGACTGCTCTTTTTCAATTTCACTTTTCGAAAATGCTGCCCCTTAACGCCATCAATTCCATAGTGCTCAGCAAGTCGCCGGTTCAGAAAAGCAAAATCAGAATCGATCAAATTTGTAGCGCTAAGATCTTTCTCAATCAAATGCTCAAGGAAGAATTTTGTCTCCGCCAACATGGAATTTTCCAACAGCGCGTCGTACTCAGGATACAGTTTCTTATCAGGCGCGGTGGCATTAATCTCGCTCAGTTGAAGCCACTGATTGGAAAAGTCTTTCACAAATCGCAAAGACTTTCTGTCGTCGAGCATCCTTTCAATTTGCTCGTCCAAAACCTCAGGGTCCGAAAGCTTTTTTGCCCTTGCTAATCTAAACAGTTCGTTGTCAGGAAGACTTTTCCAGAGAAAATACGACAGCCGTGAAGCAAGCTCGAAATCGTTTAGCTTACCTGGCTCCGGAGCCATGAACAGAAACTGTGGCGAAGTCAAAACGGCTCGACACGCTACGCGAATGGCATCATCAAACGTGCCGCCGTCTTTAAGCGAGTTCATTCCCAACTCGACAAATGGCAAACCTTCACCACCGACCATTGGGCGACGAAACGCGCGCGGTGCCAGCCAAGCCACGATCGTTTTCAGCTGGGCTTCAGGATCTTTTGGAGCAACAACCTCATACTGGTGATGAGTCTGCTGCTTCGGGATCCATTTCTTGTTCTTGAGTTTTTTAAGCTTTACACCCTTAAGTAAATTCGTCGTCGAGAAAGGCGGCCACTTTTCAAAAATCGGTCCTTCGAGCTCTAGCCATTTAATTGCAACCCCGGACCCCTTGTACGTTTCCGGACCAACATTCCAAATGGTTTTACCGTCTGGCTGAACGTCTAAATCTTCAGCGCCAGGAAAGATATACTGCCCGTTGGTCAGATAGGATTCGACTTCAAGCGTCCGCTCTTTGTCTTTTTCTAAATCAAAAAAGCCCAATATCTGAGTGAACCCACGATTGTAATTTCCGGCATTGAACGTCAGGACCACGGGGCGATCGTTTTGAAAACCGGATGCGTTGGCGCGGATTTTATAGATCCCGCTATACTCCAAATGGTAGTCAATCTTGAAAAGATACGAAGCCGTATTGAACATGATCGCGGCATCGTCGGTCTCGCCAATGACGATGTGTTCGTCTTTCTTTTTCAAATGCTCAGTGACAAATTTCGATTTCAAGAATTCAAATTTGCGAGTCTTCGATTCCGGTTTTGGCTGCAGCACAATCGCATCTTCAAGCGCTTGATCTGCTGCTTCGAGGTAACTCGTGATATGAAGCGGCGAAAAGCCCTGAGCACTGAACACAGTATCAAAACCGCTAGACAAGTTTTCCGACGGAATGATCTCGCTGACTTCTGCATTGATGTATAGCAAGTCATTCAAAGTGTACTGATATTCAGTCTTCGTCAGTCGTCGCAAAATCACTCGGCCGTTCTGCTTTTGAAACCGCAAGTTTTCAGCGACCAAGGCTTGCTCGATCGCCTTAATCGCATCAGCCTTGTGCGATTTAGAGGGGCGATCTTCCGATGCCGGTGGCATTTCATTTTTTTCCACTCGGTCAAAAATCCGTTCCCACTTTCGAAACGTATCGCTGTCAACCAAGTTGTTTTTCAGATTCGAAAAGTCCAATCCGTTGTCTTCTGAACCGTCATGGCAATGAATACATGACGATTCAATTAATGGCTCAACGGCTTTGCGAAAGTCCTGACCTACCCCGACCTCACTTGCAAACAGAGCGCCTGCAACTGTCAACAAAACAACGATCTGGATTCGAAATGACATACGACTGGCGAAGGAAGAGGAGCAGTTTGGAACAGTCAACAGTATAGCAAGAACCGAAACCGCAAGTTGGCTTGTGGCACCCAATGGATAACGCATTCGATGGGTAGCGTAACCGCTGGATACCGCAATTGACTGATGCGGGTCGCCACTGGAATTTTAAGATTAATGGCGTTTCAGAAATTCGTTCAGCGTTGAATTGTACGCTTGGTGGGCGCGAGAATGATGGTTACCTTCCAATTCAACGAAACGAACACTGGAGGCAGAAGTAGCCGCGCCGGCCAGTCGAGCGCCATGCTCGAATGGGACGATTTTGTCATTTTTGGCATGGCTAATGAAAACAGGTCCAGTGTATTTTTCAATCTTGTTGATCGAATCGTACTTGGCTTCCAAGCATCGACCTTTCAAAATGCCACCACTAAAATGTTGAAGCATTTCTGGTATCGACGTAAATCCATTTTCAAGAACCAAAGCCCTTGCTCCATCGCAAGCCGCCAGTTCAACCGCCACCGCAGCACCCAGAGAACGCCCCATCAATACGACTTGTTGCGGCGCGATCTCCACTCGCGCCGCCAACCAATCTCTCGCCGCCCGCGCATCATCATAGAGGCCGCTTTCACTCGGGCGTCCTTCGCTTTTGCCGTACCCGCGGTAGTCGAAAACAAAAACAGGAACTTGATGCCGTTTGACAAACTCAAACAAGTCAGGCTGAAGCGAACTTATGTTTCCCGATCGACCATGGGTAAAGAGAACTGCGGCCGATTCTGCTTGATTCGCTTCCGCTTCTTTTATAGGCCGAACAAACCAACCATGAAGCATCGTTCCATCGCGACTTGGGAAGCATGCATTTTCAAGCTGCACACCATTCCCAGTTTCTTCTGTAAGAAACTCAGCAGGCTCGCACCATTTTTTCGGATAACGATCCGGTCTATAAATGACCCGATGTTCAACTGCCTTACAACCGCATACGGCCAAGAACGTGACCGGTAGAAGAATGGTAAGTACGTAGGACGGCGTGAAAATCCGATTCGCGTTTCGAATTCGGAGTTCGCTCATCCGTGCCCCCATCCAATATCCCGTGCTAGTTATCGGGAAGTCAGAAGGCAATTAATGACAAAAATCGCTATCCCCAGCGGATCTTTCTCAGTCGCTAAAGTTCGCCATTCTCAACGATCGCGATAGGCCAATAGTCGCAGCGCATTGACAACCACAACCATTGTTGAACCTTCGTGAAACAAAACGGCGTAGCCTAATTGCAGTCCAAAAATCGTCGCAGGAACCAACACGGCAACCATCCCCAAACTGAACCACAAATTTTGGCGAATGATACGGCTTGTCTGTCGACTCAGCCCCACGGCAAACGGCAGGTGGCTTAACTCATCCGCCATCAGTGCGACGTCAGCCGTTTCCAAAGCCACGTCTGAACCGGCGGCCCCCAGTGCTACCCCCACTGTCGCATGAGCCATCGCTGGCGCGTCATTGACTCCATCACCAATCATCGCGACACCGCCTTCGTTTGAAAGCCGCTTGATCGCATCGACTTTGTCAGCCGGCATTAGGTCTCCTTGGGCTTCATCAATTCCAACTTCAGCAGCAATCGCATCGACAACGGTTTGGTTATCACCCGAAAGCATGATCATGCGTTCGACCCCCAATTCACGAAGACTTTTCACCATTGCACAGGCACCTTCGCGCGGAGTATCCATCATTCCAATCGTGCCGAGAAATCTGCTACCAATCGAAACGATCATCGTCGTGCGTCCAGATTCCTCAAGTGATTTCACTTCGGCCAACAGTTCATGTGGAACCGGTTGTCCGTTTTCGACAAAGAGATTTTGCTTTCCGATTAAGACGAGTTCTCCATCAACATTGGCCCGAACGCCACGCCCGGTGACACTTTGGATGTTCGTGGCTTCTGGATTGTCGAAATCGTCACCTTCTTTTTCCAAGTACGCTTTGCCATCCCGCACGACGGCGGCTGCCAACGGATGATCACTCAATTGTTCGACCGCGATGGCAACGGTCAACAATTCACTTGCCGATCCCTTGCTGCTGGGCACCACGTCTGTGAGCTTTGGATTGCCAACGGTCAACGTTCCTGTTTTGTCAAAAGCGATTGAAGTCAAACCTCCAAGATTCTCTAACGGCCCACCTCCCTTCACCAACACACCACCTCTGGCAGCACGTGCCACGCCACTGAGCACCGCGCTGGGAGTCGAAATCGCCAACGCACAAGGACTGGCCGCGACCAAGACCGCCATCGCGCGATAAAATGAATCCGCAAACGACTCGTCAATCACAACCCATGCAAACAGCAGCAGAAAGACCATGACCAACACAGCAGGCACAAAGTATTTTTCAAACGAATTTGCGAACAACTGAGTTGGAGATTTCTGAGACTCGGCCTCACTCACCATTTTGACGACGCGAGCCAGCGTCGAGTCCTGCGCGAGTTGGCTGACTTGAATTTCCAATCCGCCACTTTGGTTAATCGTCCCGGCGAACACGCGATGTTCCGCTGCGAGCTTATGCTTGTTGGCTGTGGCTATCACCGGATCATCAACGGGAGTTTTCTCAACAGGCATACTTTCACCCGTCACCGGTGCCTGATTGATCGTACTATTACCTTTGACTACAAAACCGTCCGCGGGCAGCCGTTCGTTTGGTTTGACGATCACCACATCATCCACCATCAATTCCGCAACCGGCAACTCAATAACCGCACCCTCACGCCTGACGTTGGCGACTTTTGGTGTTAGCTCCGAAAGCGATTCAATCGCCTTTCGCGCCCGCCCCATCGCATAGTGTTCCAGTGCATGCCCGAGACTAAATAGAAACAGCAACAAAGCGCCTTCGGCCCAATTACCCAGCACCGCCGCACCGATCGCCGCAACGATCATCAAGAATTCAATTTCAAAATGAAAATTCAGGATGGACTCAACGGCTTCCTGGACGATGAAAAATCCGCCAAGCAAATAACTCACGACGTAGAACGCGACCGGAACCCACCAAGCCACATCCGCAAAACTGACCAGCCATCCGAGCAGCAAGAAAACACCGCAAGCGATCGAGAAAATCAAATCTGATCGCTCACCAAAAATTCCACCGTGGTGATGTCCATGATGATGGTGATGCACGCCGTGATGACAATGGTCACCATGTTCATGATCGTGTGAACCAGTTGAGTCATGCATCCAAAATTGTCCAAGCGGCGTTAGGAGTATGGTTGATGATTTTTGAAAGCCGCCTCAACGTCACGGCAGATACTACAAAGGGTGAGAGAATTGCGAGGTGGGTGGAAAGTCGAACTTCAAATAGATACGTTACGTGCCTGGAATTATAGAGAGTGTTCCGTAAAACCCGAAGGTAGTTTAAGATCCAAGTATGGGGTTCAAAACCACTATCACGACTTTCCGCCAACACTTCGAAGCCATTCGAATGATCAGGACGGAAGTGTTCGTCTACGAACAAGAAATTCCGTTGGAGCTTGAATTTGATGATCAGGACGAACATTGCATCCACGCCGTTGTGTTTGCTAATAACGAACCGGTTGCCACTGGCAGGTTAAATTTGGAGCAAGACGGAAGGATCGGACGAATCGCGGTTTTAAAAAGCCATCGCCGCAAAGGGCTTGGTTCGCTCGTGATGGATGCCTTGGAACAAAAAGCCATCGCAGCCAACGCTCAACAGATTTGGTTTCACGCCCAAGTCCAAGCCATCACGTTTTACCAATCACTGGGCTACAAAACCGAAGGTGAAGAATTCCCCGAGGACGGTATTCCACACATAGCAATGCGAAAACGCCTAAGCAAATAACATTCGCAGAAACCAAAATTTGAATATCGAATATCTACAAACGAAAATCGAAAATCCTCTACGCCGCGTCTTCATCCTCGCGCTGCAGCGCCTCATCGGAAATATGCCCGTCCTCACTAACGTCTTCAAACCGCACACTCACCCGTTTGGAAACGCCAGACTCCTGCATCGTAATTCCATAGAGAGTCGTTGCCGCGGTCATTGTCTTTTTCGAGTGAGTCACAATTACAAATTTGGTCCAGCCAAGGAAACTTTTTAGCACATCGATAAATCGGCCGATGTTCGCTTCATCAAACGGCGCGTCGACTTCGTCCAAAACGCAAAAGGGACTGGGGCGAAACTGAAAGATCGCCATCAACAATGAAACCGCCGTCAACGCTTTCTCGCCACCACTTAATAGTGAATTGTTGAATTCGGGCTTACCAGGCGGGGTCGCAACAATGTCCACTCCAGCCTCAAGCGGATCCACATCAGGCTCGAGAATGATATCCGCTTTACCACCACCAAACGTTTGACGGAACAGTTTTTGAAAGTTCAAACGGATGGCTTCCAGCGTTTCGACAAACAATTTCCGACTATCGTTGTCGATTCGAACGATGATTTTTTCGAGCGTCTCTTTGGCCTGTACCAAATCCTGATACTGTGTGTCCATCGCAAGATAGCGGCCTTCAAGGTCCTCGAGCTCTTGAAGTGCATCCAGGTTCACCGAACCAATTGAGCCGATTTTTTTGCGCAACTGAGTAATTTCCGCGTCCGTTTTTTCGCGTTCTTCAAGCTCTTCATCCGTTGGCTGATCCTTCACCGAAGCAATATCGATTCCGTAATCGTCCTGCATTCGTTCAGCCAACTGCTCACGCTGCATATTCAATTGCTCGATCCGCATTTGAGCTTGATGCATTTTGTCTTGAGACAGTCGCAGCTCGTCGCGTTTGCCGGTCAACTCCGTCGCTAACTTACGGCGTTCGGAATCGACCTCTAATCGATCCTGGGTGAATTTCGTCAACAGATCGGCAACTTCATCTTTTTCAACGGTCAGTTTGGCTAACTCTTCTGTCGCCTTTTCAATTTCGGCCTTGGCCGTTTCCGTTGCCTTTTCATCCGACTCACGTTGGACCGTTAATTGCGAGTTGGCTTCGTTTTGTTCTTCAAATTCGGTGCGGTACTGTGCCACACGAGCCTGAACACTATCGAGTACCTGTTCGGCTTTGGCCAGTTTCACTTTCGCTGCGGTGGACGCTTTCTCAACCGTGGCACGCTGCTTTTGCGATTCCGCTGCTTGAGTTTCGCCGGACGAGATCAATTGAGTCAAACTGCCCAATTCAAGTTCCTGCGCCGCAAGTTTGGCTCGGTCGAGCCCAAGCTTCCGGTCCAACTCACTCAATCGCGTTGTCGACTGAGACAAATCCGCCTGAGCCTGCGCCAGTTGTTTTTCCGTTTGCTGAATTTGTTTCTCGGTGGCATTTGCCTGCATCGTTTGATCCGACAGCCGAGATGCCAACTCGGTGTTGTCATTCAATTGTTTTTGAATGCTTGCGTCAGCGTCGGCTTCTTTGGTCGTAAGATCTTCTACCTGAGACCGACATTGCTTGATCTCTTTGTCCAGCTGCACCAACTCACGTTTAAGTGCACGCAATTCGCTTCGCCGGGAAACCAAACCGGACGTCGCCGATTTTGGCCCCACGACCACAGCACCATCAGACTCAACGATCTCTCCATCAAGTGTCACAAACCGTGCTTGATTCGCGTTTGGGTGATTGGCGTGGAGATGCAACGCCTCGCCAAGCGTTTTCACCACCCAAGTTCCACCTAGCAACGTACGAATGAATTTCACGTACTCTGGCGTGACTTGAACCAGTCGATCCGCCCGTCCGATCACGCCGGGAGCGCCATTAAGGTTCACGTCCGGATCCGCACCCAGGGTCGGCGGAGAATCCAATTGGATCAGACCAACACGTCCATTGAGTTTGATTTTGTTGTCAGCAATTTGATTGATGAGATTGTCGCCATCGACAATCACAAACTGCGCTAACTCGCCCAATGCAACATCGACAATCGCAGCATGTTGAACATTGACCGAGACCAAATCGGCAACCAACCCAACCACGTCTTTCATCGGGCCCTTGGCTCCAGCTTTGACATGCTGCAGCAATTCTTTGGCGCCCGCATTGATCCCTTCAAGGCTTTTTTCAAGCTCTTCAATCACTTCGGCTCGCTGTGTCAAACCAGCCTGTTGGTTGGTAAGATCCGTCATCCGCTCGCGCCGACCAGCCAGGTCTGATTTGTATTGCTCGTATTGCTTTCGAGCTTCGGCCAAATCGGAGTCCATCGCTTCGGCTTCTTTTTGTAGATCCTCTTTTGCGGTCGCGAATTTCTGATACGACGCCTTATGGGCATCAAGCGCTTTGGTTAACTCGCTGGCTTGACCACTGAAACGCAACTTTGATTCGTTTAGCGTTTCGACTTGCGAATCGCCCGCACTGACCATCCGACCAATCTGCGTGATAAACTCAACCAGCTCGGTGTACTTGGACCGCTTGGATTCGCTTCCCGATTGCAGACTCAAGATCTGGTCGTCCAGCGTGGCCAATTCTGCCTCATGCTCCTTGAGCCGGTCGGATGCATCGCGATAATTCAGCTCCGCGTCTTCGGCTTCCTTTTCGGCGGCTTGGATTCGCGTTTTAAATTCTTCGGTTCGTTTTTTCGAACGCTCAAACTGCTCGGCCATTTGCGATTGGCGATAGTTGAGATCTTCCAATCGTGTTTTATTAAGTGACAGATGCGATTCGATTTGGGCAACACGCTCGCGAACCTGACCGGCTTTTTCCTGATGCTTGATCAAGCCATTTGAAATTTCATCCAGACGCGTTTCAACTTCGCTGGTGGTTGAATTTTGAGCTTCAATTTCCTTGGTCAGTTTTTCGGCAGCAGAAGTGTGCTCAGCATTTTCGGCTTTAACCTTTTCAAGCTTTTCAGAGAACGCACGCCAATCCTTGAGTCCAACGTAAGTTCGTAGTTGCTGAAGCCGGTCAGAATATTCTTTGTATCGAGCCGCCTTTGAGGCCTGGCTTTTGACGCTTCGATAACGGCTGCCGACTTCGTCTACGATGTCCGCCAAACGGATCAAGTTGCCTTCTACGCGGGCCAATCGCCTTTGAGCGTCGATCTTTTTCGCTTTGAATCGACTGATCCCGGCGGCTTCTTCGAAAATCGCGCGACGGTCTTTGGCGTTCGTCGAAAGCATCCGTTCGACCTTGCCTTGCTCAATCAAACTGTAAGCATCCGTTCCGACGCCAGTCCCACGAAACAGTTCGCGGATATCTTTGAGCCGAGTAGACTCGCCGTTAATCAGATACTCAGATTCGCCACTTCGATAAACTCGCCGGCTGACATGAACTTCGTCCGCATCAAACGCGAAACGTTTGTCGGTGTTGTCCAGAATGATCGTGGCCGTTGCCGCGTTGGCAGGGCGACGAGAATTGGCGCCGCTGGAGCCTTTGAAGATCACATCCGACATATCCTTGCCGCGCAAACTCTTCGCACTCTGCTCACCAAGCACCCACTTGATGGCGTCAACGATATTTGATTTTCCAGAACCGTTGGGACCCACGACGACCGTGATCCCTGGCGGGAACTCAAACCGGGTTTTATCAGCAAAGCTCTTAAACCCACTGAGTTCGAGGGCTTTAAGCATACGGGTTGATTGTCATTAAACTAAAAACGGTTTGCACAAAGGACGTAGCATCATGCGACGGCGGAAGCTTTGGTCCGATCGAATTTTATTATTCGCCCGTGGCCCAATCCAGCAGTCTACTCCATCCAGTGGAGTTTTCTTCTTTAATTTTCGCCTTGTTTGCGCCTACAATTTCCTCTTGGACAACTGGCTTGGGTGCTTTCTTTTCCTTTCCATCACGGAAAAGTTCCGGCATCGGTTGAGAAACGTATTTGTCGGAAACCTCTGGTGGCAATTCATCTTCAAACTCACCCGGCGTGTAGGTCCGGCCAAGTTTCGGAACTGCATTGACAACCAACCGAGAGTTGACGCTGCCCGCATTTTTGGCTTCGCGGAAGATCTTTAAAAGCGATCCATAACCGTAGCCTTTGTCGGCAAGCACTTCAACCAAATCAGCAACGCGGTCGGAGCAAACTGTTTTCTCTTTGCCGTACTCTTCAGAAAAGGCTGTAACGCTGACTCGACCATTGCCCAACGCGCGAACCGTCAATCCTGGCTGAGCGTGGATGAAACTATCGGTAACAGTTTGCTGGTCATTAAACACAACAATCTCAGGACGTTTCGAACGTGAAAAGTGCATCATAGGTTCGGCTTCTGAAACAATTTCATGCAAGAAGAAATCGCCCATCCATTTTCCAGCAACAGTTGGTCTGCCTGGAGACTGCACTCGCAGCGAACGGAATGCACCGTATCGAGTTTCCGCACTTGGAACGTGAAGCAATTCTTCCAACGCTTTGGTGGCTGCTAAATCTTCCATTGAAGCCAGCGCGGCTAGTGAATGCCAGCGAAACGCCGGTTCTTGCTTTGCCGATTTCTTTAGAATGTCGACACCATCAGACTGACCGAGATAGGCAAGCGCTTGGGCTGCGTGAAATTGCACTTCGAGATCGTTATGGCGAAGCGCCCGCTTAAGTGATGGAATGGCTTCCTTGCCAATGGCTTCCAAACGAAGTGACGTTACGGCAGCAGCAGACGGCTCGGCCATTTGCGCGTCCAGTTTTTCGATTCGCTCAATTCGTTTCTCGATCGGTTCGGAATAAGTGATGTTCCTAATCACCGAAAGGTAACGCCCCACATTTTTGCGGTAATTCTCAGGAACATACAAATCAACCACACGGTCGTCTTTTGGCTCGGCGACACCTTGGGTTCCTGACTCCGACGCCACGGAAAACCGCTGGTTGATTGCGCGGGCAATATAAGTCGTTGTTTTCGGGCCATAGTCCGACGTCCGAATCACCAATCCAATCGGACGATCTTTGAGAGCCGTTCCGCCGCCCAAGACAACCCCGTGCAAGTGATTAGATTTATCCTTCCGCGTCTCAAACAACGCGTCAACCAAAATTCGACCGCGGCCAATCGCTTCCACGTGCCCAAGCCTAACCCTGCCGTCAAGTTTTTTCACGTCTTGCATTCGGGTTTGAATGATCATCCCGTCTTCGATGGTTTTTGCGTCCGAGTTTTTCATCACCGAGACTTCAAGATCAAATGTGTCGCCCTCTCGAGTACCGGGAGCCAGCAGACCTTTCATTAAGATGATTTCAGTGTCCTTGCTTGCCAGAATTTTCTTAGAGTCTTCGATATTGGGAATTCGCTCAAGGGCTCGCAGAACGTGATCACGATGCGAACCGGCTTTTGCAGGGCTACCATTCCCGTCGAGGTCCTTCGCCAAACCGACGCCTTCGATGACTGCAAAATTCAGCCCATGGATTCCGCAAATGGAACTGATGTATCGTGTATCACTGGTCTTTTTATTTTCGTCATACAATTGAAGGATGGGCGCGTCTTCTGGGCTTTGTCCTCGACGAATTATGTTTTGACAACCCGTTGTCGCCGTCACAACCATTCCTGCCAAAAACACTCTGCGCCCAACTTTCAGAATTTGATTCTGCCGATTGTTGTTAGGTTTATCCTGCGATAAATTATTCTGCAAAGTCATACCCGTTTTGCCTTCCTTGGCTGTCGGAATCACCGTCCTCAACGCACCGATGCGCAGATAAATAGGGCGGAAAAGTAGGAGCGTATGCGGGGTAAGTCAATACCAAACCAGAGCTAGCGAGCTGATGCCTTCAATGGGGACAGCTTCACGTTCTTTGCTGACAAGCAAGCGTCGCCAAAGCGGTTTTCAGGTCGTTAAAAACCGCTTAAACCTTTACCCATCTAACAAGTTCCGTTGAATCCGTTGGAGCAAGTCGACCAACTGGTTGTGCTCGACTTCGGAAAATCCATCAAGCGCTTTGGCTTGAAGTTCTTCCAACATCGGCACAATCTTTACAACGGCCTCTTTTCCAAGCGCAGTCATAGACACCAAAACAACACGGCCATCCGACCTGTCTTTTTCCTGAACGACGTAGTCAAGTTTGACAAGAGAATCGATTTGTCGCTTGAGCGTTGTGCTGTCCCGAATCGCTAAGCGAGCCAAATCGCTAACTCGAATCGGTTCAGATACACCGGCAACCAAAAGTAAAACTGTTGCCCCTTCAGGAGACAAGTTCAGGCCCAGTTTGGTCAGGCGATTTTTCAATTCCGTTTGCATCAAATGCCTGGCGCGCCCGATGGCGAAGCCGGGAGTGCCAGCAATATTTGGATCCATTTTTTATTGATAGAAGGATGGTGAATGAGGAGGTGAGAATAATTGGTGAGAAGAGGCCTGAGGAAGTGACCCGATAGTAACAAATAAAAGCACTCAGGTTAAGCTAAGATCACTCACTTTTCAAAAGACAGACCTACCGTGAACACTTTAACTTTTCAAATCAATATTTGCGCCCAGTGTTTACTATCGTTCAAAACCTGGGCGCCGAAAAATCTTTTTTAGCTGCCAACTTTAGCTGCTCTTTACACCTAAGTCGTGAACTTCAGATCAAAGTTCTTGAACGCGACAACAAAAAATCCGTACGCCAAAATTAGACTTGAGAATGTAACCGTAAACGCCATCACCCAATTGACGTTTGCATTGGTCGTCGAAATCAGTGTTGTCACAACGCTCGCTGCTGGAAGCAACCCAACGACGGTAAATGCAAACAAGACTTTGATGATGCTTTTTGAATGCAACAAAACAAAAGTCAGCGGAACAAACATCACCAACCCAACACCGGTGACTATTACCGACGACGCGATCGCCCATCCAATTAATCCGTTTGGTCCAGTCATCAAAATAGCCAACGAGAAAGCGAACAGCCCGGTACCGATTAAAAAAGAAGAAATCGTCAGCCGCGGATCCGATTCGAGATCGTTTTCATAGCGCAGCGTCCATCCCAAGAAAGCTCTGGCGGCTAAAAACGGAAGCGCCGCTCCGACCAATAACATTGGAACCCAAGGAAGAATGTTGGCGGCTTCTTGCATCCAGCTGTTCTGCCAAAACACGATTCCAAAACAAATTGTGCAAATCGAAGTGATCATGCCTCCAACGGTCAGAGAAAGTCGAACGATCACATTACTTGGATACAAAGCGAATAAAAATCCGAAAACACCAAACTGAGATGCGATTACGCCGACGCAAATCGAAAATGGGATGATGCTATATTGAAATCGCGTTCCACCCAAATCTTGTTCGGGAAACAAAGAAACAAAAAAGCAGGCGGAGAGTTGCAAAAGCAACATTCCTGCGATCGCCCAGTTGCGGCGGACCAACTGTATGTCGGTTTCTGTTTTGAGTTTTGGCTGTTTTTTAACCATCGGATCACCCATTCACTTTGGACTGATTCCAAAAAACTGAATTGTCATCATACTACAATTATTCCACTGAGCATGTCTTAAAACCTTGCATTCAAAAATCACAAACCACGGCAAAGCCCATGAGTAGTTACTTTATCGACCGGTCGTTCACAATTTTTTCATTGGTCGTTTTTGCTTTAGCGGCAGGTTTTTCCAACTCAGCCAATGGACAAAAAATAAAATCCGCGAAAGTTTTTATTCTCGCCGGACAGTCAAACATGACAGGTCACGGCGTCGTCGATCTTAATGACAGCAAAGACTACAACGGTGGAAAAGGTACGCTTGTTCAAGTGATGAACAACGCCGAAAAAAAATCCCGGTTCGCCCATATCAAAAACTCAGATGGCACTTGGAGAGTTCGTGACGACGCGTTTGTCTGGTTTCAAATTTCTGGTGAGTACGACGAATCTAAACCAAAGAACGAGGGTTTGAAAAAAGGCGGGTTGACCATTGGGTTCACCGGGTACGCTGGAGCGCCGCACCACATCGGCCCCGAGTTTCAGTTTGGCCACGTTGTCGGGGATGCGATCGACGAACCAGTGTTACTGATCAAAACGGCTTGGGGTGGCAAGAGCCTCTATCAAGATTTCCTGCCACCGAGTTCAGCAGAAAAAACGGGTCGTAAAATCGGTCCATACTACATCAAAATGTTGGAAGAGATCGGATCGGCGATGACCAACGCAGGCAAAGAGATTCCACAACTAAAAGATCACGAGCTTGTGATTTCAGGTTTCGTGTGGCAGCAGGGTTGGAATGACATGATTGATGATCAAGCAACCTCCGAGTACGAAACCAACCTCAAGAATTTGATCGCCGATATTCGCAAGCAGTTTGGCACACCTGATTTGCCTTTTGTGGTTGGCGAACTTGGCAATGGCGGCAGTAAGGCAAATCAAAAAATGAGAGCGTTCCGCGCCGCGCAAGCCTCAGCCGCCGAGTACGGCCTAACCAATACCGCGTTTGTCCCAACAACTGCGTTCGCTCGACCTGCCGAACAATCACCTAACGTTGGACATGGACACCATTGGTTTGGAAACGCAGAAAGCTACTTTTTAGTTGGCAATGCACTTGGCAAATCAATGCTGAATTTGTTGGGTGCCAAAGACAAACCGCGCGTCCTAATTTAGGCGATTCAATTTCGATCGGATACACGCCGTTTGTTCGGAAAGAACTTGCTTCCGTTGCACAAGTTTTTCGCCCGACACGAAACGGCAGGCAAGAGAACTGCGCTGGCACTGATTACGGAATCGAAAACATCGATCGCTGGCTTCGATTGCAGGGCGGGAATTTTGACTTAATCCACGTCAATTTTGGTCTCCATGACCTGAAGCATGTAAAAGCTGACACAGGAAAGAACTCGAACAACCCAAACGACCCGCTTCAATCAAGCCCTGAAGAATATGAAAATCAATTGCGTGAGATTGTTGCGAAGCTTAAGAAAACGAAAGCGAAATTGATCCTTTGCACGACGACACCGGTTCCGGAAGGTTGCAAACCTCTTCGCGCCACAACGGCCCCTGGTGTTTACAACGCGATCATGAAAAAGATCGCGGCCGAAAACGAGCTTGAAGTGAACGACTTGTTCGAATTTGCAAACCCACAATTGGGAACGATTCAAAAACCAGCCAACGTTCACTTTTCAAGAAACGGCTCGCAGGTCCTGGCCGCAAAAGTGATAGAAGCCATTCGCAAAGGGCTCAAAGAATAGAGAAGCGGTGACTTTCTCACGCAAAGGCGTAGAGGCGCAAAGAAAACACACAAACCAAAACTTTGCGCCTTCGCGCCTTTACGTGAGATCTTTTTTCGTCACGACAAAGAATGAACACCTTCAGAATCATCGTCGATTTCGCATTTCAAAATGAACCTCGGCAAACAGCCTAATGCCAACACAGATTCGGCCGATTAAGTGACTCAATTTTGCCCGCCAACTCGACCTTGCACTGGTCATTCACTTAATCCCAAAACCAAGCCCTAATCTTTTCAATTTTGTGAACGAATGTTGCAACCACCAACACGAGTACCACATAGACAATTATCGGCAGGAGAATTGCTAGTGGCGCTAGCGCCGAAACTCCGAACTCGCCAATCGACCAGGCGATCAAGGCAAACGGCAAGAACAAAAGCATCATGCCTTGAAGCCCAAATTGAAAAACGTTTGGAGTCTCAATTACTTTTGTGATTTCTACGGTTTCACGAAGCTCGGACAACGGTCCAACCTCGATTCGTTTTCCACACTGGGGGCATTCGATCTCACCGCCCGCTTTACCGATCCCGATCTCCAAGCGGTTATCGCATTCGCACATCCGAAAAAAGATACGTTTCTTGATAATCATGATATCTGTACGGCGACACCAATCGTTTGGTTCTTTGGTGAAACGGCCAGCGATCGTTTTTTTGCGTTTTAATACGTCGAAGAAACCTCACGCAACGGCGCAGGGGCAAAGATCATGTTGCAAATATTTCTTTGCGCTTTTACATGAATCTTTTTTCTATGGCACATACGTTTAAGCCCGCGATAGTTTCGATTCATTGTTCAGAACCGTGGCTATCGCCAAAACGGCTCAACAAAAACAGCTCATTGATTTTGCAATTTGAACAAAGAAAATCAGACCGTAGATTGTTGGCGTTGCGGCACTAGACTCCACGTTTTTTTGCATAGTTAGGATGATCGGCTTGGCCAGTTAGCTCGTATAGAAACCGGCTGGGGATCGTGTCTCTGGGCTTGCCCCATTTCATTCGAGTCAATGACATTGACATCGTCAAACGTTCTTCCGCTCGTGTCACACCCACGTAACAAAGCCGGCGTTCTTCGTCGATGGACGCGTCTTCTTCAAGCGAACGGTGATGGGGCAAAATGCCTTCTTCCAGTCCAACGATGTAGACTTCGGGAAACTCCAATCCCTTGGCACTGTGCATCGTCATCAACGCGATCGCATTTTTCTTTAGCTGCTTCTCCTTCTCATCGTTGGCATCCTGCTCACCCAGCAAAAGCTTATCCAGGAAATCATTGAGGCGCGGTTTAGCGGCTTGCTGCTCGTACTCGCCAAGTGCGTTCACGATTTGCTCAACCACTGCCCACCGCGACTCGCGCTCCTCTGGCTGGTTGTAAATTCTGTCCAATTCGCTGCGATATCGAATCATCTGAATCATGTTCCTCGCCAAATCCACCAAAGATCCGTCTTGCGTTTGATACTGAACTTCCTGAACAGCATAGGCCAATGCGTCCAAGCCTCGCTTTGTCGCCGCAGTCAACTTTGGCCGTTCGACTTCCCCCGTCACGATGTCCCATAACGGAACTTTGTTTTTGATCGCATGATTTAGCATCGTTTCGATCGACTTTTTTCCAACGCCCCGTGGCGGCGTGTTGATAATTCGCAAAACGGATACTTCGTCCGGATTGCCATCCATCAATCGCAAATACGAAAGCACGTCTTTGACTTCTTTGCGGTCAAAAAACGACATGCCTCCCACAAGGATGTAAGGCAGTTTGGCTTTGCGAAGTTCCGTTTCAAAAATTCGCGGCTGTTCATTGGTACGAAATAGAATTGCAAAATCTCTTGGCTCGCGTCCCTGAATTTCCAAGCGACGTCGAATGTCATGAACGGTTTCTTGAGCTTCCACCGTTTCGTTTGGGAACTGCAAGATTTTTGGTTTTTCTCCGCCAGGTCTGGCGGCACGCAAAATTTTGTCATGGCGCGTCTTGTTGAACTTGATCAGCGTGTTGGCAGATTCGATGATCGCTTCGGTCGAGCGGTAGTTGTCCTCCAGTCTCACGACTTTGGCATCAGGCCAGTCGCGGTTGAAGCTCAAAATGTGCTCGACTTCAGCACCACGCCATCCGTAAATCGATTGATCGTCGTCTCCCACGACGCAAAGATTTCGATGCTCGGCAAGTGCTTTGACAATTCGATACTGACTGGTGTTGGTGTCTTGATATTCGTCAACAAGAATATGGTCATACATCGCGGCTTCTTCGGCGCGGATGTCTTCGTGCTTTTCAAACAACTGCTCAGTCAAAAGGAGCAAGTCATCGAAATCAACGGCGCCGGATAACTTTAACTGACGTTGGTACCGCTGATACCCGACGGCGGCCAAGTGCTGGGCGTCGGTGTCGCTGGCGAGAATCGCTTGGGCTGGCTGCATCGATTTGCACTTCCAATGGCCAATCCAAAAAAGCAACTGGCCAGGCGCGAGAAGTTTATCCTGAACGTTGAGCTCGCGGAGAATCCCCCGGGCAAGTGATTCCTGATCGCCGCGATTGTAGATCGCGAATTTAAGGGGATAGCCAAGATGCTCAATTCGGCGGCGGAGAATACGAACACAAAGTGAGTGAAAAGTCGAAATTGTGGGCGTATGGTCCTTTTCCTCTTTGCCATTTTTGGACTTCTTCTTGGGAAATTTACTAAACCCCATCCCCAACATCTTGCCCAGCCGCTCTTTCATTTCATTGGCGGCTTTGTTGGTAAATGTCATGCCGAGAATTCGCTCACCCGGCACCCCTGACTTGATCAGTTTGGCGATGCGGAAGGTAATCACGCGTGTTTTGCCGGTTCCCGCGCCTGCCAGGACCAAAAGAGGCCCAGAAAGCGTGTTGACGGCGTCACTTTGGTCCGGGTTGAGGCCACTCATGGATTGGAGGACTGATTGCGAGGTGTGAGTGTGCGAATACTGACAGGAAGCCGGCTTGGCCTCACGTGACTGAACGTGAATTCAGGATGAATATGTTAGCCGAGAAGGCCGTTGAAGATGAGGGGTCGCTATTGACCACGGAGCGAAATCGCCCATATACTAACGTGATTACAAGTCACATTTTTCCCATTGACGTGATCAAGGACTGATCAAAAAATGAGTCAAACCATGAATCAAAAAGCGGCAACAAAAAAGAAAAAATTTTCCAAACAAGAACCCGTCCAAGAGCCAGAAGAGCTAACAGGCGTCGATAAGTTTTTGGAGGACATCAAGCCACACTTCACCACAATTGGCTTGGTCGCGGTAGCCGCATTTCTTGGTTTTCTCTTGATCGCTTTTATGATGCAAAATAGCTACCAAGCCAATGCCGCTCAATGGCGTGACTTGAATACTTCGACAGCCGTCGCGTTGCGAACAAGTGACTTGAAAGGTTGGCAAAAAGTTGCCGCCGATTACCCTGATTCCAAAGCGGCTCATTGGGCACTTCAAATGACCGGCGACCGTCAGCTTGGTACCGGGCTTGAGCAATTCGCAGGCGATCGCGAAGGCGCGTTGTCATTGATTGGAATGGCAAAGAAAAGTTTCCAGCAAATCGTTGATGCTCCGGATGCAAGCAAGACCACAATGATTCAACGTAGGTCGACTTTTTCGCTTGCATACGCGTGCGAAAGCCTCGGTGAATTTGATGAAGCAAAGAAGTACTACAAACAGCTGGTGGACCAAGCTCCCGACTCGGCATTTGCTGATTCCGCTCGACGTGGACTCAGACGCTGTTCTGATGAAGGGTACGCAATGCTTTACAACAAAATTGAGAACTGGGAGGAAGAAGAAGTCGGTGAGGCCCCTGGTCCTGCAATTCCTGATCGGCCTGTTCTTGATTTTCCTGAAAAAGACATTCCAGCAGGCGTGAAGCCATCGGACAAACCAAAATCGGAAACGATTAAAAACGATTTTGTTCCATCAACTCCAGCCACGGCGCCGACAACAACCCAACCGCCTGTTACTGAGTCGACAACATCCGTGCCCAAGACAACAGAGCCAATGACGGAAACTCCCGCAACAACAGAGCCTGCATCGG
>CAYZGP010000021.1:58641-60892 GCA_964478065.1 uncultured Pirellulaceae bacterium
CCCAAGACAACAGAGCCAATGACGGAAACTCCCGCAACAACAGAGCCTGCATCGGACAAGCCACCAATGGAAGAGAAAAAAGACAACTAGTTAAACACTGCAGACTTACAACGTCACTGAATTATTCAGTGTCACCAACCAGGGACTCGGTTCAATTCGAATGGAGTCCTTTTTTATGTCTAAAACTGCTCGCAAGATCTTACGCAAGTTCACTCTTTCTAAACCTGCCGTTCAACTTTACGATCGCTTCTTGCCAGCGCGAACGCTTGGCGACCGGGGAGAGCGTGAAGCAGAACGATTCTTTCTTCGTCGGGGTATGGTTCTCATCGACCGAGGATTTCAAGACAAGTTCGGCGAGATCGACTTGATCGTCATCGACAACGAGACCATCGTTTTTGTAGAAGTGAAAACGCGCACCAGTGATACGATGGGCTTGCCAGAAGAAGCAGTCGACGAGGTAAAGCAAGAACACTTAACCAAAACTGCGATCGGATTCCTTAAGTGGAATCGGCTTACCGAATGCCGAGCTCGATTCGATGTCATTTCGATAATTTGGCCGCGTGATTGTACCGAGCCGATCATCAAGCATATCGAAAACGCGTTTGAGCCCGTCGGCGAATTCCAAATGTTTTAAAGCTTGTCGTTCAACCAAATTGCAAATATTAAACCGAACCGTTTGGCAACAGCCACGGCTAAAGACAAGTTGAGCCGTTTTGACGATAGCCACGGTTTACAAACGCTTGAACTTCCGTGCGAACCGAGTGGGCGATAGACTGAAGCCATCGGCTCATGGCACTTACTTTGGATTTTGCCCGCGATAGTGGCGACCAGAAAATGGAAACCCGACGCGTAAGCGAGGAACAACTAAAGTACGACGTACAAGCCAAAAATAACTTCGTAGGAGATACCAACCAAGATGCCTGAAAAACGATTCAAGATCGTCAACACGCGTTCGATTGCCGCAACTGATTGTTCATGCGGCACGACCAAACGCGCTTTCACCGACGACCCGGAACAAATCGCTTCGCTTCACGTCGTCAAAGTCAGCGAAGACACCAAGACACACTATCACAAAAAGACGACGGAAATCTATTACATACTAGAAGGTACTGGCCAAATGGAATTGGACGGAATGCGATTTGACGTCCAACCTGGTTCTTCGATTTTGATAAAACCGGGATGCCGCCACCGAGCGATTGGCAAACTGAAACTCATCAACGTTCCAATTCCGGCTTTTGATCCAGACGACGAATGGTTTGATTAAAACCGCGGGTCAACTACCACCGACAAGGCCGACGTTGTTTAGCTCTGAGCAGACCATCGCGCGAACTACCAAAAAAAACTTGCCACAACTCACACCCATTCACACACCAACCTCGTTTTGCCAAACAAATTGCACAAGAAGCCAAACTGCGAATGATATGGTGGTCTATCGAGGCCTAAACTATTGGTCGTTGTCCGCGGCCGCGATATTTATACTCCCAGTAGTAAACTCCGCTCGGTAAAGCTTGCCGATACGAGTCTGAATCTCGTATTCAATTGCGCTGCCACTAAAGCCTGGATTGATTTTCAAATCCCAATAGACTTTGCCATCCACGCCCGAATTCGCAGTCGGTATCAATGCAGAAACAGCTTTGGTTGGCCGGACAACTAAATCACACATGAGATAGCGATCCGTTTTCCCAACGATCCTGAATTTCTCGCCAGGAACTACAGCTGACGGTGCTGACGCAATGGGCGCAACAATTCCTGTTGGAGGTTCGCCGTCCACTAACAACCTGGAAGGTTCGCGCAAATATTCGGCCGCTAATAAATTTGGTAAATTCGATGCAATTCGATCTTCGGCGTAACCAAAATTGGAAACAGTACCCGGATAACTCTCATCGCACCAATATGACCAAACAGCCCACAGTTTTTCTTCCTCGCCGCTTGAATTTGTTTTTTTGATTTGAGCGTAAACTCGATAAATACCGAAGTGCGAAGACGAGGATGCCCCAACAATTGGCTCCCCAATCAAAGTCGTTGTTCCAGAAGTAAAAGAGCGCTTGAATTTGTCCACAAACTCTGACGTCTTTTCCGCCTCACGAACATGCCACTGACGAACGGTGTTTGAAAGCCAAGCCGTCAATGCACAGCAAACCATTACCGCAACCATTAGCCCGCGTATCGAGAACCTGTATTTCTCTTCGGACTGAACTCGATTTACGTCCCCAGACGAAACCGGTGAACAAAACACTTTCTGGACGAACCT
>CAYZGP010000022.1:0-23251 GCA_964478065.1 uncultured Pirellulaceae bacterium
AGCTTTTGGCGGAACAGGAGGAATTATTTGGCATTTTTGAGAAAGTGACGTCCTCGCGCCCGAACGCCAAGATCGCTCAAACCAAGAGTGGAAATACCCAAATGTTGCTTGGCGATGCCGATGAAAGTCTGGCCAAGATGCGATCATGAGACGAAGTGTTACGATCAAAGAACGACTCAAATCTTGGACTGTCCAGACTGTCGTTTATTAGGCGTTTAGACTTTTCGAGGCTATCGCAACTCATTTACTCGAACAAATTCATTGTACTCGGATAGCTCAAAGCACTCCTAAAAGTGAATAAGTCCACTAAGGCGACCTCCGAGAAACGACGTGCCAAGATGGAGTAAACTCTTATCTTTTCTTAGACACAGCGTTCAATGTGATGTTGTCAAAACGAGCCGTTCCCGTTGAGCCAAACATTCCGATGCGCACAATTCCTTCACGCGCACCAACAGGTACGCGGATTTTCAAGCTTTGCCGCAACCAATCTTTGGTACCCTTGTGCGGCCCGAGCCTGAATGTCGAAAGCTGCTTTCGGTCTTTGTCGAAAAACGAAATCGCAGCAACGGGCAAGTCTCCTGCGTGTGGCCCGGTAACGACATCATCACAGGCGAATGACGCCGAATACTCAACGAGTGGAACTTTTCGTCCGTCGATCGAGAACCCTTGCATCAACCACGCCAAACGGCCCGCTTCATCGTTCTTGAACTGTATGTAGTTTTTTCCGCTGGGTGCACTTTCGCTTTTCTCCATCGTCAATTGTCGTTGGTAATACCAGCCTTTGACGAACCCCTCATCGTTTAAACCTTCTTCAAAGTCGCCATTGATCAAACCCGGCTTGGTCGGATCAGGCAGCACGGTACGCTGCTCTTCTGCGGTGCCGGTCATTGGAACGAACAGAGTTGGCCTGAGTGCTTTGCGGACAATTTCGCCGTCTTTCTTAGTCATCAGATAAAGCGTTTGTTGATGTCGCTCGCCCATGGGCACAACAATCGTGCCGCCTTCTTTGAGTTGATCGATCAAAGGTTGGGGGATGTCTTCCGGGGAACACGTCACAATGATTTTGTCGAATGGCGCGTGCTCCGGCCAACCTTTATAACCATCACCGATTTTGGTGTGGACATTCTTATAGTCAAGCTTCTTCAATACCTTGGCCGCCGACTTTCCAAGCTTCTCAACGATTTCGATGGAATAAACATCCTGCACCAAGGGACTAAGAATTGCAGCTTGGTAGCCACTGCCAGTTCCGATTTCCAAAACTTTATCGGTCGGCTGCGTATCCAGCACTTGGGTCATGTAGGCAACGATGAATGGCGAAGAAATCGTTTGGCTTTTCCCGATCGGAACTCCAGCGTCAGTGTACGACTGATTGCGCCGCAAACGTTTAGGAACGAATTCGTGTCGCGGCGTGTCCTTCATAGACTTGATCACACGCTCGTCGGTCACACCTGCCCCCACGACGGCAATTTTGACCATCTCCATACGTAGCTGTTCGAAATATTTTTCCGATTGAGCATTGGCGGTGCTGACGCAAAAGGAACAAAAGCAGAGCTGCGTAATTAATCCCAACACAATTGCTAAAGACAAAGTAATTTTGAATTGCTTATTCATTTTAGTCATTCCAAAAACAATTTTCTAACGCTGCCAAGCCCCAACGGCAATTCGATTATAACGTTTGAAAACATCCATGGTGGCATAGGGGCTGGGGAACAGTCCAGTTTAAAACGGAATCGGCTACACCAAATTCTGGTTCATGTTAAAAAGGAATGATGCCAAATTCACAAATGCCAAATTCCGATTCTCGCACACCAGAGCCAAATGCGTTTGACCCTAATCGCGCTCCCACCGACGACACCCCCAGCACGCGACGGTCAGACAACCCGTTGCCTTTTATTTTACCGTTCATCCTGTTTATGGTCATCGCCAGCCGATACCCGGATTTTGCTGGCTCTTATGATGAAAATATCGTACCGCAGGTGACGGTAGAAACCTGGCAATACATCATCATGATCGGTGTCCAGGTCCTAGTTGCAGCTGGACTCTTGGGCTATTTTCGCAAGACCTACCTGCAACATTTTCCGTTTCGCGTCTCACCACTTTCGATTGGCGTGGGAATCGTAGGTATCGTTTTGTGGATTGCGTTATGCGAACTGGGTTTGGAATTAAAACTGTTCGTAATGTTGGGGTTTGACGTAAGCCGTCCAGCATTCAACCCGTTCACCATTCCCGATCAATCAGTTCGCTGGCTATTTTTCATCAGCCGATTTTCACTGTTAGCAATTGTGGTCCCGATTGTTGAAGAGTTGTTTGTGCGCGGCTGGTTTGCACGTTGGTTTCATGACCCAAGTTGGGAAAACATAAAACTCACCGGGCTGCCGATGAAAACGCTTTTGGCGGTTAGCCTTTATGGCGTGCTTACTCATCCAGGCGAAGCCATCGCGGCGTTCGTTTGGTTTGGATTAGTGAGCTGGTTGATGAATCGGACGGGCAACTTGTGGGACTGCGTCGTCGCGCATGCGGTGACGAATTTCTTGCTGGGCATTTATGTTGTTTGGTTCAGCCAGTGGCAGCTTTGGTAATCGCTTGTTGGTTGTAACCTACGACCGATTCTATGCTGAGCAAAATACGACAAACAATTTGACATTGGTACTAACAGCCAACCGGTGCCGCACCAGAATTCGGCAAGTCTGCCACATTGGAAACCGGCTGATCAACAGAATTTGCAGGCACGGCTTGTTCGTCTGTTTTGAATTCAGATGACTTTGAATAGATGTTGTTCACCAGTCCAAACATAAAGAACAATAGCATGTGCTGCATCGGAAGAATTGAAACATCGTGAAACATTCCGTTAATTACATAGCAACCGAGCAGGACAAGATTTGCCAGCCCAAACTGACGAGCCCACAAATCCAAGCTCGAATCACGCCAAACTCTCCAGCTAACACGCAAGATCATCCCCAGCATCGCGAGTAAACACGCCAGCCCGATCAAACCTGTCTCGGTAACGTAAGCCAGAAACACGTTGTGCTGCATAAAAGTTTTTGTCAGATACAACGGTTTATTCGTATGCGGATTCTGCAAATAAGGGTACTTCTCACGTGCATACTGACCAAAACCAACTCCGGTAATGGGTTGGTCTTGAAACATGTCCCAAGCGACAAGCACAAACAAAGGTCGTAAGTCAGCAGACCGCTGCATGTCCGCCAATGAAACGTCTTTATCACGTTTGAAAGACACGAAATTTTCAGAGAACGGAATCGCAATAACAGCCAACAATGTAACCAAAACGATCATTGCCCCCTTGGCTTGTCGGGATGAAGGCAACCAAATAAACAACCCGCAAGCAGCGATCAAAGAAATCCAAACACTTCGAGTCAGCGTCGCATAAACACCAACTGAAATAACCAACGCTGAAACAATTAGCAGCAGCTTGGTTATGTTGTTTGACCGTGGCCACCACATCAACAGGCAGCAAAAGCAAACGATCTGAAAAACGCCATTGGAAACCGGATTTAAGAAAGGGCCACGTCCACGGCCTAAAAACTCGACCGACTCCGAGTTCATAATGTACTTGGGAAAAATAACTGCCGTGAATTCTTTGACTTCCGCGATTCCAGTACATGCCAGATAGAGGCCGAACAGCCCAAATCCAACGGCAATGAATTTTAAATCACCCGCCTTGAGCTTGCTTGTCTTCAATACCATGTACAACCCGACAGGCATTAAATTGAAGAACAACAATCGCGATGCGGGCATATTTTTAAGAAAGCGAAAATCGTGAGTAATGGTGCTGCAACTGATTACTGTGATCAATGCAATGATGGTCCAGTCGGCAAAGTTGAAAGCGCGCAAGTCCTCTCTGCCCAGGAAAAAAAGCAAGCCAAACATGGCAAGCATTGCACCAAACAAAAGTCGATCAAGCGTGATTGGAATCGGGCCCGCCGGCATGTTAAAAAATTCATGCCCCAACACACTGCCAACGAGAACGGTGGCCAAGGCAAGAACGGGCATGGGGCGCAGGTTGAACTTGGGCTTAAACCGAATCCAAGCGCAGGCCAATACGGCGAGGAAAGGAAGGACGATCGCAATTACCAATTCCATTTTTGGTTTCAATTATGTTAGAAGCGGAATAAATTCACCGATGTGGGTTATCGTCAGAACCATGACGATCGATTTAGTTCCGCTGTGACCGCTGGAATAACCGGCAAGGTTTGCCACCTGCAAACCAAACGTCCAATTCGGTTTAACAGCCTGATCAAGATGCAATAGAATTGCGCAAGAAGTCAGTAGGTACGGGAATAGCCGTATTAAGAAAAAACGCCCTGTGTTTAATTACACACCCAGAGCGCAGCGATTCTTGCTGTGAAAGCAACCACTCGCTGGCGTTTTTGAATAACGCAAGCCAACCGGCAAAGTTTAACTCACGGCGCCAGCCGGTAAAGTCTAGCGAACTGTAAAAGCCATCGCCGGTTCAGTCGACGCCGATTTGTTTCCGTTGAGATCTTCAACAGTCAAAACCAGGTTGTATTGGCCAGCTGGAAGATCGTTCAGTTGAAGCGGAAAGTACATGTAGAAATCGCGGCGACGTTTTCGAGCAACGTCATCAACGATCGGGTACTCCGACTGCTGTACGGCTTGGCCTGATTGATCGTAAATTGCAAGACTTCCGTGAAGCTTTGTATGAACTTTCGTCGAGCGATCAACAATCGTTTCGTTTGACATGTAATTTTCGACTTCGCAGTAGATCAACATTCGCTGACGTGGTTTGAAGTTCGACGAAGGGAACGCTTTGAACTGCCCAAATCCAGAAATCTCGGTGCAGAACGCAGGATTAGAAACGACCAGGTTTGCCAACGACTCAAGCCGCTCGACGGCTTTTCGTAGATGGCCAAGCGTATCAATGGCAGCAATGTTTCTCGCAGGCCCTTGTTCGCGTTGACTTGCATCGAGCATCAATGTGACGGCGTTAAGTTGGTGTTGCCAATATTGTTTTTCAACATCGGTCAGCATATTTTGTTTTTCACGTTTCTCGATGCCTTGCATTTGACGTTCAAGAACTTCCAACAAACGTAAGTTGACTTCCAGTCCGTTCCTTGTGTTGAGATCGGTTTCGTTGGAAAGTTGATCCCTTACCGTTTTAATCGTCTCTTCCAATTTGACGGTCCAAGGCACAGTGTTATCGACAATCTCGACGCGCACTTCTGGCTGAGTTTTTTCTTCCTCAGGCTGGGCGTGAGTGAACTCTAATTTTGGCAACTCAAACGGCTGAGCTATTGCTGCAGGTTCGGCATTTACAGGAGTCGGTTGAACACCAACAACTGCCAGAGGAATCGTTGGCGCTGGAAGATAAGTTATTGCAGTCGGAGCATTGTAGCCAACGGGAGCAACAAGATTCGATACTGGTTCCGGTTTCTCTGGAACCAATGTCATTTCCAATGGAGGAATTGAATCACTCGGATTGAATTCTGGCATCTGATTTGGTGTGAGGTCTTGTGGGATCTCAAGATTGGGAATCTGGATGTTCGGTAGTTCAAGGTTAGGAACCACCAATCGCTCAATATCCGTTTGCGGTTCCGGTTCAGGGGCAACATCAGGTTGTGGCATCGCGCTGTCCGCTTGAAATTCGTTGGAATCCACCTCAGGGTAAGAAGGCTTAAACGGTTCAGACCAAGGCGCAACGACGGCACTTTGATTTTCCACTTGGTTTGTTTGTGGAACGAATCCGTTATCGGCGGGAACAAATTGGTTTGCGACATCTACTTGCGGCAACTCAACTTGCGGCAACTCAACTTGTCTTGGCTCAAAATTGCCACCAAATTGTTCTTCACACCCCTTAGCACAGGCGTCCGACTTACACTCGGGGCATGGCTTGGCCATTTCTTCTTGGTTGGGAATTGAGCCAAACATCGCCAGCCACTCATCATCATCGATGTCTTCGTATGAGTTTTCTTCAACAATCGGATTTTGATCGATATCATTTTCTGGGGGGTCGGCAAAAGGCGGAATCGTGTTCGGGGAAGTTGTTGCCACGATGACCACTGGGTCAGCGGCAAGCATTGGTTTAGGCTGGTCGAGTTCCGATCTGCGAGTTCGACGATGGCAAGTTCCGTCGCATTCCATTGAACGGCATGAAGGGCATGCTTCAAAATTTACTTTGGAAAAATTGGTTTTCGCAATTCGGTCGGCCTCAATTTTCAAATCTGATTCTGGATTGAGTCGAACTGGACCAGACTCGATTTCGGCTTGATTCCAAACCGCCATGGATTGGGCAGGAGCTCGATCGATTATTTCAACTGGCTTTTCATGCGACCATTTTTCATTGCGGCGAAGTGAATTTGCCTTTTCAAGGTTATCAACTTGAACGGCTCGCGTTTGGGCATCGAAAAGAATGGGTGAAAGCGGCTGGCTAACCAAAGCGGAAGGCGGAACCAACGTCGAGACGGCCGGCTTTTCGACTTCGTCGGTGCCAATCAAAAACTCGTTGTCATTTGGAACCAAACGGTTTGGCTGTAGTGTATTAGGTTGCGGTTCGAAATTGGATGACTCCAGCGGTGATGCGATACCAATATCATTGTCAGTCGAAGTCAATTGGATCGGCGCAGGGACCGAATCGTATGAACTGGCAATTCGCACAGCATTTGATTCAATACTTGGAGCTGGGGCCTTTGGCGTTAGTTTAAAACTTGGTGCTGGTGGCTTCCCTGCCAATCTAAAACTAGGTGCTGGTGGTTTTGCATTGGACGATTGATCTATCGCAGGTTCTTCGATCGGCAAACCTGGAATCCAAGTTCCCGCCGATGACAGCGAGGGAGCGGGAGCAAGTGCTAACCCTGCCACGTCTCGCAGCGAAGGCGCGGGGGCGAGCGCAAATTCGCTCCCTGCTTTTCTCATTGGATTGGCCGGATTTGTCTGGCCATTCTCAATCCCAACAAGTTTGGCTCGATCTTGGGATTGTGTTCTTGACTGAACCAGCTCAATGGGCCGTTGAGATGGAAATTTCAACTCGGCCGGCATTTGAAGCGGCTCCTCAACAGCTTCCGCCATCATGCTCGCTTCTTCTTTAAACGCGGGCATCTGCTGCAGAATTGAATCAGATGCAAACCGTTCCGTTTGACTGACTGGTTTCGGACTTTGGTTGGCGAAGTTTGGCGTCGCCAAATCGCTTGGAGTCTGGTTTCGATTGAAGTCCTGATTTGGATCAAGGATATAGTCACTGACCGATTCGCGATTGGCGAGAAGATCAGGATTCGCAATTCCGTTTCGCAACTTCGAACATCCAAATTGCATCGACACAACAGTCGACGCTGCAAGTGCAAGGACGAAGAATTTACGAAGACGCCGTGTGACCAGATTCCGTTCCGGCATGGTAATACTCATCGAATAAGGGGGTGATATTCGCGGCGGAGAGTAGAGAATTCGCGGTTTTCAATCAAGTCGGCAATCCGAAAAGACAGCAAGCTTGCTTGCAAAAGAGAATTCGGACGTCAACAGGCACATAAATGGCAGCCAACAAACGCGCAAAAAACCTATGACAAGCTTTACTTAAACCGCTTGGGGGCCGAGCTCTTTGGCCATTTTGACAAACAGTTTTTCGAGAACCAAGCGGCCGCGCTCAGGCTTCGAATGGGATCGCTTGAGCGCGAGATCGGCTTCCAGCAACCAATCCAACATCAATCCAGCTCGCTCTCTGCCCAATTGCCTGATTCGAGCTTGAGCAGAATCGATTTCGCCCCCCCAAGCCCTGAACCCAGCCTCTTTAATTGCACCTGGCAAATTTGGCTTTTTTCCTGATCGCAAATCCCGCATCACCAATTCGGTTGCCGTGGCGTAGCGTCGAAGCGACCACGAAAGCTGGCCAAACAATGCCAGTGGATGTTCGCCGCTTCGCAAAAGCTGATCAAGCAGTTGGATCGCATTGCCGGCATCGCCCTCTACCGCCGCATCGATCGCTTCCCACATTGTTCTCGAACGCCAGCCGCCAACCACGGTCTTGATCGTTTTCTGGTCGACCTTACCTTTTTTGTCAGCGTAGAGCGCGAGTTTTTGAAGCTCTTGATCCATCCGACCGAACTCGCAGTCGGTGACTTGGATCAAATTTTGGGCTCCACCGATTGGCAATTGAAACTCGTAAGTCTCGTTGGCGCGGGCGACCAGCCATTGGGCCGTTCGTTTTTCATCAGTCTGCTTGCTGCGAGCACTTTTTGTGGGCGCGTCACACTTGACCTGCGTTCCCGATTTGTTGATCGCTTTGTACAACCGAGTATTACTGGCCCAAGAATCCACGATCAGGATCAATAAGCCATTTGAAGCTGAAGCCCCAACGTATTGTTCGATCCGCTCGCGATTCTCTTTCACAAAACTATCGGCATGGTCAACAATGACGATCCGCGGACCATCACCGCCAAACAAACTGCGCGTCGAAAGCTCGTCATGCACGTCCGCCCAACCGACGCTTCCCGCTGTTTGTGAATCGTATTGCGACGCTGCGAAATCTGGATCATCACCACCGATCGATTGAACCAGATATTCGACGGCAAGCCTTTTTAAGAAACGCTCGCCACCGAAAATTGCACAAACGCCGGTAGGGACTTTCGCCAACGGCTTGTCGAGCAAATCAAAAACATGGATGGTTCCGGACATCCCAACAGGAGACCAAACTTTCGGCTGGGATTCCAGTAGGGCTTTTTATGGCCTTCCAAAACAGGCAGTTTCCGCCGATGGTTGCTTGGACGCCGCACCCAATTCCGTCGCTTGGCAGCGAACCCTTGGTGGCTACGCAAACTGGCCTAGGGGCCAACTCATTCCTAGCGGCGAATTCGCTGGACTTGTCGGTCCATTCGATCGCGTGTCCGAGAATCAATTGCGGGAATCTCGCGCTCAGCCACTCGCGTTGAGTGGATCACGTCGGATGATGAAGAACAAGTCGAGCATCCAGACCCAATGGGCATTCCGCCGTCGATGTATCCTCCGTCAATGTAACCAGCGTCGCTCACGATACCGCCGCCACATCCTCCACAACCTCCACATCCTCCACCGCAAGAAGCTGAAGATTGGTCGCCGCTACAGAATCGTGAACCGTAGAGGTTACCGACAATGGTTCCAGGTTGCCAACAAAACGGTCGGCACTTGGTCGCTCCGCCTGTCCACTGATTGTTGTAGCATGGATCTCGGGAGTCTGGTGGACTGCTGATCCACTCGCCAATATAGGCTTCACCACATCCGCTTCCGCAAACAAGGCTTTTTCTGAAGTTACGAATTCCCTCCAATGGTGAACCAGCGATGACGCGACCACCTAGCCCATCGCAATCGTTACACCCAATTGGTATTCCACAGCCCGGGCCTATTGGTCCACAACAACCAATCGAACTCAAAGCAACAGCCAGACATGTTAGGATTAAAGAAAACCGGATCATCGAATCGCCCCTTTTATTGATCACCACAACGAATAAATTTGGGTTGGTCACCGTCACTCGTTGCAGAGGTACATAGACGCAAAAGCGCCGCCATTTGTGTTTATCGACCCACAACCCTTTGCTGATCAAAAAAATCCTTACAATCAGAAAACTTTTGCCAACTTACCAGCTAGCCAACCCACTAAATCATGAACCGTTCACCACTTGGCAATCCTCTATCAATTTCCAACTTCAAGATTCATGTATTGCTAGCCAGCCTGTTTGCTTGCACGTTAATCGGATGCGGCAATCCAAATCGCGCGAAAATCATTGGTACTTGGGAGATCGATCAAGCCGATCGCGTGATGAACCGAATCAACGAAAAGGGTGAAACGTCAAACGACGACGAACAAAACGATTCGCCCAAAATGCTAATTCGATTCCTCTCCAATGGCGGACTCGAAACAGTGACCAACATGGGAGCGATCCAGCAAAACAAAGCTGGCACGTGGCAGCTGATTTCGTTTGACGAAGCAGCAAAAGAGATTGTTATTTCGTGCAATATTCAATCGCAAAAATCTGAACACAAGGTCAGCTTGATCGACGATAAAACTATCAAGCTTGTACCACCCAACATGGCCGGCACGACGACAAAACTAAAATTTAGACGACAATCAAACTAAAGTTGGCTTACTCAATAAACCAACTATTTGATGTCCAAGATGGGAAAAGGAATTCCTCATGTCCAAGCAAAATGGAAATTTGCCTCAAACCAAATCAAAACTTTCCCTACTCGCGTGCTTGACCGCGATCACGATCGGAATTTCTGGCTGTGGCAAAACGGATTCACCAGCTGATTCCAAAACGAATTCCGAAACGTCACAAACTGAGGAAGCTCTTCAGGATCAAGTCGCAACGATTTCGCTTCAGCAAAAACTAACTGGAGTTTGGCTGGGAGCGGCACAACTGGATCAAGCGCCATTGCAAGACGCGCTCAATCAGATGCCACCTGCCGAACGAGCCGTTACGCTTACCAAGGCACGAAGTTTTCTCTCCACCGTGATCGCGATTGACTTCCGCAAAGACGGCACAGTCGAAAATGAGATGGAGATTGTTTCAACCAACGGACAAGTCCTTCGCGATGGCGCAACGGGTACGTGGAGCGTTATCGAATCAACGAGCGAAGGCATTCTGGTTGAAACAGTGGAAAAACTTTCCGACGGCACAACGTCCAAATCGCAAACAAGATATCGATTCTTGACCAACGACAACGAATTCGCGATGCCAGTCGAAGTAGGCCAAGAGCTGGCTCAATTCAATGCGAGAATCGTCTTTCAACGTCAATCGCTTCCAGCAACCAACATCGCTGAAAACCCGAGCGGCACGCAAACCAAGTAGAAGCTCAGTTTAGAGAATTGGCTGGTGCGTCGTCTGGCGCACCATTGCCACTTCAATTGATTGTCGTGGGCCAATAGAATACAGTTTTTCCAAATCTGGATTGCTGTATGTCTCACCAACCCGTACCACCGGGAGTAATGCTTCGAAGTTTCCTGACTGTCGGGTCGGGGTTCGTCATGTCCATCATGAGTTTCACGCTGATTCTGTTTGCATTGGGGTTCGCGTTCTTTCCTGACTTTGTTGAGTTCACCAAACTCGATATCGCGAGTCAGCAAATGATGATGGCCAATAATCCAGAGGACGCGATTTCGCGGACGATGTTTATATGCCTCGTCGGGCTGACTTTTATTGCCTGTATTGGGATTGGTTGGTTCGTCGTCAAAACCGCACCGTTTGCACATTTTCCCCACGCAATATTTTTGACGGTTTTGCTTTTCATTTATTACCTTCAAATAGCAATTGCCGATCCGCCAGCAAAAAAATCAATGACGCTTGTTTACATGGTCTTGTTTCCTATCGCAATTATGATCGGAGCCAACATCTCGCGAGGTCCATTGCTTGAGCATGAATTGACTGAAGACGAAACGCTTGATGGCTGAGTTGAAACGCATGAGACAATCGAAACCAAGCCAACGTTTGCTATAAAAAGCATATCGCGACCCACGACAACGATAACAACGTTCAAAAAGTGACACGTAACGAAGTGACACCAACGCCAATTTCCGTTTGAGTAATCCACTGCGACATGAATTTTCGCCTTCTCTCAAAACTGCTTGGCATCCTGACGCTGCTGATTGGCGGGTTCATGCTATTCAGCCTCATTTGGGCTGACCCGAACATTGGTGCTCACACAAACCCAGTTGTCAAACTCGACCGCCCGGAATCCGACGGCATCCGGGGCCTACTGTACAGCGCAATCATTTGTTGGCTTTTGGGTGGGTCGATGTACTGGTGGGGCCGTGGCACGAAAACGAAAATCTATCGTAAAGAAGCGATGGCTGTCGTCGGCCTCAGCTGGGTTCTCGCCACCGTTCTCGGTGCCCTACCCTATATTTTCAGTGGCACCTGCCGGGGACCTTCGATTCGTGTTTTTGAAAACACGGACACCGTACTAGTCGCCGCATCGCGATGGAAAATCTGGAAGGGTTGGGAAACGGCTGACCCCGTCAACCAACAACAACTCAAAGTCATCCAAGTCGTCGCCGAAGCAAACGCTCGTGGGCTGTCTGAGCGTGAGCTGATTGAGCAAACCGGCATCGCAAACGCGCCGGCGATTTTCATGGACTTGAAAAAGCAATGGCCGTGGAGCAAGTGGCTTGCTGCACCCGGCGAAGATCCCGACGCTCCGGCGGATCGCGCTGCGCACTTTCGGCCCAACTGGGTTCGAATGGGCTTGGTTGACTCGATGTTTGAAGCTCAATCTGGATTCAGCACCACTGGGGCGACCGTTTTATGCGATCTTGAAGATCCCTATCTGGTGCCACACTGTATTTTGTTTTGGCGGTCAAGCACACACTTTCTGGGCGGGCTGGGAATCATTGTTTTATTCGTGGTGTTGCTCGGTCAGGGCTCGGCGGGCAAGGCACTGATGCGCGCCGAGATGCCAGGCCCGACTCAAGAAAGTTCCAACGCGAGAATGCAACATTCGGCGTGGCTGTTCGCTGCCATGTATGTCGGACTCAACATTGTGCTGGCCGTGATTTTGAAATTCCTTGGCATGTCTGCGTTTGACGCAATCTGTCATTCATTTGCCACGATGGCGACAGGCGGATTCAGCACTTACAACGCAAGCCTGGGGCACTTTGTCCAGAACGGTATCAACGGTCAAGCGATCGAATACGTCGTGATCGTGTTTATGATCCTTGCGGGCGCGAATTTTACTTTACTGTTTCTGGTCTTGATCGGGAAACCACTTCAGCTTCTTAAAGACATCGAGTTTCGGACTTATGTCTTGATCATCGCGACGGTTACGTTTGCAATTATTTTGTTTGGAATGCGTTCGGGCGATGGCGATTTTAATACGTTCGAAAACGGCTTTCGAAATGGCTTGTTCCAGGTCGTTTCGATCATCACGACCACCGGCTACGGCACCGCCGATTTTGACAAATGGAATCACTTTAGCCGGGGCTTGTTACTGTTGCTGATGTTTATTGGCGGCTGTGCGGGAAGCACCGGTGGCGGAATGAAAGTGATTCGACATGTTCTGTTCGTGAAAATCCTTGGCTTGGAAGTCCAGCAAGCGTTTCTTCCCAAGGAAGTACGATTGCTAAAACTGGGCGGTAAAGCGGCCGAAGATCAGACGCTTCGACATTCGATCCTGGTTTACTTTTCTTTAGTAAGCCTGATTTTCGTTTTCGGTTTTGCGTTTGTATTGATGGTCGAGCCGGATACGACGTGGGGCGTCAATTCGCAGAACAAATTGATCGACACTGCCAGCGCGGTTGCTTCGACGTTAAACAACATTGGGCCAGGACTCGGAGTCGTTGGGGCGACAGAGAACTATTCGAATTTCACTTTCCTGACAAAATCGCTTTTCATCTGGCTAATGATGCTCGGCCGGCTGGAAATTTTACCGATCCTCGTTTTGTTTGCACCGAGGTTCTGGCGAGACCAGTAAATCCACTGGCAATAATGCTGCTTTTCAGAGATTCGTTTTGAATACCAGCTGGTTAGCCGGATAGAATGTTGATCAAGAATCCAATTTGCACATCCGATTAAAGCGGCCGACCGATCACACACCCCACGCAACAAAACGAAAAAGAGCAACCCGCGGAACAGATCGCCAAAACGATCGCGCCGATGGCTGCAACAACGTCTGACAGCGCACCCACATCGCCACCGATTTTGCTTTCACCGGAATATACAAAAAGTGAAATTCGAATCCACTGGATTTTCTTTTCCATGGCGGCCGCTATCTTGCTCGCGTCGTTCGCGATGAGTAGCTCTGGCGAGACGAAAGTCTACTTGCCGGGATTCAATACCCCGATGCCTCAGATGTGCACCAGTCGTCGCTTGTTTAATCTCGACTGCCCCGGCTGTGGATTAACACGATCGTTTATTTCGATCAGTCATGGCGAGTTTGCTAGAGCTTGGGAATTCAACCGTGCCAGTTACGTGGTTTATCTTTTCACCGCAATCCAACTTCCTTGGCACGCCTTTCAAATTTGGCGTCTGCGCACAAATCGCTATCCAATCGTATGGACGTGGATTTATTTCATTCCGCTGGGTGTTGTATTCGCGTTGGTCGTGAATTGGATTTGGAAGCTTTGTTCATGAAACTCAAAACTGTCGCTACGAAAAACGCTACCTTCAACGTCTTGGATGAAGGCAAAGGGCTCCCGATTCTGTTTGTGCATGGGTTTCCGCTGGACCATTCGATGTGGCGATTCCAACTAGAGCCGTTTGCGAAATCGAACCGCGTAATCTGTCCGGACTTGCCCGGTTTTGGAAAAAGCACTTTCAATGCCAATACCGACAATCCAATCTCGATGCGAAGCTTCGCTGACAGCCTTGCCGATTTACTCAATGCCATCGAGGTCGATCAACCGATTGTGTTATGCGGTCTTTCGATGGGAGGATATGTTGGCTGGCAGTTTTGGAAGCACCATCGTGAACGCTTGGCCGCATTGGTTGCCTGCAACACGCGCGCAGCAAGCGACACCGAACAGGTCGCACGTGCCCGAAAAATCAGTGCCGAGAGTGTACGAGAAACTGGCGCCGCATCTGTTGCCGATGCGATGATTCCCAAGGTCTTTTTTCAAACGGAAAAAGAAATCGCCCACCAAACTCACTCGGTCATTTCAAAAACCGATCCCGAATCAATCGCGACAGGTCAAATCGCGATGTCACTACGACCGGACGCAACGCCATGGTTGAGCGATATCGAAATCCCATGTTTATTCGTGGCTGGCCAACACGATGAGATCACAACACCAACGGAAATGCGCGAGAATTCAGAGCTTGTCCCGAATTCGACTTTTGTAGAAATAGCCGGCGCCGGGCACATGTCGCCGCTGGAATGCCCTGGTGAGTTTAACCAAACCCTGAACGCATTCTTAAAATGCAACGAAAAAATCCACACGTAACCTACACTTCGTTTTCAAACGTAAGTGCATGGTTTCCTTAGCGTGCTCAAAGTCAAATCCGGATTCGTTAAAAAACGAGATGTACTACGTGCTTGGTATCCAATGGAGCAGATTCGATGCGCATACAGGCCAATTCTCCCTGAATCGCTAAGCGTCACAACTCTAAGCAGTTTCCCAATAAGGAAATCTTTGGACCGAGAAAAATTGTACCAAGGCCAGCTTGGATCACCAGACCAAGGGCCGACTGCGCAAATACCATGTTGCCCGTTGGGTCTTGTTTGGCTATTGTATTTCCATGAAGAAATTAGCGAACATTACCCGTGATTCTGCTGGCTGGTCGGTTCGAATCGTCCGCGAAGGCAAACAACATTCAAAGTACTTCCGATGCTCAGATGGTGGAGTCCGCGCAGCGTGTGCCCGTGCAACGCGTTGGCGCGATAAGAAAATCCGTGAATTGGGCGAGCGAAAATGGCGTGAGGGACCTCGGAAAAAGGCTTCCAATAATACTTCTGGAACTCCGGGCGTTAGCAAGAACGTTTATGGACGTTGGGTCGCCACATGGCAAGAGAATAGAGTCCAGATGTTCAAAACGTTTCGAACCAAGAAAGAGGCGGTCGCTCACCGTAAAGAACAACTAGCCGCCAAAAATAAAAAGACTGCTAAAGCGCGGAAAAGGTAGCCCAAGAACGGGCTTTATATCGTTTTTGCTTCGCGCATTTTAATAAAAAAATTACGTCACATTTGCAGCCGAGATGCAAACGCTTACTGTTGCAGGAAAGCCAATACCTCGAAACGTCGATTCAGTTGACTTCGTAGAACAATTTGGTCTTGGAAGCAATGGTTGGGATCTTAATCATTCCCAATTGTTTTTTGATCGTAAAAACGGTGGATCTCCACCAGCTAAGATCGCGATAACGAATCTCTTTTCCTTTCACCTGCTGAGGCTGACCTACCAACTGCTGGTCTGCACTGCTTTCAATTTTTTGAAGCATGCTAACGAAAGGATCGACGATATTATTTGCAATCTTCAGCTCCAGCGAGACTTCATCGTCTTCAGGACAAACATCGGGGTAGACTTCGAATAACAGGTTCCCGGTATCTACACCTTTGTCGATCATGTGAACGGTCGCCCCAATTTGATCGAAACGGTTTTCCAGCATCGGCCAGAAAAGAGTGTGCTGTCCCCGATACGCAGAGCTGATACCAAAATGAATGTTGATCGTACAGATCTTTGGAATGTTGAAGATATTTTCCCGCAAGATTGGCGCTCCGCATACCACTAAGACATCCGGTTGGTAGCCAGCGATCAACTTGGCCGTCTTCTTTGAATTGACTACTTTTGATGACAGCTGTTGTTCGTTGGGTAGCTCAAACCTGTCGGCAGCCAAACGATTGTTGACTTGGGTGGTGCGGTGGGCGTCAATTTTCCGCTGAGTAATTGTGTTGAGTAATCCGATCACTCGCCGTGGTGTCGGGACAAAAGATCGACGTTTGCTTTTCTTGGATTCCCAGGAAATACAAAGCGTTTTACAGGGCGAGTAAGACTTGGCGATGCCCGAGAGAACGGCGCGGTTGACAGGGTCTTCATTGGTGATGAAAAGAATCTTCAATGTTCAATCCTTGCGGCGATTTTAATTTGCGACGACTGCATTGCATGTATGTACTACTACAAGAGCCAGCCCACCGTCGTCTATTACTCGTTTACCACAGACTGCTTCGATAAACTCGAGAAATGGTTACAACTGAACGGATCGTACGGGTTGTATCCAATCTGGCAGACGGTGACGCGCGAAAACACCGAGCGTTTCAAAATCCTATTCTGAGAGGTGGAAGCGGTTTTCGCGTAAAGCCATTGTCGAGCACGATCACATTGGAAATACATTGGTCATGCATCTGGATTTTTGGAAGGCGCCCAAAACACCAAGTGATTGCCAAAAGGATCAACAATGTTCATATCGGTGTTCCGGCCCTCGTAGCGAGGATCAACAACTTCAGGATTTGAGAATTCAGTCTGTTTCGAGCACAAGAAGTCGCAATATTGTTGGAGTCCGTCAACGGGAATGCGCACTTCGCAAACGGGCGTATCGTGAGTTGCATGCCCATTGAGATGCAAGATAGAAGCGCCTTGAGAAACCTGCATGTAAAGGGGCGATTGGATGTTGTCACTGAAACGATGCTCCCAATCAACCTCGAAGCCCAAGAAGTCAAGGTAGAACGCTCTTGCAAGAGATTCATCCAAAATTCGTAGAACAGGAATGGATGAGCCGAGTTGAAAATTGGAAACTGAGGTTTCGGGAGGCGATTTGGCCATCGGATTTCTTCCGCGCTGAATTCGTTAGGTGCACGCCGACATTCACAAGTTTAGATCGCCTAGAAAGAATTTGCGACACGGCTTCGCAACCAAAGCCAATAGGATGCGCGTACGTAGGTGTGTTCGATAGGAAAGATTTTAAACGCAGAGAGGGTAATTGGATCAGGACTCAGCGCCCCGCGCTCTACCTTTTTAAGAACTCATTGGACCCTAAGAAGATCCAACGGATAACAAACGTTACTCTGAACCGTTACCGTCTCGTTTGGATTCGATCACATTTAAAATCGAGCCAAGAATTTCCCGGTAAGCCTTTGTCTCATTTTGACTGGCATTGTATCGATCGTATTGTTGCCTAATCTCTTTTGTAGTCAGTAACGTGCCACTCGTTTTTACTGACTGAGCAAACGCGTCTACAACTTTTTGCAGTTCGTCATTCTCAACAAACGATCCACTTTGACTGGCAAAGTTTACCAGTTCTCGTTGGGCCGTTGGGGTTCCAAGGTTTGCCAAAATCAGGCTTGCATCTGCAGAAAAGCCAGGAATGTACAACAATCGGGCCAACTTCTCTTGCTCGCTCCCCAAGTTGTAAAACGAATAAACGTCTCGGTCGCTTGAGATTTTTGCCAGCCAACTCACTGCACCGGAGGCATGCCGTCGACGATCGAAGTTCGATAACTTCCATGGTTTGGCATTTTCATTTAAGCGTACGATGTGCGAAGCCACCAATTCCGGATCGGACGAAAATGGAATGACAGCGAACCGCGGATCGTCTCCCATTCGTATTTTTACCCGACGACTTTGGTTGGGATCGCGATAAAGCAGTGCGATTGGCAGTCGTCGAGTACGCCAGTCGCTTCGTAACTGCTGAATCAGCTCGCCATAGTAAGGCTTGTCCAGGGTATCCGTGACGATCAACATGTCGATATCTGGATTACGAGTTGCAGCTTTAAAGAATTCACGTCCTGTGGTAACAGACTGCCCGAAGACGCCGGCCGAACTAAGCGCTGCCGCATACGTTTGACCAATGCCTTCGCTAACATGGCCAACCAAACCTGCAGGTCGATTTTCGCTTTGGCTCAGATAAACCGCCAACGAAACTACGTAGCTACTTCCAGGATACGCTTGCTGCGGGTCAATGTTGTTAATCGCTTGCATTGCAGCAAACTGCAAATAGCGGTCGCCAAACAAGATCGCATCTACCAGCGTTCTTGGTTTAGTTGAAGTTCCCATCAGTAACTCTGCTGAACCGATTTTCCCCAGCACTTCACAGCAGCCAACGGCGGCAGGGACGAGCTCCATTTCCATGGCATATTGGAGGATATTTTCGACATCGTTGGCGTCGACTTTTAGTGATTCAACGATCGAGTCAACGTCCAGTTTCCGGCTGGGTCCAGCCAAGCGTTTAGCTGCTTCGAATTGAGTCAGTAAATACAATTCGCGGTTACGTTGTAGATCGGGACGTACCTCGTACAGATCCGCAGCACGCCGTGAAGCAACAATTCGCAACGCGGTTTCCGCAGGTATGTTTGCTGGAACCATCCGTTTTGTTTTGGCGTTGAAATTCCAAATTGTAACATTGCCCAAAACAGCACCGGGATAAAATCGCTCGCCCAGTAAGTATTCTTTTGAGCGATCAAATAATCGTTGTTCGATGTAGCCAGGATCGGCCGGGTACCTATTCTTCGTCAACGCATCCAACGCAATGCGTCGTGAGTACTCTGGCATTTCTGGTGAAAGGTATGCCCGCATCATGACGTCAAGCGACTCGGGCGTTTTGAAATTGGCAAGTGCACGAATGGCTTCGACTTGAACCCGTGGATTGGACGCACGCGCGGCACCGAGCAATGGACCTTGTGCGTTGCTGTCGATCGCTTGCAAAGCGCCCCGAATTCCTGGAAACTCGCTTTTGCGATTCTGGTCCGCAAACACGTTGATCAACTCGGCAACTGCCGGTTCGCCCAATCGTCTAAGTTTTCTAAACGCTTCGGAACGAACAGAAATGTCGTCGTTATTGAGGACTTTGATCAGTTCGCTAATTCGCGCCGGCGTCAAAGACACTTTTCGCGCGGCACGCAAAACTCTGGTTCCCAACCGCCTGCCTTCGGGCTGCACAAGTGCGCGATTACTGACATCAATGAACAAGTTCGAACCGAACGCTTGTTGCAACTCGAACAACTGTTCTTCATTGAGATTTAGTTTCTCAATTTCAGAAAGATAATACCTCGCATCCCAGAACTGGCCGATGTCTAACATGATCTGAGTGGCTCGAGCCAACTCAAATGCAGTCGTTGGATTGGATTCTTGAATGGTCTTCAACAAAAGAAGATTAGAATCGGATAGCGGATGGGTCCCGTCGGTTACTGTAGGAGCCAGCTCATTGGGAACGATATTGTTGTCTTTGTCTCGTACCACGACGTTCCCGTACACGTCACGTTCGACTTTTTCCGGCTGTTCTTCTTGCGCGAAACAGGCGGTAGCCGAAGGGTTGAAAATCGAACCGCCAAAACTGCTTCCTATCGCTAACACGAACACAACCACCGATAGCCACAATCGGGATTGGGCTGCGGAGTATGAGTGGGAACTGGAGATGGAATTCGGTCTGTACGTGTACATGAATTTTTTGTCGTCTCTAGCAAGCATCATTCGACAGGCTTTGATCAATTGAGATGATCCTGACGATTGTAATTAACGTATTAGGCAATGCAGGCGGATCGACAAAGTGACGGGCAAAAACCGGAAAAAGAAACCGTTCTTTCCTATTTACTTGACCAATCTCGGTTCAAGTCAGGCTTTTAAACGTTTTTTCCACACTGCGACCTGCTCTGCGACTTTGGACGGTGCGGTTGAGCCCTCACTTTGAAATGCTTTGACTGCATTCTCAACACCCAATACATCATAGACAGACGCATCCAAAGTCGGGTCAGAAGATTTAAATTCTTCCAGAGAAAGCTCAGCCAGAGTAACGGATTTTTGGGTTGCCTTGCGTACCAGATCCCCAATTAGATGGTGGGCCTTCCGTTGAGGGGTTCCACGTTTGATCAAATACTCCATCAAAGTCGTCGCATCGAGAAATCCGCGATCCAAACGAGAACCGATCGCTTCCCGATTCAACTCTGCTCCCGCGACCAACGGAGCGGCCAACTCTAAACAAGACTCGACGGTATCAAACGCGTTAAACAAAGGCGGTTTGTCTTCTTGAAGGTCTCGGTTGTACGCCAAGGGCAAACCCTTTGTCAGAACCAATAGCGTTTGCAGGCTTCCGATCACACGAGCCGATTTACCGCGTGTCAGTTCGAGCACATCCGGGTTAATTTTTTGAGGCATGATCGAACTGCCGGTACAGAACGCATGAGGCAATTTGATAAAGTCGAATTCAGACGTTGCCCAGAGAATCCACTCTTCGGCCCAACTGCTTAAGTGGATCCCAATCGTTGTCAAACAAAACACGGTTTCCAAAACGAAATCACGATCACTTGACGAATCAATACTGTTGGCAACGATGCCGTCAAACCCCAATCGCTTGGCAACGTTGGCTCGATCGATTGGCAGCGTTGTTCCAGCAAGCGCTGCCGTTCCGAGACTGCTCAAGTTCAACCGCTTGCGCGCATCGGCAAGCCGTTCTCGATCGCGCTGAAATTTTTCGCAGTAAGCCAGCCAGACATGATTCGCGAGAACCGGCTGGGCGCGTTGCAAATGCGTATAGGCCGGAACGATCACATCCAGGTCCTGCTCGCACCGCCCCACAAATGCCTTTTGCAATCCTTCCAGCAGCACGTCGACCCGGTCAATTGAATCGCGAACCCACAGCCGCAGATCCGTTGCGACCTGATCATTGCGACTGCGACCGGTGTGAAGTTTTCGTCCCGTGTCTCCAATCCGATCAATCAAAGCCTGCTCAATATTCATGTGAATATCTTCCAGCTCTTCGCGGATTGGAAAGGTTTCCGATTCAAGCTCGCCTCGGATCTCTGTTAGATGCTTTTCGATTTCTCCGCACTCTTGAGGCGTCAGAATTTTTTGATCAGCCAACATTCGAGCATGCGCGATACTACCTGCGATGTCGTGCTGGTAAAGCCGTTGGTCAAAACTTATACTTTCGGTGAATCGCTCAACACGTTTGTCCACCGCTGATTCAAAGGCGCCGCTTCGACTGGGACTGCTCTGGTCAGACAAACTTCACCTCGTTGCTTGTTAAAAATCGCCCATTGCGGACATAAAAAGACATCTGTAAAGAGTCAGAAAACCGAAATTTCGTACTCTCAGATTTTGCTAAAACGAATATCAAGATCGGAATTATTGTTGGTCGTGGCATCGTAAGCATCGACGAAAACAGTGTCAAACCGCCCATTCAACGTTTTGATTCCACTTAAGACTGCAATCAATGACTTGCCGGGATAAATTTGCATTAACGCAAGCTCGATAATTGGCTAGACTCAAATGAGACAACGTTCTTATTTCAATTGTACGCGTCCGACAAAGTTGACCCAAAATGAAAATTTCAACAACAATCCTAATCGCGTCTTTCGCATTGGTTGCACCATCATTTGCAATTCCGGTTTTTGCAATCCAAACGAGCAACGCAACACAAGAAACCGCCGAACAATCATCGACAGGTGCAGACAAAAAACTGGCCAGTGATTCGAACTGGGTCAAAGTGGAACCTACGAACGCGCGGGCTTCCATTGAGATGCCGGTCAAACCTCGTTTTGTTCAACGGTCTTTTACACCAGTCAAAAACCAACCACCGATCACGGTCAATTTGCACATTGGATCGGTCAAAGGAACGGCCACGACAATGGTGTTCGGGTATAACGATTTGGCCACCAAACCAAAAACCGAAGATGAAACTTCCAAAGTATTGGACGGAGCGGTTCGTGGCAGCGTGACCAATGTGCTGGGACAGCTCCAAAGCGATCCCATTAAAATCACATACGGCAAACACATGGGCAGGCAGTTCGTTTACGCTTGCGTTCAATCCGATCAAAAATTCATTTGCACTTCACGAGTTTTTGTCGTTGACGATCGTCAGTACCAAATCACAGCGGTCATGGGCCACGAAGTTTTTGAAGAAACCATAGCTGCACGGTTCCTCAACTCATTCCGCTTGGTAAAGCCAGAAGAAGCCACAGATGGTTCGCAGACGAAAGCGAACGCAAGTGGAAGCAGCAAGTAAGAGAAGTAAGTTACGCCCTCGCCTATGCACAGCGGGAAGCCATCATCGCGTCAGCAGGAATTTGAAAACCCGACGCGCAAGCGAGGGACCGAGGCAGCAATCCTTAACGACACTATCCCACAAAAAAAGCCGCTGGCCATAAACGGCACAGCGGCTTTGATTTTTTGTAATCGCTTGAAGTGAATTCGACTTAGAAATCCGCTCCGCCATCACCACCGCCACGACGGCCACCTCGTCCTCCTCGGTCACCACCACGTCCGCCTCGACCGCCGCCATCAGCACCACCACGACCACCTCGGTCTGCACCGCGGCGTTGTGGAGCTGGCATTTCGAAATCCTCTCCCTTTAATTCCTCGTACTTCTTTTTTTGCTTGCTGGTAAGCACTTCGTCCATAATCTTTTCCGTGCCCTCCTTACGAAGTTCCGCAGTTTCTTTCGCGATCATTTGTTCCAATTCGGTGGCTTTCTCACGCATTTCAGTTTGCTGTTCTTCGGTGATTTCAAGCATCTGAATGAATGTTCGGCTGCGAACTCCTTGGCGAGCGGCGTTTTGAAACTTGATTTCTTCAAGCCGTTCCATTTGGTGTGAAAGCAAGATACCTTCGAGCCATTCTTTTGTACTCGCTTCTTGTTCATCGCGCATTTCTCGGAATGCTTCGGTGCGCTCTTCTCGGTCCATGTCACGCAACTTTTGTTGCATTTCCCGTCGATCCATCTGGTTTGGATTTCCTTCTTTAATACTTTCGATCTGGTCGTCCGTCATTTCCAGATGCTCTTGGATTTCCGGCATCCCTAACAATGCCGTGTCGCTTGTTGTACCACCGCGCTGACCTCCTCGTTGTTGTCCGCGCTGTTGTTGTCCGCGCTGCGCCATTAGATCAGTGGCACAAAA
>CAYZGP010000022.1:23351-34130 GCA_964478065.1 uncultured Pirellulaceae bacterium
GTTGTTGTCCGCGCTGTTGTTGTCCGCGCTGCGCCATTAGATCAGTGGCACAAAATCCAAGCGTCAACAGGATCGCCAAAGAAGGAAGGGTTAGTATTTTGGGAAGTGTCATTGAAGTCTCCGAAATGGATTGTTTTAAATGCATGAAATTCGATATTGGAATCCAACTACTAACACGCAGTTGGAAAGTACCACGGACAGAAATTCTATCTAGAGTTTCCAACAAATGCGATCTTGAACCAGATTCTAGCGCAATGGGTGGAAAATTTCACAAAAAATCGACTTTCGAAACATTTCGCCTACCCGAAGGCGTTGTTAGGCTGTGCTTTGGTGGCGGTAACCAGCAAGCCAAGTCATGGAGACTCAATCAATAGATACCCGCACTACTGTAAGCAGCTCGAAACGCACTTGATACCAAATTGGTTGAGGGGAGCGTCGCATTCTCCTGAATCCACTTGATCCGTTTTTTGCACCGCCTCAGTTCGATAGCAGGGAAGTTCATATCCATCAGCTGACAGTTATCAACAATTGAGACCAATGCAGCAGTTCGTGGATCTGGTTTGATATTGTCGTTGAACATGACCGCTTCCATCCGCCTGCGGATTTCTTCCTTGTGGCCGTTTCGTGCATCTGGATAGGCCGACTTACGAAAGCCCCAAAAGATCTTACGTTCGAATTTTTTAAGAATGCCACGTTCGGATAGTGAATTGCAAATTCGTTGGTTGTAGGCTCGGGAGCTTGCCGAGCCAATCCAAAACGTAAGCCGCCTTGGATTCGTTCGGCAAATCATTCTTGCCTGCAGCTCGTCCAGGATCGGATCGCCAATACTTTTTTTGGTTTTCAACGTCACCAAATGTTTCGGCGCGTTACCGATTCGAATTCTGCCCAATTCGACAAGCTCACAAAGGATCGCGGTGCCAACCACCTGCATGTATCCGCGCGCAACGGGAACGCCGGTTTGGTCATGCAGCGATAACAACATGACTTCCTCGTACAGTGTCAGGGGCTTGGTAGCGTTTTTACTAATAATTCGTTTGCCAAAATTGGAAAGGAGCAAACGTCAATTCGCTGGTTTGACACCAATATTGGAAAATTTTATGACGATCGGCAGAACAAGAATCGAATCTCTCAGGCTTAAAACGCCGAATTACTCCGACAAAAAGAGACTCAAATGTGAGTTTAAAATTCGGCCAGCACCTTGATAAAACGTACCTTGGGCTGGTACGCTTGGGAAATTTTGTAATGGCAGCGATATTGCCTGCCGCGCCCACAAAGCCACCTTAAATCCCCTGAAGGAATTGGCGTGCCAAAACGCGAAGATCTCAAGAAAATCATGCTCATCGGTTCAGGCCCTATCGTTATCGGCCAAGCCTGTGAATTCGACTATTCCGGCACCCAAGCCTGCAAAGCACTTCGCGAAGAAGGCTATGAAGTCGTGCTCGTTAACTCCAATCCCGCCACGATCATGACTGATCCGGGAACCGCCGAGCGAACGTATATCGAGCCGCTTGATTGGCAAATTGTTGAAAAGATTATCGCCAAAGAAAAACCTGACGCCCTGCTTCCAACCCTTGGCGGACAGACGGCTTTGAATCTCGCAATGGATCTTTCGGCCCAAGGCGTTTTGGAAAAATACAACGTTGAGATGATCGGTGCCGACGCTGACGTGATCGACAAAGCCGAAAACCGTGATCGTTTCCAGCAAGCGATGAACAAGATTGGTTTGGACATTTGCCAAGGCGAGACCGTTCAAGACGTAACCCACGCCCGCGAGATTCTCGAAAAAGTTGGCTTGCCTTGTTTGATTCGTCCCAGCTTCACGATGGGCGGAAGCGGCTCGGCCATCGCGTACAACAAAGACGAGTTCGATTTGCTCGTTCGTCGTGGACTTGATCAATCGCCAACCACCGAAGTCCTGATCGAAGAATCCATCATCGGCTGGAAAGAGTACGAGATGGAAGTCATGCGCGACCTCGATGACAACGTCGTCATCATTTGTGCTATTGAAAACTTCGATCCGATGGGTGTCCACACTGGCGATTCAATCACCGTCGCCCCAGCTCAAACACTTTCGGACAAAGAGTATCAGCGAATGCGGGACGCGAGTCTGGCTGTGATTCGCGAAATCGGCGTCGAAACCGGTGGCTCAAATATTCAATTCGCGACCAATCCTGACACTGGCCGGATGATCGTGATCGAAATGAATCCGCGCGTCAGCCGTTCAAGCGCGTTGGCATCCAAGGCAACCGGTTTCCCGATCGCAAAAATTGCCGCCAAACTCGCCGTTGGATATCGACTTTGGGAATTGCAAAACGACATCACACGGGAAACCAAAGCCTGTTTCGAACCCACAATTGATTACGTCGTTACAAAGATCCCTCGCTTCACCTTCGAAAAATTTCCAGAAGCCGATTCGACGCTGATGACGCAAATGAAAAGCGTCGGAGAAACGATGGCGATCGGGCGTACATTCAAAGAGTCTTTCCAAAAGGCACTTCGCGGGCTGGAAGTCGGTAGTTTCGGTTTTGGCAACGACAAAAAAGACCTTTGGGGCACCGAAGACCAACCAGACAAAGACACCGTCCGATCAAAGCTATCGGTTCCTAACGCCGAACGACCCTGGTATTTGCGGTACGCATTCAAAGGCGGCATGACGGTCGACGAAGTCCACCAGCTCACCAACATCGATGTTTGGTTCCTTGAGCATTTGGTCGGAATCATCGAAATGGAAGACCATTTACGCTCGCTTAAACCGACCGATATTTCGCCAGCCATGATGAAGCAAGCGAAACAGTTTGGGTTCAGCGATCGGCAAATGGCCCACATTTGGGAAACGAATGAAATCGAAGTCCGCGAGCTGCGCAAATCGCTTGGCGTCGTTGCGACGTTTAAATCGGTGGATACTTGTGCGGCCGAATTTGAAGCCTACACGCCGTACTTTTATTCGACGTACGAAGACGAAGACGAAACGCCAGCCAAATCTGACAAGCGACGGATCATGATTCTTGGCGGCGGCCCCAACCGAATCGGCCAGGGAATCGAATTCGACTACTGCTGTTGCCACGCAAGTTTTGCCCTTCGCGAAATGGGCATCGAGTCGATCATGGTCAACTCAAATCCTGAAACCGTTTCGACCGACTACGATACCAGCGACCTGTTGTTTTTTGAGCCACTGACGGTCGAAGACGTTTTGAATATTTGCGATCGGGTCCAGCCAGACGGCGTGATCGTTCAATTCGGTGGGCAAACTCCGCTTAACCTTGCACGCGCTTTGCAAAATGCTGGTGTGCCAATCATTGGAACCAGCGTCGACACAATCGACGCCGCCGAAGACCGCGAGCAGTTCCAGCAATTGCTGAATCTGCTGGACTTGAAACAGCCCGCCAATGGCATCGCGCGAACGATGAACGAAGCCCGCCAGGAGGTCGCCAACGTTGGCTATCCTGTTTTGGTTCGCCCAAGTTTTGTGCTGGGCGGGCGGGCGATGGAAATCTGCTACGACAAATCTCAATTCGAACGATTTGTACTCGAAGCCTTTATCGTTTCCGCCGGCCAACCTGTTTTGATCGACAAATTTCTTGAAGAAGCCATCGAAGTCGATGTCGATTGTATCAGCGACGGCGAAACGGTCGTAGTTGCGGGAATCATGGAACACATCGAAGAAGCCGGCGTTCACTCGGGCGATTCAGCTTGCTCGATTCCTCCGTATTCACTTGGCAAAGAAACGCTGGACGAAATTCGGGCCGCCACCATCGCGATGGCCAAGCACTTAAAAGTCGTCGGGTTGATGAACGTTCAGTTCGCGGTCAAAAAAGAAGACGACCAAATGAACGTATACATTTTGGAAGTCAATCCACGAGCCAGTCGAACGGTTCCATTTGTCGCCAAAGCCACCGGTGTTCCTGTCGCCGGTATTGCCGCCAAAGTTATGGCCGGGGCGACGTTGAGGGAACTTGGTTTGACCGAAGAACCGCTTCCGTCTCACGTTTCAGTTAAAGAAAGCGTTTTTCCGTTTCGTAAATTTGTTGGCGTGGACATTGTGCTGGGTCCCGAGATGCGATCCACGGGCGAAGTCATGGGAATTGCCAATACGTTCCCAATCGCTTTCGCCAAAAGCCAGCTTGCCGCAGGGGTAACGCTTCCGACATCCGGTCGTGTTTTTGTCAGCGTGAGTGCACGTCACAAAGATCGCGCGGTCGAAATTGCTCGCGAGCTCAACGACATGGGCTATACGCTTTTGGCCACGATGGGCACGGCAAAGCGAATCGAGAAAGCCAACATTCCCGTTCAGCGTGTCAAGAAAATTATCGAAGGCCACCCCAACCTGATCGACCACATGAAGAATGAAGGCGTCGACTTGATTCTCAACACGCCAAATGGAAAAGGAGCGAGAACCGACGAAGGCACGATTCGTGCAACTGCGGTTCAACACGGCATTCCTTGCATCACGACAATCCAAGCCGCCGAAGCCGCAGTGCAAGCGCTCAAAGCGCTTCGCGGTGAAGAGATGGATGTCCAAGCACTCCAAGACCGCTTCGTCGTTGCTGCTGCGAATTGATTTGATTGCCAAAAAAATTCAATTCGGGCGACTCCGGCTACCCGTAGCTGGAGCTCGCCAGAGCTCAGGCGCCACCAAAGACTGCCCAAATCAACGAAGCTCAAGATGGAAATACGTTTCTTCAGAGAATCTGACTTCGAGACATTTGCCGATTGGTTTGCCGACGAAAAACTAAACGCCGAACTCGGCCCAATCGATCAGGAATGGCTTGACTACATCCTGGCCGAAGAACCACCATCTCAATTCGCTTGCCTCATCAACAACGAACTCGTTGCAGTAGTCGGCATTTGCCACGCCAAAAACGAAACTGACAACCACTTTGTGATCACCGACATCGCCGTGGCCCCCAAACTCAAACGAACAAGCCTTGGCTCAAAAGCACTCCGCGAAGTCATCAACCGCGTCAACCCAACCCGCAGCTGGTTAGCGTATGTTGATCACGAAAACGTCCAAGCCCACCATTTCTTCCAATCGCAGGGCTGGAAAATCGACACAGAAAAAACCGAATCCGCAAAGGACATGGTTTGCTTTTGTCGGAATCAACTTTAGTTCCAGAAAACACCAGCCCAATGAAGCTTGAGGCTACTCACTGCACGGCTTTGCAAGTAAATTCGTGGGATGAATTCTGAACCAACAGCGACGACATCCCGCAACGAGCAACTCAAACAACGTGACTTGAACGTGCTATGGCATCCGTGCACGCAAATGAAAGATCACGAGCACTACCCACTGATTCCGATCGAAAGTGGATCAGGCGTTTGGCTGAACGACTTTGATGGCAACCGCTACATCGACGCCATCAGCTCATGGTGGGTCAATATTTTCGGTCACGCCAATCCGACGATCAACGCCGCACTTTCAAAACAGGCCTCCACATTGGAGCACGTCATCTTTGCGGGATTCAGCCACGAGCCAGGTATCCGTCTGGCTGAACGATTGGTCGAGATCACTCCGCCCGGATTAGACCGAGTATTTTACGGCGACAACGGTTCATCCGCTGTCGAAATCGCGTTGAAAATGAGTTTCCATTATTGGAAAAACTCAGGTCACGAAAAGAAAACTGAGTTCGTCAACCTCGCCAACAGCTACCACGGCGAAACGTTTGGCGCACTGGCTGTCGGCGACGTCGCGCTCTACAAAGAAACTTACGAACCGCTGTTAATGCAATGCCGCACCGTTGCGTCTCCCGATTGTTTTGAGCGCGAGCCAGGCGAAAGTTGGGAATCACATTCGTTAAAACAATTCGCGCATATGGAACGTGAGCTTGAAGAAAATCACGAAACGATTTCGGCTGTCGTAATCGAACCACTGATTCAATGTGCGGGCCACATTCGCATGTACGACCCGATCTATTTGACGAAACTCCGAGAACTTTGCACACGTCTGAACGTACACTTGATCGCGGATGAAATTGCGGTCGGATTTGGGCGGACGGGAACACTGTTCGGTTGCGAACAAGCCAACATATCACCCGATTTCATTTGCGTTGGAAAAGGCCTTACCGCGGGCTACCTACCTTTGTCCGCCGTGCTAACAACCGACCAAGTCTACCAAGCGTTCTACGACGACTACGAAACGCTGCGAGCATTTCTTCATTCGCACAGCTACACCGGCAACCCATTGGCTTGTGCCATTGCCAATGCGACGCTTGATCTTTTCGAATCAGAGAACACGATCGAGAAAAACAAAACGCTTTCGCAAGTCATGTCCGATTCGTTCGCGCATCTTACCGACCACCCACACGTCGCCGAAGTGCGACAGACGGGCATGGTGTTGGCCGTTGAAATGATCAAAGACAAAACGACACGTGAGCCCTACCCTTGGCAGGAGCGTCGCGGCCTGCACGTTTACATGCACGGACTCCAGAACGAATGTTTGCTTCGTCCGCTTGGAAACGTCGTCTACATCATGCCGCCGTATGTCATCACGCCAGAACAGATCCAGCATCTGGCCAAGATCGCATCTGAAGGAATTGATATCGCAACGGAAATCCGAGGCTAGACTTGGGACGCGAAGTTTGCCAGATTGCCAAATCCAATGCGACCATGAGCCAATCTAAAACGCATAAACACGAGGCGATTCGTATGATTCGTGCCAGAGATCGCGGCTACATCGTTTCGACGTCCGTTGCTATACTAAGTCGCTAAAACTTGCCGCAACTGAGACACAGATGATTCAAAAAAACGAAACAACCAAAACATATACGCGCGAAGAAGTCACAGCTCTATTTGAGTTGCCTTTGATGGATCTGCTTTTCAAAGCCCAATCCATTCACCGCGAAAATCACGATCCGAACAAAGTCCAGCTTAGCAGTTTGCTCAGTATTAAAACGGGAGCCTGCCCCGAAGACTGCGCCTACTGCCCACAAAGCGCACGATACAAAACGGGATTGAAAACTGAGCGTCTGATGCCGCTTGATAAAATCGTCGAAGCCGCCAAACAGGCCAAGGCAAACGGCGCGGGACGTTTTTGCATGGGTGCCGCTTGGCGCAGCCCAAAAGACGGCGACATCGAAGCAGTCAGCGCCGCAGTAAGCGCAGTCAAAGAACTTGGCCTTGAGACTTGTGCGACCTTGGGTATGCTCACCCCTGAGCACGCGGACAAACTCAACGACGCCGGGCTCGACTACTACAACCACAATCTCGACACATCGCCAGAGTTTTACGGCGAAGTCATCACAACACGAACTTATGACGATCGACTTGAGACGTTGGAAAACGTCCGCAAGTCAGGCATGAAAGTCTGTTGTGGCGGCATCGTTGGCATGGGCGAATCAAAACAAGATCGCGTCGGATTGCTGGTCACCCTTGCCAATTTGGATCCTGCCCCCGAAAGCGTGCCGATCAATAACCTTGTCAAAATCCCTGGTACACCGCTGGCTGAAACGGAAAACATTGATTCGTTTGACTTCATCCGCACGATCGCAGTCGCTCGGATCTTGATGCCAAAATCTTATGTTCGGCTTTCAGCGGGTCGCGAAGAAATGAACGACGAGATGCAGGCGATGTGCTTCATGGCCGGAGCCAACTCGCTGTTCTACGGCGAACAACTTTTGACGACTGGCAACGCGACCGTCAATCACGACCGTCATCTGTTTGACCGACTTGGCATCAACGCCGATCAAGTCTTCGAAGAGGCCCCTGCTCCATGCGATTCCCAAACCGGATCGTCTTGCCAAAGCTGCGAACCGTAGGATTGCACGCGTACCTTCACCGATTCGTTTACCCGGAAAAGTTTAAAGACAGCCGGAAGGCGCCGGCGATTTACCAGTGCGAAACACGTTCGCCGCCGGAGTCGTTAAATTGCCCGAACGGAATCGCGGACAAAACGATCGGTCACCAATTACCCAACACCCAAGCGTTGACACCTTAGGCAAGGCAGCGGAAAAAACGCTCAGAAATCAAGCGATTCAAAATATGCCTTGGCGAGAATCAATCAAGAACCAACACGACGCGCGAAAGGCTGACAACCTTTGGCGTAGTCGCCGTGTTGTAGAAAGCCCTCAGGGTCGCCTCGTCGATGTCGATGGCACGACGTATTTGAATTTTTGCAGCAACGACTATCTCGGACTGGCAAACCATCCTGATCTTTCAGCCGCTGCAATCGAGGCCACAAAGAATCGTGGCACTGGATCGGGTGCATCGCATCTGGTTTGCGGACACATGGACCAGCACCATCGACTTGAAAACGAAGCCGCCGAATTCGTGGGAGCCGAAAAAGCGATCGTATTTTCGACGGGTTACATGGCCAACCTTGCCATCCCGCAAACGTTTCTTGGAAAAGACGACCTACTGTTGGAAGACCGTTTGAATCATGCTTCCTTGATCGACGCGGGGCGATACTGTGACGCGTCAATGAAACGCTATCCACATTTGGATGTCGACACACTCGAGGAAAAGCTCGCCAAATCCAGTGCACCGCGAAAGATGGTCTTCACCGATGGCGTTTTCAGTATGGACGGCGATACGGCTGCTGTTTCACGGCTTCAATCCATCTGCCAACAACATGACGCGATGCTGGTCGTGGACGACGCGCACGGATTTGGCGTGCTCGGTGCGAACGGAACTGGCGTCTTGGAATTAGCCGGCGTACGCCCAAGCGGAAACGTTTTGATGGTCGGAACGTTTGGCAAATCGGTTGGAAGCTTCGGTGCGTTCGTCGCGGGTGACGCGGTTTACATCGAATCATTAGTCCAGTTCGCACGGACTTACATTTACACAACCGCCCTGCCCCCTTCGGTCATCGCCGCAACTCGAGCCGCGATCAAGATCATCCAAACGCAACCGCAGCGCCGAAAGAAACTAGCCGAAAACGTACAGCTTTTTCGCAGCCAAGTCGAATCGACCGGATTAAACCTCCTTAAATCAGACACACCCATCCAGCCAATTGTGCTTGGCGATTCGGACTGCGCACTCGCCGCCAGTGGGCTCCTTAAAGGAAACGGAATCTGCGTCTCGGCCATTCGTCCGCCGACAGTTCCAGTTGGAAGCGCACGCTTGCGAATCACTTTGACTGCCGAACACACCGACGAAGACATCAGGAAACTGACATCGATATTGGCGTCCAGCGAAATGCAAGAATGTCTGGCCGCGAGGTCGAGCCAATGAAGAAACTCGTTTTGCTACATGGCTGGGGCGTTAACTCGCTGATCTGGCAACCGATTTTGCCGGAGTTAGAGAAAGACTTTGAAGTCCACACAATTTCTCTGCCTGGATACGGTTCGCAACAACAAAACGAACACGCGACACTCGACGTATGTACCGCTGACGTGCTTTCTCGATGCCCCGAACAAGCCATTTGGGTCGGATGGTCGCTGGGGGGAACGATTGCACTTTCGGCTGCGCTCAAAGAACCGAATCGAATTGAACAATTGATTCTGGTTTCTTCCACACCGAAATTTCTCGTTGACGAATCGGCCGGCTGGACACACGGAGCCCAGCTCGAACCCTTTGAAGCGTTAGCCGATCAGTTTGAGCAAAACTACGCAAAGGCGCTAAAGAAATTCCTGTTGCTGCAGTCCAATACGAATGACAAATCGCGATTGAAGGAAGTTCGAAACGCGGTGCGTGAACTGGCGGAGCGACTTTTGACGCAAGACGAACCGAGTACCGATACACTGCGCAGCGGCCTTGAGATACTTGCCGCGACCGATCTGCGGGACCAACTTTCGAACATTGAAATTGAAACCAAAGTCATCGCCAGCCAGCACGACAACGTTGTCCCGATCGCAGCCAGTCAGTTTCTCGCGGAGAACATTCCCAACGCCAGTTTCAATTCGTTTGATTCCGGTCACCTGCCGTTCCTTGACCAGCCAGCGCAATTTTTACGTCAACTCAGGTCGCTGGCGGGAGTTGGCAGCTGATGGAATTGGACAAAACGCAAATCGCCCGGCAGTTCAGCCGCGCAGCAACGACTTACGATGACGTTTCGCAACTGCAAATCGAAATGGCCGAGCGGTTAATCGATCGCTTGAAGGTTTATTCGCTCGCTAATTCGAAAACGCCAGCCAACCTGGTCGATCTTGGCTGTGGAACCGGTTGGGCAATGGAACAGATCGCCAAACTCGATCCGCCAATCGTCCTAACGGGAATCGACATCGCCCAAGGCATGATCGACGTCGCTGCAAAACGCACTCCCACCGCAAGTTTCATTTGTTGCGACTTGGAGCAAACGCCAATCGAAGACGACTCGGTCGACTTCGTGTTTTCCAATGCAGCGATTCAGTGGTGCGAACCAGATTCAGCATTTGACGAAATCAAACGCATCCTCCGACCCGACGGACGCCTGATTGCTTCGACGTTCGGTCCTAGCACATTGAAAGAATGGCGTGAAGCACTTGTCGCGATCGGCAGCCAACCCCGTGTTCACGAATTCGAAACGCCAGAGTCACTTTCGGCTTCACTTGCAAAAAATGGCTTCAGCGAGATCGCAATCGAAACCGACATTAGGCATTTTCATTTCAATTGCGTCGACTCAATGTTTCAAAGCATCAAAAAACTTGGTGCGACCAACGCTTCGACCAATCGACCAGCCGGGATGCTTGGGCGAGAACTGTATCGAAACCTACGAGCGATTTTCGAATCGCAATTGGCTGCGGACGGATCACTCTCGCTGACTTTCGATTGCGTTTTTATCTCTGCAATCGCCTAGACTGGCACATTGCCAGCAGATGGAATTTCCCGCTTAATTCAATCGCAAAAAATCTCTGAAGTACTAGGAAT
>CAYZGP010000022.1:34230-46940 GCA_964478065.1 uncultured Pirellulaceae bacterium
TATCTCATCCAAGTGAACTTCCATCACGAAAACGCTAGCGTTTTCTATCCAAAGCTCAACATTGCTCGAAAATCTGCTTGTAATTAGAATCCAGTCATCAACTTGAACGAACTGACCAGCTTGGCCTGCGTAAATGAAACTCGATCTGCGGATGCAGCAAATTCAGATGATCCTCTCCGACGTTGATGGAGTGCTCACTGATGGCGGAATCACTTACGACAACCAAGGCATCGAAACCAAAACTTTCCATGTCCGCGACGGTTTGGGAATCAAGTTGTGGCAACGCTCGGGCCACAAATTCGGAATCATTACGGCTCGGTCGTCACACATTGTGAAACTTCGGATGACGGAACTGGGAGTCGAAATCGTTCGGCAAGGCGCAAGTGACAAACTTGCTGTTGGAATGCAATTGATTGCGGACGCCGGTTTGACGCCGGAGCAAGCTTGCTACATCGGCGACGACCTGTCGGACCTTAACTTGCTTTCAAAAGTCGGACTGGCAGTGACGGTTGCCGATGGTGTCGAGGAAGCGAAATCAGTGGCACATGTGACAACCAAATCAGCCGGCGGTAAAGGCGCGATGCGAGAGCTGGTTGAGATGATTTTGAAAAGCCAAAAACGCTGGGAAGAGTTGGTCAGTAATTGATACTGGCATTTTACGTTGATGGCAATTAGCTGGCGTTAGTCAGTTGCAATAAAAAAAGCGGTTATCAGGATGATGGCCGAGTGATCCTTACGATCCAAAAACGAAAAGGAAGTCGATAACTAACGTGTCCGCATCATCCAATCCGCCGATTTCCGCCAAACCGAGGTTGAACCCTCTTGCGCATTATCTAATGGCGCTGGCAGCCGTGATTGGAAGTTACTCTTGCTACCTCCGCTTCGCCGTTCCAATCATTGAAGGCCCACCCAACCAGATTAAGCGTGTTGCCGTCACGCCGATGCCTGAACTTCCAACCGAAGCAGACCAGAAATCGCACTTGGTTCCATTGCTTCCAGTTGATGCCTGGGAACTTTCCAGCTGCAAGACGCTACTGACCTCGACAGGCACCATTTTGTTTCGCGATTTTAAACGGCTTGATGATGGCTCGATGCGCGTCGCACCGTTCACCTTGGTCACTGGAATTGCTGCCCCGCAGTCTCATGCACTCGCACCAACACTCAACACAGAAGCCGAAAAGAAAACCCCCACCGTCCTCCGATGTGTCGAAGGCGCGATCCTCAAATTCAACAAACCGATAAGCGAAGTTCTCGCAGGCGGCGAAGCGAAAATGCGATCGGCACGCCTGACCGGCCAAGTCGACATCTACCGCCCGCCTTCGGCGATTGGGAAAAACGACGCGATGCACATTCTTACGAGCAACGTAAAAATCGACCGCCAACAAATTTATACCATCGACAACGTCATGTTTTCGTTCGGCCCCAACCAAGGCAGCGGTCGAAATTTGTTGATTAACCTAGCTCACGAAAACGAATCATCGACGCCCAACGATTTCTCCACAATCAACGGAATCAAACGACTTGAGCTCGCGTTTCTGGACAAACTCAGAATCGAGCCATCCCGCGAAAGCAACTCAATGTCACTTCAGCGTAGTCACGACGCCAAGGAAAAAACCAAACTGCTTTCCAACTCAGACAGCCCGCTGGAAATCGCTTGCAAAGGCCCATTCGTTTTCGACCTCGAATCCAACACCGCAACCTTTGAAGACGACGTCGTTGCCCTTCAGGTGGACGCGTTTCAGGATAGCATCAAATGCGAGAAACTGACTTTAATGTTTGAAGAAGTCAGCTCAGATATGATCGACAAAGACGCGAAATCAGATGTCGAACTGAAACAGTTTATCGCCGAGGGAACGCCAGCCATCGTCATGTCAAACTCGCGTTCGGCTCAGATCTCCAGTGAGTACCTCAGCTACAAAGTGCTTGAAAATTTGATCGAAGCCAGTTGCAGTGAAGCCACCGCGCAAAACGTGACGCTAGTCAGTCCCGATTACCGCATGGTCTCAAAGCAACTCAAATACATCGTTCCTGAAGACGGATCGCTTGGTCCGATCAATGCATTGGGCGCGGGGCAATTGCTTCGCATGGCAACACCCGAACAAGACGAATTTTTCGCGACATGGCAAAAGAGCCTGACCACCAGAAATGTCCCCGACCGGCCCGGCTTGCAGCGGGTGGTGATTGACGGACAAGCAAAAATTCGATTGAAGAGCGAAAAAAGTTCAACAGATCAGTCAATTCAATCCGGCCAAAACGTTGCCGATGAAACGCGGATCAATGCGGACCTGTTGGAATTCCTGGTTTGGCAAATTCCAGTGCTAACGCGAACAGCAGATGGAAAAACCAAGCAGTCATGGACTTACCACCCGGCAAAACTTACCACGCAAGGCGAAGTGACGATCGCATCGCCGGCACTCGAAGGCAGCTCGCAGAAGCTAACTGCGACGTGGCCAGCCCCAACCAGCACCCGCGCAGCATCCAAGTCACTTTCGCGTTTGCAAGCAAATCCTCGTTCGCATCAAGTCGCATATCGTGGAAGGCTTCAATTAGTTCCGCAAAACCAAGCACCACAACAGAACCAATTCACACAAAATGGAACTCTCACGCAAAACGAAACCTTTACCCCAACTCGGCTGGCTCCAATTGGCAACAGCGCGCGGCGGTTTGGAGTTACTGCGCCCGGCGAAGCGAGAATTTTCGGCCAGCGTGCCAATCAACAAACCCAGCAAACATTCACTTCGCAGACGCGCCAATCTTCTGACCAATCGGTTCGCCTCGCCAGCTTTCAAGAGATCGCAACTGGCACGGAAAACAAATTCGCAAAAAAGAAACGAAAGACCAAGATAAAATTCCATGGCAACAGTGTTGATATACAACTTAAGGGGAACAGCAGCAAAGACTCTCAAATCAAAGACCTGACAGTTGTTGGCGATGTTTCGATCACTCAAATCCCGCTTGAACCAACTGCATCATCCAAGCAACCCTTAACCGCCAGACCATTTCAAATCACGGGCGATCATCTGCGGCTGACACCTCAAAACGGAACCGAGAATTATCGTGCTTTGGTTTCTGGCTCGGTCGGCAAGTTCGCGAAAATCATCTCCAATGATTTTGAGCTCGCCGGAGAAAACGTGAACTTAAATCAGATTGCTAACAAGGTTTGGGTAGAAGGCGCCGGCACAATGAAGCTTAAACCTTCGAAGCTACAGGAATCAAAAAACAGTCGTGGCCAATTGGGTTCGCTTGGCCAATCTTTTGGCGAAATAGTCAAAAAGAGAACGCCAGACGAATTGGATGTGGAATGGAAAGGCGGCATGATTTTTGATGGCGACACAATCTACTTTGAAAATGGCGTGACTATGTCGTCGCAGCGCGTTAACCAAAAAGGCCAGACAAGCAAATTGAAATCGGAAAGTCAGGCATTAAGCGTTGAATTGAAACAGCCGGTCGACCTTACTCAACTGACGGGTAGCCAGAATATCGGCGACGTTGAGATGCGAGAAATTATCTTCGTTGATCGTATTGTTCCCAGTGAGCAGGTTTTCAAGCTTGCCAGTCAATCCTCTGCGGCTACGAAACCTCGCCCCGTTGTCGTTGAGACCCAGCTCTATGACACCAGCAGTAAACTGGCGGAACAGCAAAGAATTTCCGTTCCCAACGCAACGTTCAACACAGACACAGGCGCGCTGGAAGCGACTGGGCCGGGCAGTGTCGCCACGCATCAAATCAGCAAAAACTCAGGAGATGATCCCAATCCGTTTGCACGATTGAGTGGTAGGCAAAATCGCCCTTTGGCAACCAGACAATTCAACCAAGGGCAAAACAAACCTGGCATTTCGTTTATTCAGGTTAATTTTGATGGCGAAATGCAGATTCAGTCCGAGCAAAAGAAAATGGATATCCGTGGACGCGTGAGAAGTGTTTACTCGCCGGTGCAAAACTGGACGCAAACGTTTAACCCTGATCAAACGACGCGAATGGCTCCTGGCGGTGTTTACTTGAACTGCGAACACTTACAAATGGCTCAATGGTCGCCGCGAAACAACACCAAGCCCACGACAGAAATGATCGCAACGGGCAACACACGTATCAGGAGCGATATGTTTGAATCCAGCTCTGATCGCGTCAGTTACAACCAACAAACTGACACGTTAACATTCGACGGTACACCTCGAAGTGATGCAAAACTTTGGGTCAAGAAAACGCCTAATGACAAAAATCCATCGCCTATTTCTGCCGAGAAATTCACCCATCGGATTGCTGAGCAACGAACTGAAATCCTGAAAATCAGCAACGTGAACTACGAGGGCAGGATTAACAAAAAGTAGCGATCAGTTACGAGGCGACCGCGTTTTTCGTAGGATGGACATTGGCGTCAGGTTGCCGCTTAAAGTCAAACTGCTTCTTAAGTCAAACCGCTTTTTAAGTCGAAGCATTTCCAGCAACCATCAACTGATCAATCACGTATTGGGCCACTTGTTCGTTTCTTAAAGACGTTGCTACCGACACATTGGGACGTAGCTCTGGCTGCGGCCTTTGATCGGTGACCAGTAAGCCACGAGTCAACTCGCCGCTTGTTTCGATGTCACACGCCAACTGTTGGTAATTGAAAAGATCCGGCTCAAGCAACGCCAACGCCCCCACTGCATCGGTTAACGTGATCGATTCCTGCCCCAACTGTTGCCGAAACGAGCGGAAGGTGTGAGGAAGAATCTGCCGCAAAAAATATCCGGTTCTTGTTTCGATGGGTGGCAAGTCGTCCATGAACGAAAGATCAAAAGTGATTTCGCGCGTCACGTCCAAAGGAATCAGGATCTTGGTGGTGCGAGACTTGAGGACTTCCTGAGCACTGACTGGATCAAAGTAAAAATTGAATTCGGCACAGGGTGTGATGTTGCCTTGAGCGGTCAAACTTCCTCCGGTCATCACGACTCGGTCGATCATACCAGGCAAGTGGGGATCTCGCCGAAACGCACGTGCAAGGTTCGTCAGCGGGCCAAGGCAAAGAATAGTGACCTCATCCGGGTTTGCCCTGACGGTATCAATGATCAATTTTTCGGCCGATAACGCATGTTGCCGCTGAGAAGTTTCAAATCCGGCGTTACCCAACCCGTCCTCGCCATACAAATAACGCGTGTCTACTGCTGGCGCGTCATCGGCGCTGGTTGCCATTCCCAATCTAGGATATCGGTCGGGATCAAGCTCGGAAACGATGGCTTGGAGGTTGTTGTTGGACTGATCTGCCGTGACGCAGCCCTCGGTTGCCGTGACGGCGAGAACTTCGATTCGTTTGTCAAACAGGGTCATACACAGCGCGACTGCGTCGTCAATTCCCATGTCACAGTCGATAATAACTTTTCGAGGCATCCGGTCCCCCAACGGGTTTGAAACGCCCGAGGTAGTAGAATTTAATTAGAATATGTGTCGTCGTGGGATTTTAGGTGGCTTGCGCGGCTCAAACAAGAGAAAAATTTCCCCCACGTCTGCTTCTTTAAGATGGGCTTGTTAAAATTTGGCAATCGCTAAGGCCCGGTAATTAAGCCATTTTTCAAAACACGACTTTTTGAAGGTAAGACCATTGATTGGTGAGTCAACGAAACTTGTAAAATCGGGACAGTCGCTTGATCGAGAGCAAATGACTCAATTGGTCGACGCCATCATGCGTGGTGACTGCACGGACAAGCAAATCGAGAACCTGCTGGTTGCTCTTCACGAAAAAGGCGAAACGGTCGAAGAGCTGGCCGGCGCTGCCAGTGCAATGCGAATGCACATGAACCCGATTGAAACGCGGCGAAAAAACGTCGTTGACACTTGCGGAACAGGCGGCGGGAAATCAGGAACCTTTAATGTCAGTACCGCGGCGGCAATCGTGGCCGCGGCGGCAGGTGGGTCGGTCGCCAAACATGGCAATCGAAAATCGACAAGCAAAACCGGTTCGGCGGATGTACTGATAGAGCTGGGCGTCAACATTGAGTGCCCACCGGCGGTCGTTCAAAAGTGCCTCGACCAACTAGGACTTTGCTTTTGTTTCGCCCCTTTGTTTCATCCGTCTGTAAAACATGTGATGAAAGTCCGCCGTAAACTTTCGCACCCCACGATTTTTAATTTGCTCGGACCGCTTTGCAATCCGGCCAACGCGCCTTTCCAAGTCCTGGGAGCTGGGCGGGGAGAAACGCGAACTTTGATCGCTGAAGCTTTGTCATTGCTGGGAACAGAACGTTCAATCGTCGTTCATTCCCGTGATGGATTGGGCGAGGTTTCAATCTCCGACAGTACCGACGTCTCGGAAGTCCGTGGAAAGTACGTCACAGAAAAAACAATTGAGCCTTCCGATTTCCGAATCGAAAAAGGAGATCTCAATATGTTGTTGGTCACCGATCCAGTTGAAAGCGCTGAAAAAATCCAGCGAGTGTTCGCTGGACATGCAGGACCAGCTCGCGACATTGTCGTTGCCAATGCCTCGGCTGCACTTTGGGTTTCGGGAATGTGCGACAGCCTGGAAAGCGGTGCCGAGCGTTGTGCCAAAGCGATCGATAACGGCCAGGCAACGGAAATGCTCAAGGAACTCGGCGAATTGACAAACAAGGGTTAATCAAAAACGACGCAACGGTTCAGGCGTTTGTCAGCCACCCGTTTTGAATTTGCCGTTTTCCTAAAGTCACCGCGCGAGCAGTTTTGGTCGAATATTGATACTTAAATGCTGATATCAAAGGCCGCTGAAACTGAATTTCCAAGCCAATTCTGTCGAAGTTGAAGGAAAAGAGCCTTAAAAGCACGAGTTAGACCTTCCGATTCGAAGATTCGATTGGTAACCTTGTGCTTCCAATTTTATGAAATTTTCGTTCGCCAACCGCGAATTTGAACCATCGAGGAAATCCAATGGCCAAGCCAAGTCACAAAGTCAAAAAAGCAAATCATGGAAAACGCCCAGCGAACAACCGCGGTCGCAAAGCCAAAAACAAGAAAATTAAGACTCCGTAGTTTGATGACTACATCGTCTTTGTTGACTTCGTAGTTTCCGATAACTGCGAAGTCTGATTCGCGATCCATGATTGCGTTGAAAGACAGACAACTTAGTTGCGACCCAAACGGCATCCGTGCCGTTTTTTTCGTTTAAACAATCAACGTTTTAAAACCCATTAGACAGACCGACCATGGGCCGCCGCGCACTTCCTAAACTTGACCCCGCGATTGACTTTAGTAACCACATATCTGAAGTCGACGATTTGCAAGCTCCGTTTTGTCCCCAAAGCCTATTTGCACAAACAGCTGATTTAGAAATCGAAATTGGAAGCGGCAAGGGGCTGTTTGTTCTAAACGAGTCTGGCAAAGTCCCTGAGCGAAATTATCTTGGCAATGAAATCGCCAAAAAGTACTGCCGGTTTGCGGCTTATCGTTTGGCCAAGAGCGAACGAACCAACGCTCACATGTTACGAGGCGATGGACTAAAGTTTTTTCGCGAGCTTTTGCCTGACCAGTGTGCGGTCGCGGTCCATGTTTACTTTCCCGATCCGTGGTGGAAAGAGCGGCATCGTCGAAGACGTGTGATTCAACCTGGGTTTATCAAAGACCTTCAAAGAGTATTGTTGCCCGGCGGTGTGTTTCATTTTTGGACCGACGTCGAAGAATACTTTGAGCAAACCATTGAGATGATGAAAGAGCATTCCGATCTGAAAGGCCCGATTCACGTTGAAGAAACGCCTGCCACCAGCGAGATGGATTATCGAACGCACTTTGAACGCCGCATGCGCAAATACGATCACGACGTATTTCGGTCGCAGTATATTAAAAGCGAGTAAAGTTCAGATGTTAGGCTTGGCCGACCGGTGGCTTTTTTCCAAGATCAAACGCACGCGCGCCGTTGTCAGCAGTCGAGTCGCCGTTTTTATATTTGTCGTAGTCCAACTGATAAAGTTTTTGGCCTGTTGGCGTTGGATACTCACACGTAATGCACGCTTGGCATAGTCCGTCTTGAGGAATTCCAATGGCGCGAGAAACGGACTCGACCGGTAGATAACGGAGTGAGTCACACTCGAGTGCTTCCGCCATTTTGTTTTGAACTTCGTCTGTCAGGCGCTCGTTAGGTGGGTAAAAATTCGGTGCAAAAAGCTGCTTGATTGTTGACATGTCGATCCCGTAAAAACAGGGAGCAACAATCGGCGGACAAGCGACTCGGACGTGAATTTCCTTGGCCCCACCTTCTTCACGAATTCGCCGCAGCAACGCTTTCATCGTGGTGGAACGTACGATCGAGTCTTCCACCAAAATAACCCGTTTGCCTTCCAGGACTTCACGAAGCGGTGTGTATTTAATTTTCGCTCGCATCGCTCGCGTTTCCTGCGACGATTCAATAAACGTACGTCCACTGTAGCGATTTCGAATCAGGCCTTCTTGCGACGGAATCTTCAAATGAAATGCCATCGAGTCGGCGGCGGCTTTACTGGTATCGGGAACAGGAACGACAATCGTGTCTTCGTCGATCTCGATCAATCCAGCAGTGCACTCTTGCTCTGCCAGTTCTTTTCCAAGCGCCGTGCGGGAAGTGTAAACACCACGATCATCCAAAGTACTCGCGACGTTGGCAAAATAGATCCACTCAAAAAAGCAATGTGCTTTGCCAGGATTATCTGAGAACTGGTGGAATTCAATTTTGCCGTCAACGATTGTGATCGCGTGACCAGGTTTCAGTGATTCGATTTGGCTTCGGCTGAAACCAAGGTTAAGCAAAGCCACACTTTCACTGGCGGCGGCAAACATCGAACCGGAAACGGCGTAACACATTGGTTTGATTCCCAACGGATCTCGCGCAATCAACATTTCGCCTCTCGCGTTGAGCAAGGCAAGCGAATAGGCGCCGTCGAGTTTCTCAGAAACGTTCTTGATCATTTCGACCAAGCAATCTGACTCCTGGTCTTCTAGCTGCTTGGAAATCACATGCATGAGAACTTCGGTATCAGTTTCACGCACAAGGTGATTGTCTGGCTCGCTCAGAATTTCAGTTGCCAACTCGTTGTAATTCGCTAACTGACCATTGAAGGCAAATGTAAACCACTTGCGCCGATTTGAGTTGTGGATTTCGAAAGGTTGTGCGTAGCTGCGATCGTCTTTGCCGCACGTCGCATAGCGAACATGGCCGATGGCAGCAGGGCCACCATATTTTTTCATCAAGTTGGCGGCTTTGCCTGTATGAGAAAGTCGAAAAACTTCCTGAACGCTCCCGAGCTCTCGATAAGTATCGATCAATTGGCCGTTTCGCGGTGTCGCATGGAAGCGCGACATCCCAGCCGATAGCTGGCCGCGGTTTTGCATATCCAGCAGCATCCGTGGGACCAACGTAGATGCCTGATTCGGATCACCGCCGGGGCAAAGTTCGCTAGGAGTTTGGTTGGGCAGGTGATAGATCGCGGCAACACCGCACTCGTGATAGAGTTCGCTCATCAGGTTTCCAAGGTCCAAATATGCCAGTCAGTTCGAATTCTAAATCTGCCATCACTTTCTCACAACCGTTGATTTCGGTTTTGTCGGAGTCCACAATCCGGCACTTTCACAAGGCCGCTTTCCCCTTACATTTCCAACAGCAGGCCTCGTCAATCGAAGAAAAAATCGGCTAAAATAGCCATCATCAAAAACCCGAACATTCAGCACCTAAATAGAGCTATCAAGAAACATGGCAGAATTTGAAAATTGGATCGCCGATCGCACCCGAGGCTTCGACTCCAGCGGAATCCGCAAGATGTTTGACTTGGCGGCCAAACTCAAAGACCCAATCAATCTTTCGATCGGCCAACCGGATTTTGATGTCCCGCCAGCCGTCAAAGCAGAACTAATCCGGGCAGTCGAAGATGGAAAGAACGGTTACGCACCAACGCAAGGCATTGCAGCGCTTCGCGAAAAACTGCAAACCGAAGCCGACCAGTTTGGCCACGATGATCGAGAGGTTTTCGTATGCTCAGGAACCAGCGGCGGATTGTTCCTGGCGGTACTGGCGATGATTAATCCGGGCGACGAAGTGATTTACTTCGACCCGTATTTTGTGATGTACCCTGCCCTGATCGAAATGGCAGGCGGCAAAAGTGTCAAAATCAGCAGCTACCCTGATTTTAAAATCGACATCGAGAAAGTCGAAGCGGCGATCACTGACAAAACCAAGATGATCATTCTCAACAGCCCGTCCAACCCGACCGGCATTTGTCCGGCAGCAGAAGAAATCAAAGCCGTCGCCGAATTGGCATACAAACGCGGAATCTGTTTGGTATCGGATGAAATTTACAGCAAGTTCACTTATGACGAGCCGCATGTTTCCGCCGCCAAGTTCAATCCCGATACGATTGTGATTGACGGATTTTCAAAAACCTATGCCATGACCGGCTTGCGAGTCGGCTACGTTCACGGCCCTTCTAAACTAATTCAGACGATGTTGAAAATTCAGCAGTACACGTTTGTCTGCTCCCCACAACCGGCTCAATGGGCGGGCGTTGTGGCGATGGACACCGATATGTCGCAGTACGTTGCGACTTACAAAGGCAAACGCGATCGGATGCTTGAAGGGTTGAAAGACCATTACGAAATTGCGAAACCGGGTGGTGCCTTTTACTTGTTTCCAAAGTTACCTTGGGGGACAGGCGAAGAGTTTATCGGCGAAGCCATCGCGAACAATTTGATGGTCATTCCGGGAAATATCTTCAGCGATTTCGATACGCACTTTAGGATTTCCTACGCCGTTGATGACGCAGTGCTTGATCGAGGCATCGAAGTCCTTTGCAAGATCGCCCAAAGTGGTGTTCCAGCCTCAAGTACAACCTGATCTCGCCCGAAAAAACCTGTAATAGCACAGTCAATCAATCCACACTTGCGAGTTTTTACGCAAGAACAAACCGGACTACTGTTGACCGCGACTTTGCGGGACTTCAGTAAACTGAAACGACTCCCAACCTTCAGCTTGACTGTCAGAAACGAATTTAACAACTCCTTTATTGTCGACTTGAAGCCGCGAGTGTTCCTTGTTTGAGTTGTCCGGCAGGGTAACGAAATGAGTTTGAGGCAAAGCCCCAGAAGTGAACTTGAAATAGGTCAGTTTGCCGCTTGAGGTGGCGCCTCGCATATTGGCTTGCCCGTTACTTCGGGAGCGAAGCCGATGTAACTTACCGCCGGCCGCGAGTTGAATATGCCAACCACGATTTCCGTTAGCGACAAAAACCCATTCGACTTGATCACCAGTTGTCGAGGTTGAAGTGGTAAACGGAGCGCTTCCTTTTCCGTCGGCGCCTATTCTCAAGCTGTGGTCAGGCACATCGATGTAGTACTTTTTGTTCGGGTTGGGAATAAAATAGGAGGGGGCAACAAAAGCAAATTGGCCCATCCCTGGATGAGAGGTGTTGGAAAATTCTGGAAGATAGTCAGGGTGTTTTGTTACTTCATCCGTATACGGGTGGTGTCGCCCAGCTTGCGTGAAAAGTTTGTCACACATGAAGTAGATTGGGGAAACGAAGCCGCGTTTTTCTGAGCTGATCTTTTTAGTGCTTCCCAATATTCGAACGTTACAAGGATTGTATATCTTTGACGTCCAAGGCACGTCATTGTGACCAGCGTTGTACCTGGCATGGTATTCTACGCCAGCAACCAATCGATAATCCGCGTAGCTGACCAGATCGATTCCTTGGTTCCATGCTGTTAGCGCCGCCTCGACCAAATGCCCAATACCGCCTTGAACATGCGCTTGATCTCGACCGCTTTCAAAAGCCTGCCCGCTCGGGCTGAATATGTATTGGGCAACACCCGCACACCCATCACTTGTGTCTCGATACCCAAATTTGTATGCGTTGATCTGGTCCTTTAACATCTTTCGATTGTCACAAAAAACTGCCATCGACATATTTCCGCCAACACAAGAAGTCCCCCAGTTCGCCGAACGATTGCCACCTGTATTGGTGTATTGGTCATATATTTTTTCTTTAAACCAAGCTTGCGCTGCCTTAACGTTTGCTGGAGACCACCCTGCTTCTCCATCAAAACCGTGGCAAAGAATTTCTGCAGCTTGAGCCATGTGACCGGCGCCGGTGCTGAGTGTTAACGTTGGCCCTTCTACGTCAAACCCTTCGACGGTTTTAACCCATTGATCAATAACACCGATGGCCGCGTCTGAATATTTTTGGTCGCCCGTAGCAACCCACTTCATTGCCAATTGATAGGCGGCATGTCCTTGCCTCGACAAAGCTAAATCGTCGGTAATGAGACGAGACACATTCGCTTTGTAATTTATGCGTGGCCTTTTGTCTTTGACTGCATTCCAGCCAGTTACCCAAGGTTCTGCTGCTGCGTCTACTTTGGCGCGAATGATTGTTAAATCTTCCTGAGTGTGCCAGCCTCCAGGGTGGATTAGTTGCGCATGAATTGGCGAAGCGAAGAAAAGAAGAGCGAAAAGTATTCCTGCTTTTACAAGCGATGTCTCAAAAGCGATTTTCATTTACGGTTGCAAGTTTAGAGTGGGTCTCAGTAGTTATTGATTGTAAACAAAAGCAAGATTTATGTATTTAGCTTGCAAGCATTCGTCCGCTACCGCAAACTTACGGCGCGGGATCGTCACCTAAACGGCGACTAAAGCGCAGCAGCATAACAATCTTGCGCCACTGAATTGCGCTGATCCGCCGGCCTTGATTTGGGCATACTCACTCTTCAGATGCTTACGCTTGGCGTAAACATGGCACCCGTCA
>CAYZGP010000022.1:47040-58228 GCA_964478065.1 uncultured Pirellulaceae bacterium
CCTTATAGAGGGGAGCCAGAAGCTTTGCTGGTCGCAGGGGATTGCTCGGCTATTCGCCTGAGCCCGTCTGGCCTCGACTCTCTCGCAAGCCAAACCGAATCTGGGACTGTAAAAAGTGGTTTGGGTGCCATACTCGCGCCGTCCGATTTGACCGCCGCCTGCAATCTGCTCAAATTGAAGATCCACCTCAAGCCTTAAGGATCGTCATGTTCGCACAAAAAATCACTATCCGTATTCTTGCCATTGTATGTGTCACATTTATTGTTTCGCAAACGGTACTAACATCATATAGCTTTTCTCAAGACGACCAGCCTTCCGACGCGGACAAGATCTACTCAGGCCCGCAAGTTGGCGAAGCGCTACCAGCGTTCAAAATGAAGTTGGGGTTTGGCGATCAAGCCGGAAAAGAAGTCGACCTCGTCACCGAAGCTGGCGAAAACCCGGTCGTTGTGATCTTCGTGCACAAAAAATCGCGGCCAGCTTTTGGCTTGGCCAATGCCATGATGCGTTATTGCAATCAGGATGGAGGCGACAAACTGAGAAGAGGAATTTGTTTCTTAACCGCCGACGCAACGGAAACGCAAAACTGGTTGAGCAAGATCAATCGATATTTTCCCAAAGGAATTCCCGTCGGATATTCAACCGAAGGAATTGAAGGACCGGGTGCGATGGGCTTGAATCGAAATGTTGAGCTAACGGTGATTGTAGCTAAAGCCAATAAAGTCACCGCGAATTTCGCTTTGGTTCAACCTGGTGCCCATGTCGACGGCCCAAAAATTCTTGCCGCGATCGCAGAAGCCACTGGCGGAGAAAAGTCTCCAGACATCAACAAATACTTGAATAACAATCAAGCTGTTCAGGATGCACCCATCGCGATCGATCCGGGACTATTGAAACAGATCAAATTGATGAATGCGAAAGATGCAGAAGTCGCGACTGTCGGCGAAGCGATCGAAGAAATCAACAAGATGATCACCGACAACAAACCACTACAGCGGCAGCTTGGCTCATTGGTGATGCGTTGGGTCAAATCCGATCGCGTTAATTCGATTGGAAACGAAGATCATCAAAAACAGATTAAAGTTTGGGCGAAAGAATATGGCCCCAAAATGCGGCGACCAGCCAACCGTTCGGGAATGCAAAGCGATCGAGCAAGAGGCGATGCCAAACTCACTTCACTTTTGCGTGCCGTGATTCAAAAATCGAATACTGACGAGCAGGTCGATGATGCTGCCAAGGCTGTTGAAGAATACGTGGAATCGAATCCCGCTGCAGCAAAAGAGTTGGCAAGGATCACCAATACCGTTGTCAACTCTGACAAACTTGGCAACTACGGTACCGAATATTGTCAGGGGATTCTTAAGGCTTGGGCTGAAAAATTCGGCTCCAAAGACAACTAACTCATCATGCACCGCCCAAACAAAATTCGATTAAAGACACCAACCAACTTGATGGTCTGGTTTATTTGCGTTTGCATTCTTTTGTTCTCGCTTGTGCCAAACCTCTCGGCTGACGAACTGGCTGGCAAACAGGTTGATTTTCAAACCGACATCATTCCCGTCCTCACAAAGACAGGATGCAACGCTGGTTCGTGTCATGGTTCAGCCGCTGGGCGAGGAGGTTTCAAGCTTTCGCTTTACGGAAGCCAGCCCGATGACGACTACCTGGCCATCGTTAAAGACGACAAAGGGCGGAGGATCAATCGTGCAAAACATCTGCAAAGCCTGCTTCTTCGAAAGCCTGGAGGTGATCTCGAACACGGCGGTGGGCAGCGATTTGAATTATCTGAACCAGCTGGGAAACTGATCGCCAACTGGATCAAGCAAGGTGCAAAGCGCACAAAGCGCGGTAGTTCGGTCAACCTGGAAAAACTTGAGGCCGGTCAATCAACGCTTCAGTTCAAATCCGTCAATGAAAAACACGCGTTCCAATTTACAGCGTCCTTTTCTGATTCATCGACTTCTGATACTTCAACCAGAGACGTTTCGCAGTGGACGGTCATCACTTCCAACGATGAGTCGAGCGTTGACATCAATCCCGAGACAAACGTTGCTACTTTTAAACGTCCGGGCCGGCACATTGTGATCGCCAGGTTTTTGAATCAGGTCAAACCGATTGAAATTCTGATCCCTTTTTACGAACGGCCATCCGAAAATGCCGCAAGAATCTCAAGCGCCGAAAGAAAGCGTCACAACTTCATCGATCAATTCGTGATCAAGAAGCTTGATCAGTTGCACATCCCGATTGGAAAACAGACTGACGATCTAACCTTTCTTCGCAGGGCAAGTTTAGACTTGGCCGGACGACTACCAACTCCAGAACAAATTCAAACTTTTGAAACGAATCAGTCGCCAGAAAAACGGGAAGCACTAATTGACGAACTATTGGCGAGTCAGGCTTTCACTGACTATTGGACCTATCGCATCGCGACCCAGCTTCGGATTCGCTCTCAACCTCAAGACAAGATCGGTGCAAAGGTTTTTCACGATTGGCTGAAACAACAGATTGCCAACAACACATCATGGCAAACCGTTTGTACAAAACTTCTTTTGGCAACGGGAGATTCACACAAAGTCGGGCAAGCCAATTTCTATCGCGCGACGGGCAACGCTCGTCTCCAAGCCGAGTTTGTAACTGAGTCGCTCTTGGGTCTGAAAGTCCGTTGTGCCAATTGTCACAACCATCCGCTCGATCGATGGACACAGGATGACTACCACGGTTTGGCGGCGATTTTTGCCAAAGTCAAACAGGCGCGCGTCGTTGGCCTTAATTCAAGCGGCGAAAATATCCACGCACGAACAGGTAAACCCGCGCGGTCTCGTGTGCCGGGCGAACACTTCATTGAAAACGCCACTAACAATCCTGACGATCGTATTCCGTTGTCACAGTGGTTAACCAATGCCGACAATCCGTACTTCGCGCGCTCGATGGTCAATCGAATCTGGCAAGCATTGATGGGGCGCGGGTTGGTTGAACCTGTTGACGACTTGCGAAGCACGAATCCTGCGACGCACCCCAAACTTTTGGATCGACTTGCAAGCGATTTTGTTGAATCCAATTTCAACGTTCGCCACACAATCAAACAGATCTGCTTAAGCGATGCTTACCAGCGCGCTGTTGGTAAACCTGGAGCGCCTTCGTTTCACCAAGACTTTTTGGCGGACGCTCGCGCCCGATCCCTTCCGCCGGAAGTTCTTGCCGATTCAATTGCTGACGTGACAGGCGTGTTTGAAACATATCCAGAACATCCCAATGGTACCCGCGCGATTCAGCTTTTCGATTCCAAAACCCCCTCAAAATCGCTTGATGTTCTCGGGCGATGTTCGCGTGAAGAATCCTGCGAGTCAGACACACAAGCCACGGCGGGTGGGCTTTCGACGCAGCTCCATTTGCTTAACGGAAAATTGATCAACGAGAAGATTTCGGCGATTGAAGGTAAACTTTCGGAAATGATCGTTGGCAAGAAAACTACAGCCGAAATCGTCGAGTATTTTTACCTGCGAGCATTCGGGCGACGACCTGCGAAAGCTGAATTGGAATACTGGTTAAAACAGTTGGATGTCGACGATAAAAATAGCGACTCCACTCGACAATCGCGGTTTGAAGATTTCGTTTGGAGTATCCTTAATAGCAAAGAATTCACGACCAATCATTAGGCCCGAACATGAACCCAAAACTTCGTTGTGACGGAATCGATCGACGGGAAGTTCTCCGCATTGGCGGATTGTCTGCGCTCGGCTTGGGTATGGCGGGTTTCTCGCGAATTCGAAATGCACAAGCGGCGTCATTGGCTCGCGCTGCGAAATCCTGCATTCTGATCTGGCTCGACGGAGGTCCAAGCCATTTGGAAACGTTTGATCCCAAACCAGAAGCCGCACAAGAAGTTCGTGGGCCGCTTGGAACCGTGGCCACTCCGCTGGCAGGAGTTCATTTGAACGAATGTCTTGTGGAAACCGCCAAGCGAATGAAAGACATCGCGATTGTTCGCTCGATGACATCAACTTTGGGCGAACACAATTTCGGGACGCACTATCTTCAAACGGGATTCAAACCATCACCGGCTTTGGAGTATCCGTCGTTCCATTCGGTTGGGGCCAGCGTCTTTGATCGGATTTCTGACTTGCCACCCAACATTGCGATTCCAGAGTTTCGAGTTGGAGGAAGCAGTTTTTCTGGCAACGGTTTTCTGGATCGTTCATTGGCTCCGTTCTCTTTAGGAAGCGATCCGTCAAAAAGAAGCTTTCAAGTTCGCGACTTGAATCTTTATCAAGGCGTGACGTTAAACCGTCTTGAGCAACGCAAAAAATTTCTCAAGCAGCTCGACAAGTTTAGCCAACTCGATGATGGCCCGGCTGATTCGACTTTTGAACAAGCCTTTCGTTTGGTCAATTCAAAAAAAGCAAAACAGGCTTTCGATCTTTCCGAGGAATCGGACGACACGCGGCGGCGTTACGGAAACCGGACCGTTGGCCAAAGCTGCCTGCTGGCTCGCCGGCTCGTTGAACGAGGCGTTCCGTTTGTGACGGTGAATCACAAAGGCTGGGACACGCACGCGAATTTGCAAACAAGAATCAAAGACGGATATTCGGGCGCACAAAAACCGGTTGGACTCGTGCCTTCTTTGGATTTGGCTTTCTCTGCACTCATTGACGATTTGAAAGACCGCCGCATGCTCGACGAGACGCTGGTCATTGTCATGGGCGAGTTTGGCAGGACTCCAAAGCTGAACGCCGCTGGCGGTCGCGATCATTGGCCTCGCGTTTTCAGTGTGGTCATGGCTGGGGGCGGCGTGAGTGGCGGGCAAGTCATTGGGGCAAGTGATGCGGTTGGCGAAAGTCCAAAAGATTATCCGGTTTCACCTGGTGATTTGGTGGCCACGATTTATCAACTGCTCGGCATTGACCCCGAACTGGAATTGAAAACGCCCGACGGCCGACCCATCAGAATTACTTCGCACGAAAGTCAGGTCGTCCGAGAACTGATTGCATGAGAATGATTCAATTCCCACATGTTGTGTGCAGCAGATTCGTCGTCTTCATCTTAATTTGTGGTTCGTTCGCGGAGGGGACCAACGCACAAATCAATCAAGAATCTTCAGCACCATTTACGTCTGTTTGTTTGACCCAAACTGGCCAGCTAATCTCAGGTTCTGACTTTGGTCTGCGAACGCACGACTTGGAAACTTTGAAGCCGACAAAGCTGCTCGACAGTGAAATCGAGAAACACTATTCGATCACGGCTTCGCCCGATGGCAGCAAGATTGCTGTCTCAGGAGGGACTCCATCAGAATCGGGAGTCGTCGAAGTCTTTTCTGTTCCAAGCATGGAGTTAGTGAAACGTTTTGTTGGTTTTGATGACGTCGCAACCGACGTCGGGTGGCGATCGGAAGACCAGTTGATCGCGGCAAGCATGACGGGCAACTGTCGTCTCTTTGATTTGGAAAACAAAAACTCGGCGGGCAAGAACTTATCTTTTAACGTTCACTCCCAGCCGATTCTGGCGATAGGCTTGCTTGAGAATCAGGAGATCATCTCGGCAGGCAAAGACAACTCGATACGCGTATGGAAATTCGATTCGCCAAACAAAGCCCGCATTCTCAACAATCACATCGACGTGGTTTCGGACATTGCGGTGCAGCCTTCTCAAAGCAAAGACAACGGCAACAAAGCACCCATGATCGCCTCGGTCAGTCATGATGGGACAGCCAGATTTTGGCAGCCAACGATTGGAAGGATGATTCGCTTTGCTCGCCTGGATTCCGTTCCAAGTTGTGTCACTTGGAGGCGAGATGGCTCGGCGGCAATTGTTGGCTGCCGCGATGGATCGATTTTGTTGCTTGACCCGCAAACGGCAAAACAAGTCTCGAAGTCAAAATCAGAGGGATGGATTTTTGACATGACGCTTTCCAACGATGGCAACTCGGTTATCGTGGCCACCGAAAATGGACTTCGCCGTGTTAAGCTGGTAACTAACCATGCCGCTAAATGACATCGCCACTTTTTCAATTGAGTTGATTTAGTTCTTCTTGCGCCAAAAGCACTGCGCTGCGGGTGGGTAGAAAATCGACTCGATCAATCGTGATCCGCTTATTTCATTGGAGCGAAAACAAAAGACGGGAAATCCAACTAAGATGGAGACTCCTGCGATGAATGTTTGAAAAACATCCATTCTTGGGTAGGACTTGCACCGTTTATGAGATTCAGCAAATGAAAAAAGCAAACGACCAGACTTCGTCAACAACTTTTTGGCTCCTTTCGGCAATCGTCATTTTTTGTTTCTCGATCGTCGGCGACTTGAAAGCGAATCAATCGAGCGATCAAGCATCAGATAAGAGCGAAGAGGCAAAGCCATACGACGGCGTAAAGTGGCGCTGCATCGGACCGTTTCGCGGAGGCCGTTCGGTATGTGCGTCGGGCGTGATTGGCGATTCGCAAACTTACTTTATGGGAACGACGGGCGGCGGAGTTTGGAAAACCGAAGATGCAGGCCAACATTGGAAGAATGTTTCAGACGGATTCTTCAAAACAGGTTCCGTCGGGGCGGTCGCTGTTTCCGAAAGTAACCCAAACATCGTTTACGTAGGTATGGGAGAACATGCACCTCGCGGTGTGATGACATCCCATGGTGATGGCGTTTACAAGTCGACTGATTCAGGAAAGACGTGGAACCACTTGGGATTGGTCGAAACGCAACACATTGCGCGAATCGTAATCCACCCGCGCAACCCTGACATCGTTTTTGTCGCCGCGCAAGGAGCCCTTCACGGCCGGTCGCAAGATCGAGGGATCTACAAATCAACTGATGGAGGCAAGAGCTGGAAACGAGTTCACTATGTCAACAATCTGACGGGTTGTTCGGAATTGGTGATGGATGTGAGCAACCCACAAGTTCTCTACGCGACGATGTGGGAACACCAGCGAAAGCCCTGGAAAGTCATCAGTGGTGGAAAGGGAAGCGGCGTCTTTAAATCAACTGACGGTGGTGAGACTTGGAAAAAGATTCACAAGGGATTGCCCAAGGAAAAAGGAAAGATGGCGATCTCCGTTTCTCGGTCCAATCCCGAGAAAGTATTCTTACTCGTGGAAAGCGACAGTCAAAAAGAAAAAGGAGGTCTATTCGTTTCCTCCGACGCTGGAAAAAAATGGAAGCGGATCAGCAACGACCATCGTCTGATCCAGCGCTCTTGGTACTACACCGAAGTCTTCGTTGACCCTAACGACGAACACACGGTCTACGTGCTTAGCGCTACTGCCTATCGTTCGATTGACGGCGGAAAGACCTGGGAAGCTTTGTCCGGAACCCACGGTGACTATCACGATCTGTGGATCAATCCTGAAAACTCGCGCAACATGGTGATCGCAAACGACGGCGGCGCTGCGATCAGTTTCAACCAGGGCAAAAGCTGGTCTCGTCAGGACAACATGCCGACTGCGCAGTTCTATCGGGTCAACGTTGACAACCAATTTCCCTATCGAATCTACGGCGGCCAGCAGGATAATTCGTCCGTCTCAATCGCCAACATGGAACTGGGAAGCGGCGGAATCTCGACCCGTAGCTGGGAAGCATCAGCCGGCGGCGAGAGTGCATTTCTGGCTTTCGATCCCGACAATCCACGTTTCGTCATGGGAGGCAGCTATTTGGGGACGATCGAAGTCCTTGATACTCGTGCGAAAGCCGGAACGAAGATCATGTCGGCTCCGATTCAGTATCTCGGCCGCGCCGCCCGCGACATGAAGTATCTGTTCAATTGGAATGCTCCGATCATCTGGTCAAAGCACGAACCGGGCACGTTTTACCACGCGGCTCAATACTTGCTGCGTTCGCGAGACCTCGGACAAACTTGGGAAGAAGTCTCTCCGGATTTGACTCGAGACCAGGACAACAAACAAAGCAAGGGCGGCGGTCCCTTGACGGTCGAAGCCGTCGGGGCAGAGAACTACGGCACGATCAGCTACGTCGCCGAGTCGCCTCATGAAAAAGGAGTATTGTGGACCGGAAGCGATGACGGATTGGTTCATTTAACCAGGAACGGTGGAAAGAAATGGACCAATGTGACTCCGCAGGATTTGGAAGAGTGCCTGATCAATGCGATTGAAATCTCGCCACATGACAAAGGCACGGCTTATATCGCGACGACACGTTACAAGTTCGATGATAAAAAGCCGGGCCTCTACAAAACGACCAACTACGGCGAAAGCTGGACCAAAATCACGGACGGAATTCCCGACGGTTCATTCACGCGCGTGGTTCGAGAGGACGAAGACCGTAAAGATCTGCTGTTTTGTGGAACGGAAACCGGGTTGTATGTTTCGTTCAACGGCGGCAAAAAATGGGAGGCCTTTCAGCTTAACCTTCCAGTGACTCCGATCCTCGATCTGGCCGTTCGACATGGTGACTTGATTGCCGCAACCTCTGGCCGATCGTTTTGGATTTTGGATGACCTGGCTTTGATTCGCCAGCGCGATGAAAGGGAAAAGGAATTCCATCTGTTCGAGCCGGAATCAGCGGTTCTTTCCAATCACGGAAGTGAACTCAATGAGAATTCGGAGTCCTTTAAAGGTGCCAGCGCAATGCGTGGCGTGAATCCAGCCAACGGAGTCGTGGTCTACTACAACTTGCCAGAGATGCCAAAGTCGGACAAAGACGATTCGGATGAAGAGAAAACTGACGACAAGACCAACGACAAGGAAGAGCTAAATGTTGAATTGGAGATTCAGGACTCAGACGGAAACACGATCAACAAGTTTTCATCCAAAAAGGACAAGGGTTTCAAGAAGTACGAAGGCGGACCGCCAAGCCCAACTGAGTTACCAAAGAAGAAGGGATTGAATCGGTTTGTGTGGAACATGCGCCATCAAACCATGCCTGGAATTCCCGTCGCTTACATCGAAGCCAGTTATCGGGGTCACAAAGTGGCTCCTGGGAAGTACAAGTTGATTCTGACGTTGGGCGACAAGACCAGCGAAACGATGGTCGAAATTGCTGCCAATCCGCTTTACCCAACTACGAGACAGCAGTACACCGAATACGATCAAGCGATGTCCGAAATGGAAGCTTCACTCACGGAGATGCATCGCACGACGAACCGGTTGTTTAAAGTCCAAACGCAGATCAAAAATCTGCTTGAGACACTAGAAAAAGATAAAGACGATTCCTTATCTAAACTCCAAAAGCAGGGCAAGGAACTGGTCAAAAAACTGAAATCCTGGGACGAACAAATGGTTCAGCGAAAATCAAAAGCTTACGACGACGTCGAAAACTTCCCCAACAAGTTCACTGCCGAGTACTTGATGCTAATCAATCAGACCGAAAGCAATATCCCACGCGTGACTCAAGGATCCAAAGATCGACGGGTTGAACTTGATACAAAGTGGCAGACGTTGAAGAAACAAGCGGATACTCTCATGAAGACCGATTTACCAAAATTCAACAAGCAACTTTGGTCAAAGAAAATCGGCGCCATCTGGGCCGGAGAGTATGACGATTAATCTTCTCAGGTGAGCAAAACCAATTGTTGCATTTGAGCGACGTCTCAACGTGCACGCCACAAGCCCCACTGGGAGTATGAGAACCAAGTTGAGCGCAATGCTTTACGAGCCAATCTCGTATCCAAAGCCGAGAATTGGCAGGTCGGCAGTTTGTAGATGCGTCAGTTCGGAAATCCCAAGGACAAAAGTGGCCGCCCTCGGCCACGGAAACGGGTCGACTTTGTCAATGAGCCAGCGAGCGAGAAAGAGCTGGAACACTTCGCGGAAGCGGTGTTCGCACGACCTACCGACGACGGCGATACACAGAAGTCGATAGAACCGTTGTTTGGGTATCAGGAAACTCGGCTTGTGCATTCTGCTGAGCCTGAATGTTGTTTCGGGCAGGAACGACAACCGTTCTCCATTCTCCATTGGGTGCCTTAAGCCTGACTTCCCACAAATCAAAGACACCGGCATCATAAGCTTGAAGCTGTAATTGCAGTTTGGCGATGCGCCGCATTTCCTCGGCTTGCTTAGTTGGTTGCTGACTTGAATCGCCCGTTGACTCAGGGTTGTATTTTAAATTCTGATTTGCAATCGTTCTTGCCCGTAGGCTCAGCGAACACTCGCTTCGCCCGTCATGATCATCCTCAGCACACGTCTGCCAGCTTTTCATGCCCGGTTCAAGGATCCTTCGATCTTGGGCTGTAAACATGAATAACGGAATCGCGTACAAATCGCCATTTCCAATTTCCAGCATTACGCCCTCAGTTGGATACAGTTTGGGATAGGACCGCAGCTTCTTTTTCCAATCGCCTGAGTGGCCTTTTTTTGAGATGTCGATTTTTTCAGATTGGGCAACGAGGCGAGGAACGATCTGATGGTAAAGTCTTGGCAAATTTGCAAACAAGGTGTCGTCTACATAGATTTTGCTGCGGCGCTTTTGGACTTTTACTGTCCATGATCCGTATTCAACCACCGCACCTTTAACGGTTAGTCCGTCCTCAAGGTGCCATGTTAGAAATTCACCCGCTATATCAAAGTGCTTTTCTTCGTTGGCCTCTAAGAACTTGAGATCGGGTTTGCTTAGCTGCGAAAGCTGAACCGAAACCAGCGACTTGTCGCTTTTCTCAATAACGACCCGGTTGTCGTCCCTTGCTATGAGTGTGCCACTAAATTGGTAGTGACCAGACGCATCGGTCCATTGTCTATCTTGGTCTTGCGCAGAACTGTAGTTCGCACTTAGGACGCACAGTACAAAAATGATCAGGTTTGTTTTGTTCACGGAATATCTCCAAGGCAGTGGCCATCGACAATCTTTTCATCACCAGAGTTTGAAAACAGTATGCTCAAAACCTCACAGTGCCGCCATAGCTGTCGAAAGATAAAGCCAGTTGTTTTGAAATTTAACGATAAATAGCTGAAAGCAAGGATAAGAAATCATGTCCGACGGACTCTCAACGAACGATCAACTTTTAGCGCCACATATTCAACAACATTAAATCGATGTTTAAAGACGCATTTTTGACTGGACGACCAAATGCGTCTTTGAATTTTTTGCTCCCCTCATCCAAGGTCGAAGCCATCTCATCCAATACAAATTCTCGATCTTGGCCGTTTCATTGGTCAAGGACTTCAGAGGCCAATAAAAGGGGTCAGAGAGGCCAATAAAAGGGGTCAGGCTACTTTTAATGGCACGACTGCCAAGCAACGACTAACTT
>CAYZGP010000023.1:0-18730 GCA_964478065.1 uncultured Pirellulaceae bacterium
GAGTAATGAAACCAAAAGGATTTTTGGCCAAAGGCCTATTTCACCGTAGCCTAGGGCATCGCCCTAGGAACTCGGGCAAGCGGAGAAACCGTTGGCTGAAGGCCAACATCACCGATATGTAATACGCGACGGATCCAGAGCGAGAAGCGCGAAATGGAATGCCGATAGGTAGGTAGGCCCAGCAACGTTCAACGAACGTTTTAGGACTTCGAGCCACAGCCGCCGGAAAGTGCACACGATCCGCATCCGCCCGTGGCGCATTTGCTTTCGCCCGTGCCGCAATCAGGCCCACAGCCATTGGCCAGCGTTTCTGCGAATTTTTTAAACCGAACTTTTCGTTCGTACGTCGAAGCCAGCTCGTTGGTCAACGACTCCAGTCGTGGGTCGACTTCGCCAAGGAAGTAAAAGAATACTGACTCGCCATCGAAAAGATGTTCGACGTCGACCAACACACCAGGCAGCTCGCGTTCTTTGATAAGTTTCTGGCACGCTTTAAAAGCTTTATCTCGATGCCGTTCCAAACGATCAAGTATCAACTGATCCTCCGAACCAACGCGTCGCAAAATCTGGCCGTTTGACTGAACTGGTTTACCTTGACCATTTCCGGTTGAACCATCGTTGTCCGATTCACTGGCGGCGTCTTCCAGTGGGCAAATCACAGATCCAAACTCTAACCCGCGGCCCGTCCGACAAATGACTTTGGCATCGCGCGGGTACACACCGAAATCAGCCGACTCAAACCGGCCAACCAATCCCATCAAACCAATTTGGACAATATGCAATGCACCCAATTGTGGAATTCCAAATTTGCAAAGTGTGTGAAACGTGTTTTGTTAACGACTTACACGATAGCTTTGAATCATCGGTAACGCAACGAAGCGAGAACCTCAGCAAAGTCCGACGGAATCGAAAATGGATCGCGGTCCAGATTCAAATCAAGCCAATTGAATGTGGAAGTATCTAAACTAAACCACTTCTTCAACTGAAACTTTGGTTTCAATCTTCCCTTTGCTCAACAACGCAGGCCAATAGCTGATGATCTCAGTGGCTTTTGGACGGCCGCCAGCAAAACCAGTCACTCCCGGAGGGCCAGACGTTACCAGTGGAACGATCTCCATGCCAAGTCGATCCAGTTTGGACTTGTCTGGGCTTCGTGCTCCAATTCGTAAGATGACTTCGGCTGGTTCTTCAGGAGCCGCAGCAATTCCAGCATGGCAGGCGTTGGTGCCAAGGATCTCAACGAACTTTTCTTCTTCCGTAAACGTCACGCCGTCAAAGGCGACTCGGTCAAATACGATCTCGGCACAAAGTTTGGCTTTTTCAACTGCGTCAGGCCCAGCAACGGTCAACTGACTGATCAATTTGTAACCCTCGTGAAAGGAAATCGAGACTTTGTAAGTGTCGGTTGCAGGGCGACCTTTGATTCCTGAAATCTGAACACGATCCGTGTCGGCTTGTTCAAGTTGAATTGAAGTGAAATCGGCAACGCAATCAGGCGTAATGTAATTCGACGGGTCACTCATTTCGTAAACCAATTGTGACGTCACCGTTTCGACCGTCACTCGACCACCCGTTCCATCGTGTTTGGTGACAACAAACGAGCCATCGGAACTGGCTTCGATGACCGGGTATCCGATCTTGGCCATATCCGGAATCTCTTTCCAGTGAACGTAGTTGCCGCCAGTGCATTGGGCACCGCATTCAACGATGTGGCCAGCGATGGTACCGGCAGCCATCATGTCCATGTCTTCGATTGACCAATCGAATTCGTACATCAGCGGAGCTAAAACGATCGACGGATCGGTGGCGCGGCCGGTGATTACGATGTCGGCACCTTGCTTGAGGGCTTCGACGATCGGTTCGGCACCGATGTAGACGTTGGCGGTTTTGACTTTGTCGAGGTAAGGCTTCAGTGGCTCGCCGTTGTCCATGTTCTTGAATTCTTCGCCGCCCGCAATCAACGTTTCAAGATCAGCCAAAATATCGTCGCCTTCAACGATTCCGATTTTCATTCCCTCAAGCCCAAGTTCTTTGATGACTTCGGCGAGTGCTTTGCGACACGAAATCGGGTTCACGCCACCCGCGTTGGCAATAATCTTGATGCCTTTCTCCTTGCACGTTGGCAACACGCGTCGGCACATTTCGACAAAGTCCGTGGCGTAGCCCTTGTTCGGGTCACGACTTTTGAGCTTTTGCATAATGCTCATGGTGACTTCGGCGAGATAATCGAGCGTCAGGTAGTCAAGCGGTCCTTCTTGAACCAATCGAATCGGCCCGAGAATACTGTCTCCCCAAAATCCTTGTCCGTTCGCAATCAGAACTTTCTCTTTTTTCCTATCGGTCATTATGTTTGCGTTTTCAGTTGAATAAGATTTTGAAATGTAAGTAAAAGAGTTTAACCAACGATAGTCGACTGGACGAGACGCCGTTGGGACTTGAAGATTTCAAAGCGGATTCCATTTCGCCCAGCTGCTGTTCGTCACTGGTGAAAATCCACAGACAACGTTCAAGTGTGGACATTGCCTTCCAAGCCGCGTTGAATGATTCTAGAATGCGTTTCGAAAAGCAATACACGCTTACCAAGTCCACTTTATGGAAAACGATATCTGATGGAAACGTTTGTTAAATCAAGCATCGAATCCGGCGTGGCGCGAATCACGCTTAGCCGTCCCGAAAAACGAAACGCACTTAAACGGGACTTCATTGAGCAGATCAGCGTCGCCGTTAAAGAAATTTCGGCTGACGATTCGTTGCGCGTTCTGGTTCTCGAAGCCGAAGGTTCCGTTTTCTGTGCGGGCATGGATCTGGGCGAAATGCAACAGCGAGCTCAATCGGATACCGGGAAACAGGAATGGCAAAAGGACTCAGAAGTCTTGGCCGATTTGTTGACCGCGATTTATCAATTGCCGGTGCCAACGATCGCAGCAATGCAAGGGCCAGCGCTGGCGGGTGGAGTTGGGTTGGTATTGGCTTGCGATTTTATCGTTTCTAATGACAACGCTTTTTTTATGCTGCCCGAACCTGCGCGAGGAATCACGGCGGCGATGGTAACTCCGTTTTTGATTCATCGAATCGGTTCTGGACCAGCAACCCATTTGTTATTAAGTGGCGAACGGATGTCTGCCAAACGAGCGTTCGAGTTGGGGCTGGTTCACGCAACTGCCAACGCCGAAGAATCGGATGGTTTGAGTGGCCGGGTAGATTCGTTGGTCGGCTCCATTTTGTCGGGTTCGAAATCAGCATTGGCGATCACCAAACGCCATGTGCAAAACTGCTCGGCCGGAAATTTGATTGATGATTTACGCGGCTCGATCGGTGTATCAGCGGAAGCCAGAGAGACTGCCGACGCGAGAGAAGGCTTGGCGGCGTTTTTGGAAAAACGAAAACCAAAATGGCAAGCGTCATAGTGATCGACTTTCTCGGCGTTAAAAGGCCACTTTGAGAAATTATCCAACGTTTAGGTAACCCTACATTTTTTAATCAAACAAGTTGAAGAAAATACAATGAGACAACTAGATCTTTCAGGCAAAACAGCGATCGTCACTGGAGCGGGGCAAGGTATCGGTTTGGCAACAGCGACGTCGCTGCATGCGGCCGGAGCCAACCTCGTGATCAACTTTTTTGATGACGCTGATGGCAACAACAAAGCCCAAGCCGAAAAAGTGGTTGCCGATTTTGGCGAACGAGCAATGGCAGCGGGCGCCGATGTCCGCAAACCGGATGAGCTTGAAGCCATGGTTGCAGCCGGCGTCAAGAAATTTGGCGGGCTGGACATTGTGGTCAACAACGCAGGCATTCTCCGCGACCGCAGTTTCAAAAAGATGAGCGACACGGAGTGGTCAGACGTGATCGACACGAACTTGACAGGCGTCTTTAACGTTTGCAAAGCCGCGATTGGTTCGCTTAACGAGGGCGGTGCGATCATCAATGTGGCTTCTTTGTCAGCGGTCACCGGATTTTTTGGCCAAGCGAATTACGCTTCGGCTAAAGCTGGCGTGATCACGCTGACAAAAGTGCTCAGCAAAGAGTTGGCACGACAAAACATCCGCGTTAACGCAGTCGCTCCCGGTGTCGTTGACACGGAAATGGGCAAGTCGATCCCAGAAGAAAATCGTAAGGCGATGCTGACGATGGTGCCGCTGGGCCGATTCGCCGAGCCAAGTGAAATCGGCGACGTCGTTTTGTTCCTCGCCAGTGACATGTCATCTTACGTGACAGGCCAAACCATCCACATCAACGGCGGTTGGTGGGCTTAGAAAGATTACGATTCGTTGAGCGTAAATGAAGTCGCGCCAGTAAACGTTTTGCGTTTATTGAACAGTCGCCGTTTTTAAATCGGTTCCGGTTGCGGCGAATTTTCTTCGCACATAGGCAAGTCCGATTGGGCCGTGTTGAGGCGAATTGGCTACGGATGTGACTCGCCCGATCACTTTCTCGCCATCTTTGAATTCCATTCCAATGGTGGGATTGCAGTCTGCCGTGAATTTTACGCTGACCAACAATTGGTTGACCTGTCCGATCGCATCGATTCGAGCCACGGTTTCCTGCCCAAGATAGCAGCCTTTGACGAAGGAGATTGCTTTCTCGTCGCGTTGAAGCTCTTGGGGCAAATTCGTTTCATCCGCATCAACACCAAACCAAGGCGTTTTGTTTTCGACGCGGATGATGTCAAGCGAACTGACGGAGCACTCTTCGAATGACGCGTTGGTCAGCAATGTCTTTAGCCCGCCCAAATTTGATTTCTCAACAACGATAAAGATTCCAAATCCGGCCAGTTCCAAGTGACAAACACGAGCGGGAATGTTTCCGATCTCAGTCACGAAGCATTGATTCTGCTTAGGCAGACTTCCCAAAACGTTGGCTAGTAGATCCGAAGTATTGCCAGTAAGGCATACGAAAGTGCCGGCCAATTCACCAGTTCGGTTTTTGAGCTCAACGTCTTCCCGGATAAGATACTTGTCGAGGTGTTCGATAATCTTCGGGGCTTGGTCGTCGTTGCCTGTCAGCAGTAACTCATCTTCCGTCGCAACTGCATTGACGAATCCAAGAATCTTTCCTTTTGTGTTGAGCACCATCGCTTCGCAAGTCTGGCTTGACGCAAGTTTTTTTGTGTCAGCAGTGCAAAAGTTATGAAGGAATGCGTGCCGGTCATCGCCCGTCAATCTGATGAAGCACTGGTCGACCAGTTCCACAAACCCGCGGCCTGATTGGAGCAAGTCGTGTTGTTCTTCGATGGTGAGTGTTTTTGAATCAGGCATCTTCACAAACCTCTTGATCGTTTGGATTGTTGTTCGTATCGGAGTCTCGATTAATCTGGCACAAGTGCGCGTCACGGATCAAGAGTCCTTGGTTGTGCGGCTGGGCGATGCGATTGATTTCGTCGATCGTTTCGATAAAGCCCAGCCCTAACTCTTCAACTGGGTTGCGTTTCAAATTGGATTTCAAAAACACGGGCCGCTCGTTCACAATCGCCGCAACATGCTGCATCGTTTTTGAAAGTTTGCCACTGATACCGGATTCAAATTGTGACAAAAGTGCTTTACGAATGTTTCGATCAGGCGAGACAGAGATTTCAGAGCAAACGACGATCGGGGCATCGGGCGTTGAAAGCCGGCTGGCGGTGATTAATGCTCGGGCGAAATCATCCCAGGTTTGATCGGCTTCATTCATTTCAATCGTAGCCACGGTGACGTCGGATTCGCCTTCCCACTGAAAAGCCCACAAATCATTGGTGGTCGACCGCGCGGCGTGGGTGGCGTCTTTTCGAACGCCACAAAACACGTTGCGGATTTCGTCACCCGGTCCGCAAACAAGCTGAATTGAGAAAAACGCACCGAGCGTATCGTTTACCAATTCAATTTCTTCCCAACGCGATAGGAACGAGCCCTTGCGATCGGCGTATCGGCTTTTGATGACTTCGCTGGAAAACTCGGGGTGGATGCAATCAACTTGTTGGTCGGCTTCTCCGGCCGTTGGGCAAGCAATCGGCAGGATCACGTCGGCGTCAACCAGCAATCGGTTTAGATGCAGCGGCTCGCCGGCTTCGTTGCCAACGACGTACGACAATCCGGTTGCGATTTCTGGATCGTGTACTTGAAAGTTAATTGAGTTGAATTCGAATTCGACTTCGAAAACGCCAGGTCGTTCGCCATTGGTTTTTTGTTCGTCAGTCGATTCATAAAGCTTTGGGTCAATTTCCAGCTGCCGCGCAGTTCGAGGCGAAATGACAACGACGATATCGGTTGCCGCGACGTTGGCAGCATTCAATTCCGCCAAGACACACCCAAGCACTTGTCGGGCATGTGGCAAATTTGATTGAACCGCAATCGCAATTTGGTCGCCAGCAAAAACTGATTCATGCAATGGCGGATAAAACATCGGCTGGGCCAATGCGGTTTTTATCATCTCGCTAACACTAGCCCGATTTTCGTTCTCGTTTGCTTGTTCGGTAGCTTTATCAAGCTGCGGTTTAGCAAATTTGTCGTCGGAGAGCTGGGCAATCAGCTGGTGGTTTTTCATTTTGTTAATCGCGAAAGAGGATCAGAAGAGATAATCTTATACCGCGACGTTGAGAGATCAATGCTCATCGCTGAGAGTTCAATGCTCATGTGAGTAAAGAGGCTTTAGTGCTTGTGTTCGAGATTTGAGTAACCATGAACAATTGAATTCAACAGAAGTCACAAAGCTGGGGCGAGATATGCCCCGATTGGTCAAGCATTCAGTTGCAGAATGCGAAGCGCAGAAAATTCCAGGCGTTTGCCTGTTCACATTCAAGGGCTTATTCGCGTTTTGCAATGATCGCTTGCACGAGCTCTTTGTCAGACAGCCCGTCTATTGGCAGCGACTCCATCTCCGAACGTGGCATCGAATTTGCGGCTTTCGTGTAAGTCCTGTCGTAGTAGTCGAGCACGATTTCAATGGCTCGCGGAACTCGGCCCGAATGAACCGCAGCAATCGCTTCGTCTGCATGCTGCGGCCCAAGTCGCTTACGAATTTTGTTGATTGAAAACTCGAGTTCACCCAGTGCAAGATCTCCATAGTCAACAATCAGGTTTTGCACCCGTTGTTGTGGACTTGAATCGAGAAAGACCGCGCGCGAATGGCGAAGCAACTCATGAAACTCATTGGGCACAACGACTGTCCCGATTCGATTGCCTTCGTCTTCAACCCAAATTGGGATTTTAGGATCGACGGAATCCAGTTCACGAAACAACTCGTTTTCAAACTGCTCGGTCGTGGGTTGATTCGGTTGACCGATGCCACCAAACGCTGAGCCGCGATGATTCGCCAATCCTTCGAGGTCGATGATTTGTTCGCCGGAAGCTTTAAGCAAATGAAGCACTCGTGTTTTTCCTGCACCAGTCAAGCCACTGATGACGCGGAGGTTCCACTTAGTCGAAAACGCGCTACGGGCAAACTTGCGAAACGATTTGTAACCACCATCCAAAACTTGCGGCTGCATTCCAGCGGTTTGAAGCAACCACCCAACGGACTGGCTTCGCATTCCTCCGCGCCAACAGTGAACCAAAACAGAGTTATCGCCAGCGGTTGCCGATTTCGCCTGCACAACCAATTCTGCCATTTTTTGGCCGGCGTGTTTTAAGCCACGAAGGACTGCGGCTTCTTTTCCAGAGTTCTTGTAGATTGTGCCAATTTCTGCACGCTGTTCGTCGTCGAACAATGGAAGGTTTTTGGCGCCCGGGATGTGGCCTTGAGCAAACTCGCTTGGTGATCGCACATCCAGGATCAATTTTTCACGAGCTTGTTGCCAAAACTCGAGAGGTTGGATCGTTTGATCAAAGGTGGGCGGAATGTTCAAGTGAGTTTCACGTAGTAGCAATTCGAAATGATAACGCTTTTAACATGCGTTGGATACGAATTGTAACACGTTGGGGGTTTAAGGTAACTCGGCGGCAGTTTCGGGATTGGGTTTGGATGTTGAGCCGTTAATCGTTGCGCTCAAGCTGATTTCGCCATTGCTTTCGAGTCGACTTTCGAAATCGGACTTGGTCATTCGGAACCGCAGGACTTTTCGAGAATGACGACTTACTAAATCCCAAATCCACATTCGGATCCTTGAATGGACGATTGGCTGGAATCCCAGTTTTTTCATCATGCGAATGTTGCGGGAGTTATTTGGAAAAACATCGGCGCGAATTACCAAATTGTCGTTGGAGGCAAATCTTTGGTCGAAAACTAACTCCAATGCTCTGGGCATGATTCCGTTTCCCCAAAACTCGGGAGAAAGGTTCCACGAAAAATCGAGTCGCTGGCCCCAGCCGTTCATGCATATGTCGCCGATCGTTTGTCCGTCCAAGATCACTGCGTTGAATGCATGGCAAGCAATTTCGGATTGTTCATAGGCATCCACTATTTCATTCAAGCGCTTCTCGAACGATGCATCTGGCTGATATTGAAACGGGCGCAAACTCTCGTGGTGACGAATCCGGACAATTTCAATGACATCTGGCCGGGTCAATGGCCGAATCTTCAATTGCTGGCCACTGGATAAAATTTGCGTGAGTGTTTTCATTTTGAGTAGTTGGCATCGCCAGAATTCGGGATTTGGATCTGGAGAGCTGAGCTGGCGAGCCCCGGAAGACAGGCTGTTTTGTGGATCGCGCTCCACGCGGCTCCAGGCTCTGAAATAATAACCAAACAGCCGGAACATATGATGATTCGGCGAATCGAATAGATGGTCGAAACCGGGAACCCGTCGACCAGTCTAACTAAGAAACTGCAGCGGGTGGAAAACCCCATGGTGTATTTGTCGGAAAACCGATAGCGATCAAAACGATCAACACGCGCTGTTCGGATCACGGTGAGGGGTAAACTGCAATGAAAATCGGCCCTATCGTTATGACCCGCAATCAGCACGGACAAGTCAAACTTTTCGTGATCCAAAAACGTGCACACCATTATTTGTCACGTATATTTTTGGGACGAAGTTTCTGCGCTAACACCGCAACCCTAAATTACGTGAAAATCTATGTTTCCCCAAGAAATGTCCTCAATTCTATTCATCTGCATCTGGTCAATGGCCAGCGTGGGGGTTGGACTAGTTTGTGGTTTTGTCATGGGCCGAATCTATACAATGGCCAACGAGCCTAAGCGATTAAAAAGGGAACGTGACGAAACGCTTGGCGCACTTTTGAAACTAATGAAAAGTACTGACCGTCTAAATGAAGATGTTGACATTCACAATCAGTCTTTGCAATCGGCACAAGAAGAGCTTCAGACGATTGATGGAGAAGAGAAATACTGTGAGCTGCAAAGCACGTTGATGACGAATATCGCCCATGTGGTTGAGTCAAATCGACGACTTGAAAATGACTTGGTCGTGTCAAAATACAAGCTTGAAAATCAAGCCCAGGAACTGGATCGAACACGCAAAGAAGCCCGTACGGACGCTCTTTGTGGTGTTGGCAACCGTAAAGCCGTTGATGAAACGCTTCAGTTCATGATTTCTCGATATCAATCAGAATCAGCTCCGTTTGGCGTGATGTTGATTGACATCGACCACTTCAAACGAATCAACGATACATTCGGCCATCAGGCTGGCGACGAGGTGCTCACTAGTATTTCGCGAGCACTGAAAGAATGTGTTCGCCCAGAAGACTTTGTTGGTCGACTTGGTGGCGATGAGTTCATCATCATGCTTGAAGGCTTGACAGCTGAGAATGCCCAACTGGTCGGCACTCGAATTCGATCGACGGTTGAACTCTATGACTTCAGCATCAACAGCTCTGGCCAATCTACCGTCGTTACGATGAGTATGGGACTGGCTGTCGTTGGTCCAAATGACAGTGCTGAAACGCTTTACGAGCGTGCAGATCAGGCGTTGTACAAGTCAAAAGAGCTTGGAAGAAACCGTTTGTATACGCTTGTCGAAGGCGGCGGTGAATCGGGGCCAGAGGAAAAGTCAGTCACTCCGACTCCGTCCTACGAGGAATTCAAAGCTTCATTCGGCGTAGAGCCTAATGTGGACGCCTAGTCAATCGCCTGTCGCTGAAAGATACCAAAAGTGATCGAGGTCAAAGGTTTTTGCAAAGCGTATGATGGCGACGCGATCGCTGTTGATCGTCTCTCGTTCTCACTCTTGCCCGGACAAGTTCTTGGATTGGTCGGCCGTAATGGCGCCGGAAAAACAACGACGCTTCGTGCGCTCACCGGAATCATCCCAAGCAGCGGAGGAACGTTAAGGGTCGGTGGTTTCGATCTTTCTTCACACCCGCTCGACGTCAAGAAACTGACGGCCTATGTCCCGGACGATCCGCAGCTGTTTAGCGACCTAACTGTTCTTCAACATCTTCAATTCCAAGCCAGCGTTTATGGGGTTAAGAAACCAGGCCCAGAAATTACACGCCTGCTGGAGATGTTTGAGCTTGAGCCAAAACGAAATTCCGCAGCATCATCGCTTTCTCGTGGCATGCGACAAAAGTTAGCCATCTGCTGTGCATACTTGCAAAACCCCAAAGCACTTTTGCTGGACGAACCAATGACAGGACTGGATCCGCAAGCGATTCGTGTCCTCAAACAATCCGTCGTTGAGCAGGCAAAAGCTGGTGTCGCGGTGGTGATCAGTTCACATCTACTCGCGATGGTTGAAGACATCTGCACACACGTTTTGGTGTTAAATTCCGGCAAGTGCAAATTCTACGGAACGCTATGCGAGTTACGAAAGAAGTTTGGCAACGAAGACGATTGCGAAGACGCCGCGTCGCTGGAACACGCCTTCTTTTCTGCTTTGTCGGAAGTCGAAGAAGCCTTTGAGCAAGAAATTAATCTAAAAACGGAGGGTTCTGCAAAGGACGTAACGCCACCCCCGGTCACGTTGATGGATATTGTTGTTCCGACTGACCCGTCGAGCAATTCTCCCAACTCGCCGACTTCTTGAAAGCGAAATTGAATATGAATTTCGCACCTTCAAATGTATACCACCCGGCAACGCTTGATCTCTTACGAAATCAATCGCGTGCCAAACTGGCAAAGCTCACATCGTCGTTTCGCAACCCGCGTCGACGATTGCTTTCGATTGTTGCCACGCTACTGGGACTCGTTTGGATCAGTCAAGCACTGTTCACGGTGTTCTTTCGCGAGTCAGCGAACCCTGAAAAACTTTTAATGTGGATCCCGCTTGGGTTGTTCACTTACTCGGCTTGGCATTTGTTAAAAATCGTTGGGCGCAAACCGGTAGAGCCATTTGAGTGGACCGGCGCGGAAAAAGAGTTCTTGCTTGCCGCTCCCATCACACGCACACAAACGATCACTTATCGCCTGGTTGTGATCGCCAAATCAGCGGTTTTAAAAGCGGCTTGTTTTTCCGTTATGATGATTCCAGATCTAAACATCTGGCTGGCTGGATTTGTTGGCATGTTGCTGGGCTTAATGTTCATCGATCTATTTCGCGTTTGCTGCGAGCTGTTTTTCTACGCTCTGTCTAAGCGACAACAGATTGTGGCCCGAGTCATTGTGCTTGGTAGCGTTGCGGCTTGTGTCGGGTACGCATTGCTTACAACATTGAATTCACCGCATGCGTTGGCTGATATCTCTTCGCCGGGATCGTTAATCTTTTTTAAGAATTTCGTCTCCGAGCTAATAGGTTTAATGGGTACGACAGTCGGAAGCGTTTTCCTTTTGCCATTTCAACCGTTTGCCAAATCAATTTTGGCCGATCAATTCACGCTGCCAACGTTGGGCTACGCTGGGGCTTCGATTTCAATGGTGGTTCTGGCAGCGTTAGCCGTTTATCAACTCGACTGCTGGTGTCTTTCTCGTGTACGGGCCAAAGAAAAAAATAGTTTTAGACGTGGCATGTCGAAACTGACCAAAGTGGTCGAGTCTGTTAAAGCAATTCGAAACGTCCGCGTTCCCGTTCGTTTGGCTGGCGCTGGCAGTATCGCCTGGCGACAAATGCTCGGCGCGTATCACTATCGAATGTCGTTAGTCATCAGCTTGGGCGTTCCTACGATTCTCTGTTGTATTCCGTTGTTGGCAAAGCACCAGCCGTTTCCATTGCTCTTGAACATTGTCGCTGCGGCAGTGTTTTATTCGTTCTTGCTTTTGCCTGCGGCGCTGATGCTGGATTTTCGCCGCGACATTGATCGAATGACGGTTCTGAAATCGTTGCCGATTAGTCCATTGGCAATGACGATCGGCCAGCTAACCGTACCGGTTTTGCTTTGTTGTGTATTTCAATGGATCGTATTGGCAATTGCAACTTGCACCGGATCGGTCATTGGTTGGCAAGCCTTATTCGCAGCCGTGCTCTTAATACCAATTAACGGTTTGATTATTGCGATCGAAAACTTTGTGTTTTTGCTTTCGCCATATCGAAGAAATCAAGAAGGGCTCGATGTCTTCTTGCGAACCATTTTGACGTTTACCGCCAAAGGCCTGCTATTCGCTTTCGCGCTTGCGATCACGTTTGCTTGGGCGTTGGCGTCCAAAGCGATCGTGGACTATTGTGGCGGAACGGGGGTAGTCAAAGGGATTGTGTTTGGTGGAGGTCTATGGCTGTTTACCTGCCTCATAACTACGGTTTTAATATTCCTAATCGCAAACCGATTCGATCGCTTCGACCCCAGCCAAGACGGTATCGAAGATTGACTTGAAGACCAAAAATAAAAAAAGCGTTAGTCTTAACTCAATTAAGACTAACGCTTTTTTAGTATTCGCTGGCACTGGGACGGCAAGCCATCCCAGTGCTCAGTTAAAGCTCAGCCGTGAGCGCTTATTGCAACGGTTGACCCAGAAACCATTGTTACAATAAGTAAAATATGCTCGTCCCCCAGGAGGGAGGGTGGTGCAAAATTCCCGCGTTTCCTGCACCCGGCTGAACTAAAAAGGTGTTTCGTTTTGTTAGTCGGCCGGTTGCCAAACTTTGGCTTCCGTTCCAACTCCGTTTCTCGTGGAGTACATCTACGGAAGTGCCAAAGGTGCTGCAAGGTTGATTTGTAGAAAAAGCTAAATTGTTTCTAACGTCGATAGCATTACGCGTGCAAGCGTCGCCGTTTTCAAGTGATTTTCACCTAAACTGGGTGGGTTAGTGCTTTTACGACAACTGATTTCACTATTGAATTTCAATTGGAAATCGTGAACTCGACGGTGACGTCTTCTTTTCCGTTAGTGCTAAACCGCACGGCACCTTCTTTTTCCGCCGGCACAACGAACTCCAATTTGGCGGAAGGTTGCTCAATGGATTTGGCCAAGATTTTGGGTGAATCCTCTCCTCGCATCACAGCCAGATCAACGGCGCTTTCGTCTCCAGCAATGTGAGCGTGGACGGAAAAAGCAGTTGCGGCGGATGCTTCAATGGTCACCGTTTGCTCTCGTGAAATCGCGTCGATCAAGATAGTCCGAATGTCGTTGGGAGAAATATCGATGGACTGGGTGGAAGCAAGTCTAGGACCGCAGCCGCTAAAACAGACGAGGCAAAACAGACAAGCCAGCGTTGTTGGAATCACAAAGGCGGATACGGGCAGTTTCATGGGTTCTCCCAAAAGAGCGTAAGTTAAGAATCAATCGCTATTCAAAGTTCGCAGGCGATTAAGTGCAATTGTACACTTGTTTGGGTTGTTGGGCGAAAGTGACGGATTATCCCCAGTAAAGAGCTGCGTTTCTCAAAGCAAAATTACTCGTCAACGTGTTTCAAAGTTGTGCTATTTGCAAGGGCAGCATTCTTGTCCGTCCGTGCTCCCGTTGCGAGTGCTTTCACCCAAGTGATATGATTCTCAATGCAATTTGCAAAAGTTTTTGGATTGGTGTTGACCATTTTTTTGACCGTGTTTTAGGTTATTGCGCTGTGTCATGGAGGACACAACTCCGTAGCAGCGCAGGCATAAACCGAATCGCCACATGGAAGTGGTTTCAAAAAGATGCCTTGGTCTGGCTATCACCAACAGTTCGATGAACGGCGGAATTAACTCGCTCAGCTTCAGCCGACTGAACGCGATTCTCATTCGCGTCCTCCAAAAAAAAGACAACGGTGAATTGACTTGGCTTATTCGGCCATCAATCATTCCGTCGTTCTGAATTTTGCAATTGGTTTTTTGAATAACCATTTGGAGCAATTGGTGGCGTTTACCCCTGATTTTGATTTGAAAGATCGCGTCAAGCGAGCGACAGATATTGTCGACTTGATTGGTGCCGAGATCAATCTGCGCCGCCAGGGTTCGATTTTCGTTGGCAACTGCCCATGGCACGATGACTCACGCCCGAGTTTCCAAGTCAATCCAAACAGGCAATCGTGGGTTTGCTATCCGTGTGACGTTCGCGGTGATGTGTTTGACTACGTGATGCGGCGAGAAGGCGTTGATTTTCGCGAAGCTCTCGTGATGCTGGCCGAACGAGCCAACATTCCCGTCACGACGTTTCAAAAGAAAGTCGTCAAAGGCAGTCCGCAAGACAAACCAACGCTTTACAAAGCTATGGCTTGGGTCGAAGAAGAATATCACCAGTGTTTGTTGCACGGTCAAAGTGCCGAACCCGTTCGTGGTTACCTCAAAGACCGCGGCATCACCCAGGAAAGCATCGATACATTCAAGATTGGTTTCGCTCCGTTGTCGTGGACTTGGTTGTTAGACCGCGCACGAGATACGAGTTACTCACCTGAAGTCCTCGAAGCCTGCGGAATGGTGTTGCCCAACAAAAGCGGCGGATGGTACGAGCGTTTCCGTGGCCGAGTTCTATTCCCGATTCGTGATACGCAAAACCGCTGCATTGCGTTTGGCGGACGCGTGGTGCCTGGAATTTACCCTGAAGGCGATACGCCGCCAGCGAAATATTACAACTCAACTGACACGCGCCTGTTTTCAAAAAGCAAAAATCTATATGCCTTGAATTTGGCCCGTGATTACATTCAAAAAGCCCACGTCAAAGACAAAACATTGACCATCGTCGAAGGCTACACCGATGTTGTGGCCGCTTTTCAAAACGGTCTGCGTAACGTCGTCGCGGCGTTGGGTGTTGCCTTGAACGAGCAGCATATTGGCGTCATTAAACGTTTTGCCGATGGAATTACTTTGGTTCTCGACGGCGACGAAGCTGGTCAAAACACAATGAATCGCGTGCTTGACCTGTTCGTCGAACACGACATTGATTTGCGAATTTTGAGCCTCCCTGAAGGGCTCGATCCGTTTGATTTCTTGATGGAAAACGGCGGCGAAGCATTTCAAAAGATGGTTGATGCGGCGCCAGATGCGATCGCACACAAGATCATGTACGAAACCAAAGGCATTGATCTGGTTAGTGACACGCATCGAGCCAACCTCGCGCTTGAAAACGTTTTGCAGACGTTGGCAAAGATTCCAGCGAGCGAGATTTCTCGATCTGCCGCCAAAGCTATGCGTCAGGACCAAATTTTGTTGCGGCTTGCTCGTAAATTTCAAATTAACGGAGATCAGGTCCGACGGCGTTTGAAAGAACTGCGGCGTTCGATCAGGCCAAGCTATCAAAGCCAGGAAGAAGGCCCCCAGCAAACGATCGACTATTCAAAGCTGGTTGCCAACGAGTCGGATCTTATCCAAGTCCTGATTCAGGACTCTTCGTTGCTTGACAAAGCTGTCGAGAATGTCGCCCCGAGTCAGTTTGTCGATGGTGTTTTGCGTGACCTCTACGAAATCATGGGTGAGTTTTTTCACGACGGTAAAGACGTTGGTTACCAGGAGTTGATGCTGGAGCTTGAAGACCCGCGTTTGAAGAGCTTGGTCGATTATTTGTACGACCTTGCGATTGAAAAAAAGAAATCATCCGAGGAAGCCAACGGGATTGATATGTCGCTTGAGCAGCAACTGGACTTAATCATTAATGCGTTTAAGGATCCGATTGTCGTTTCGAACAACCAGGCGAAAATTTCCAAGCTATTGGGTAAGGAAATGGATGAAAAAGAAGAAGCCATGACGTTGGAAGAGTTGTTTTTGCAACAATTGCAACGAGTTAAAAAGAAATAAGTACTTAGTTTGCGGTTTTAGTTAACAGAAAACTGGGACTCAGAGTGAAGTAATTTTCAGTTTGAAAAGGGTAGTTTGATGGAGTGAAAGCGTTTTTTTATTCGGCTTGACTGAAGTTCGCTAATGTTGACATTAGGGCTCCGGAGATGCTGATCAACTCGGGCGCGTATTGCTTTCGAGAAAAGTACACACGGAAGTTGGAAGCTTCCGTATGCTTAAAATGGCCCAGTGCCATAGTCAAAAATGATCTGAAAACCGCAAAATGGTTTTTGGTCAAAGAGAAAAAGAAGAGACCGGAAAAGTGTTTTGGATCCCATGGAAGGGAGACCAGCTTTCTCGGTTGATTTTGATTTGCAGAAAATTCGATCGCGTTTGGCTGAGCCATCGCACCACTAGTTTCCATCGCCCGCTTGGTCCCGCCCAACTGAGGACAACCGAGTTGGGAACTTGTGAGTCGAAGAAATCCCCCCGGGTTTCGAATGTCAATCAGAATCGCGTAACGTCATACAGCGAGATGGATCTCGCAGGAGAACGACGTGGAGATTTTGGAAAAAGAACTGAACCTTTTGATTAAAAAAGGTAAAGCCCAAGGATATTTGACCTACGACGAAGTCACGAGCTACCTACCCGATGAAGTGGTCGGAGCCGAAAAACTGGACGGCTTGATCGCCGCCGTTGAAAGCTCAGGTATCGAGCTTTGTGACACGGCCCCTTTCACAAAAGGCGAGCCATCCACTGACGTGAAACAAGATGAAGCCGAAACTGCTTTGTCAGCCCCGATTGGAAAAGTTCCTCGTCCCAGTGACGATCCAATTCGGATGTACCTTAGCCAGATGGCCGTCATCCCGTTGCTGACACGCGATGAAGAAATCTCTCTCGCCAAACGCATCGAGATCGCACGAAAGCGTTATCGTCGTTCGGTAATGACGTGCAATTATGCACTTGCCGCCACGTTGGAAACACTGAAACGTGTTTACGCAGGCGAGTTGCCGTTCGATCGTACGATCAAAGTTTCTTTGACGGAAAATTTGACCAAAGAGCAGATTCTGGCGCGGATGCCACACCACTTTCGCACGATGGATCATCTGCAAAAGGAAAACAATAAAGATTTTCGCTTGTTGGTAAGCAAAAGCGTTTCTGCAAAAGTCAAAGCCGAAGCTCGCGTGCGATTCCTTCGTCGCCAAGCCAAAATGGTGATCCTGATCGAAGAGCTTAGCCTTCGCTCTCGCCGCATCAGTCCGCTGATCAAGCAATTGCGAAAATTCTCCGATCGGATGAAGTTTATTCGCCTTCAGCTTTCAAAAACTGGCGAAGAGTCAATCGGCCAAGGCGAAAGAAAGCGACTTCGTAGCGAACTTTGTCGTTTGGTTCTGATGTGCCAGGAAAGCCCACGCGGCCTCGAAAAACGTGCTGCGAATTGCGAAAAATACTTCTCGGAATTTGAGAACGCCAAGCGTACGCTTTCCAGTTGTAATTTGCGGTTGGTTGTCTCGATTGCAAAGAAATATCGCAACCGCGGAATGAGCTTTTTGGATTTGATCCAGGAAGGCAACACGGGTTTGATGCGTGCTGTCGACAAATACGAATATCGTCGCGGATTCAAATTTTCGACCTACGCGACATGGTGGATCCGGCAGGCCATCACGCGAGCGATCGCTGATCAAGCACGCACGATTCGAATTCCGGTTCATATGATCGATGTACTTTCTCGATTGCGAAACATTCAAAAGGCTTTGCTTCAAGAAACTCGTCGTCCGCCAACGATGGACGAGATCGCCCGGCGTGCTCAAATGGATGTTGACGAAGTTCGTCGCGTGATGGACATCGGGCGTCATCCAGTTAGCCTCGATCGACCGGTCGGCGAAGGGGACGACTGTAGCTTTGGCGAATTCATTGAAGATTCTCAAAGTGACAATCCAGTGCGCATGGCGACTAATTGCATTTTGCGAGACAAAATTGAAGGGTTGTTGAAAACGTTGACCTATCGCGAGCGGGAGATCATACGACTGCGTTACGGTTTGGGTGACGGATACACGTATACGCTCGAAGAAGTCGGCCGAATTTTCAAAGTGACTCGCGAGCGAGTTCGTCAAATCGAAGCCAAGGCCGTTCGCAAGTTACAGAATCCTGTTCGCAGCCAGCAGCTGGAAGGCTTTATGCCGACCGCAAGTCTGTTTGGTCAGGTTGACGAAGCGGAAAATGTTTCTGGGCAGAATCAGGAGCAGCCAAACCAGCTGGATTCCAATGAAGTCACTCAGCCAATGGATTTGATTGGAGAATTGGGAGCTGGATTGGCTTCTAATTTCAGCACCGAGTTTGCAAATAGCAATCCGGATGAACCGACATCCACCAACGATCTGCCTTTGTTTGAAACGCTGCAAAGTGGCAAATCTGAAAGTGATTTTGGGAATGCCGTTGAGTTACCGCTTGAGCAAATGCCTTTTAATTAGGATCCTGTTTCGGCTAAATTTTCGGGCTGGGTGTGATGGTCATGGGAAGCATGCCCCTCAATGGAATTCCAAAAACTCGGTCATTATTGAAACATGCTCACCCAAGCATGAACATGGCAACTGAAAACTTAGTTGATTTGAATTTTTGCATTATGAAAGTAATGAACCGTTGACCACTCATGGTCAACGGTTTTTTTTATTGTTACGATAAGTTCACGCATAAGGCGAGTTCATGATCGCAGTTTCGATCGGACTTGCTGGAAGCCAAGATTGCTGAAGCCAAGATTGCTGAAGCCAAGATTGCTGAAGCCAAGATTGCTGAAGCCAAGA